>JAYRWD010000028.1:0-20261 GCA_041918255.1 Candidatus Dojkabacteria bacterium
CGGCAGAAACCGCAAATACACTTGAGTTAAAAATTGAATACGCGAACCCATTAAATGACAATGATATACCTGTAAGCACGGATTGGTATACAACAACAGCAGAAATAACAACGGCAGGAGTAACTACACTAACCTTACAAAATTACACATTTGCAGCAACGCAAATAGCGGGAACTTACGATCGATTTACAATATACTTGCCAGTAATTGGCAAATATATGAGAGTATCTTATAAAGAAACTGGGATAGCATCAAACGGAGGAACTTTAACAATAAAAGCGACACTAAGAAGGGATTCAATTTTAGTTTAGCATTCTAAAAATATGGGAAAGATTGACCGTAGGTTACGAGGATTAACTGCAGAAGGGGGAGCGATTACTTTTAAGGTGGTTGCAGCAAGTGGTGGGGACTATACGACTGTTGGAAGTGCAATAGCGGCAGGAGCAACCACTATTTTTGTCAAAAATGGCACATATACAGAAAGTGCAATTACCTCTGCAATCGATGATTTAAACATAATTGGAGAATCAAAAGCAGCCATAATCGCAATGGGTGCAAACAATTTAACATTATCAGGAGCAAGGGTTAATATCTATAATGTGAAAATAACACTTGCAGCAGGAGCTATAACAATGTCGGGCGTAGATGCGGGATTAGATACTGCAGAAGTTGTTAAGGGAGCATCTGCTAACGGAACACTAACAGCATCGGCTGCAAGATTTAAGATGACAAATTGTTATATAAACGATACTGGGACTGCAACTACTTCACATATTCAATTAACTGGATCTGCGCCAATGATTAATGGGAACACCTTTGACTTTACAACGGCAGGAACAACGGTTGCAAATGCATATTTAACCACGAAAACTAATGCAAATTATTTAAGATTCTCTAATAATTACATGAATTTAACGGGTGGGGCAACAGTTGTAGCGCTTGGGTTAGGGTTGGGATCTTTTGAAGTTGGCACAAATACATTTGTAGGAGATTCAGCAACGGGAACCGCAATTTTAGCCGAAGCTTCTATAGGGGGTATTTGTGGTAATAATATGACTAGCTTCAATATTGGAGTTAGTATACCATCAGCTATCGAAAGAGTTTCGGTTATCGGGAATACGATTGTGGGAATGGGGACAAACGCAATTCTATTGACATCCGCTCTTAATAATATGGTGATTGGAAATACTTTGTCTACTACGTCGACTACCTCGACAGTATCTCTAGTTTCGAGCTATGGGAATATAATAATCGGGAATAGAGTTAGAATAGGAAACTTAAACATAGATGCAAATTCTTATGATAATATTGTAATGGGGAATGTGACGAATGCAACAACAAATATTGTGGATGCAGGAACCCTAAACACAGTTATAAATAACCTAACGGGATCGGCAGTCCAAGAATCAAGATTTGTTAATATGAAAAATACATCAGGTGGTGCTTTGACTGTGGGAACTGTAGTTGTAAGAAAAGCTGTGGCGGCAGGGAATGAGGTGACAACGACAACAAGTGCAAGCGATCCCATGATTTATGGGGTGGTAGCAAGTGCTTCAATAGCGGATGCTACTTTTGGAAGGATACAGGTATTAGGTAAGACCGTTTCTCTGAAAGTAGATGGAACAACAGATATTGCTATAGGGGATTATTTAACAAGCTTTACGTCTGCGGGGATTGCTGCAAAGGCGGGCGCAAATCAAATTGCTTTTGCAATTGCTTTAGAGGCTTATACTGCGGACGATTCAAATGGTGTTATTGATGCTTTACTAATTAATCCAATTGGGTTGGCTTCTTAAATTAATTTTTAGCACACAGAAGTTAAACAAATGACAACAATTAATGCGACTAATAATTTTACTGCTGACGCTTCAAATATAATAGACAACGGCAACTTCGACAGGTGGGAAAGAAATACGAGCTTTACATGGTCAGCGTTTACCGTAACTGCTGATAGGTGGGCATATGATCAAGATGCAGGCGGTGGAACTTTACCAACTACAATATTATCGAGGCAGACTTTAACTGCTGGCGAAATTGCAAACTCATATTACTTTTACAGGATTAACGTAAACGGGGCGGGCACATCGCTGGGGGCTTTATCTTATGGGATATTATTTCAAGCCATTTGGCAGGGTGTGCGAAAGTATGCGGGCTCAGGTAAAAAAATAACTTTTGTGTTGAAAGCGCGAAGCGATATATTAGGTAAAAAGGTCGGGATGGAACTTTTACAAAATTACGGGTCGGGTGGCTCACCAAGCGCTACCGAACAAATCGTGGGGAATAATTGGACGTTGACTAGCAATATGCAAGATTGCACGGTGACCTTTGACACTAATACTCTGACGGGCAAAACCTTTGGATCAAACAATGACGATTGTTTGACTCTTTACATTTGGACGATGTGGGGATCAAGTCATGCGTCAAGAGTGGGAGCGGTTTCTGCCGAAACCTATAGAGGTTCGGGCAATGTCGAAATAGCACAAGTTAGGGCGTATGTAGGCGATTTTGTACCCGTCTTTGTTCCCAAACCTCTGGATGTAGAGCGTGAAGCATGTGACGCTCATTTTCAAAAGTCATATAATGAAGCGTCGGTTGTTGGGGCTTCAACAGTGGTAAATTCTATAGGGGGGGTAACTATAGACAATACGGCAGGGGGGATTTGTATCCAAACGGTACGCTATCCTAAAAAGATGATAATCACGCCAACCGTTACTATATATGGGGCTACAAGTGGAACGGCTAACAGAATATCGGACGGAACTGCTGATAGGGCGATTGGTGCTGGGAGTTTTGTTGTAAATACTGGTGAGAGTGGATTCAACCAAAATTTTACTCTAACAGCACCCGCAAGTGGAGAAAGGTACTTCCATTGGACTGCCGCAACTGGATATTAATTATTATTACTTTTAAAAAAAATGGAAAGCTGGGAAATGTCGGCGATGGGTGATTGTATAGTCTGGACTAAAGAAGACGGTACCGTCTGCTACGTTCCACTGGATGAGAGAAATGGCGACTATCAATACCTAGTTCAAAAATATCCTGAGATTCTAGCATAATTTATGAAATTTAGAAAATGGCAACAATTACAGACGAAAAAAGTGTTTTAAATACAAGTCTAGTTTGGAACTTACTTGCTAATACTACAACTACACAGCAATTAGTAGGGAATAGGGGATATATTGGAGATTCTACTTCACAGGTTGTATTTACCTTACCAACAACAATAAATGTGGGAGAAATAATAGCAGTACTGAACAGGAGTACGGGTGGGTGGAAAATTGCCCAAAACGCAAGTCAATCAATTAGGGTAGTAAGTGTAACTACAACGACAGGTGCGGGCGGATATTTGGAATCAACTAATCAAGGAGATAGTATTTACTTGGTTTGTACAACCCAAGACACAGGATTTAAAGCATTCTTTGTTATGGGAAATATCACGTATGTTTAATTTTTAAAAATCAAATTATGGCAGGTAAGGTATCGGCGATGAGAAAATTTGGCGAACGTGGTGCATTAACTAGAAAGGATGTTAAGAAATCAATGGTGCAGGGGGCTAAAGTAGGTAAAGTATCTAGAAAATATGCTTTTCCAAAGGCTTCGAGGGGTAGAGCAATGTATGCATCTAAGAAGAAAAAATAATTAATTAGCAATTAACAATGAACTTTGCCGCATTACAAAAAGAAATATTTGATAATTTAAACCTGCTCTCCTCAGAAGATGATACTTCTATTCGAGAAGGTAAGGTAACTTTAGCGGGAGTTAAGAGAAACATTAATAACTTGATTCGAGAAGTTATCTTTAATAGATTATCTGATAAATTTCCAGAAGATTTTGAGAGAACGACTTATCCGTTTTCGACATACACGGCAACGGGGACGGCTTCAACAGTTGGTACTACCTTAACTGCTACAACGGCGATATTCGATAACTCTATGGAGGGTTTCTCAATTGAGAACGCTACACTTGGAGAAAGTGCTGTAATTAAAACCTATACTAGCCCAACTGTTGTTGTTTTAAAAACTGCACCCACAGTGGATTGGACTGCGGATACGGTTTATGTTCTCGGGAATATTTATTCGTTTGGCTCTGATACCACAGATCTGAAGGTTATAAGAAGGGTGGGTATTCAATATGCAAGTACAGATACCTACTTTAATAATGCAAAATTAGAAATTTATGAAAATTTAGTATCAAGAGGAAACGAAACTTTTAGCAAATCGGCTCCGTACTTTTACAGAACTACTACTAACGAGGTAGATAGTAACAATGTAGCAAGACCTAAGGCAGCAATTGGAATATTGCCATTTCCAGATTCATATTTAGGAAAGATTAAAGTTGCTTATATTGAAAAGCCACCTGAGTTGATAGTAGACACAGATGTTCCAGTTCTAGACATAACAGGACTTGGACAGTGTGTAATTGAGGGGGTGACTGCTTGGGGATTTAGAAAGTTAGAAAAATTTGATGTCGCCGATAGGCACGAAGCAAAATACCAAGAAATTCTAGAAAGTATTATAAGAAAGTATAGACCCCATAAATTTAAAACTAGCAGGATCGAAGAGAGTGCTTATTGGTCCAATTTAAAATCAGGAATTATTTAAAATGCAAGAAGTTTGGATACCAAGACTAGACTCAATGAACCAAAGACAGGATTTGGATAAGATTCCAGATACTTATTCCCCACTTCTTGTTAATATTTCGGTAGATAAGCCCGGTTCATGGTCAACTCGAAAGGGAACTGGTTTGTTAGCAACTACACAAGCGGGCGTAGGTGTACAAGGGCTTATTAGTTACAATAAGCTTGACTCTACGAAGGTAGTAAGAGCAGTTAGAAGTACAGACCTAGATACTTACTCAACTACAACCAATACTTATACACAAATTGATGCAGCACAGTTTACCGCAGGAGCAAGAATTTCAAGTGTGAATTTTAACAACTTAGTTTATCATTCAAGTTCATCAGACTTTTTGGTTTCAGAATCGGGTGGTGCTTGTAGCGATGTTGGAGCAGGGGCAGATAGATTGAAGGCAAATGATATATGTGTTGCTCAAAATACATTATTTGCATCTAATATATCTTATGCAAACGGAAGCGCTCAAGCTTGGCAGAATAGATGCTATTATTCAGCCTTCGATTCAGGGAATAATGTGCCATCTTCTCAAATGTGGAATACATCTGAGGGATCACTTGCTAATTCAACAAGATGGTTCACATTACCGGGAATTATAAAGGGGAGTGTATCTTATGGATCGGCTCCGGGTCTTTCCTATCATTTTACGGACGAGGAGTGTTATTCTTTTGATATGGGACTTGTTGATAATCAAATAGGACCACAAAGTAAATTTAGAGAAGGACTTGTCAACAAAAGAGCAGTAACAGTCTGTAAGTCTTGGATGGTATTTATGAATAACAAGGGGTCGATATTTGCATGGGGAGGAGCAGGAACGCCAGATCAAATTTCATTTGAGATCGAAGACGATTCAAAAGGCGAGGCAATTATTAATAAAATTGATAAAACTTGGCTTCCTTATGTATGTGCTGGAAGTCTTGGAAGTAAAGTATTTTTCTCGATTGGAGATATAGTTTATTACAACAAAACAATCACCAACGCAGTATTGGTAGGATTACTTTTGCCTTCCGAGAATGGACTAACTGCATTATGGAGCTTATATAGTCTACCCGTAAGACCTGTGATATTTGCCAACGCTACTTTTAGCGGAGAAGAAGTTTTGCTATTTGGGACAGATGATGTGGATGACGTTTATCAACTAGGGACGGGAACTTCTGATAATGGGACAGCAATTGATGCTTACGCACGAACTAAATATCAAGTACCATCTTCGCATTTAAGATCGAACGATTTTTCAAAGCTATTAATAAAATATAGACCCCAGACGGTCGAAAATACATATCTTAGGGTAAAGTATGCGCTTGATGGTGGAATCGATTTTAAGACTATCACAGATCCAGATAATAATATAACTAGGTATGGTGTGGTTGATATGTATCACGCTGATAATGCAACTAAACTTGACGACATAAAAGTATTATCTCTACCGAATGAGGTAAGTGGAAGGTCAATCTCGATAGAAGTGGGAAATAATCAGTTAGACGAGGCATTTGAGGTAACTGGTATCGGGTTTCAAGCAACAACTAAAGATTTAGATATTACTACTAAATAATGGTTATAAAAGGACTTGGAGAAAGATTCATACAAAATGTGGTGGTTAAGGATAAAAATCAGATAGATATTGGTTCTATGAATTACGATCAAATTTACCCGACTAAAAAAAGATTCGCAGGATTAAGGGCTGAATCAATACCCTCCCCTACAATTACTGGCCGACAGACAATAAATACAGTTGCGACCGTGACCTCAAGCGTAACAGCAACAAATTACTATGACGGTTCGGGGAATGCAATGTTTATATTTAAAAATATAGCTTGTCCGAATGGAACTACACCTGTAGCCGAAACATTAACCGACACTTTGAATTTAGCAAGTTCAACAAATGCCATTACAATAACTGGAAACAACGCAACTGATACAGTAGATTTTAAACTTAAAAGTCAAGGGACTTATACGCCATCGAATGTTACGACCGATAGAACCTATGATGCAGATTCACAGACCACAGCGTATACTGGAATTGACAATCTGCAAGCGGGAACACCCTACGCACAGCTAACTGATCTAAACGCGTTAAGACTTGCATATAATGAACTTGCCGATGTCGTCGGGACTTTGATAGCAGACCTAAAATTATCTGGCATTATTTCTTAGTTTATATAAATGGCTACTAGTTACAATAAAAACACAAACTACGCAAAGGCGATAGCTGACGCATTGAAGAAAGGAATAAAGGGGAGAGAGCTCAATAGTCTGATTAAAGCTCGAAATGCAAAGATAAAAGGAGAGAACATGACAGGGGTGGCATCCACAAGCTCACTTCTAAGGAGTAGTTCAAATAATTCGTCACGCACACCAGCTTATGATTCAGGAACTAACTATGCAGATCAGATCAAACAATTAATGAGCAGAGGAAACTATGCACAATCAGATTTAAACAATTTAATAAATTTAAGGGACAGTAAAATAAGGGGAGAAAACATGACAGGGGCTAAATCAACTGCTGATTTAGTAAGGGAATATTCAAGAGTAAAGCCCAAGAAAGCAAGTTTTCCAACATTTGAGAAATTTTCTTCGCCTGCTTTAAAGGTATTTGAGCAAAGAGTAAAAGATAAGTATAGACCCGAATGGCAAAGATACACCTATGATCCAACCATGACTCAGTACGGGAATCAAGCTGCTGCGACTGGTTCTTTTATGCTAGGCTCAGCCCCGAATAGATACAGAGATTATACAGATCAATTAAATAGAGGTTTTGAAGAAAATCAAGTATCTGCAAGAGACGCTCTACTTGCACAGATTAGAGAAGATTACAATAGAAGATTGTATGAAAATATATCATCTCCTATTAATATTAACGATTATTTTGGATATTAAAAAAAACAAATGCCAACAAGTCAACAACTGTTTGAGGAGTATCAAAAGCTAATAAATCAAACGCCTCAACTACAACCTTTGAATCCTGTTCAAAATGAGGGGGATATTTACTCAAACTTAATGAGAAGGGCAGATAACTTTGCCCCTCAGTATAATGAGTTAAGCAGACTTGAAACACAGGCATTTGCAACACCACAAACTGAATATCAGAGATTTGATCGAGACTATGGAAACGGAGTAGGAAAGGGGCTTGGGATGGGATCGGAAACTAATTCGATGATGCAGACAATCGGTGGAAGATACGGAACTGCGGATGCTTACAGAAGAGGACTGGAATCACAAAGACTTAGTCTATCTGATTTAGCAAGGACTTTGGCAGAAGAGGAAGCGACAAAAAGGGAAACGGATATCTATAATCAAGGGATCATTAGGCAAAACTGGCAAGATAAAGCGTCTGGTGCATCGGACCTTTATCAATTAGCATTAGCCAGAGAAGCAACAGGAAGAGCAGGTTCGGGTGGTGGTGGGTTTTTGGGGGGTGGATTGGTCGACCCTAATAGCAACAATACCTCAACACCTACAGCGTCTACGTTACCGATGACGAGCCAACAACTAACGAGCGAATACAATAGATACGTAGCTGAAGCAATACAGGCAGGACAGCAACCAATGCAGTCTTTTGAATATTTATGGCTGACAAAGCATATTGACGATTATTTGAAACATCAACAGGATGCTTACATGGCAGGGCAGATACCACTAACGCAGGAGGAGTATGTTCAATTTGCTAAACAAAACGGAGGCTTTTAATTTTTTATTTAGATAAATAAAAATGGCAAGTGTTAATGACTTGTTAGCACAATCAGGATTTTATCAGGGGGGAAGACAGGCAATAGGCATGGGTACGACAACACCAATGGCTACACCAGCAATGCCGACTACTCCATCCGTTCTACAACCGCAAAGCCCGCTTATATCAAAGGCAAAGGCTTATTTTGATAAATATGTGTATCCTAATGAATTTTCTCCAGGACTGTTATTGAATCCGACAGGGTTGCAAATGTATGGGCTCAGAAAGTACGGCGTGCCTATCGCTAAAGCTATTACACGAGACTTTGCGAAGGCTGGGGCGACATTAGGAACAGGAATGGGAAGTGCGGGGGTTATGCTTACTAAACCTAGAGACTTTGAAACAAATATTCAATCAGCCGCGAATGCTAATGGTCAGCGTCCGCTAACGCCTGATGAGCAAAGGGCTTTACAATGGCAGGATACAGTTACAAAAACAGAAGGAATGAATAAAAGCTATTACAATGCGCTCGGTCTTGGTGAGAAAGAATACGAGCGACTTGGACAGTCTAATCCTGCTGCCGAAGGAATACGACAGGCAAGTGCAGTAGGCGCTTATTTTATGCCTTTGGGGGGTGCAAAAACGGGGATAGCACAAATTGGACAACTCGCCACATCGGGCGTGATGGTGGGACTCGGACAATCAGAGGATCTATCTAATTGGCAACAAGTACTAAAAAATATGGGAACGGGAGCTGGTGTTGCCCTGGTGTTTGCGGGGTTATTGAAAATGCCAGCGGCTATACGTGCCTTGCGTCAAGGTACCGTATCCGTTAATGGAATTATGCAAAAATTAATAACAAAGCCACAAACACAGCAAGAATTACAAGCGATATTACAACAAGCACAGGCGGCTCAGTTAGACGATGTTGCGAAGGCAAAACTTGATAAAGATTTGAACAAATGGCTAATGAACAGGGCGGGAACAATTGATGATGTCAAAACATCGAATGTATCACAAGGGTTAGCAAAGAATGCTGATAACTTAAATTCGGCAACAGCAATTGCACAACAAGCGGATAATCTAGCACCTGCGACAACGAGGGGTGTGGATGATAATTTGATTCAAGAAGCAAGGAAGTATAAGAGTGCGGAGGAGTTTGTGAAGGCACAACAACCAACCAAAGTAAAGTTTATTTCTGCCAAATCTAGTAAAGATTATATGGGTGGTCACGAAGCACCAATGGCAGAGGATATAAATGCTCCAATTTGGGACTTAACTGGTAAATATACTGGTAATAAACTATATCCTGACGATATTTATGGTTTTGATTCTGCCCGCCTATATTCTAGTGGTATGGACTATGATACCACAGCTATTTCTATTTTAAAATCTTTAAAAAATAAACCAAATGCTAAAGTGACTGTATACAGAGCTATTCCAAAAGATATAAAAGGTGAAATAAATCCTGGAGACTGGGTTACACTAGTAAAAGAGTATGCCAAAGACCACGGAGAAAGTAATTTAGGCGGAAACTACAAGATAGTAAAAAAAGAAGTTTTTGCAAGAGATATATTTACTGATGCAAATTCAATTCAGGAATTTGGTTATGACCCACAACCGAGATTAGCACCAAAAGATACACCATACGAGCTACTATCAAAGGCATATAAAGAAGGCAAAACAGACCTGCACTCACAGTATCAATCCCAACTAACCGACATATGGAATAAGGCGCAGGGGCTAACAAACAAGGCGGGAACTGTGGCAGATAACGTAATACCTATCCAGCCGAGTGGTATACAACCTAGAAAACAGATACTCTTAGGACAGACTACTAATGTGCCACAGGGGCTGAAACCAGCACCCGTCACACAAACTGTGGCTAGTACTAGTGTCTCTTATGGACCTTCAACTAATAAGATTCTGAATGAAGCGGAAGAGTTCTTTAATAAATATCCCGGACTTGAAAATAATAAACAACCTCTTTCAAGAGCGGTGGATTATATAAGTCGTGGTTATCCTGATCCAATTAAAAGACAGGTAAAGCTTAATCAATTGATGGCGGGTATTTCTCCTGATGACCCTTACTATGCAGTCATAAAGAAACTGGCTGATTCTAAATCTGTATCTGGTCTGGGAACTGAGCTTAGTAATTCGGTGCCCGAAAGTATAGGGAGAAGGCTACAAAATAAAGGCAAACGTCTTTCCATGTGGGCTAGGGTTAAGAAATTTAAAAAGCCACGTGCGTCACTTGGTGGTATTGAACTATTTGAAAAGGTGGATAAAATTAAGACTGTTGATCTATCAAAAAATGTTGACGAAGTTGTCAATTCTACGGGGCTTTCGTTGAAAAGTAATGTCAAAGTTCTACAAGGACAAATTAAAGAAGCAAGCGAAAAAGGAATAAAAACGGACCCGTCTATAGTGAATGACTTTTTTGATAAAGAAGTTGCTAAGTATAATACTAAAGCTAATAAGGAAGTAGTTGAAAGTATACGCTCAGAAGTTTTATCAGATTTTAACGAGGGAGCAGAAGATTTATGGAAATTCTACTTGAAGAAGATGGAATATGGCGATATACCCCGCTCATGGTCACAGACTAATATGCGAGATCCAGTAAGGGCACAAGTATACAAGGATTTGTATTTTGAAATGAATGGTCATCTTAATAAAAAGCTAACGCAAGCTGGGTACAAAGATTTTAAAGATCTAAACTCGAAAATTTCTACCCTGATTGATTTTTCGAAACACTTGAAGGGAGCTAATATTGCCCCTGCCAATTCATTTATTCAGTCGATTATGGACACTAGAACATTAATAGCAATGGCGGCGGGTACTTCGGGCGGGATACCAGTATCTCTTGGGCTTTCTACCGCAAGTTTGCTTTCAAGATCACCAAATGTTATCGGTGGTACAGGTACAGGTTTAACTAATATGGGTAATAGGTTTGTTTCATTAGGCAAGTCTGCACCATATCAAGCAATAACTTCGGCTGTAAATAAGTTTGGTCCGTTCATAGCCGCAAAGAGAGCGTTACGACCAGATGATCCAAAAGTTCAAGAGGCGGAAGAAGTAATAAATAAGGCAGAGAATGACGAATTTGTTAATTTTCAGCTTGATGTTTTCAATCAAACTGGTAAATATTTGGAAGACACACCTGAAACAAGGGCTATTTTTGAACAGTTAAGCGCTCAAAATCAATAAATTATTATTTAAAAAAATACGATGGCGTACAATTTGAATCCGCAACAAATGCAAGCATTATCGCCCTTTTTGGCGGGTACTGGCAGCCCTCTGCAAACCCCTAATACTGGGATACCATCTATGGCAAGTGCGCCCTCTATGGGTGGTATGCCACAATCAGGTATGGGAAGGATGCCCATAGATGTTCAAAACCCTATACCAATGCGGTCGAGCATGCAAGGTAGCACACCTATGGGCATGGGTATGCAAAGCGCGATGCCGACACAAATGGGCTTAGGAGGCAATACGGGTAGTATTACGAGTTCGCCTGAGTATAAAGCATTGGTTTCTCAAGTGATGGGGGGCAAACTTAGCAATCTTGGTAATGCAATAAAATATGCAAATCTTATGTTTGGTGTCGGAGAATTTGCCCCAGAAGCTCCAGAAAGGCAGAAAATAGGTCCTGATCAAATAAAGAAAATCGCTCAATTGAATGCGGCGAGTAATATTCTTGATGTGATGGAAAGAATGACTATGGCACGACATCCAGTTCAGGATGGGTTGCAAGCCAGATTCAAAGGATTGAAAGATACTACAAAGGGTATGCTAGGCTATGATGCAAATACTAAGGTATATAGCGGACAGGTTAAAGGGTTGAGTTCTCTTGTTATTAGAGCGCTAGGTGAAGTCGGTACATTGACGGATAAAGATCGTGATGTTGTTGTTGCGTCACTACCCTCAGTTTATGATACTCAGGAAGAGATCGATCTGAAATTAGGAAATATTCGTGAGGTTATTGAAAGAAACAAGGCTGAAAATGCACGCCTAAATAATAGCTATGAGGTTACTTCATCTCCGACAGCAGGTGCAGAAGATTATACAAGTACTGGGGAATACGCAGATACTGGTGGTATGTATTAGTTGGATTCTATGGAAATTATAGTAACAATACCGATGATAAGAAGGGCGAAGCCAAAGAATCCATATTGCAAGAATGCCCCAATTGCACAGACTATAATAATAATTAAGGCAATAAAAAAAAGGAACATAACATATTATTAACTATTATTGCAATTATACCACTTGAAGATAGTGGGTTAATCAGAAATGCCAAATATTAAACAATTAACTGAATTTCTAAAAGCAAACGATGATTCTTCTACGAAGGAATCGGACACTAGAAGGATGTCAAACATTAGACAGCTAACTGAATTTCTGAAAACGAATCCAAATCTTCCTCAAAAGAAACCAGTTATCAGTAAAAGTCCAGTACTAAGTAAGATTGATAAGGCATTGCTTGATATTAAAAACGATTTGAAGAAAGAGAGTGAGACTGAAAAGCAGGGAATTAAGAAATTAATCAAAGAAACCGTTTCGTCGGAAGTTGGAAAGATAAACATACCAGTCCCAAAGGATGGGGAATCCATAAAAGGAGATGACGGGCATACGCCTATTAAGGGGCAGGACTACTTTACCTCGAGAGAGATTAGTGAATTTAAGAAAGAGGTTACGCCTATTAAGGGGCAAGACTACTTTACCTCGAGAGAGATTAGTGAATTTAAGAAAGAGATTACCCCAATTAAGGGGCAGGACTACTTTACCTCGAGAGAGGTTAGTGAATTTAAGAAAGAGGTTACGCCAATTAAGGGGGTTGATTATTTTGATGGCAAAGATGCTTCACCAGATACGCCAAACCAAGTTAGGGACAAACTAGAAACACTGATAGGTGATGAGAGATTAGATAGGGGAGCAATTAAAGGGCTTGATGCTTATGTTAAAGACTCTATTTCCACACTTTATGTTAAGACTGGTGTGGAATGCAATATATGGGTCGAGAAAATTTCAAATAAAACCCTCTCTTATGACGTGGATGGGAATCTTGAAACCATTGCAATAGCGGGCGGGCGAACATATACATTTACTTATGATGTAAACGGAAACCTTGACACAAAGGCTGATGGGACTTATACGTGGACATACGGTTATGATGTCGACGGGAACCTAGAGACAATAACGGTTACATAGTTTTTTTGCGTCAATTTTATTTATTTTATTTATTTAATTATGTTATGGACTGCAACGATTGTGACCAAGTCTAATGTAGATAGCGGAGGACATGCGGAATATCTTTATAACATCAAAGATGAAAACAATAATCTACTTTTTGATCATTTGATGGTTACTTGTTTTCCGAGCGAGGTAGAGGATATGATTAGGGAGCAAATGGTAGGACTGAAAAAGAATTATTATGAAAATGAAGAAGTAGAAATTGGTACACAAATCGTGGTAAATGGTGATATATAAATAAATTATTACAATTGATCAAGACTAATGGCATTTAAGCATGTTATTGCTGGGGGTAACTATTCGACAGCTACTACATGGGGTAGTGAAGGGAATACACCTACAATACACGTTTCAACGAATCTCACTCTATCAGGGTCTAATACTACCTGCGTTGCCTTTACTGCACCGAACACCACGAATGCATGTCTCGGCTGTTATATATTCGTGGTCACTGTGGGAGCGGGTAACGTTACGCTCACATTACGGGAATCGGGGGTCGATAAGTCGTCGGAGACGGTAGCTTCTTCCTCTTTGGTGGCAGGATCGTGGAATTTTATCCGATTTACAACTCCTTACACATATACGACAACTGGTAGCTCCGCTTACGATTTTAAACTTACGGATACGGGTAGCACGGTGATCGCGCAATCCTCTACAGGATCGAGATTTGCGTATCGAGCTGTTGATAATCGGACGGGAGTACCGGGAACGTCAGACGATATTATGGTAGGCGGTTATATTACTAATGCTGGTCGGACAAACCAAACGTGTACTGTAGATGGGACGCAGACGCTGGGTAGCAATGGCGGCTCGGGTGTGCCAGTTGCTAGAGAGGTTGGCGTTGCGGCTATTAGTGTAGTAGCAGGGGGTACTTTCAAATACGATATTGCTGCTAACTCCCAATTAACCTGTAAAGGAAGTGTTGCAATTTATCCTGGCGGTGAATTTGATAACGGAACAGTCGCTAATCCAGTTCCGTCAGGTCAAACCGCCAAGCATATCTTTTCAATGAGTACTTCTGGAGGTAATGGGGTAGCGATTTTCAACGGTGGCAAATTTATCCCGCAGGGTAATCCAAGAGCCAACATTCACACAAACTATGTGAGTGGTGTGGGAACGGCTGCTGATCCTATGATAGTTGCTAGTGATATTGGCGTTGTAAACGATGAAGTTTTGATCACCGCAACAAACGGAAGCGGACAGTCAGAGTATAGAGTTATTAAGGCTAAAAACAGTTTAACTAGCTATGTTCTATCCAACACGGCAGGCGGGGCGGAATCGGCACTGACATATACACACACATCCGATGCCTACGTTATGAATCTGCAAAGAAATGCAATTTTCACAACTGATAATACGTCAAGAGCTTTTTATATAGTGTCGTATTCAACCGTCGCTGGTGATGTAAATTGTGATTGGACACGATTTGAATATATAGGGGCTTTAACTGGATCGGATAAGGAAGGGTTTGGAATATCAGGAGCGTCTACTGTCGCAAGCATTGATAATTGCGTATTCTATAGACCCATCAACATGGCTATCTATCGAAACTTGACAAAAACTTCAAGTACTTTCACTAATTTAATTGTTTGTGGTGGAACTGCAACTGGTAATCAGGGGATATTCGGGGGTTCGGCTACGATGGCAAACAACCATTACGAGGACTGCTGGACGGTAGATTGCGCGAGAGTGGGATTTAGAGCCGCCGGGGTGGGGCATACATATACCAGATGCCATTCAATCGATATGAATAGAACTGTAGGTAGTGTTGGATGTGGTTTTAGTTTACCAGCGGGTCGATCAAAGTGGTATTCTTGTGAAGCTCATTTGTGTGGAGTACAAGGAGTTTATATTGGTGGATCACACTTCGCTGACTTTTACGATTGCGAGTTTGGAAACAAAGGAACAAACACGATCGATATCACGACTGTAGCGGATACAGTACCAATACTAATGCTTGAGAATTGTCTTTTTGATTCGGCAACACTTTTGTCGGGATATACTGCTCTTGGCGATGGATCCGAAATAAATTTCCAAAAATTTAACCAAATAGCAACCTCTCACCGCTTTTATAGTCCGTATGGTAAGGCAATAAGTACAGGGGCGGGTCTTTCGGACACTACAGTAAGAACTACTGGATCATTGGGAATAGCGCTTCAACCAGAGGACTCAACAACAGGCTTCACATGGTCTTTTCAGATTCCTGCTGTGGGGAACACAACAGTAAATTTTCAAGGCTTTGCCCAAAAAAATGCAGCTTTCGGCACAGATGTTTGTACCATAAACCTTTATTTACCCGGTTCCACTACACCAGACGCAACCGCAAATCTTTCTGATACGACAGGTTCTTATCTGCCTCTTATTCTATCGGCATACTACAATAGCTCAATTTCAGGACTGGCAACGGTAGAGATTATTGCGAAAAGCACGACAGCAGGTGCATATATATACATAGACGATCTATACAACGCTGGTGACACGGTAACAAATTACGATAAACTTGCAGGATTAGATATTTGGCACGGGGGCAAACCTGCATCAATCATATCGCCCTTGTTTTTGGGAGGGATTCCCGGTGCAGTATGGGCGCAAAGTGCTAACAATGTTATTGCTGGAACGATGGGTGAGCTCCTACAAAAAGCTAAACGGTATGCTCAAACGGCGATGGGCTTGTCGGCATAAAGACGTTAAAGGGATTGGGTTGCCCTATTACTTTGATCAATAATTAAGAAAAATGTTATTATAATTTCATGGATATCGAAAAGATAAAAAAAGAAATAATCGAAAAGGAGATGACAACACAAGATATTAATGCTTTAATGGATAAGTTACCATTTGAGGAATGGAACGGATATCGTGTCGCCTATAACGATATGCGTTACGAGATGCTCGAGAACGCCGTTTTGAAGATTACAAAATCTGTGCAATCATTACAAAAAAAATTACACAATATTGTAAGCAATCATATTTTTCATTTACAAAGCGAAATTAGGGAAATTTCGGAAGATGTCGAGAAAATCAAAAAAAATGAAACAGAATAATTATAATTTAGAGTCATTACAAGAAAACCTAGATTCGATTGATCCAGAGGGTTGGTCGGGCAAACATGCTCTAAGTTTTGGGTCACAATTCGCCGTCATTATGACTGAACTCAATCATATTAAAGATGACGTTAAGGAAATGAAGGACATTTTGAAAAATAACGACAAGCGCAATGATGAACGGTACGTCCTTTTGTGGAAATTTGAGGAGCTCAGGAAAAATGTTTTTGAGTTGAAAAACGAGCATCTTGTCACCTTAGATAAAAAAATTTCTAGTATTACCTGCGGTCTTGACGATGTAATGCGTAAGTTTTTTCTGGCTTTTATAATATTTCTGGTCCTTGTAGTTTTATCGCTTGTTATCAGACCTGAGCTGTTCCGTTTTCTCGGCTAACTTCTTATAAATTACAAATTATGCTGACGATTCACAGAAAGCCTGTTGCGCTCGAAAACTACTCCCGACAAGAAACCCAAAAGGTCGGAGTTGTTTTTCACTGGATTGTAGGCGAGCAGACCGCTTCCGATGCCACTTTTTTGAATCCTTCCCGTAAAGCTTCTGCGCATTATTCGATTGGGAGCAATGGGGAAATCCACCAATATGTAGACGAAAAGCATATCGCTTGGCACGCGGGCAACTCGACTGCTAATAGAAAATATATCGGCATTGAACATGCAGGGGGGCAGTTACTGCCTGATGGTACGAGGAAAAAATCAACAAAGGCTTGTGAAGATTCCAGTGTCGAACTTGTGACAGATATCTGCAAAAGGTGGAATATCAAACCAGAACGTAGGATCACTATGTGGAAACACAAAGAGGTAAGCGATAAAGTGACTGAGTGTTGTGGCTTACTGGACGTTGATAGAATCGTAGGTGCGGTGGCGAATAATTTATATATTACGGACCAGAAAGTGGGTAGTAAAGACTATACTGATGCAGAATTAAACGAGGCTATGCAGTGGAACGATTTACTTGAAGAAAAAAAATATCTACGCGATGGCAAAAAACTAATGAATCTTATTGAGGATGAGGAAGACAAGATATACCTTGTAAACTTGTGGCGAATGACCAAATTGACGCAAGATACAAAATTTAAAAATAACTGGAGAGCAGAACATTATATACGCGATTTAGCAGATTACTTCGAGGCTAGTTTGGCGGTATAGGGAGCAGGACTAATAGAGTTGCTTTTACTTTTTATCCATTCTACAATGGAGAGGGAAGATCAGCATATTAGCTTTCTTGGTGTTATGGGGCGAATGGTGTTGGTGTCCGCGCTAGCCGAATTGGCTTCGCTGGCATTTTCTCGACCAGTAAAAAAAGAAATAAAGGAAAGGGATGGGCGAGAATGTACGGGGGAAGGATTTCATGCTGGAATTTTGGAAGCGGCACATATTGATCATAGCCATGCAAATCCGCTGTATAATGATCCCTCAAATGGCAAACTACTATGCACAGCGCATCATCTAGAGGATCATGTATTACGCGCAGGACAGAATGGCTTAACTACGGCAGAGAACGATGGGGCAATAACAACGGTGGCAAAACGACTAGGTGCTATTATTAGGGGTTCTTAATTTATTTTTTATTTATGTGAAATGGCTGAAGGCTATCCGTTATATAAAAAAATAGCTTGGCGTTTTGTGCGTACATTTTTGGTGGCGTTTTTGGTAAATTTAACTTCGTTCTTGCAGACAGCACCGGATCAGATAAGTACCGAAATTGTCAAATCGGCGATTATGGCTTCCTTAATTGCTGGGATTACGGGGCTAACTAGAGTAATACGCGATTATATCGGGCAGGGTGATTATAATAACCCCGTGTACAGATCGCCAATTTAGCAAATGTGGTATTATAGTATCGGTGAGGGTTAGTGCTTACCCCTCACCGCCTTTAATTTTTTGATTATAAAGTATGATTATCAAGGTGATATACGCTGTAGCGTCAGCTATTCTTCTATATCTTTTGTGGTTAGTTTTACTTTCTGCTTTTTCAACTCTAGTTTCGGCATTGATTTTGAAACTTGTGGGGTTATTGTTGGTCCTCGCCTTTCTTGGAATCGTGGCTCGAATTTTTGGCGCAGTCTAACATCTTCTTTTACTCCCTTGAAAAGAACGAAAGCACATCGGATTCAAATCAAAAGCATGAGCGTTAATGACGCATGGCAGGGAAGACGCTTTAAAACGCCTGAATACAAAGAATACGAAGAAGAATTGTTGTGGAGGCTACCACAATTAGATATACCCCAAAATGAACCCTTGATACTCTTAATACGTGTCGGATTCTCGTCTAGGGCTTCCGACCTCTCTAACATCCTAAAACCTCTGGAGGACATTTTGTGCAAGAAATATGGCATAGACGATAAATGGAATTTCGAGATTCATCTATACAAGGAGATAGTCACAAAAGGTGAAGAATATATCGAATTTAAATTAGGAGTTATCTAAAACTACTATGGATTACAAAAACCTAAAGATTCCAAGAAAGAAACAAAGCTCCAGTAATGTCCGCATAGTTCTTGATCTAACTGACATCGAGAAGTTTAAAGAAGTGTTTTTGTATGAGTTAGAGAAAGAAGGGGGGAAATCAAAGATTTTGATTATTACGAAAAATATAAAGAACAATTAACAGGTGCTATTTATATCAAAAATCACAGTTTTATAGTATTTTTTGGGGGTTCGTGTCATTGCCTATATCTATCCCTAGCGTCATTATCAAAGGAGATAATTTTGCTGGCTAAGTCTATACTCGCCTTCGCTCCGTTTTTGATTATCTCCGTATCTGTCATTTTAACCTGTGCCCTTTCGTGGTATACCGCCCAGTCATCTATCTCACCCTTAATAGCAAGATAGCGAAGCATGCGCCCCGTTCCAGCAAGAAAATTATAAGCCAATTCGCCACGAAATGACCCTCTATCCATAACATCATCAGCTTCGTAGTTATTGAGCATGTCGCCTGTTATTACCATAATTGTTGTTAGCTGATATTAATTATTGATAGGAAATAACACGCCAAACCGTTGCTGGCGTTTGGTGAGCCTTTGGATTTTTTACTTCGGCGTAACCTGCCCTGTGGATCTTCTTGGCTTTTCTCGCTCTAACGACAATACCTCCCCACGCTCTTTTACTTGGTGGATCGGGGATGATACCTTGTGAAGACGTGCGGACATCTTCGACCATGAAAGTCTCATTTTCTTTGATATAGTCCAGCAAATAACTATACGCTTGATCCTGCCATTGCCTACCTGCGTTATTCATTGCTCTTTCGATTCCCTCATTTTTTAAGTCTCTACCTGCATCAAAGATGCTATACTGATTTACCATTCCTCCACCAGATTCTTCTTCCATAGTATTCATTATTAAAAAATAAAATAAGAAATTAAGGCTCTAGTGGTTCACTCGTACCACCTTGTCCAATTCCGTTAACTAACAAATAGCCAGTATAGCAAAGAAGCATAACTAAAGACCGTAAGAGCCAAAAGAATATATGCACTATATTTCATGCGTCCGAACTTTCTTTCACCCTCAAACGAATTGAGAGTAGGCAATACAATACCTAATATAACTCCTATTATGAACCCGCCGATATGACCCCAACCGCTAATCCCTGGCATAGTGAAACCGATCACTAACCAGATTAACATACTGGGAAACATCGCACGAAAATCTATC
>JAYRWD010000029.1:0-13453 GCA_041918255.1 Candidatus Dojkabacteria bacterium
TAGGTATTCTTCTAGATAAAGGCATTGAACCTCCTTCAAATCCTTTTCGAGGTGATTTATATCCAGTTCTTGATTTTTGACCTTTTGTGCCACGAGTAGCAGTATGGCCTCCTTTGCCACTTCCATACCCTCTCCCAACGCGTTTTGCTTTTCCTTTACTTTTATTTAAGCCGAATTTATGCATTGAAATATGATTTAAGTATTATTTATTGGTATTATTTATGCTTTCGAAACTGTTGGTGTGGGCAGATCTTTTACCTCTTTTTTTTCGGATTGAGCTTTACGTGTTTTCATTTCTGACAACATCTGCACCGTGAGATATGCGTTACCAATCGGATTACTTGATCCTAGCACTTTAGTAAGAATATCTTTTACACCAGCTAACTCCAAAACATCTCTAACTGAAGTTCCTGCCACTATACCTGTACCGGGAGAGGCTGGTTTCATAAATAATTTGCAAGCGCCGTATTTATTCGATGCTTCGTGTGGTATAGTACGTCCAGATAGAGGGACAGAAATCATACGTTTTGTTGCAAAAATACTTGCTTTTTCTTCCGCCGTACGAACATCTGCTCCTTTTCCAGTACCGATGCCAATTTTGCCTTTCTTATTGCCTACAGCTACGCAAACGCTAAGTCTCATTCTCTTTCCTCCCTCATACACACGGGTGACCCTACGAATTGACAAAATCTTTTTGCTTAATTCATTATCGTTTTTCTTGCGTTGATCCCGTTCTTTCCTTGGAAATCTTTTCTCTTGCCTTTGTCTGTAATCGTTTGATGTCGGAGTAGACCTTTCATAAGAAACTACTTTGGCGTTACTAGTTTCAACACTTGTAGCTTCACCCTGATTTGTGCTGGATTTTGCTTTATCTTTTGGTTCCACTTTTGATTAATTTAATTAAAATTTAATTCCGGCTTCTCTGATTGCATCAGCTAAAACTTTTATATTACCGTGAAATTTGTATCCACCACGATCAAAAACAATACTATCAATTTTCTTATCAATCAAACTTTTAGCGAATCTCTGGCCAATTTCTTTTGAAGTTTTTAGATTAACCAACCCTTTTGCATTAAAAGCAGCTGCAAGCGTACGACCCGTAGTATCATCGATGGCTTGGATATAAAGATGTCGATTTGACTTAAATACACTTGCTCTTGGTCTTCTCTCCGTACCGGATATTTTACCGCGTATCCTTTTTTTTCTTTTGATCCTTAGTTCAATTTTGCTTCGCATTTTCTTTGGTTAACTAATTTATTTAGTATTGGCTTTTCCAACTTTGCGTCTTATATGTTCGCCCCTATATCTAATTCCTTTACCTTTATAAGGTTCTGGTGGTTTCAATCTTCGAATCTTTGCTGCTGTTTCACCTACCAATTGCTTATCCGCCCCGCTGAGTTGAATATTGACATCTGCCTCGATTTTGACGCTTACACCCTCAGGAATCTCAAAAACTGCGGGGTTATTGAATCCAAGAGAAATTTCAATATTTTTCCCTACCATCTTCGCCCGATACCCAACCCCATGTATTTCAAGCTCTTTGATATAACCTGTTTCTACGCCCTTTACCATATTAAATAACAGTGACCGATATAAACCATGAAAAGCCAAATTCTGTTTTTCGTTATTATCGCGTTCCACTAATAGATTATTTGTGTCTTTATCCAGACTTACTTTAACTCCTTTCCGCAAATCGAGTTCCAATTCCCCTTTCGGTCCCTTCACTTTCACAAGTATATTGCCATATTTACCTCCTTGAGAAATTATGGCCTCAACTTGCTCGTTCAGTTTTATTGGTTGTTTTCCTATCCTAGACACGATGATTAATTAATAATTTTTAATAAACTGTACATAGTAGTTCTCCACCAACCTTCTTCAATTTTGCCTCTTTCCCAGTAATAATTCCTTCGGGAGTTGAAAGTATAGCAACCCCCAATCCATTTAAGACCCTTGGTACTGATTTATACCCCAAATATTTTCTCAATCCGGGTTTCGAAATTCTTTTTATATGCCTGATTACGGGCTTATTATCCTCATAACGTAATGCCACCTTGATCATAAGACCATTTTTGGTTTCAATAGTCTGTGATTCGCCCACATAACCTTCTTTCTGTAAAATCCCCACAAGTGATTCCACTATTCGAGAGTGTTTCAAAACTACTTCCTCCTGATTTCTCATGTACGAGTTGCGAATTCGTGTTAATGAATCACCGATTATATCATTCAGAACCATGTTGATCTTATGTGTAAAAATAATAAATATTACCAGCTAGCTTTTCGAACCCCAGGAAGCAACCCTTTTAAAGCCAATTCTCGAAATTTAATTCTAGAGAGTCCGAATCTTCGGATATATCCCCTAGCCCTTCCAGTCATGCTACATCGATTATAAAACTTGGTATGGTATTTCAAGGTCTTTTTCACAAGTCTCTCCTTAAGTTTTTTTTGTTTTGCTTCTTTTGCGCAAGTGCTCATTTGTTAAATTGATATTTATATAAATATTAAATTATTTATTTCCCTTTGCGAAAGGAACACCAAGTTTAGTTAATAATAACTTGGTTTCTTTAGGGTTTCGCGCATTTGTCACAATAGTAACTTGTAAACCATGTTCACGAGGAGTTTTAATAGGGTCTATCTCAGGAAATACAAGTTGATCTTTGAAACCGAAACTATATGCCCCCTTTCCGTCAAACCCTTTATTTGAAAGACCCCTGAAATCTTTAACACGAGGTAGAACAATATGTATCAATTTTTCCAAGAAAAACCACATGCGGATCCCTCTCAAAGTTACCTTCAATCCTATGGGTAATCCCAGCCTAATCTTAAAGTTCGAAATTGCTTCCTTCGATTTAGCTACCATAGCCTTCTGCCCGGTAATAGAAGCCAGATCCTTTGCCATATCATCCAGAAGTTGTGGCGTATTTTTTGCCTCTCCAACACCGGAATTTACAACAATCTTTTGAATTGTTGGGACTGCCATTTCATTCTTGAGATTTAGCTCTTTGGCAATCTCTTTAATAATTTTTGTTTGATATTCTTTTTTTAATTCTGACTCAAATTTCACTTTTATGTTAATGATTAATAAATTTATTAATTAGTTTTATTGTTTTCTTTTTTATTTTGCAACCGACTTTTGGCTTCAACCTGAATTTCTTTTTGATTTTTCATTCGCTTAAAATAACGTTCTTTTACTCCGTTCTTCTTTGTATATCCTACTCTACTTGGCTTACCAGTAGTCTGATCTATTAATTGTACGTTCGAGATATGCATTGGATTTTCAATTTCGAAGATACCCCCATCTGGATTAAGTTTCGTAGCTTTTCGATGCTTTTTAACCATATTTAATGATTTAACTACTACTCTTCCAATTTTAGGTATCACTCGTAGAACTTCACCGATTTTACCACGGTCTTTTCCTGCCAAAATTTTTACTGTCTCACCTTTCTTTATTTTCATCTCAAATAATTAAATAATTTTTCTAAAGTACTTCTGCGGCTAAACTCACAATTTTACTAAACCCAGCATCTTTAACTTCACGGGCAATTGGCCCGAAAACACGCGATCCAATGGGATCGTTCGAAGTTTTTCCAACTAACACTGCCGCGTTATCATCGAAACGAAGGTATGTTCCATCTTTTCTTCTTATTTCCTTCCTAGTTCGAACAACAACCGCATATACAATTGAGCCAGGTTTAATAGCAGAATTTGGAATCGCTTTTTTAACCGAACCAATCACTATCTCTCCAACCGTTGCGTATCTTTGATAGCCGTGACCCTTACGTCCACTCAATACGCGAAATACCATAAGTTCTTTTGCTCCGCTATTGTCAGCGACTTTAAGTCGCGATAAATTCTGTATCATTTCTTTTCGATTTTCTGAACCAAAGTAAAATGTTTTCGTTTACTCAGGGGTCTGCACTCCTGTATTTGTACTAAATCCCCTACCGCAATATCTTTTATTCCATGAGTGGCTATATCATTATGTACAAGATACTTTTTATGACTCTTTATAATCTTCCCGTACAAAGGATGTGGTTGCTTCGTCTCTACATTAACTTTAATTGTGGTTGCATCAGAAACTCCGATCACTATCCCTTGAAGTTTTTTCCCAGAATTTGTTCTTGTCTTTTCTTTTTGATCCATCGAATTAAATATATTGTAAAGATAAAAGGTTACTTTTTCGAATTAAGTATTGTCAAAATACGAGCTATTTCCTTGCGCAATTTTCTACGTTTTGTTGTATCTTTTGCCTTCCCTGTGTTGATCTCATAAAGATATGTCTGTAATTCTCCCCGTTTGGCTTCTAGCATTTCAAATAATTCCTCTTTAGTTTTTTGCGATGTGTCCTTTTGTTTCATTATTAATCTCTACTCAGAAATTTAGTCTTAATCGGCAATTTTTGTGATGCCTTGCGGAAAGCCTCTCGTGCAATTGTTTCCGAAACACCACCCAATTCAAACATAATACGACCTGGCTTAAGCATAAAGACATAATGATCAACGTCTCCTTTCCCGCCACCCATACGAATTTCACTACTTCTTTTTGTAATTGGTCTACCAGGAAAAACACGAATCCATAGTTTACCTTTACGCTTAATCTCACGAACGATTGTTTTTCTTGCAGACTCAATCTGTCTAGCTGTCAACCATGATCTTCCTAGCGATTGCAAACCGAAGTCCCCCAAAGCTACCTCAAAACCTCGTGTAGATATACCACCCGTTTTCGGTTGAAACTGTTTCCTATATTTTAGTTTTTTTGGTTCTAGCATTATTAAAGAAAGTTATTAAATTCCTAATTTTTCTCCTTTATAAACCCAGACCTTCACACCATGAATGCCTGCGTTTGGTACACTTATGGGCATATAATAATAATCTATATCTGAACGTAATGTCTGTAAAGGAACACTCCCCCACTGAAATTTCTCAGTTCGAGCTATCTCTGCTCCCTTTATGCGTCCCGAAACTGCAATTCTCACACCTTTCACATTCTGCGCCTTTTTAATATTCTCCAATTCACGATTTACAGCAAATTTGGGTACTATACGTTTCGACAATTGCAATGAAATAGATTCCGCTATCAGTTTTGCCGATCCTTCCGATTGTTTTGCTTCAAAAAGTTTTATTTCTATTTGTTTGGTCTGCGTGATCCGCGATAATTCTTTCTTTATCTTTTCAATACCCGCCCCGCCTTTTCCTATCACCAAACCAGGTCGGGAGACTTCTATCTCAATTAATATTTTTTGCATTACCCTCTTTATGTTGATCGAGACTACACCCGCT
Source organism: Candidatus Dojkabacteria bacterium (assembly GCA_041918255.1). Taxonomy (GTDB): domain Bacteria; phylum Patescibacteriota; class Dojkabacteria; order B142; family WJKM01; genus JAYRWD01. The sequence goes on from JAYRWD010000029.1 coordinate 5,277, forward strand.
GTTTTCATATTGAGAAGAATATAATCCCTGACTTTTGCCTCTCTGACTAACGATTTCGCATAATCAGATTTCGGAGAATAAGCTACTGTTTGCCAGTCTTGATTAACTCCTATGCGAAAACCTGTCGGATTTACTTTTTGACCCATTTATATTATTTATTATTAATTATATTTATTGGAGAAAGCCCAATAGTAATTTGACATGTTCGTTTTAAAATCCGATTATACCTTCCTTTAGATGCCGCCCTTCCTTTTTTGTATGTTACACCTTCGTCAACTTTGACTTCTCTTACATAAAGCGTTTTTAAATCCCAATCATTATTATTTTGGGCGTTAGCGATAGCACTGTCTAACGCTTTCTTCACTAACGCTGCCGCTTTCTTATTTATTAAATTCAGTTTATCACTTAGACCTTCTACCTTTTGCTTTCGAATCAAATTAGCAACTAATCTCATCTTTCGAGAAGTAATTCGTAGTCCTTTGATGTACGCATATACTGTTGGTTCTTTGGTCTTTTTCACTCTTATATTAATTCAAACTGTAAAATAATTATTCTGATCTACCAGTCGTACCTGTTGCTTTCGCAATCTTTCCTTTCTTGCTATGACCCCTAAATACTCGGGTTAAAGCAAATTCACCTACCTTATGTCCTACCATCGATTCTGTAATTAATACTTCAGGAAATCGTCTTCCATCATGTATTGCCAGTGTCACACCAACCATCTCTGGCGATAACGTGGAACTGCGCGCCCATGTCTTAATTGGTTTATGCGCCCCCGACTCCTTTTGTACTTGTATCTTTTTCAACAATTTTGGGTCAACATATAATCCTTTCTTTAGAGATCTGCTCATTTTTTAATTATTTTGATTAATTAGTTTAACTAAACAATGGTTTTATATGATACAACATTTGGTCGTGTTTTCGATGTTTTACGTTTCATAATATACTTGTTGGTTCTTTTTTGTTTCCTAGTCTTAAGTCCTTGCCTCTTTCCCCATGGAGTTTTTGGAGGACCGCCAGTACCTACTCTACCGCTTTTACCTTGACCCCCCGCATGAGGATGCTTCCAAGACATCACTACACCTCTTACTGTCGGTCTAATACCCATTTTTCTTTTGGTTCCTGCCTTACCAATTTGTCTATTATTATGCTGCTCATTTCCAATCTCTCCGATGGTACAAAAATTATTCCCATCTAATAAGCGGATTTCTCCGCTAGGCATTTTTATTTGAACAAATCCTTTTACATCACCCTGCTTTTGAAGTGCCACACCAGCTGAACGACCAAGTACTCCGCCCCTTCCTTTCACCACCTCAACATTATGAATAAATGTCCCCGAAGGAACTTTTGAGAGAACAGTCGCATTCCCCTCCTTAATCGGAACTTCTAATCCTGAAACAACTTTTTGCCCTATTACCATATTCTTTGTCGCAAGTATTAATCTTCTTTCCCCATCGCTGTATTGTACAAGAGCGATATTAGCACTTCGATTTGGATCATAATTGATTGACACTACTTCAGCTTCAATTCCAAATTTATCACGCTTAAAATCAATCATCCGGTAATATCTTTTTACCCTTCCACCTTTGTGGCGCATACTAATCGTCCCACCACTACGACCCGCGCTATATTTGAGCATCTTTAAAAGATGCCTAGGCAACTTATCCGTCGAAAGACCTTCAGTCTTAACTATAACTGTATGTCTGCGACTTGGTGTTGTAGGATTAAGTTTTTTAATCATTATTATTTTATTTCAAAACCAGTGATTTTATCCCCTGTCTTTATCGAAACAATAGCTTTTTTGTAATTTTCCTGCCGATTCACCTGTCTTGTCTTCATAGAATATTTTGTCTTCCCCAATTGATTTATTATTGTGACACCTAAAACTTTAACTTTAAACTGTTCTCCTACCGCCTTCGAAACCTCGATCTTGTTCGCGTTTTTTACAACCCAAAATGTATATTTATTTTCTGTTTCGACTAGCTTTAATGCTTTCTCAGTTATCACCGGAGCTTTAATTATTGTTTTCATACTCAGAATATCTATTATTTAATTATTCTCGACTGTCTTATTTAGTCTCTGATCGATAATGTCCAATGCCTCTTCCATTATCACTACATGCGAAGATATCGCGACATCATATGCATTCAGATCTCGAACATCGATCACTTTGACTCCTTTCAAATTATTCATAGTCTTGAGTAATTCAGGCGAATTTTTATGCACAAAGGTTATTCCCTTTGTTTTAAAACCTGAATTTTCGATGTAATCAACAGCATCTGAAGTTTTGTTGACATCGGGTTTGACACCAATATACAGTGCCTTCTTGTCATTCATTAATTTTAAGGCGGATACAAATGCTCGTGTCTTCATTTTTTTCGATAACTTCTTTTTGTAATTCTCAAGTCCAGTAGGTCCAAAAGTAATACCACCACCCCTCCATATTGGACTTCTATTCGAACCAACTCTTGCTCTTCCAGTACCCTTTTGTTTCCATGGTTTTTTTCCTCCCCCGCTTACCTCTCCCCTATCTTTTGTCTTCGCGCCGGCTCGACGTTGATTAGATAAATATATATAGATATATTGATCTAGAAGTTCTTTGTTGGGTTCCCTATCGAATAAAATAGATTTAATCTCTACTTTATCTTTAGTTAATTTCCCCTGTTTATCTAATTTATTAACTTTCATTAAATCCACTAATTATTTAGATAAAAAACATACTTCAACCACGCTTCCACAAGCTCCGGGAACAGCACCTTTTAGAAAAAGCAGCCTATTTTTTGTGTCAACCTTCACAAGTCGAAGATTTTTTACAGTAATTTGTTCATTTCCCATTCTTCCAGCCATTCTCTTTCCTTTATAAACTCTCCCAGGTGTCGTCCTACCTCCTATCGAACCAGCCGCTCGATTTCGGTCTGACTGACCGTGGGTTTTGGGTCCGCCACGGAAACCCCATCTTTTCACAACGCCAGCAAAGCCTTTTCCTTTGGAATGTCCTATTACATTTACTACTCGAACATTGTCAAGCTTCGACAAATTAACCTTCCCTCCTTGTTCTGTATTTTCAAATAAGCTTGATTCTGTTTCAATTATTTTATTTGGTACGAAATCAAGATTTTTGAAACTTGTTTTTTGTGAACTACTTGGATTTCTTTTCTTTCCTATACCGACATAATTTTTATTATTTATAACTCCCGCAAAGTGAGTTTCACTCAAATCAATAATAGTCACGGGAATAACTTGTCCTTCTTCATCAAAAATCTGAGACATTAATTTTTTTATTCCTAGTAAACGATACATTTTCCGTAAGGATAATTAACGACAAAAATATAGACTGAAGTCTTTTTAAATACTACTTAAACCCAAAATCGCGTGAAGGTATTATATCAAATCTTAATACCTATAATCTATACTCAAGGTCAATTTCTATTTTATCTCGATCGCTACACCAGCTGGCAGTTGAAGGTGAGTTAGAGCATCAATTGTTTTCTGATTAGGTTCTAAAATATCAATCAAACGCTTATGCGTTCTCATCTCAAAATGGTCCTTGGAATTTCCATACTTGAATGGAGATTTTTGAACTGCCCAGACGTTTCGATGTGTTGGCAAAGGTATCGGCCCCGCAGTTTTGACACCCGTCCTGCGAACAGTATCGACAATCTGCTTTGATACGTTGTCGATAATTTTCGAATCATAAGCCTTTATCTTTATTCGAATCTTCTGCATTTTTATTGATTTAAATTTAAAGAGCGAAAGAAAGGCAACTCCTTACGGAGTTGCCAATAAATATTATTTAAGCTGCTATCTTAGTGACTACACCAGCACCAACAGTTCTTCCACCTTCGCGAACAGCAAATCTCATTCCTTCTTCAATTGCCACTGGTTTTGTGAGTTCAACAGAAATTTGCGCGTTATCTCCTGGCATAACCATTTCAGCACCTTCTTTCAGAGTAACTGTTCCTGTTACGTCAGTTGTTCGAATGTAGAATTGTGGTCTATAGCCGGTCAAAAATGCAGTATGTCGACCACCCTCTTCTTTAGTTAATACATAAACTTCAGCTTCAAATTTAGTATGAGGCTTAATGCTTCCTGGAAATGCTAAAACCTGACCACGCTCAATTTCATCCCTTTTGATACCGCGAATTAAAAGACCTACATTGTCGCCCGCAAGACCCTGCGTAAGAGTTTTATTAAACATTTCAACACCTGTAATAGTTACCTTCTTAGTGTTCTCCATCAAACCGATCTGTTCTAATTCTTCTCCAACCTTTACCATACCTCTCTCCACCCTTCCTGTTGCAACAGTTCCACGACCTTCGATTGAGAAAACGTCTTCCACAGGCATTAGAAATGGCTTATTAACATCTCTCTCGGGTGTTGGGATATCTTTATCAACCGCAGCCATAAGTTTTTTAATAGCTTCAACCCCTTCTGCGTCACCGTTTAACCCTTTAAGTCCGCTCCCGCGGATTACAGTGACACCTTTACCGTCAAAACCTTTTGCTGTCAATAATTCACGCACTTCATCCTCCACAAGATCGATCAAATCAGCGTCCATGCTATCGTCAAAAATATTAATAAATACTACGAAATGTTTTACGCCTACTTGTTTGGCGAGTAATACATGTTCAACAGTTTGAGGCATTGGACCATCGGATGCAGAAACAACAAGAACTGCTCCATCCATTTGCGCCGCGCCAGTAATCATGTTTTTGATATAGTCTTTATGTCCAGGACAATCGACAATAGCATAATGTCTATTCTCGGTTTCTGCCTCTACATGAGCTGTTGAAATTGTAATGCCTCTTGATTTGGATTCGGGTGATTTGTCTAATTTTGAAATCCATTTATCTTTTTCGGCCCCACCGAAAACTGAAAGAACTGCTCGAAGCAAAGTAGTTTTCCCATGATCCACGTGTCCAAGTGTACCAATATTTACGTGAGCTTTTTGTCGATTAAATTCGGCCATGATAAAAGAAGATAAAATTTAATTAATGTAATTATTATTAATAGTATTTTGCAATACCACTAAGGAAATAGATTATCCTACTTTTTGAGTAGAAAAAACAAGCTTATACTGAAATAAGCCACTGTCTTCAAAAATACTGCAATTTATACCAAAATTAAGGTACTTTGGCAATAGTACTCCCAATATATATCTAAACGCTTTCGGTCAAGTTTCGTTCGCTTCAAATTATTTATTTAGCTTTTCCACTCAGTATTTCGTCTACTAAATTTGACGGAACTTTTTGATAGCTACTAAACTCCATCACACTATTTCCTTTACCCTTAGTCATTGACCTAAGGTCATTGATCCATCCGAACATATTTGATAAAGGTACGTAAGCCAAAATTTCGTGCACAAGACCCTTACGATTCATAGATTTGATAATTCCGCGTTTAGATGACAACGCACCAGTAACATCTCCAACAAAGTCATCTGGTACAGATACCGCTACTAACATTATAGGTTCTAACAAAATTGGCTTTGCTAATTTCATCGCCTCCCGGAATGCCCTCTGAGCACAGATTCTGAAAGTATCTGTGTTTGAGTCAACTTCGTGGTACGATCCATCAGTCAACATGATTTGAAAATCAACTACAGGATAACCACCCAATACACCAGTGCTTAATACCTGCTGAATGCCCTTGTCTATGGACGGTATATATTCTGTCGGTATTGCCCCTCCTTTGATTTTATTCACAAATTTATACCCTTCACCACGTTTGGTAGGAGACATAATAATTGTCATATCGGCAAATTGCCCTGCACCTCCGGTCTGTTTTTTCAGTAATTCTCTGTGTTCGATTTCACCTTCGATTGTCTCGCGGTAAGCAACTTGTGGTTTGCCGGTAGTTACTTCGATACCATATTCTCTCTTTAATATATCTACTTTGACTTCAAGATGAAGTTCACCCATCCCGGAAATAATAGTTTGACCAGTCTCCTTATCTGAAGCAATCTTGAATGTAGGGTCTTCTTTTGAAAGTTTAGATAACGCCAAACCCAATTTCTCTTGATCAGATTTTGTTTTAGGTTCAACAGCTAGCGACACTACCGGCTCTGGGAAATCAATACTTTCAAGATAGATAATTTGGCTAGGATCGCAAAGTGTATCACCAGTTGTAGAATCGCGCAATCCAACCACCGCAACTATATCGCCCGCCTTTGCTTGATCCACGTCTTCTCTTTGGTCCGCATGCATTAGTAATATCCGCCCTATCCTCTCTTTGACATCTTTTGTTGAGTTATAAACGTAACTACCCGCATCTAATCTTCCAGAATATATTCTTACAAAGTTTAACGTCCCAACATGTGAATCCACCGAGACTTTGAAAACCAGTCCACAGAATGGTTCATTATCTTGCAACTTCCTCGTAACAATAGATTTATCTTCTGCATAACCTGCGACTTGACCATGATATTCGTGCATTATTCCCTCTTCGCCTTTCAAAGCATAGATCTTTTGAGAAGGAGATGGAAGATAATGTACAACTGCGTCAAGCATAGTTTTTACAATTGCGAAGCGCGCATCGCCACCTATTACTGGGAAAATTTTTCTACTTAATGTGTGTATTCTAATTGCTATTCTTATTTCATCGATTTCAAGAACTCCATCCGCAAGGTATTTCTCCATCAATTCGTCATCAGCATCTGCTATTTTATCTAACAATACGTGATGTAACTCCTCGCATCTTGATTTAATATCGGCCGGAATTTCGATTTCTTTATATTCTTTATTCTCCGAATCCGCATATTCATAGGCTTTCATTGTTACTAAATCTACATATCCTTTTAAATTGTGTTCGCGTCCAATAGGATACTGAATTGCTACCGCATTCGGATTTAATTCGGTTTGAATAGATTTGAGGGACATTTCAAAATCGCCACCTATTAGATTAAGTTTGTTGATAAAACATACCCTAGGTACATTATATTTGTCAGCTTGTCCCCAAACTTTTGCTGACTGAGGCTCCACACCCATTTTCCCGTCAAATACTACTACCGCACCGTCAAGAACCCTGAGTGAACGCTCGACCTCAGCCGTGAAATCTACGTGTCCAGGTGTATCAATGATATTAATTCTATGTAATATTTCGTTAACCTTCCAGAAACAAGTTGTGGCAGCGGATTGAATAGTAATTCCTCTTTCTCGCTCCTGATCCATAAAATCCATTGTTGCCTCTCCTTCATCAACTTCACCTATTCTATGCTCACGACCAGTATAGAATAAGACACGTTCTGTAGTTGTCGTCTTTCCTGCGTCTACATGTGCGATTATGCCGATATTTCTGTAGAACTGGAGATCTTTGACTGCGTTATAATCGATTTTATTTGTCATGGCATCAAAAGATAAAAGATTTTAATTATTTCTGAGATTAAGCAAAAAAATTCGCTTTCCAAGCGAAAATTATCTGGATATTCTACCTTATTTTATATTTTGGAGCAAGAAAATACAAATTTGGATTTTTTAATCAGAATTCTTCTGTCCAATAGATAAGCTCAGGCGTGTCAACTCTTAAGAAATAGCCACTTTGTGGTGATATAAAAAATGGTAAACCATATATCACTTGATCCTTATAAACCGTATTTGAATACTGCCCATTTTGAAATTCGCTAATCACATCGGCATTTATGCTTTTGGCCTGGAGATTTTGCAAAACAGTATCTGATTTTATTCGTTCGCCGTTCTTAGATAACCCTCCACTTGAACTGCTCATACCCACCAAATTCCAACCATTTTCAAGACCAAGTTTTACTTGCTCATTAGTAGCGTTACCGCCAAGTTCAAAAATCATCGGTTTCACAACTTTCACAAAGTATCCTTTTCCTATGCCTATATCAAATGCATCATCTTCAAAAACTTCAATACCTCGCTGTTTATAATTCAACCATTTACCTTTGGAGTAGGTCGCAACAGTCGTTGCGTATCCACCTTGACGTGCGATTTCTTTGACGATACTGCTTGCGGTCAATCCAGTTTCCATAGGAAAAGCTAATAAATTCCACCCCTGAACAAGTTTATAACTAACTTTTGTTGTTATTTCATCTATCTCAAATCTAAAATTGACCAATCTTATCTTACTTTCATCACTATCTAGAACTCCATTCTGATTTGTGTCATCAAAAAAGCCAAAAGCCAATATAGTATTCGAATCGTTCAGATTAACTACGA
>JAYRWD010000030.1:0-6464 GCA_041918255.1 Candidatus Dojkabacteria bacterium
AAATATTTCCAACAGAATTTTTTACTTTCCTAATCCTCATAGGTGATTATACCTAGTGCGGTGGTATCTGTTCCACAATCCCTAGAATCCCTTACCAGTCTATGTTCTCAACTTGTACTGTTACCTTTGGATAACTCAGGAAATGATAGGTTTCCTAGATGAATTCCTTCCCCTCTTAGGATAAGAGGGGAATTGAAGGGGTGTTACGACTATTAAATCAAGTCATTGATTCAAAGTTCAGAATTATTAAACTTTCCTCACTATATAATCGCGGTATTAATTCACTTGAAACAAAGGATATTCGTCAAATCCGACTAGTTGGCACTCTGGTTGCGGTAAAATTCCGTATTTCTCTTTTACCAACCGTTGCATTTCACGAGCAAGATTTATTACGTCTTGGCTGGTAGCGCCTTCCATAGTCTCGATCATATTTGCGTGTTTCGAGGATACAAAGGCTTTCCCTGATTTCAATGTACCTTTTATCCCCAATTGGTCAAGATAATACGCAGTAAAGATCATTTTTCGACCATTTATTTCAAGAGTTATATCCTTGGGATCAAAATTTGCAAAAAAGCTTCCGCATGTTCGCTGAGTTGGATATTTATTATTGCGATGACGTATGATTTCTACCTTCCTTCCCTTAGCAAATGCTGCCTCTAGATCGCTTGAGGGTTTCACTTTAAATTCACATTCGATCAAAAAGTGTTTTTTGTCCATAAGTTTTGATCGGTCATATCCGTATTCGAACCAATCAATACCTACCTCCTGTATCTTTAGATCGTCAAAATTGATTACCTTAGCCGAAGTTATAAAATTCGACAAATAAAATTCAAAATAATGAAGATTGATATAAACCGAGCCACCAACTGTTCCGGGTATTCCGCTAAATTCTTCTAACCCTAATAGATTATGATTTAGGCAGTAGTTAATCAATTCATCCATCTCAACACCAGCTCCGGCCAAAATGCTTTCCGTTTCGTTTATGACAAGATTTGTATTCATTGGTTTCATCACTAAACCTTTGAATCCAGCATCTGAGATCAGTATATTCGCCCCGCTTCCAAGCACGAAAATTTCAAGGTGTTTTTCCTTTGCAAACGAAATTGCAGCTACAAAATCATTTTCATTTTCTGGTTCACAATAAAATTTAGCATTCCCTCCGGTTCGAAACCAGGTTTTCGAGGCAAGGGGGATATTTTCAAGAAATTTCATGATATGTATTGTTAAAGTAATTTAAGTTTTAAGTTTGACGGCTTACGGTTGATCCAACGCCTTCAAAGAATTTGGAATTCACTAAGCTGTAACGATTTGATAGTTCCTAGTACACGCGTTAGCTCCTACTTCAAATTTGTATCTCTCTGTTCCTCTCAAAAAATTGAATTCTCTAAATCCTCCTTCAATAGTTTTTTTCAATAGCTCGTAAATATGAATTAAACCAGGTGCATACTCCTGAAAATCAGGATCGGATGACATATTATATAAATATCTAACGTAAGAATGGTCAAAATATATCGCCAAAGAGACCAAGTCTTGACTAAACCACATACCTGACAGTTTTATTTCGGGCAATCTTATCAGCCCATAAAAAAAGTTTTGAGTTTGTTCGTTCATGAATAGACGCTTTTCTGGGTTTGAAGAATCTTTGAAAAAATCAATAAAATATTTAAAAAAAGTCTGTTGGTCAATATCTAACTCAATTCTATGTTCAAAGTTCAACTTAATTTTGTTTAATTTTCGTGCCATCTCTTTGCGGTGCTTCTTCTTAAGCAAAATTCTGCCTTCGTGCAGATGTGGATTGTTTAAAATTAAACATTGCGGAATTATGGAGCCAGGATTAATTTTTAACCTGCGCTTATTTTCCACTATTATTAATTTAGATGCTAAATTGGCTGGAATTTCGCTAAGTGTTTTTAAAGGAAATTTATTACATTCGCTCAGTTCCTGCAATAATTTGATGGCAATATCTTGATTGGTATAAGATAGCGGAATGAAGTCAAAGATGTCTTGCTGACCGTTCTTCCCAATTTGCGTGAATTCTCCTTGTCGACTCTCGGTTACGGCTATTGCGGCTTTACCTTCTTGTTTCTGTAAGCTAATGACTTTTACATTAATCCCAAACGACTCGGAGTATATTTTCCAAAGTTTATAATTTGAAAACAAAGGTACCCCGGTTTCCAAAACATCTTGATAATTTTCAAGATTGAGTAACTGAATGGTCATGTAATTTACTGTTGGTTTAGGGTTTAATTATCTGTGTATTATCGCATTTTTAGTTATTGTCGATAAGTTATATTTAGTTTATATAGAGTTGAATGTAGGACTGGATTCCTGCTTCCCTACCTGCATACCCTCTGTGTCATTCCTGCGGAAGCAGGAATCCAGTTTTTTCTACTTTAAACTTTCTCCGAAGTAATCTTTTCACACTGGATCCCCGCTTTCGCGGGGATGACATATGCTAGAGGGCTTTTCTTCTTTCTTTTTGTCATTTCTATCTCTTGTCATCCTGGCTTGCCTAAGCAGTCAGGGGGAGGATAGCGACGACACCTACCTACGCCTACCTACGCAGGTAGGTAGGCAGGCCAGAATGACGGTAAGGATTTAAGAGAGGTATGAGATTCCCTGCCTCCGCAGTCAGGTAGGTAGGCAGGAATGACACAGAGGGTATGCAGGCAGATGGATAAGCCAGGATGCCGAGGGGTGCGGACAAGCTAGAATGACAAAGAAGTGGACAAGAACGATACAAAGGAATGTGCTGATTTCCGATGCATTTACCTTCCCCTCTTAGGATAAGAGGGGAATTGAAGGGGTGTTACGACTGAAACTTGTAGCTATTTGGCGGAATTGCTCACATTTGGTAGAATCTATGTTACTTTCATTTAATTTTATTAACTAGCTATTCACGATGAAGAAGAAGCCATTCGTACTAATCTTACTCGTAATTGTGTTATCTGTTGTAGGTTTAGTTATATTTAGAGGAAAACGTGTTGCTCAAGAAGCAAATGTTGCTTCAGATCAGCCTACCTCAGAGATCCGAACCCCTACTCCATACGCTCAGGGTATGTTTGAGAATGCCTATCAACTGGATCCTACAAAATCCAAAGCAACTTATGTGGCAAACAAGTATTTCCTTTCCTCAAGTAATTACACTGAAGTGCGAGGCTCTGCGTCTGTGCAGGGTGCTATCTCTTTTGAAATTGATTCTTTGCCTCAAGCGGAAGGCGCGTTCATGGTTGATTTGCTTCAGCTTGCAAGCGGTACTACTCAGCGTGATGAACATATCAAAAATGAATTCTTGGAATCCAAATTATACCCGACAGCACTTTTGAAATTTTCATCGATTGAAATATCTGACGCGGAGTTAGAAAAAGTACGACAGGGAAACACTAAAGATATAACCTTTAAGCTCCCAGCTGAACTTACTATTCATGAGACTACCAAACAGGTTGTATTTGATGTTGTGGCTACGATTGAAGGGAATACAATGAGTGGAAAAGCAACAACTAAACTAAAAGGCAGCGACTTTGGTTTTGAGATGCCCTACATTACTGATTTTTTCAAAGTTGATGATGAATTCGGGCTTGAAGTAGAAATAGTTGCAGGGAAATAATTAACAATTAACAATTAACAATTAACAATTAACAATTAACAATTAACAATTAACAATTAACAATTAACAATTAACAATTAACAATTAGCAATTAACACACATGCTTTATACGCCGGATGGTAAAACCCTAGAAAAGTACGCTGATTTGCTTGTAAATTACGCTTTGAATAGTGGACTTGGGGTAAGAGAAGGCGAGGTTGTCTTCTGTATCGGGGAGGATTCGACTAAACCACTTTTGCACGAATTACAGAAAGTTATACTTAAAGCCGGGGCGCATCCGATGATAAATATGGTTCCATCAGGGTTTGAGCGTTCGTTTCTCGATATAGCGGACATAGATCAATTGAAGTTTTTCCCCAAGAAATATCTAAAAGCTAGAGTTGATCTGATCGATCATATGATTAGCCTATATTCAACCGAAGATCCGAATCATTTGAAAGGCGTGGATCCGAAGAATTTATTTGCTTACATGGATTCTAAGAGGTCATTTCGGAAATGGCTATTTGATAAAGAATACAAAGGTAGATTTACTTGGACTTTAGCTGGCTATGCGACGGAAGGGATGGCAAAAGAAGCGGGCATGTCTTTGAGTGAATATTGGGATGAAATTATTAAGGCTTGTTATTTGGATTGCGAGAACCCAAGATCGGAATGGGTCAAAATGACGAAAGAACAAAATAGAATTATGAAAGGCCTAAACGCGCTGCCTATCGAGAAATTGTTTATACAAGGTGAAAATATCGAGCTAACTATTACCTTAGGCGAGAAGCGTAGATGGATTGGCGGAAGTGGCAGGAATATTCCGAGTTATGAGATATTTACTTCTCCGGATTGGAGGGGGACTGAGGGATATATTCGGTTCAATCAACCTCTTTATCGTTATGGGCATATTTTGCGAGGTATTAAATTAGTTTTCAAAAAAGGTTTGGTGGTAGAGGCTTCGGCTGAATCAGAAGATAAGATGATCAAAGAATTAGTGAAAAGAAAAAACGCGGATAAAATAGGGGAGTTTTCTTTGACTGACAGTCGTTTTTCACGTATTACGAAATTCATGGCGAATACTCTTTTTGATGAAAATGTGGGTGGCAGATATGGTAATACGCATTTAGCACTTGGTATGTCATATAAAGATACTTATGATGGCGATCCAAAAGACGTGCCAGAAAAACAATGGTATGAAATGGGATTTAATGATTCCGACGAGCACACCGACATTATGTCTACGGAAGATAGGACAGTGACAGCACTATTTAAGGATGGGGGTAAAAGGGTAATTTATGAAGATGGGAAATTTACGCTTTAGAACTTTACGCTAAATTTTAAAAGCTTACGAACGATTGTCACACTGAGCCAGTTGAAGTACGACAATATCGTATTTTACCCCTTTGTTCCTTCGACAAGCTCATCCTTCGACAAGCTCAGGATGACACAAGAGCGGGCTTAACTCAGGATGACACGGAAAATGGAGTTTCATGAAAAGTTCAAAGAAAACTTCACGTTCATGTTATCAGTTTTAGTTCTATCCTAGCTTTAAGCGCTTGAGCCATTCGTATCATTTGTTTTAGGGTAAGGCCTATTCGACCATTTTCTATCTTTGAAATTGTGGCTTTTGAAATTCCCGTTGTTCTGGATAATCCAGCTAGTGACAGTTTGGATTTCCGGCGGCAAAGTTTCAATTGATCGATTATTTTATACTCGGCGCATAGTTGTTCGATCTCCCCAAGTGTCTGATAATCTAATTTTTCTAATGTTGTATCAAGTTCAATTATTTTTTTCTTTTGTGGTTTTTTTGGCATTTTATTTATAATTTTTTTGTATTACCTTTATTTGGTAGTCTAATTATTTGGTTGCGCCTTCTGGCTGCTTCTTTTACGCTTCTGCGTATCTGCCACATATCTATGGATTTGATGGCTCGCAATGCGACAATTATATTATCTGCGAGGTATGAGAAATATATGGTGAAGTCGAATTCTCTGGATTTGCGAGTAACGTATCGAATATTTTCTTTGAGTTCCTTGCCGTAGGTTTTGGGGGAGGTGTTTAATAGTTTCAATTGCGCAAGTATTGCGCTGCGTTCGGTGAGAGTGAATTTTTTTGAATCAAAGAGTTCTTTGTGAAAGATTGTTGCGAGTACGACTGTATTGGTCATGGAATAGATCTAATTGCAACTGTTATTTTACCTTAATTGTATTGTATTGTGGAAGAACGAAAATTAAGCTGTTTCGAAGCCTTGATTTGTGATAGCTTTTTTGATGTCTGGTATGTGCTTTATTAAGGAGATATTGAAACTATGTGTTATTGACCTTGTAAGCCTAGTAGTAGATAATCATTAAATTCGATTTTATCACTCAAGTATTTATGGAATCAAAAGCGTTTCCATGCATAGTTAATATGAGAGGTGTTCTTGTTGCGGCTTTGGGTTTATTAGCATTTAATGCCCAAATGGCATTTGCCCAGGGAGCTGAATGTCCGGTCGGACAGGCGAATGGTGGAACATGTCCTATTTCTGTAGATATTTATGGTTTTAGTGGACATTCGCCCGGGGCGTTGCTTTGTCTAGTTCCAGTTGTAATCGCTGGTTTGGTTTATGCAATACATAACAGACGAAATAAAGTATTAAATTAGATTTTATCGACTGTCGTAACACCCCTTCGATTCCCCTCTTATCCTAAGAGGGGAAGGTAAAGACACAGAGAATCAGTATATTCCTTTGTATCAATCTTGTCCACTTCTCGTCATTCTGGCTTGCCTGATTTCTCCTGTGTCATTCCTGTGCCTGCCTACGCAGGTAGGCAAACAGGAATCCAGTTTTTTATATTTTAACTTTCTGCGAAGTAATCTTTTCACACTGGATCCC
>JAYRWD010000031.1:0-3434 GCA_041918255.1 Candidatus Dojkabacteria bacterium
CAAGATAATAGGCTGCCACAGCAAAAACACTATAAATTGATAGCTCGATCCACAACGTCTGGCTCGAACTTAGACCCGCGTCCATCAACCGGTGGTGGAAATGATGTCGACCATTAATAGACATAAGTTTAATCGGGTTGTACTCCCTGTGAACTATAATACGAAAAATTAACACCCATAGAAAATCCACCAACGGAAGAGCCAAAAGCAAAAACGCCGAAGACATCTTCCCGTCAATTAATATAGCTAGAGCTGCAAGAATAAATCCTAGTAACGTATTCGAAATAGTACCCCCAAATATTTTGGCCGGAGGAAAATTGAATACAGCAAACCCAGCAGTAGCGGTTGTAAAAATAGAGGCAATGACTAGAATATCAGGCCTTCCAAATTTCACAGCCAGCAACATAATCGTAAATCCAGCTACAACCGAGATCATCTCTTCCAACGCATCAATCCCGGCCACCCAATTCATAGCATTGATTATCACTAGAAACCAAATAATAGTAACCAAATCCGCCGGCCATACTAAAGTCAATGAGGTTCCCAGGAAGTTAAATTCCTTTACCCAATCGACAAAATTGACCCCAAACCCCAGTATCTGAATCGAGTTTATTTTGACGCCCACCAACACAATAATCAAAGTCGCTATCAATTCGAACATAATTTGCACAACCGGCTTCAAATCGATAATGTCATCTATAAACCCCACCACAGCCAGAATGGTTCCCCCAATTGCCATCCCCACAGTAAGCTTAGTAAATCCAAGTGCCACAAACATTAGGATCATGAATACTAGATAAATACCAAGTCCCCCCAATCGTGGAGTTGAAATTGCAATTAGTTCACGTTTTGACTCAGGAGTTAGCACTGGTTGGCGGCTCTGAATATCTACTGCACCTATGCTTTTCGCCAGACGCCCCACAAACGGAGTAATCAAGAAAGTCAGGAAAAAACCCAACAACATAAAATTTCCAACACGACTCAAAATATCTAAAGTATAGCCGAAATCAATCATAAAACTAGATTAAAACTAATAAACTACCAAGGTAGTAAGCTCCGCCAATGAAACCACGAAAAGAAATCCAGATACCATTACCGTAGCACTGAGGATAGCGGCCAATCTTCGATCGAAACTATAAACCTTAAAGGCGCAAATAAATACAGCCAGTTGAAGCATCACAATTACTAAAGCAGAAATTAAAATAACAAACTTCGGATATAAACCCCAGTTTCCTTGGGATTGAGAATAAAATACAGGCATTTCCAAAGGCAACCTCTCCCAATATCGAAACAAAATCGCGAAGGAGGCTGAAGCAGTTGCGATGATCGTTACTATAGCAAACGTATGTACCCAGCTTCGCCAAAATGGTAGGTTTTCAAAAATTCTTTCAGACTGACTTATTCTAAATTTCAAACCATACCAAAATTCCCCTTTGCCCGCTGGAACATTCAACTGAAGCTGCGTCCCCTCTCCTTGCTTTAGAACATGCTCGCGCTCACCCCCTAAAGTACGTTTTTTCCAAAACATAATCAATTTCTAATAATTATTTCATGAATTTCGGAAAGCTTCGAGCGCATGGAAAAAATATTCGTTACTCAGAACATATGCTCTCGTAAGATTGGCGAACGCAAACATAGCACCGAGTGGAGTAACAAATAACATCCATGCTTCCGGGGCAATTTCTTTTGCTTCGGATTTATTTTTTACTTTACTTAGGACAGCCATATAATCTCTTTTTAAATTTTGTGGAAGAGTTCGTTGCCATTTACCAGAGCAAATTACTTTTAATCCTTTTTCTTTAGATAAAGCAGTAGCTAATCTCAGTATACTTGTGACCTCCGAAATCTGTTGTAGACCTGTTCCACCATAACGCGATTTATATATTTCCTCTATCGCACTAAAATTTGACTCAAGATTTTTCAAACCAAAATCCAAATCTGTTTTGCGGTTATAAGCTAACTTCAAAAGCGCTGCTGGCGATGAAACGCTATAATAACGACTTTTTCCTTGTTTAGTCTCTAGAATTAATCCGAGTTCAATCAATTTTGGGATATACTCATAACAGGATGTTCGGGGCAGACCGGTAGATTTCGCAATATCAATAATTTTCAATTTGCCCTCTTCAAGTAAGGTTGAATAAATCTGAGCATACTCATTTCCCAGGCCGAAATTTTGAAACAACCCGTCGAAATTCAACATTTTATTTTTTTACTAGACTTTATGCGAAATTACACTTACTATATCACTTTGCGCCTCTTCAATGTCACCCTGAACCTCTTCCAATGTCACCCCCGCCCATCCGCTTCTAGTGGAAGCCTGTTGAAGGGAGGAAGGGAGATACAGTACTATCACGCTGAACCCCAAGTCAAATTTAACTCAAGATAGGAAATCCAACAGTCATATTTTAGCAAAGATTGACTTAACATGCCGAACAGCATCAAATATGATATAAATGTACGGTAAGTTTCAAAATAATATCTTGGTTGGACTTTATGCGAAACCCAGTAAAGCTTATAAACGCAAGTCACACTGAATACGTCGAAGTGTGTCAACACTATATCTTCACCCTTCGACAAGTTCAGGGTGACACAGAAAATTTAGTTTCGCATAATGGCCGAAGAGCGTAGCGATTTCGCCACAAAGCCTATTATATTTATTAGGTCAGTAGCATGCACAAATCCGATTTCCCGATCTTTACTACTCACCCAGATATTGTCTATCTAGACAACGCTGCAACAGCCCAGAAGCCTCAATCAGTATTAGAGGCACTTAACCAGTTTTACACGACTAGTAACGCGAATGTGCACCGAGGAATTCATAGATTGAGCGAACAGGCTACCGAGGAATACGAAAAAGCGCGTACTATAGTAGCAACTTTTATAGGAGCAGAGTCTGCTGGCGAAGTCATTTTTACTTCAGGCACAACAGACTCAATAAACCTTGCGGCTTATGCTATCACGGAAAATGAATTCGATGGCAAAGATACTTTACTTTCTACGATGATGGAACACCACTCAAACTTAGTTCCTTGGCAACAACTGGCAAAAAGCAAAGGTGCCAAATTTGAGGTAGTGGATGTACTGTCAAAAGAATTTACGCTTGATCTTGAAGATTTAGCAAAAAAGCTTGAACTTCTCAAACCAAAAGTACTGGCAATTACCCATGTATCAAATGTATTAGGGACCAGGAATCCAATAGAAGAAATTGTAGAAATGAAAAACCGAATATCTCCTAAAACTTTAATTCTGCTTGATGCCGCCCAATCAATCCCCCACATACCTGCAAACGTCTCTGAGCTTGGAATCGACTTCTTGGCTTTCTCTGGACATAAAGCCTACGGACCTACTGGGATTGGAATCCTCTGGGGACGGCAATCCATACTCGAAAAGCTTGAACCGTTTAAGTACGGTGGAGGTATGATCAATAATGTCGA
>JAYRWD010000032.1:0-1542 GCA_041918255.1 Candidatus Dojkabacteria bacterium
CCGGTCTTAGTAAATCTGCCCCAGCCAAGATTGTGCCTTTCTAATCGCCACTTAATATTGTCTGTTGAACCAACATAGAATTTGTTGATTTTAGAGGAGAATAATATGTAAGTAAAATATTTATCCATAAAAAAAAAGCTCAGTTTGATGTTCTGAGCTTCTCTTTGCGGGGCCGACGAGACTCGAACTCGCGACCTCCTGCGTGACAGGCAGGCGTTCTAACCAACTGAACTACGACCCCGGATTTATCCTTTTTCTTTAGAACTCCCGATCTTCCCGACTTTTCGGGACAGGCGTTCTACCCAACTGAACTATGACCCTAAATATTACGTTCTAAGTTCTGAAAAATTGAGTCCAAATATATTATTTGCTGCCTGTAAAAACAAGAATCTTTGGTTAAAATTTTAGTCACCAAAAGAAATTCCTATTGCTTTAGCACATTGGACTGCCTGGTTATCCTGTTTTACTAATTTTTGGTGTGAGATTGCATCAGCAATTAGAACATTTTTTATTTCATTGCCTTTTAGTGCAACCATTCTTCCAAATTTTTGTTTGGATGCAAGTTCAATAGCAAAATAGCCAAACTTTGTAGAAAGGATTCGATCATAAGGAGTGGGACTTCCGCCTCGCTGCAAATGTCCTAAAACCGTAACGCGAGTTTCACGGCCAGTGTTTTCTTCAATCTTTTTAGCTACTACCTCTCCAATACCGCCAAGCTGTCGCGGATCGTGTCGTTTAACATCTTGACCTTTTAATACCATTTGACCATCCTTTGCTTTAGCTCCTTCGGCAACACATACTAAACTGAATTTTTTACCCATCAATTCTCTTTTCTTAATTTTATCATAAATTTTATCCCACGAGAAAGGAATTTCAGGAATTAAAATTATATCCGCACCCCCAGACAAGCCGCCGTTTAATGCTATCCAGCCGGCGTATCTGCCCATAACTTCACAAACAATTACGCGATGATGTGACGATGCTGTTGTATGCAGTCTATCCAATGCCATTGATACGACATACACTGCAGAGTCGTGTCCGAAAGTCATATCAGTAGCTTCGAGATCATTATCAATGGTTTTGGGAACCCCGACGATATTCATTCCAAGTTTGCCAAGTTTATTACAGATGTGCATTGTACCATCTCCTCCAATAGCGATTAGAGCATCGAGGTTCCATGCATAATAATTTTGTAAAGCTTCCTTGGACTTATCAACGATTTCAATTTTACCATTCTGTTCGATGGGCCAATGGAACGGATCACCTTTATTAGAAGAGCCGAGTATCGTTCCACCTCTTGAAAGTATTCCGGAAACATCTTCGTTTCGTAATTCCTTTGCACGACCTTCGACCAACCCTTCGAATCCATCAAGAATTCCGAAGACAGTCATTCCATAATCCTGTGCGGGTTTTGTTACTCCTCTTATTACGGCATTTAATCCGGGACAATCGCCCCCGCCTGTTAGTACACCTATTCTTGTTACCTTTTTAACTTTTGCCATTTACTTTTCCTTAAGAAATTTTTCATTTTAATTTTGAAGA
>JAYRWD010000033.1:0-21640 GCA_041918255.1 Candidatus Dojkabacteria bacterium
GATAGATTTTCGTGCGATGTTTCCCAGTATGTTAATCTGGTTAGTGATCGGTTTCACTATGCCAGGGATTAGCGGTTGGGGTCATATCGGCGGGTTCATAATAGGAGTTATATTAGGTATTGTATTGCCTACTCTCAATTCATTTGAGGGTGAAAGAAAGTTCGGACGCATGAAATATAGTGCATATATTCTTTTGGCTCTTACGGTCTTTAGTTATGCTTCTTTGCTATACTGGCTATTTGTTAGTTAACGGAATTGGACAAGGTGGATTGTCAAGGTCCTTACACTGAGGGATAACTTTCCATATTAAGCTGACGAAATAACAGTGATAATCGTTCGTACTGAAATATTTTAATAACCTTGTTTAAGGTTCACTCTATTTCATATATTTTTAATTTTGCTTTTATGATAATCGCGATAGTAGGTTCCCCGGGGTCAGGTAAAGACACACAAAGCGCTTTGCTTCAAAATAAATTTGGACTCTCAATAATTGCAACCGGAAAGCTGATGAGAGACGAGATTGCGAAAGGTACTAAGTTTGGCGAAGAGATTATGAGCTATATAGGCAAGGGACAGTGGTTGCCAGATGATATGACGGTCAAATTATTGAAAGACAGATTGAATGAAATACCAAGTGGAGAGGGCTTTATTCTAAATGGATTTCCTCGTACTTTCGAACAGATTGCAATATTAGACAAAATTCTAGCAGATAGGGGCGAAATATTAGATAGGGTGATTCATTTGGTTTTGCCGGAAAAGGTTGCGTTGCAAAGGATGCAAATGCAGGTCCCAGGGGGTCAGGCAAGACCGGATTCTAGCGAAGAAGCTCAAAAGTCTCGTTTGAAATTTCATAACTCAACTGTGCAACCAATATTGGAAGCGTATAGGTCACGTGGTCTGATTAGTGATATTGATTCTACTCCAAGTATTGAGAAGGTCTATGAGGAGATCCTGAAGGTATTAGCTCAAAATCCATAAGTGGAATCGCGTTGTATGTGGTCAATATTAGACTCAATATGAGATTACATTCCGTCTACTCTGTTACCTTTCCTGGCGATCCAGCCGGGCAGATATCGAAGAGTAGGGATAAGGGATACAGAATTGTTGTTCCTCGATATATTTATTATTTTTTCTGCATTTCGTATAAAAATCAATTATTCAATTTGTTGTTTCCGATGCTCTAACCTCCATTTATTTATGCTTAAATGATTTCCACCAAGCAAAATACCGGGTACTTTAAGTGTGGTCGTAGCATCTAATTCAAAACTAGCAGGTCGCGTGAACTGGGGGTATTGAATAGTAACATCGTCTTCGTAATATGAATCTGAAACTGGAGACGCATCATTTCCAAGCACCCCGGGTAAGAGTCTAATTATAGCGTCAGTTAAAACCATCGTTGGTAATTCGCCCCCCGTTAGTACGTAATTTCCGATACTAATATTTCTATTTGTAAGGTAATCAAGTATCCGCTGGTCAAATCCTTCATAATGTCCTGCCAGAAGAATTAAATGTGTTTTAGTAGCTAGTTCCTTTGCTATAGATTGTTTCAATAATTGTCCTTTAGCGCTGAGAGCTACTACATAACTTTGTTTAGTTTCCAGTGATTTTAAAGCATTGAAAATAGGTTCGATCATAAGTACCATACCAGCCCCACCACCAAAAGGTCGATCATCGACTTGTTTGTATTTTCCAAGTCCCCATTTTCGGAGGTTATGGAATTCTATCTTAACTAAACCGCTTTCTTGGGCCTTTCCGATCATACTGTATCTTAGGGGTCCTTCAAACATCTCTGGAAACAACGTGATAATATCGATTTTCATAATAGGCATTGTAGGTTATTTAACATGTTTTAGGATTGTTTTCCAAATCATCGGGTGTACCCTTCCTTCAATTAAAAGCGCTACATCTTCGTATTTGAATTCCGAAAGGATTGAAAGCATTTTTTTAGTTGACTCGACGTATGTGACTTTTGTTCGTTCTCCGTCGAGAAATTGTTTATATAGCAATTCGTCCGAAGTAATAAGTTCGTCGGCATATTTTTCTATTAATTTACTTAGATTGAAGTATACTTCTACAATTTCTTTCCCGATTTCTTGTATGCCTTTAGTAATAACAACTTTTCGCGAGGCTTTGATTTTCGATAAAGCAATTAAGGCACTATCAAATCCCTGAGGATTGGACGTATAGCCATCATCAATGATATTCACATTATTTTTAAAACGCAAGATTTTAAAATGGGTAATTTCAAAAGTTGTTTGTGAGAGTCGATTAATAATTTGTTCGATCGTGAGTCCAAGCGCGAGAGCACCTGCCATTGCGGGTAACAAGTTTGCCAATATATGTTGGGCCGGGAGGTAAGTACTGGCGGGGTATTCTTTTCCATTGAAATAAATCGTAAATGAAACCTTATCATCTGTCCAATGGATATTCGAAAGTCCTAGGAAACCCTGTTTTTCTCCGAGTGGTTGTTGCGGTAGGGTGTTGCTTTGACTAAAAAATATACAGGGTAAGTCTGTAAGACTAGACATAGAGTATGTCAGTGGATTATCTGCGTTTAAAATGATATGGCCTGAAGATTTCGTCCCAAGGATAAGCTCTGATTTTGCCTGTTTAATATTTTCAAGCGATCCAAATATATCCAGGTGGGCTTTGCCCACTGTAGTAACGATTGATATATCTGGAGGGGCCATTCGTGTAATTTGTGAAATCTCGCCTTTCTTATATGCGCCTGCTTCAGCAATAAAAACATCGGTCGAGTTAGTTATCTTTTTGAGTATATTCAAAGCAACACCGACGGCTGTATTATTATTTCCATCTGTGGATTCGGTATGGAATTTTTTTTCTATCAACTTATGGAGTATTTCTTTAGTGGTAGTTTTACCATAACTTCCAGTTATTCCAACAATTTTAAGTTTGGGTAGGCTTCTAATCTTGCGTGTAGCTCTAAAGATAAGCCATTGTTGTCTTAGTAGCGCGAGTGGGCTTGTGACTGTTACGGCAATAAAGACAATTAAGGGGCTGAATCCTGTAATCAATGCTGGCGCGAAGGCAGACCAGGCGATAAGATAGGTAGATGCAGATATTGAACGCTCATTTGTTCGTACGCTTGACCACGAGTGATTTAAAACAACATCATAGGGGGAAAATTCAGATTGTTGTGTTACGATGGTCGCAAAGTTTAATTCCTCCACTGGTAATCTACTTGTAAAAGAATAAATCCAGAAAAGGGGAAACAAAATTAACGCAAGAGATAAAAATACTATCATGAAATTTCTTGGGCTTAATCTGGGGAGATAGAAATCACCGAAAAGGACTTTACTGGTCTGTCTGAAACCTAACCAGAGCGATATAGTCAAAACAAGAAGGCTAATCAACATAATTTGGGTTGGAGAAATTGCCACAAGTATGCCTGAAAATAAATATAGAAGAAATGGTGTAGAGGATAGGAAGAATTTGAATTTATTCGTTCTGTACTTATTTTTAACCCAAGAGAGAACACGATCGGATCGGTATTCCTTGATTTGCCAAAACACTGTTTGTTCAAGAGTCGCGATAAGGTAGACTAAAGCAATTGGTACCCAAAAGATTAAACTTGTAAGAATCGCGGTATTCATATCGAAAGTTTAAATTAAAGTTTAGTTTGAAGCCAATCGACAATAAAAGGTACAACCATAGATGAATGGAAAATCGGTAAGCCATGTCCTGTGTTTGGGATTTGGATATACTGAGAGTTTTTGATCATATAATGAAGTTTTACTCCTAATGTGGCAGGTATATATCGGTCTTTATCACCCCAGATGATTAGGGTGGGACAGCGAACTTGATAGACAAGGTCATCGAAGTACTCGGAAACTATGGCAATAAAGATATTTTTAAGATCACCGGCCGTTTCATAATCATGTTCACGCAATAATTTATACACAAGGGTTTTTAAAAATTTATTGTTCTTGATCTCTTTAGGAATAAAATTTGAAAATTTTTTGGTGATAGACTTCAGTAGGGGAAGGGTCGGTTTCAGAACTGAAGGACTAATCAGGATCAACCCGGCTACTCGTCCTGGGTCTTCTAGTGTCATTTTTACGGCTATTTTCCCCCCAAATGAGTGACCAAGTATGAGTGCTTTTCGCACGTGTTGAGAATCTAGAAATTTAAATACATACTGCGCGAAGTCATGCGTATTTTGAATCGTGTTATTGAGCGGAGTATCTCCGAAACCCGGCATCTCAAGAACATAAATGATCTTATCTGTTTTCAAAGAGAGCAACTCTGCTAAAGACTTTAAACTTTGTATCGAACCTCCCCATCCATGTAAAAGAACAATGGTGCCGTTAGCTGATTTCGACTGCGCGCCAAATTTCAAATAATTAAAGATATAATTATCATTCACCATGTTGTTGTTTTTGATTTTGTATTTTTTGCTTAGTGATTTCCTCAAATAATCTGCCTACATCAAATTTTAGATCGTGTATGCTAGATTTATTTTCAAGTATAAAGGTTGCGTTTCTTCCCAAACGTTGCCAGTTCCATAAGTTGTTGATCAAATATTTGGGATAACGCTTTAATAATCTTTTATAAGCAACACGTTTTGGAGTGATTACATGTATAGTTATGTCGAAGAGGGATTGTATATCCTGCTCGATGGGATTTGAAGACTCGATAATCAAATCTTTATCCTCGAGCGCGGCACTAAGTGTTTTGAGCATCTCTCCGACCTGCTTATCAAAGTAATCGCTGAAAACCCCGAGTCGAACAGTGTCTTGGCAAACAGCCAACATTAACTTATTTCGGTCTAATCGCTTATTCTTCTTCTGGATTCGACGCCCAAAAGTTTTTGTTAGAAGATCTATATTTTCGGGTCTTTGCGCAATTTGTAATCTGATTTTGTCTGCATCTAGGTGCTGACATTTTAATTTTCGTTTCAAATACTTCGCCACATGCGATTTGCCAGTCCCGATTTTGCCTATTATTCCGATAATCATAAATTTAATTTTTCCAAAAGGCAGTGTGTGTTATAAATAATATTAGAATCTGCTAATATAAAATATCAAAAAACAATTCTGATATATTTGATTTGAAAGGCTAGAGGTTAATTTCTATTTCTACTAACCCTAGCGTATTAAATTATAGCTTAATTCATCGGTTTGCAGAAAAATGAATGTTTTATTCGCGAGGACCCAAAAAGCGCTGATTATACTTATAGGTATTTCAATTATAATCTGGCTGGCAACTGGTATCTTCAGATACTTCTACTTACGTTCTCTTAACAAACAAAATAGAAATTTTATAGATATTAGCCAGTTTGATTAGACCTGTTTTCAAGCAAAAGTCGGTGGTTTTAGATAAATTAGTTGCGCGCGCTATTATATGTAATATTGGTGTTGATAATATTGGAGAGGCGACTAGAAGTATTAATCGTACGTTGATTAAATTTTTCGGGACTTTTCCTAGAAGTTTAGAAGTTAATGAATCACGCTTGCTGACATTTCATCCATTCCCGGATGAACCTGATATTAGTGAATTTAATTCGTGGTACGCTAGCAACATCTCTCCAATTTATTTTGCTGATACCCGCCGATTGGGCTATACTGCCGAGGATGGAAAGAGTGTTCTTTCAAGTAAATTTAGCAACTTTTCGTTTATTCTATTGCCTGGTTTGGCATTCACATTAGATGGAGATCGTCTCGGACGTGGGTTTGGGTGGTATGACAAAGTATTAGCAAAAGTAGATGAAACATGTTTAAGGATAGCAGTAACATGGAATTTACGAATTGTGACAGCGTTACCTATCGAAAAATTTGATCAAAAAGTTGATGTGCTTGTGACAGAAGGGAGAATAGTTATATGTAGGGATAAGAATATTGGATACGAAGTGTTTATGGACAAATAAAATTATAAACATTTATTGAAATGGGGCGATTTACTCGACAAAAAGCAGATGATGTGTCCACAAAGCAGGACTTTGTTGCTGAAGCTGAGCTAGATTTTCATAATCGAGGCATTTTGAGTCCCCATGACGTAGAGTTTGAAACAGATATATTTTTAAGAGAACAGCAGATACTAGGCAAACGAATGGTTTTGGTCATAACGGGCAAAGGAAAAATGGTTCGTCCGGTTATTGGGCGGTTTTTGAAAACGCATCCCGTTGTTATGGAATTCAAAACAGCGGGTTATTATAACGGACAAGATGGAGCATATGAGGTAATTTTGAAACTATAGACCTTAGAGGTTAACCTGGCTGTATTAGTTATTTCGGATTCGAATTATACCCAAAAGAAAGGACATAAAAATCAGGGGAATCAGACTTGAGCTATAACTAAACCACCCGGTTAAAATGTATGAGGCGAAGTACAACTTTAAAAAACCCGTAATGATTGATATGGGTAATAACCATCCGATGATCCCAAGCGTCACTGTTTTTAGTAGTTTGAATAAAAAGTCAATAATTTCACCGATCATAAAGGCTAGGCTACCAATAATTCCCGAAACTAGCATTACATTCATCGCTGGATCTGCCACTGGGCTGGGTGGATTCAATAATTCTATCCAAGTGAATTTCTTAAATACAAGAATCAATATAGAGGCTAGTAGGAAGTTTATTAATAGTCTGAGAAAAGAGTTCATACGTAAATTATTAAACTCAGTGTATAATCATAAGCATTAACTTAGTCTATTTTAGTGTTAAGAGACAAATAAATAAAGGAAAGAATAATTATGACATCAAACGCCCCTTTGATATTTCAATTTGAAACAGATGAATTTTATCACTATACAGCTAACTTGGTATTATTTAATTTTGGACTTGAGCCCGCAAGATGGATAAAAGATAGAAAAGAGTTGAGGGAAATTATTGAAGAAATAGTGCAAGGCAGGGTGAAGCCAGATTTGGCTATCATTGATACCTATATAGGGTTGGGGCAGACTGATGGACAACGTATAGCCACTAAGCTGCGCGAACTGGTACCCGGTATCAAGGTAATCGGCTATTCAATCATTCCTACAGATGATTGGGCGGATTTTGTCGCAGTCAAATCTAATAAGGATAATACAAAAACTATCGTAAAAGCATTAGAAGAAGCATTGGATCGAAAGTTTAATTACTCACAACAAGCCGACCCAGAAGCTGGTAATATTTAATTCAGTTCCTAAGTGGGGAGAGTAATAATTTGCGGTTTTTTTCGGCCGACGATGATCATATGCTCAAAAGTAGCGCACATTCCTCCGTCTTTTGTGACTGTTGTCCATCCATCATTCAAAATTTCCACATCGTTATTGAATTCGCATACTTGGTTTTCAACGCATAGGACTAAATTTTCTTCTAATACCTCGCCAGTAGAGGGTTCGCCAAATCCAGGAAGTTTAATTCGTTCGTGCAGGGAACGACCGATTTCGTGACCTACAAATTTTTTGACTACGCTAAATCCAGCTAGTTCAATCGTCATCTGTTGAGCATAGCCTATATCTCCCGTAGTCCTACCTGCAATAGCCTGTGCACAGCCTGCTTGTACCGAAATTCGAGCTGTTTCAAGTAATTTTTCATAGGTATCTTTTATCCTACCAACGCCCATACTTAGCGCTTGATCAGCATAGAAACCATTATAAATACACCCGGTATCAATTGAAACAATATCGCCTTCTTTCACGATTTGTGTTTTTGATGGGATACAATGTACCACCTGTTCATTGATCATAAAGTTAATGGTCGCGGGGTAGCCATGATAACCTTTGAAAGCAGGCGTGACTTTATGTTTAGCATAAAATTCTTCCGCCTTTTGATTTATTTCTTCGCTATCTATCCCAGGCGCTACAAGAGATCGTAGATATAGAAGACACTCTGAATTTATTTTCGCTGCAGTTATTATGTTGTTACGTTCCTCTTTTGACTTTATAATCATGTAGTAAAATGGGAAAACCTTTAAATTACAGAAGATTATATCAATCATTACGTGAAAATACTTGCAATTGATTATGGTTTCGCCAAAACCGGCATAGCTATCTCAGACGAGCTTGGCATAGGGGCACAAGCGCTGGGGGTTATCAAATGCGACGATTTATCCGAGCTTATTACAAAAGTATTGAGACATATCGCGTTGCATAAACCCGAAATTATTCTTGTGGGTTTGCCTATACAGTTAGATATGGTATCGCTCAAGATTCGGAACCCTCAACTGTTTAATTTTATAGATATGTTGAAGGGAAACCTTCTCAAGCGTGGCAATGCCGAAATGAAGATATTGGGATGGGACGAAAGCTATACTACGCGATTGGCGGAGAAGGGTAATACTAGGGCGTATAATCTAAAGCATGGCGATAGTGGAGCGGCATGTATACTGCTTCAAGAATATCTAACCTCTCCCGACCGGGATGAGGCGATACAATTATAATTTTAATTAACATAGAATTATGCAACGTAGGAATAAGGTGGCACTTAACAGGTACTGGTTAATCATATTTGGGCTCGTATCGGTGGCGATGATATTTGTTATAGTTCGTATGTTTTATTTTCCAATCACAACGGACAAATCTGTTTATCATTTCCGAATAAATACTGGAGAGAGTTTTTCGCAGGTCGCTCAGCGGTTAGAAAGGGAAGGCATAGTAGTTAATAAAACTTTGTTCCTTATTTTTGCGAAACTAAGGGGAGAAGAGAATGATATAAAAGCAGGAGATCATAAACTCACTAGGGATATGTCACTGGATAAAATCTTAGATGAATTCGTGGTTACACCTAAAGATGATTCAGTTTGGGTGACTATACCAGAAGGTCTGCGCTATGATGAAGTCGCCACCATCTTTGACAATGCTTTCACGAATGTGGAAGGGAGAAAGTTTTCGACGGAAGAGTTTATGAAATATGGTTCGGATCCGTGGTTAAATCTGGGCAATTTTGAACAAATTAATGCAGAATTTAGTTTAGATTTACCCCGGGGTCAGAGTATCGAAGGGTTCCTATTCCCGGACACATATAACCTGAAAGCTGATACGTCCGCAGAGACGGTATTCAAATTACTGTTGTCAACCTTTAAACAAAAATATTCACAGCTGGAAGTTAATAAAGTTTTGGGCAAGGAAAGGTCAACGTATGAGATAGTTACCATGGCTTCAATGCTTGAACGCGAAGCATTCAATTCCGAAGAGGCTGATTATATTGCCGACATATTGTGGCGTAGACTGGATCAAGGAATGTCGCTTGGGGTAGATGCAACGCTTCTATATGAGCAGAAAGATTGGAAGGCAAATTTGACCTACGCGATTTTGGGTAAACCAAGTAGATATAATACACGTCTTAATCTTGGTCTTCCTCCTACCCCAATCGCAAATCCGGGGTTAGAAACACTCACAAGCGCAGTGAATCCTTTCCCTAACGAATACTATTATTACTTACATGATAATGATGGGGAAGTGCATTATGCGAAAACCTTGGCCGAACATAATAGAAATGTCTCGCAATATCTAAATTAATGATTTGCGAAGATGTCTGTTTTCCTATACGATATATTGCAGATGAGTGTTAGTCAAATGATTATCCTGATGAAGTAGGTCAAATATTTTTAGCTTGTTTACTAATATTTCTCAGCTTGGATTATATAAGTCAGATTAAACCCAAAACAGTACTAAAGTTTTCTACTTCTCTGAATACGAGAAAAGCGATCGTGGTCTTCTTCATTGTGGTGATAATGTTTTTTTTACCAATAAACGTTTATGAATATATAAGTCTGCGCGAAATTGAAAGTACGGGTCAGGTGGCGGGTATATACACTCAAAACTTTTCGGGTGATAGCACTGTGCAATCCGAAACATTCAAAAATAGTCCAGGGAAGAACCTGCTAGGGCTGGGAGTATTTTTTATATCTTTCGCGGGTATTGGGGGAATGGCATACGTATTATTTGCTTCTTCCGACACTAAGAAAAAATAAAATGTTTTTTGGTTCAGATATAAAAGTCAAACGAATATTAAAAAGGGCTCTAGAAGTATTTCTAGTTAGTGTTTTATTTTTTGCTATTGTTGGTGCAATATGGATCTTATCTGCAGTGTGGATAAATAGAGCAAGGGAAAATGTTGTATTACTCGACATAGATAAGATAAATGGTGCCGGGGCATTTCAAAACCCAGAGCTTCAAGATATTGAGATTAAGCCTGACGATATCTCATATGGAACTTATGAACTTAAATCAATTTTGGAACCAATACAGGGTAGATTTGAAGGTATTTCGGACATCTATTACAAAGATTTATTAACAGGTACTCGGATTGAGATTGGAGATAGATTAAACTATCCCCCCGCTAGCACATTCAAACTTTACACAGCAATATTGACTTTACGAAGCGTGGAAGCGGGTGATATCAGTATGGGCGCAGGTGTTAAACTTTCACCCGGACTTTTCGTCTCCGGGGTCGGAACTTATTACAAAGAGGACGATATTGGTTCGGTATATAGTGTTGCAAATATATTGCGTCAGATGATAGTACTCTCTGACAACACAGCTCAATCTATGCTTTTTGCATTGCTTGGTCGAGACCATATTGAAGATAGGCTAAAGAATGAACTTGGATTAACTTCTACTTCTCTAGATACTTTTCTAACTACTGTCTATGATATGGGCAAAACGTTGGAAAACGTATATCAGCATCAAGTTCTGTCTGCAGAGAATTCAACATATTTGCTTAATCTACTGAAAAAGACTCAGATCACAGATAGGATTCGTAAGGGGGTTCCAGAAGGAACAATAGTCGCAAATAAGGGTGGGACACTGGATGGATATAAACACGATGCTGCAATAATTTACTCCCCTTCGGGTCCATATATTTTGGTGGTTTTTACTCATTATGATAACGAGCAAAAGTCGGTAGAATTTATACAAAGAGTAAGCAGTGAAGTCTGGAACTATAGGATGGATAGGTCATTACAGGAATCGTATGAAAAGAGATCAGTTTACCCGGAATTGTAATGTAGATGAATTTTTCCCCACGATCTGAGTGCAATGAATCTTAACTTTGCCTAGACTAGTTTGTGTTGTAACTTTATGTGGAAGTAATCGGTTCATGAAGATGGTTAATGAAATGTTTTAGTCCAACCGAAGATTCGCGCGACTATTGCTTTTGTGGTCACGTTACCGAGTTTTTGTTTTATTTTAGTTACTTTAAAGTCCATGAAACACGAGATACACATCAAACAAATGTTTCGGACATATATCCCGTTCACGCTTAGATTATCTGTTTAAATAAGTAATTGTCAGTTGCAAACTGGTTGCAAACGTTCCCCAGAGGAGATAGGGGATATTCGCATAGGCGATCCAACGGAGATGGGGCGAAACATGCCAGATTGCATAAAGTGCCCAGATAAGTGTTCCCACAACGAGCAAAATATCGAGCGATGCTAAAAGATTATTTTTCAGAATAAATTGAATTGATGTGAAGATAAGATTAAAAAAGAGGTTAAGTGCGAAAGGCAAAGCTGCGATCCATGGAATTTGTTTAGTAAATGCTTTATAAAACACAGTGCCAAAAGAGATAATAATGATTGCATATAGAAGCGTCCAAACGGGTCCGAAGATCCATGCGGGTGGAGACCGTGCCGGTTTTATTAGCTGTGAGTACCAATTGTATGTATCCATAAGGTTTTATTAATAATTAATGAGGAAAAAGTAATTCCGCCAACAAAAATAATATAAATAACGCCCCGAGCATAGTAGTGACATAAACCAAACTCGATTGTTCCTTTTGTTTAATAATTGCCACCAGCCCTACTAAAAAGGCAAAAGTTTCTGAAACCATAACAAATAGAATGGGGAGAGCTAGTGCTGGTCTAAGGTCAATATCTTCCCAGATGGTATTTCCTGCGGGAGCTGATTCGTACAAAAAGTTTGAGAGACTTGGAACAATAAAAAATAAAGCTAGCATTGTGGCAGTTAACCCGAGTGACCATTTTCCTAATATAGTTTTGGGCAAAAGACCCTTTTGTTGAGGTTCATTCATTGGTAAACAAATTTAACAGAGACAATTGTTGTAGTTATTTTGTATCTTTTGATAGGTATGAACTTGATAAAAATCTATCTGGGAATTCACCGAACATCTCTCTGGCTGTAGAACATTGAGTTTTAAATCTTTTCATATTTTCCTGATTATTTTCCATACGCGATATATTTTTTAATGCAAGAAAAATATTTTCCAATAAATTAAACCATACTAGATAGTTAGTCGCTGATAAATAAACTATGAAAGAGAACGAAAATAATTGCAATCAACCCTATTCCAATGGATACATATACAAGTACTGAAGACTCATTATATTTTCGTATAGATCTAATGCCTAGGATAAAAGCCATGATGGTAGTGAAAAATGCGATTGGAACGGTTATATCCCACCAGCGATCATTATAGGAGAAAATACCGAAACCATTAACGAGCAGAATAGAGACCCCGATAATAACCAAGAAAATGATATTTAATTTCACTGACCACTTTCCTTGGTTGGTTTTTGGAAAAAAATATGATTGTGGTAGTATGTTCATGTTTTGATACTGGGAATAATTTTTTTATCTTTCATAATAAAATGGCCTGGAAAATGTTTCATTTGTTCCACAAACGCCGCTCTTTATCTCTGCCTTGAGATGATGATCATCCATTAATTCAACTATAAGTTTGCCTTGCGCGCTCCATTGTCCAGATGTTTCATAGCAATAGACTACTCCGTCGGCTTTAACTTCGCTCGGTTCTCGATTGACTTTGCCACTGCGTGTTGGTTGGAAAAAGACAACGCCCGATTTCCCTGAAGCCAAATCTCCCCCAACCGAAATTTCACCCAGGGTAGTGTCAATATTATTATGGAGAAAAGCCAGACCTCCGTTAAATTTAGCGTTATCATCATCCTCGGGAGTTTTTTTGGAAAACCACATACCCTGAATCGTGCCAACAAGATCTTGATCAACCTGTCCGCATAATGGTTCACCATTGCGCGCTACAAAATAACCCGGCGCTTCTCTATCTATTACCTTCTTGCCATTTTCTTCGCGTGTTTCATATTCCCAGCGCCCGAATTTAGCTTCAAATAACCTTCTCAAATCGTTCGAGTATAAATCAAACGGACACATAATATGCGCATAACGGTTATCATTATAATATTCCCAGTTTGTTTGAGAGGGCGGATCGACATTGTAGTTGGCTGCCCAAATTTCAAAAGGCAAAGTGGGATCTTCTGATTCTGGGTGAGGTACGTTCCATACCCAACCAATTTGTTGTCCTGATTTCACTGGAATAGAAACTTTGTAATAGCATTGGCCTTCAGCCAAAGACCCATGCCCATCCTTTCTGATACCTCGTTTACAGTCCTTTTCTCCTTGCCGTGCTACTTCGAACTTGATTGAATCAACTACATCATTGTAATTTGCGAAATCGAGTTCAAGTCCATCACAGACTATATATTTGATGGTATATCCCTCAACTTCGTAATTTCCGGAACTTTTTTCTTTTGAAATTGTTGTAATTTGGGTAATGGTCGCATCGGCAGGAGCACCCATTGATATCTTTCCGTTGTAGTTTGTTTGGAAATAGATGTGATCTACCGGCGAAGTATGTCCCGGCGGATTGATATTTCCAAGAGGGGTAAGAGCAGCAATATACTGTGGATCCATGAGTGGGTACGTCAAGATGCCGGAAAGATTATTGGGGCAGGGTGGAATGCCGATTCCCACATCCGTTCTGATAATTTTTCCCCGCGGAGTTAGCATTATAAAGACGAGAATGGCTATTAGGATAACTGTTATCGAAGAAAAAGTGAAGATGATTACTTTTTTCATACTATTTTAATAATCTAGACACCCACATACTGAATAGTTAGAATGTATTCATTACAAAATTTGATTCCATGTAAGCTTGTTTAAGAAAATAATATTCAGAAATTTTTTTGATTTGAAGTTTTTGGATATTTTCGCTCAATGGATTGATCATACTATAGACTTCATGCGAAACTAAATTTTCTATGTCACCCTTCCCGTCCCGGACTATATTCGGGAAGCTTGTCGAATGATGAAAATATAATAGTGTCGCACTTCGACGGGCTCAGTGTGACACGCATTTGTTGTCTTTATCGAGTTTCGCATGAAATCTTATTTTGTTCTTGATAAATTCATATTCTTTATTCGTTCTATATTCGCACAGATACGAGACAAATTTTTATCGCTTTCATCTTGCACAATTATAATATAGCATTTATTTTGGACTTATATGAACTTGCCTACACTATGATTTCGAACCTATTCCAGTTTGGCTTTTGTATAACGCAATCACAAAAGTGATATGAGTGTTAATTCTCTCAATTGTCTTGCCGGATACAATAGGTTCAAAGCATCATCATCAATTAATATTAATCTCGATGTACATGAGGGATTCGAAAGTTTCATATACACATGTAATTATAGATTAACCAGGATTCGTAGGTATTTGGCCAAACCATCATTTTCTACGGAAGCTATAATTTGATTTGCGATAGATTTTAACTCAGGAACTGCATTTCCCATTGCTACTTTATGATTTACTGCGTTAAACAAATGGATATCGTTATATCCATCACCAATTCCAATGGTGTTCTTTCTTGGGACATTTAGTAATTTTAGAAGTTTTGCAATTGTGTGTTCTTTTGTCGCAAATCTATTTATCACGTGAAGATCTCTATATCCAAGTTTTTGGGAGACGACCGCGACGCAAATAATTTCATCGATATTATTCACTTTATCGTAAATTTCCAGTGCTGTCTTGTCGGGTACAAAAGTTTGCTCTAAAAAATATACTGGTTCCTTAGCGATGAAATCTTTAGGTAATATTCCCCCATATAGGTAGTCATCCTCGCTATTATCGTTATACAAGAGTCTATACTCAGGGTATTGTTTAAAAATCTCAACAGCTTTGTTCAGAGAGAGTGCATCCATTGTCTTCTGTCATAAAATTTCCCCCGTTGCTGGGTTACAGATTTGAGTTCCTGCTGAGATAATACACGGATCCGTTAGTTTCAAAGATTGAAGCACAGGTTTTGCGAATGCCAGACTCTGCCTGTTGCGGCACATAGGCAATAATTATCCTTTAATCGTTGGACAGCATTTATTAATTTGTTTGATGGCAATTTTTGTTGCGGTGAATCAACTGCTGTTCCATCCAAATCAAAAATTATTGCTTTTTTCATTGAAGTAGTTATGTTCGATGATGCTGACTATACTAGCACTTATGAGATAAGTAAATATTTAACGTTCAATTGATTTGTTCTGTGAATCTTTACCTTTAAGGTTAAGGCTAGTGGGAGATATCAGAACTTACTATGTTCAAGTTTGATCAATTTACTTTATTTATGGGATTCCTTTTAAGGATAGATAAAATTGTATTTATTGCGATTTGCCCTCTATTAAGTTGTGTGCCTAATGTATAGTATGCTTGCTCGGGAAAGATCATTACATTGCCTTTGAAGTCAGTGATTTTTTTATCTTTGCTTTCAAAAGCAAAACCACCTAGTTTTTCCTGGGCAACCTTATTGAAAATATATTCTTCATCAAATATATAAGTATCGGAAGTACTGATAATAATGGCGCTATGTTTTAACTTGGAAAGTAGCTTTTTGTTGATAAATCCTTTTAACTCGGGCGGTGTTGCTAGTGTATTGAAAATAATATCGGACTTTTCAAATAACTGATCCAGGGTTACGCCTTGATAAGTAGTTTGCTTTTCACTTCTGTTCCAATAACTTACATTTAGTTCTAAACCTTTGCAAAGTTCGGCCACCCTTGTGCCTATTCTTCCTAACCCTAGAATACCGGCATTCAATCCTTTGAATTCTTCGTTGAGAAAATAATCGTAATCCATCTTCCATTTATTCTTGACTATTAATGGGAGTTTTCTTAATAAAGACATCATCATGTAGATATTAAATTCTGCTACAGCTTCTGTCGGTGCGTCTGGAATATTGGTCACAATGATTCCCATTTCAGCTAGTTTTTGTGTATCAACCCAGCTAAATGAAGAAGTGGTTAAGCATAAAGCCTTAAGTCCTTTCATCTTCTTGATTCTTTCAACTGGAAAAGCACCCCAATTCTCTTTCAGATACGTCGGATTGACGACGAGTATATAGCCTTCTGGGGAGAATAAGCTTTCTATTTTGTTTAAATCAATATTGCTGCCTTCGATGAATTCTACCTTGTGACCGGCAAGTTTATTTAATTGGGTTTCTGTAAAAAACTTTCTTGGGAAGATTATTTTAATGTTCATATGAAATGGACTATATTAAACTTAGCAAACTAATATTTTGAAGTTTGGATATCAAAATCTTTTTCTTAGTTTAAATTATCTTTGCGGTATAAGCTATTATTTGGCTCCGCAACCAGGATTCGAACCTGGAACCGATCGGTTAACAGCCGAGCGCTCTACCGTTGAGCTATTGCGGAATAGGCTTTGGCAGGTTTATTATACCAGCGAAAACTGAGATAGAGAAGGGGAGAAATATTGTAGACTAATTCGATAGTATCATCGTTCCATCTCAAAATAGCCTCATCCTGAGTTTATAAAAGAAGCAATCATCCGAAGGTCGAAAATTAAGATAAAGTTTGCCTTTTCGCAAGAGTCGAATAGGCGCAGATAGAAAGGGCAGGGGATCCTGCATTTTGATAGAAGTTGAAGTGCTTAGGTTCACATCGGAAGCACAAAAAGAAGTCCTGAATTTATCAGGACTTCTTAGTTTATGCATCTTTAAATTATTTTCTCCCTACTTTGGAGTATATGTCTTCTTAGCCTCTCCTGTGTTTTGTACCCAGTACCCTGAGGTAGGTAATACCGTGAAATCATTGCCATACTTTACCCCTCCTTTAGATACTATGTTCGTGTATAGTCCATCCCACTTAGATAGTACTTCAGCATCTACTCCTTGCTCATTCATCTGATCTAATACCTCGAAGCCTGTATAACTATCCTTTGACTCGTTGTATACAGATACTAAGTTCCACCCGGGATTGACAAGTACGTCTAGGGCTCCCTCTACCTTGTTACCTTTCAAGGTTACTGTGGCGTCTTTGTAATTCTTCAAGAAGTACGCCTCACCTGGTAATATTGTGAAATCGTTACCATAGGTTTTGATGTCTCCTTTGTTATCTGTTCTTCGTGAGAAAACTACAAAATCTCCATCCCTATATGTGACTACGTGGGTGACATCAGCTCCTTGTGTATTTAGTTCCTCTACTAGTTGAGAGGCTTTCTTGACTCCAGAGGAACCTTCTCCGTCTATGAGCATGGGTATAGATACAAGATTCCAACCTTGGTTTAGATTATATGACTGGATGTCGGATACTTTCTTGATAGTTACTTGGACATTCTGGGCTTCCTCGTCGGTCAGAATTGTTTCACCTGGGTCAAACAATCCATTGTTGTTCAGGTCATAAAAAAACTTAATCTGGCTCTCCGAGTCTACAGTATAATTTTTGTTTGAGATATTCGTTCCAGTAATTTCATATATTCCTGCATCTAAGGTTTGCGTATTTTGTGCTTTGGCTGAGGTAAATAAATTCTCACGGAGGTTCTCACCCGTATTACTAGTAACTTCCGTTTCGAGATAGCAAGCAAATTCAATTTTAGGTGCATTTTGTTCTGTCGAAGTACTATTCGTAAACTGCATCAATCCGTTCTGGCTATCATATTTGCGCCAAACTATATTGCAGGGTTGGCTACACGATACAGAACACTGTTCGTAATATAAATTCAGCTTGCTTACTAACCCAACTTGTAGCTTGACCTCAAAGGCATTGGTCATTAGTATTTCGTTATCTGGATCTTTTAAATCGACACCGTTTTCATTTGGGAAAATGTTGTCTATACCGTCTGGACATTGTATATAATAATTGAGTGTGCCACCCTCTATTCCACCAACAAAGTCATTTACTACACAGGTACTTGTTTCTTGATCAACAATTATATCGGCGGGTGCATAATTAATACCAATGTTTTGTAAGTCTGTGCTTAGATATTCTGCCCCTTTTGTTTTACAATCATTGATACAAGTGCCAAAGTTATTTGTCTTGCTGCTTGTCAGGGTTAAAACAGTAGAAATGCTTTTAGAGTCATTGGTAATACCAACCATAACTTGACCCAGGTTTTGGAGATATCCATCGCTATCACAGTATTTAAACACAACATAATCAGGAATATCTGTGTAATTGAAACCATAGATACTATACATTGGATCAGTTTCTGTAGACTCTGAATTCTCGTAAGACTCATTTATCTGATCCAATATCGTTTGAACGTGGTTTTTAGATTGAAAGTATTCAATAAAAAGAGGATCATCCTTAAGCGAGGTGGGGATGTTGCCCCCAGATAGGATGATGGGGCCGCTTGGTAATTCTAACGTACATTTAGTCGGATCATCACTATCGGGCGAATTTGACATTTGAATGGTTTCGGTCTTCGAAGACTCGACAGGCTGGGGTGTCCACTCCTCTAAATAGGGATCACAGTTAGCCTTTTGAATTTCAATAGTACTTATAATGTTTTGGCTTTCAGCATCATTATGGATGAGTCCTACGTCTTCTTTGTATTCATATAGTTCATTTCCATCTTTGTCCTGACAACGTATATGAAGAAAATATTGGATACGGCTCTCCCCCGCATAGAATCCCTCCTTTACATATTGCGAAACCCATGTACCATCATTTGGACTAAATAGAGTATTATCATCATTGTATACCGCCTCACAAATCGTATTTCCTATTGCTTGGGCTTCTGATTCGCTAAGAGCAGAAACATAAAAACCAATAGGCTGCTTTTCTTGTGTGTTTTGTTTAAGCCATGGAGTATCTCCAACACCGCATGGTATAAAGTAAGTCTGCCATATTTCGGCTGTTACATTGGAATTTTCAGTTACCTCAGTTTCGGACTGTGAGCTTGCTATACAAGCAGCTTGCTCCTGAGGATTCGGGATCTCTTCACAATTATCTTCTGTTTCCGCACCACTAGTGGTAGGGGGAGCTGTAGAATCATTCTCAACTTCGTCGATATTACCTCTAGAATTGACTACTGAAGGAAGACCACCTGCACAAAGGTTACCTATTGCAACTATTGCTTCTTGAACAATTCTCTTCTTGTCTTCAGCTGGCAGTAAGAGATATCCATCGGCAGTATTGAATCCGGTTTGACGATAACCTCTTACTTCGTCAGTACCTTCACAGATAAAATTATATGAGACAGCAGTTGTGGGTTGATTGTCCGCATGAGCTAGACTTTTAATTCCATGTTCTAATAATGCATCTTTTAATTTTCTTTCAGAATATGCATAACATTCAGTTGGTAATCCACCATCAGAGTTAGGAGACCAGAATATTATTTCACTGGATGTGTCCTCTGGGTAACAGTTTTGCAGGGCATACTGGACTTGACTATTAGCAAAAGGCTTTAGGCAAGTTTTTGAAGCTTCAGCCATAAGCCCGGAGCTACCTGTAAAAGGATTGGTTTCATTAATTGAAAATTGAAAATAATAGGATTTAGAATCACCCACACACTTAAAATAGTAATTATATACCGCATCGTTTATCGGCTGTGATTGTTTAGAAAAACCAAATTCAGTTACTTTATTAACTTTCATAAACGTTACAATTGCTTGACACTCTGTTTCATCCGCCGGAAGAATATCTGGAAAAATTACAACGTTTTCCTCCCCCTCACCTATTTCATCTTCGCAAGCATCTGAATATGTTGAATTGTAGGGAAATTGGCCAACGCTAACAGCAGCAGAAGGTTTTGTATCTTCCCTCCCATTTTGAAATCCGTCATCAACTCCCGCTCTTACCTCCTGCATTAGATTAGAATCTGCCATAGCTAGCTTCTCTCCCTTATCTAGCCGTATATTATCCACAGGTTGATCCTTGTCGGCTTCTGCTACTATCTTAACTTTCTTTACTTCTTTCCCTACCACTCCCC
Organism: Candidatus Dojkabacteria bacterium; assembly: GCA_041918255.1. Lineage (GTDB taxonomy): Bacteria > Patescibacteriota > Dojkabacteria > B142 > WJKM01 > JAYRWD01. The sequence goes on from JAYRWD010000033.1 coordinate 19,940, forward strand.
ATACCTCTATACTCTCCAGTATGTCAGCGTCTAGAGAAGTGAAATCTGTCTTCATGTCTTCCTGTAGCAATCCAGATACGTCCACACTATATGATCCATTCGAAGTTATTATTCCTCCTACCGCTTGAGATGTCTGATCTTTACTTATCTTTGTCAATACCACCACTCCATCCGTTACCATAGCTTCGTCTCCTTGTTTCACTATTCCATATACTATATCAGGAGTAGTTATATTCTCCTGTACTGAGGGAGTAGTAAATGAATAACCTTTCTCTTTGTATACCCCACCATTTGACTTCAAACCATAGTAGTAAGTTGTCTCGGGCTTTAGGTCTGCAAGTTTGATGAAGTGAGTAAATCTAGGAGTATTTGATTTTAGAGTTTCCTCCTCCATATCTCTGACATCATAATATTTCATCTTGTTACCAAACATACCTATATTGTCCGATTCAGATGCAAAAGCCACTACCTTCTCCGGCCTGGATGTTACGAAAGCAAGTGTTGCTGAACTCTCTGTGACATTTACTAGTTTGAGAGATACCACATTAGGCTTTTGGCTTATCATAACAAGCGTCGCGATCAACACTATGGCTATCGCACCTGCAAGAAGTCCTAGTGTACGATTATTAAGCATCTTCATGGTAGGGAATAAATAAAAAAATAATTAAATAGAAAGTTAGTCCATACATATATAATCTAGAATATATTTCAGATCTTTGCAAGTGTTTGCCATAATTATAGATATTATTTTTTCTTACCCAAAACTTGCCTTCCCGTGTAAAATAAGAAAGATAAAGAAATATTATTAAACTACAAATAATGTCAGATTTAATCATAATTGGTTCTGGTCCAGCCGGGTTAACAGCCGCAATATACGCGGCAAGAGCAGATTTTGTACCGACCGTTTTAGCTGGAGTCAAATACGGAGGTCAACTTATGCAAACCAGTGTTGTGGAAAATTACCCAGGGTTTCCTGAAGGAATTCTGGGACCCGAACTTATGCAGAATATGCTTAAACAAGCCGAGAAATTTGGTGCGAAATTTATATATGAGGATGTAGAAAGTACTGACTTCACAAAAAGTCTAAAAAAAGTGTCGACCACCAGCAAAAAACAGTTTGAAGCAAGGGCAGTGATTATTGCTGCTGGATCTTCTCCTAGACGACTCAACATCCCTGGAGAGGAAAAATACTGGGGCAAAGGGGTTTCGACATGTGCGACATGCGACGCTCCATTTTACCGAAATCGGACAGCAGCAGTGATAGGCGGAGGTGATAGCGCAATGGAAGAAGCAAGCTTTCTAACTAAATTCGCGGATAAGGTATATATAGTTCATAGACGATCCTCTTTCCGCGCTTCAAAAATTATGCAAGATCGGGTATTAAACAATTCAAAAATACATGTTATATGGAACAGCGAAGTCGTTGAAATTATGGGCGAGCAGTCTGTTACTGGATTGAAGCTCCAAGATCAGGATGAGAGATCGACTGATCTAAAGGTAGATGGAGTGTTTTTAGCTATTGGACATATCCCGAACACTTCGTTTCTAGATAGCATTGTAGAGAAGACAGACGAAGGCTTTATTGCGGTCAAAGAAGGAACTAATACGTACACAAATATCGAGGGTGTATTTGTGGCAGGTGATATATATGACCATCACTATCAACAGGCAATCACGGCGGCTGGTATGGGTTGTATGGCA
>JAYRWD010000034.1:0-59142 GCA_041918255.1 Candidatus Dojkabacteria bacterium
GGTTGATTTTTTCAGCATTAAATATTGGATGAAATATAGCGCTGATTTAGCAGATTCCTTTTATCCAAAATTAGTAAATAAATATGATCAGACATTTCGTCTCTCGTGAGCACTTCGACCATCATTTAAAGGCAGAACATGGTCAGACTAAAATCGCTGAATATTTAAAAGAAATCATGTATGGTGGTATCGATGGTATTGTGACTACGTTTGCCGTTGTAGCAGGCTTGGCAGGCGCGAATAGTGGCGAAGTTGTTGCTTTCTCTTTTGTCAGCGTGCTTCTGTTTGGACTTGCGAATCTTTTCGCGGATGCTAGTTCGATGGGTTTGGGAGAATTTCTATCAGCTAGATCAGATCAAAAATTGTACGCAAAGATAAAAGATATGGAACGACATCTGATAAATCACAAAACAGATTATGAAAAGGCTGAGACTAAATTTCTATTAATTGAGAAGGGCTTTAGTGAGCAAGACGCTTCGACGATTACAAACCTTTACTCAAAAAATCCTGATTATTGGACCGAATTTATGATGAATCATGAACTCGGCATACCAAATCATGAAGATGAAAGACCTGGATTGAACGCGATAGCAACCTTTATAGCTTTCCTTATATTCGGTCTAATTCCCTTAATCCCTTTTTTACTAACTCGGGGGACCAGCGATGTATTTGTATATTCAATTGGCGCGACTTTTGTAGCTTTAGTATTACTGGGTCTATTACGCTCGAGAATTACCCATGAGAAATCATGGAGGGCATTGATTGAAGTTGTGGGTCTTGGTTCAGTCTCAGCGATCATTGCTTTCTTGGTGGGAACACTTTTTAGGGTATAGAAATGCCATGTGTTATTTTTACATTGAATTTGATGCGAAACCAAGTCAAGTTAATAAATGCATGTCACACTGAGTAAAGCCAGCCCAAAGTTAGTCGAGGGGTCGAAGTGCGTCAACATTGTATCTTCAACCTTCGACAAGCTCAGGGTGACATAGAATATTCAGTTTTGCATAAAGTCTATGATTGAAGAAAAGGCGTAAATTATTTTCCATTAGTTTTCTAAACAAATGTCAGTTCAATTTCAAACCCCGCAGGAGGCTAAGTGTGTATTCAAAGGAATAATTTTTGATGTATTCCAGTGGCAACAAAAGATGTACGATGGTAGTATGGCGACTTTTGAGAGACTGAAGCGTCCGAATACAGCTCTTGTACTACCTATCACAACAGATGGAAAGATACTTTTGATTAGGCAAACGCAACCTCAGAGTTCTAAGGAACGGCTAAGTTTACCTGGGGGCAGGTGCGAACCCGACGAAGATCCAAGAAATACGGCTCTTCGAGAGCTGAAGGAGGAAACCGGATTTACCACCGATGATTTGCAATTGCTTTTTCAAGTTTCTCCATTTATGAAAATCGAATGGACGCTTTATTACTACTTAGCAAAAAAAAGCCATAGAGTCGCTGACCAGAATTTAGATGCTGGGGAAAGAATAAGTTTAGTTTACATGGATTTTGAAAAGTTCATTGAATTGGTTACCCGGGATGAAAATTTTGAAGAATTTAATCTAGCTCTTTTTATGTTTCGGAAATTATTTTCCCCAGGTGGGGTGGAAGAGTTGAGAAAAATATTTATGAATTGAAGTATAATCAATCTGATGTTAAATATTATCAATAAAATACAAATGAGAAAAATCTTCGCGCTTCTTTTCGTCCTCGCGATTTCGTTGTTTACCATTCAAGCACAGGAGAATCAAATAGTCGAGCCCGAACCTACTGTCGAGGCTGAAAGTGAGAGTTATCTTACGGGTACGCAATATATGGAGGGCGAAAATCAACAGATTAATCAAGTGGTGAAGGGGGATGTTTATTTTCTCGGTGAAAATCTCGACATTAATAAAGATATTCAAGAGAATTTATATTCAATTTCGGGAAATCTGAATATAAATGCGCGGGTTCGAGACTCAGGGTTTATAATAGCGCAAAAGGTTTTAGTTGCAGATGAGATTAAAGAAAATGCGTTCATCATAGCAAGCGACTTAACTCTTAATGGTGAAATAGGAGCCGACCTTAATGCTATTGCCAAACGGGTCTTGATAAAGGGAAAAATTAAAGATGATGTAAGGATTTTGGCGCAGGAGGTATATATTGATGTAGGGGCGGAGATTGACGGAGAAGTAGCTATTAAAGCCGCGCGAGTAATGATCAATCCAGGTGCAAAACTACAAAATGAAATCGTGAATATCAATGAAGATGATAAGACGGGAATTGAAAGATACATTTCATCCGATACTCCTGTAGATCTTAGTTTGGCATCATTGACTCCAGTATACACTGGTGTTTCTCAAATGCTTACATTTAGTGGGTTAGTTTTCTTATTTTCTGCGTTACTTTCATATGGATTATTTGGGGCTTTAGTGTTTAGAATATTTGGTAGTGTGCTATATGAAGCCAAGTCCATGATGCGTTTCGATAGAAGTAGTATTGAGACTACATTTAAAAATTCCCTTGCTTATTTTGGCGGATTTGCGATTCTTTTAACTTTATTATTAATTACTGTGATCGGCTGGCCCTTAGCAATAATGTTTCTATTCGCAATGCTAATGATCAACATGATTTCGAAGATTCTCGTCATGTCAAAGATTGGTGAAGTAATATTGAAAAAAGTGCAGCCAAACATAAGAAATGAATTTGTGAATATTGTGGTCGGAGGATTTGTCTCAACAGCCATGTTTTTGCTATTATTATCAGTGCCAATTCTAGGGGGCATAATAGTCACACTAGCCGCGATCTTTCTAGTCTTCTGGTCAACGGGTTCCATAGTGACACAAATCATAATGAAATACAAAAAGCTATGATGAAAACGATTGAAGTTTTACTTTGTAAACTTTTTAGCTCGAATGAAAGGTTATATATCTTTTTATTGGTAGATCTTGTTGTATTTCTAGTTACATTAACATATATATTTGTGGTAGGGATGCCGAAAACTGCGACCACCTTAAGAGGTGTGTTTTAAACAATTAGTATTTCGCAAGTATTTTATTTTTTATTTGGAGCGGAAGGGTATTGCACAAGCTTGGCATTTGTGGCTTTCAAAAGGACACAAATATCAGGCTTCAAGACACACATTCTCTTCCGAACCAGCAAATTTTTAGTATGACAAAAATAGAAAAGACTTTTTTAGTTGCGGGTAATGAAATTAAATTCACCGCCGGTAACTTTGGTTTTCGTGCCGATAGTGCCATTATGCTTCAACAGGGAGAAACTGTCGTCTTTGCTTTTGTAACGGTTGACTCACGAGATGCGCAGACAGATTATTTCCCGTTAGGTGTAAATTATGTTGAAAAACATTACGCCGGAGGAATAATTAGTGGATCCAGATTTGTGAAAAGAGAGGCACGCCCTTCTGATGCCGCAGTCATTAAAGGTAGGATCATTGATAGGGGAATGCGTCCTCTGTTCCCGGAGGGATTTAGAAAAGCAGTGAGCGTTGTAGTAAATGTAATGGCATATGATGGTGAAAATGATCCGGCCCTCTTAGCTGCGAATGCTGCATCGTTAGCTGTTCATCTATCTTCGGTACCATTTTATGGACCGGTTGCAGCCGTTCGCGTTGGGAAAGATGAGAGTGGTAATTTGATAGTTAATCCTACAAATGGAATTTTAGAAAATTCAAAATTGAACGCTGTAATTACCTCTACAAAAGATGCGGTTACTCAGCTAGAAATTGAAGGGGATGAGATACAAAATGAAGAGATGGAGAGAGTATACGACTTGGCGTTTAAGACAGCCAAGGACTGGTTAGACGCTATGGATGGGCTTCAAAAAGAGATTGGAAAATCGAAGTTAGAATTTATTGAAAGTAAAGCAAATGACCAGCTAGTTGATAAAATTAAACTACAATTCGAGTCGCAAATACGCGAGGCCCTCTTAGATGACGAATCACGGGGAGATAGATTACAAGTGATCTACGCCCAGATAATCGAGAAATTCAACGCGGACAAAACAGACAATGATTCTTTCACTGACACAGATCTTTTGCACGCTACCCAGAAAATCGAAAAGAATATTACCCGAGAGTATTTATTGTCGGATAGGCGGTTAAGTGGGAGAAAAATGGATGAAATAAGAGAAATTGAGATTTTAGCTTCATATCTTCCTCGAGTTCACGGTTCCGCAATGTTTCGAAGAGGCCAAACGCAGGCCCTATCTATCACGACTTTAGGATCAACTCGTCTAGCGCAAATAAGCGAAAATTTTGAAGGAGAATCAGAGAAACGATTTATGCACCATTACACTGGTCCGAATTACTCTTTTGGAAGCGCTGAAAGATACAATTTCTATGCTGGAAATCGGGAAATTGGTCATGGAGCACTTGTTGAGAAAGCTTTAAAGTATGTTTTGCCAGATGAAGAAAGTTTCCCATACGCTATTCGAGTAGTTTCTGAGATATTGAGCCAAAATGGATCAACCTCAATGGCTGCCACTTGTGGTGCGTCTCTTTCTCTAATGGACGCTGGAGTTCCGATTAGAGCTGCTGTGGCAGGGATTTCAATAGGGCTAATTACTCAGGACGAGACACAAGAAGAATATAAATTATTAACCGATGTTCAGGATGTTGAGGATTTTTATGGCGATATGGATTACAAAGTTTGTGGGACGATTGGTGGGATAACTGCGATCCAAATGGATACCAAGTTGCGTGGCGTTAAATTGGAGATTCTGAAGAAGGCACTTTCGCAGGCTCAAAAAGCTAGACTAGAAATCTTAAGTAAGATGAACGCGGTCTTACCTCAACCACGGGCGGATTTGAGTAAATATGCCCCAAGAGTCGCGACCATTAAGATTGAGCAAGATCAGATAGGCGATTTAATAGGACCTGGAGGTAAAACGATCAAAAAGATTTTAGAGAGCGTGAAAAATGAGGCAGAGGTTGACATCAATGATGATGGAAGGGTTGTGATTACCGCCATCGATCCAGAAGTTATGAAGACGGTTATAGCGCAAATCAATGGCATTACGATGAAACCGGAGATAGGCGCAATTTATACCGGTAAAGTCGCTCGTATAGAAGCGTATGGAGCTTTTGTCGATGTATCGCCCGCAATCTCAGGTTTGGTCCACGTTTCTGAGGTAGCCGATGGATTTGTTAAAGACGTAAACAAAGTATTAAAGGTCGGTCAGGAGGTGAAGGTGAAGCTACTCGATATAGATGGAGAAAAGAGACTTCGACTCTCAATTAAACAGGCAAAAGAATAACGTGGTTTATTAAAACTTTTAGCTGTCAATATGCCTTTAATCATTCAGGTATTTAATAATACTAGAGCGTTTTTGACACGCGAACAAAATAATATTTTGCGTACCAGTTTTAGCATGATGGTAATTATCCTAATTACCAAAATGACTGGTTTTCTCTATGGAGCGTTAGTTGCAAAACAGCTCGGAGCTTCACGTCAAACTGATTTATTCCTCCTAGCAAACACAATTCCGGAGACGCTCGGGAACTTAATATTGGTTGGTCTAATAGGGGCAGCCTTGATGCCAATGCTTGTAAAGGCAAAATCAAACGATGGACATGAAAAGTTTGTTAAGCTTCTCAATTCCTTGCTAAATGTTTCGTTATTGGGTTTTATCATTGTAGGAAGTCTGGTAATCATTTTTGGCTCACACATTTTCCCCATTGTTATAAATACTATATTGCCATCGAAGGTTTCATTTACCCCAGCAGAGCTCAATCAGGCAGCTAGTATGATGCGCATGCTTATGATTCCCCAAATAATTCTTGGTATAAGCGCGTTCTATTCAAGCGCCCTCAATGTGATGAATAGATTTTTGATCCCCCAACTTTCACCACTACTCTATAATCTAGGAAGAATAGTGGGTGCGTATTTCGTCGTCCCATGGGTCGGAGGAGTGGAGGGGCTTGTGTGGGGTACGATACTGGGTTCTATCTTACATCTATTGATTCAGATACCTTTAGCATATACTCTTGGGTTAAGATATAAATTAGTATTAGATACCAAGGACAAATATTTTAAGGAATCGGTCAGTTTAGGAGGACCTAGATTAATAGGACTGGGAGGTGAATACGTTGCGGGAAGCATTGATCGTTTTATTGCGGCTCGATTTATTGCAGGCTCAGTCACTGCTTTAGATTTTGCACAAAGTTTGGTTTCTATCCCATTGTCTTTGTTTGGTACTACCTTTGCTATTGCTTCGTTTCCAACACTCGCGAAGTATTATCAAACGGGTGAATATGGCAAGTTTGAAGAATTATTTATGCGGGTTTTGAATCAAATTGCTTTTTTCGCGATTCCGGTTTCAATAGTCCTTTTGGTATTGCGCGTGTCTTTAGTACGTTTATTTTTTGGGATATTTGGCGGAGAATTTAGTTTTGAAGATACCTATCTGACCGCTTGGGGAGTAGCGTTCTTTTCGGTAGGGCTGGTCTTCGAAAGTCTGAGATCGCTCTTTTACAGAATTTTTTACGCCGTCGGAGATACACGAAGACCGATGGCGGTTGCTATTTTTCGAATGGTAGCAGGCATAGTTACCGGTCTGGCGTTTACAAATTATTTCAGCCATTTCGATGCGTTTAATTTTGGGCAATTCAGTTTAAATTACACATATCTATTTTCTGCGCAAACCGGAAAGGCAGCGATAGGAGGGCTTGCTTTGAGTGCGAGCGTTGTATCGATTCTCGAATTTATAATTTTAATGTTTCTATTACACAAAAGTGACATTACTGTGAATCTGGTAGAACTTGTGTATAAGCTTTTGAAGAAAACACTAGCGGGTACGTTTATGGGTGTTTTTATGTTCGCAGTATTTAAGGTATGGGGCAATAGTGATCTACAGACGAGGACAATATTCTTAGTTTTTTTTGTAGCTAGCACATCGATGGTGGGCACCCTGATATATATATGCCTAAGCGCTTTGATGAAGGTGGAAGAGGTAGATTTGATCAGAAGATTTTTTGAAAGGGTCCACTGGAAGAAACTTATGAATATTAAATCTCTGACCAATATTAAGGCCTCGGCTCTTGAAACAAACATTGATGATAATGTTTAAAAAATTCGTGGAGTTTTGGATTCAAAAAATGGTTAGAATTTTGAAATAATAAGTATTTAGCGAAATCCGATTCTTCGTCCTAGGAATTCTATGCGAAACTACAGTCAATCTTTTATTCCGCTCGCTTCTAGCGTAGTGTTCTTTGGAAATAATCCGATTTGTTTATAATTTTTTTCATTTCGCTTAACGACTTTTGTCGTGTTATCATTCTAAAAATGATATGTTGGTAACAGTTTGATGGTAATATTGTCTATCAATAGATTGTCCTTCTTAAATTCATCATGGAAAAACAAACAAGTGGTTTTGGCGTTGTGAAGATCCTGACTTATACGTTCTCAATAGGTATTGTAGTAGTTTTATCCTTAATTGCATATGCCTTGGCTAGCGGGGATAGCTCAAATGGTAATTTTTTTTGGCGGAAAATGAATGGGACTTGGGGTAATGAAAGGCCTTTATACACAGGTAAGTTTGAACCAAAGGCGGATATCGCTAATGGAGGGTTTACACTTGATGAGGATGATTTCTACACATTGCTAATATCGAAGATAGGAAATAAATTTATAGATAGGGTAACGATACACGAGAACTCAATTACTGTGTATAAAGATTTACTTAAGAATGAATCCGATGTACCACTCTGGTTTGGGATAGATTTGAGCATTATGCGTGACGTGGGGACTGGGTATAGATTATCAATTGAACGAATTGGACTTGGAATCATACCCTTACCTGGATTTATAACACACAAATTAACCGAGTCTTTGCCCATTGATGGCCTATCAAAGTTATTGAATCAAGCTACTGGAAGTGGTTTTGGAGAAATTGAGTTACATGAAGGAGAAATTTTGATAAGACTTGCAGATAAAAATGCTTTTAATGATGGAATTGAAAAGATGTTTGGGAATTCGGTGAATTAGTGGCACTGTCCCTTTGCAGGTTGCATCTTAATCTTATAATTCTGAGGGTAATTATTTGGTTAAATTAGTTTATCCTAATTCTAGCTTCACTTACTCGAGCCTCAATGAGTATAAATGTATATCACGGGGAAAACACTTATGAAAGCACACAAACTCTGACTAGGGCTTTGGAGAAGTTTGGGCAAAGCCTTGATTCAGCTGAGATCGTTGTGTTAGATGGACAAATTCTTACAAACGCATTTTCTTTTGATACTAATTCGTTGTGGAGTCAAAGACGAATTTATCTTATTAAACGGATTTTTCAATCAGAGGAACCCATAAGGTCCCAAATCATTCGTAATATTCTTAAATATCCGAGTTTGGATGTTTATATCTGGGAGGATAAATTAATACCCCGGGTTTCGAAATTAAATAAAGAATTTTTAGCTAAATCAGTGGAACATAGGTTCGATCATTTGAAGCCTCAAGCGTTTGCTTCATGGCTACATGCCAAGTGTACAGAAGCAAAGATTCACGACCCGAAAATTATTGAGCTTCTATCGTCAATTGAGAAACAAGATCAATGGCGCGTTTCAGGTGAAATTCAAAAGTTAGTGGACTATTCTCAAGCAACAAGATTGCATATTCAGTACGAAGACGCTGTGGAAGTGATAGGTGATGTTCCGACAGGAATGTGGGAAATTTTAGATTTGATTTTGAAAAAGGACCGTGTTCACGCTATAGATAAGGTAATCACTACAAATTTCGAAACTGATGCGCAAATAGGGGTTGTGAGCGCATTAGCCTACCAGATTAAAACCTTAATTTTGCTAAGGGCTTTTCCTTTAATGCCTCAACAAGAACTATCTTCTCGTATGGGTATACATCCTTTTGTATTGTCTAAACTGAGACGCTGCGAAAATAACTTTCAGATTGAGTCTTTAAAACGTATGTTTCAGCAACTCGTGAATATAGAATACATGCTCAAGCAAGGGCAAATTAACTTTAAACTTGCGTTAGCGCTTTTTATTGCTTCTTCGTAGCTGGAGCGTTACAATTATCTATGCGAAAGATAAACTCAAATTTGAAATCATTTGTGGTAGCGCTTAGTGAGAAAACCGTTGTTGCTATCTTGTCAGCGACGTTTGTTCTATTGTGGTTTCCCAATTTGAGTTTTTCTGTATACGCTCAGTATCAGACCGTAGACTATAAGGATATGGGTATTAATCCGAATAATAATACAAAAGTAAAATACTCTGTTCCAGATTCCATCTTAGTTGTACCATTTGTAATACCTACAGAGTCCGAATCTCTAGATCAGATAAATTTATACAAAGGTCTTCGCTACTATCAGCAGAATAGACTTAATTTTCCTGAAGTCAGTTTTCATTATATAGTCACGACAGATGGTCGAGTTATAATGAATCCTTTTTCTCAAACTGATAGGCAAGTCGAGATAGAATTTGATGAAACAGAAAATCCGATTGTGATAGGATATTTTACCTCAGCGAATGCGGTGGGTTTCTCGCCCTCGGCAAGGGGTAAAGTTGAAGCACTCATTTTGAACATTTTAAATTCCCAGACAATACCTTTGGAAAATATATTTATTAGAGGGCTTAATTACAGTCAGAATGAAGAAATGTCCATAATCGCCAAAGTTGAACCTGTTTTTTTAGGTTGGGAAAGTGAAATAAATAAAATTATAGAAAACATTACTCCAAGCTATGTGCCTAAGCAACGAGTTTATAAAATTACCGTTGAAGACTTAATGTTACCTTCTGCGGAGGTACCTTTGAACTCTGTATTTGAGGTGAAGCTAAAGGTAAGAAATGATAGTGTTTTTGGAATATACGGAGGATCGACTAACGAACTGGTTCTATCTTTGAATGAAAAAAAGGCGTTGAGCTCATTTTTTTTCCCACAAGAATGGGCGACTCCGACACAGGTCAAATTAATGACTGAAGAGCAGATATTATTACCTGGCAAAGAGGGCGAGTTTGTTGTGCAGTTCAAAACTCCTGTTGCGGTTGGCAGTATAGGCGAGATATTTGATATTTTAAATGTACAGGGGGAACTTGTTGGTAATGAGCCATTAGATATCGCAATACGATTGGCCAAAAGTGACAAAAGTATATTGGAAATCGGAGATACGGGTGCTGGATATCTCAAAGTACGCAAAGCCCCCGATATCGGAAGTGATGAGGTTAGCAGGGTTTCAACGGGCACGAGGTATTTAGTGTTAGATACTAGTGGCGGATGGTATAAGATTGAATATGAACCCGGGCAAACGGGATGGGTTATTGGACAGTATATAAAGATTATTTTTCGTCCTTAGGTTGACCCGTGTACTAGGTTTTTGGTATTCTGTATAAGAAATTCCAACAGCTGAAGCATATATTCTGGTCAAATTATTTAGTAGATCCGTATGGAATAATATTGGTAAGTTGTCCGCTCGGTTTATTGTAAGCATGGGAGTAATGTGGAATGTTCTAGAATCCTGTTGCATTTGTAAACTAGGATTTGTCAAAAATGTATATTGATTTAGGATGTTGTATGAAAGTTCGAATTAGAACAAATCGCCCATCCAACGTGGTATTTTATTTATAATATACAACCTTCTATGAGTGCGAAACCCACTACGAAAAATCTTGAATCTCCCAGTGATTTGGGAAAAACAAAAGCAGTTTCAGTTGCGGTTGAACAAATAGAAAAACAATTCGGTAAAGGCTCGATCATGAAGTTTGGTGAAAAACCTGCTGAGAAAGTTGCCGTTATTCCTACTGGAGCTATTTCACTCGATATCGCCCTTGGTATTGGGGGAATTCCGAAGGGTCGAATAATAGAAGTGTATGGTCCTGAATCTTCTGGGAAGACAACGCTCGCAATGCATATGATAGCCGAAGCGCAGGCACTTGGTGGAACGGCCGCTTTTATTGACGCTGAGCATGCTTTTGATCCGCATTATGCAGAGAATATAGGAATCAAAGTTAATGAATTGTATATCTCACAACCAGACTATGGAGAACAAGCACTCGAAATCCTTGAAACCCTTGTCAGATCGGGAGGTTTTGATATCGTTGTTGTGGACTCAGTAGCCGCTTTAACACCTAAAGCAGAGATAGAGGGTGAAATGGGGGATTCACATATGGGATTGCAAGCAAGACTAATGAGTCAAGCGTTGAGGAAATTGACTGCGGTAACGGCTAAAACCGGCTCAATCATCGTCTTTATCAATCAACTTCGGATGAAGATAGGAATTATGTTCGGTAATCCAGAGACAACCACTGGTGGGAATGCTTTGAAATTTTATGCTTCTGTGAGACTTGATATCCGGAAGAAAGAAACACTCAAAGAAGGTGATACTGTGACAGGCCATTCGGTGAGAGTCAAGGTTGTGAAAAACAAAATGGCTCCTCCTTTTCGCGAAGCTACATTTGACATCGTTTACCCAAATGGTATAGACAAATACAGTAGTTTAGTAGACGCGGCTTTGCAATACGGAATAATTCAAAAAGCTGGTGCGTGGTTTAAGAAAGATGATGAACAGCTGGGACAGGGTAGAAACGCTGTATGTGATATCTTACGTGAGAATACAAAATTAGCTAGGGAAATATTGGTTTCTGTGAGACAAAAAGCCGGTGTTGCATAAGATATTAGTTTAAAAGACAAGATGGCAAAGCCGAACAAAATTTTATCCTATCTTTTCGTTTCTCGTGTAAGGATAAAGTGTTTGAAATTTTTTCTAGCGCATCCAGATGTCCCTACACATCTTAGGGAGATAGCTCGTCAGGTGGACGAGGAGATAAATGCTGTTCGTAGGGAATTGATGCGATTAGCTGAAATAAAATTTGTAATAGCTACTATTCGTGGGAATAAAAAATATTTTTCACTTAATCCTGATTTTTTGTTCCTTGAAGATATATCGTCGATGTTTTTCAAAAGCGAAGGGCTAGCTGATGATTTGGTAAAGAATAAGATTAAACTAGGAAATGTTTACTTTATTACTATAACGGAGGCGTTTACTTCCCCTGTGAGGAGTGTGGATGCTATTGATTTAATCATTATAGGGGATGGGATTAATATAAAAATTGTGGATGAGATAATACAACATTATGAAAACGAACTAGGGCGAGATATTAATTATACGGTGTTGAAATTTAGCGATTTTGTATTACGCAAAAGGCGGAGAGATCCATTTATACTGCAACTTTTGCTTTCCACGCAGTTGATGGTTATTGGTTCACGCAGGGATTTTGTAAACATCGAAACAAATAGTTAATGAGTTAAATCTATGAGACATTCATTTTCCGCCCCTTTACATAAACTTGGAGGGCCGGATTTAAGAAAAAATCGCTCCAAGATATGGTTCGAGCAGGCAGGATTTGACCTACTTGCAGCGAATATATCTAATAGTTCTGGATTTTATGAGTGGGGTTGTTTTCAATCAACTCAGGCTGTAGAAAAGGCGTTGAAGGCATTACTCACTTTTTCAGGATGGAATCCTCCCAAAACACATAAATTGTCTGTTCTAATAGGGCTTTGTAATAACGCAAATCATGATTTCAGAAAAGTTAAATTTATTTTTAGAGATTTAGAAATTTATACATTTATTGCTAGGTATCCATTTTTATTGCCCGGCGAATCACGCACCCCGCATGATTATATAGCCGACCATGAGGCAGTGAAGTGTATCGAACAAGCAGACGACATCACTCAAAAAATTGAGAAACTATTAGTATCAGTTCGAGAAGATTATATCTACGAAGATTTTGAGAATATTCATCAGGTCGATGCAATTTCAAGAAGAATAGATCTTGCTGTTGCAAATATTGTGAGGGAAATCGATCCGGAATATATCGTATTATTCGGAGGATATGGTAGGGGAGAAGATATTATGTCCACACTTGACTTCTTGATCATTGCGCAAAGTGACCTAAGCTTTGTCGACCGTATACGCCATGTCCGTGAAATCACAAAGGGCGGACTACCAGTTGTTGAGCCTGTAGTTTATACACCTGCTGAATTTGACGCGATAAAACAACATGAAGACTTCCTGTGTAACGCCATTAGAGAAGGTAAGGTCTTATATACTCGTCAGGGAGTAATGCCTTTCGACAAAAGATGCGGAACACAATAAATAAAAATCGCTATTTCCGTAATTACTTCGCCTCGCTTGAGAATCTTGATTCCCGAATGACTTGTACTTTGACTGTCCCCGGATAATTTTGTGTCTCTTCGATCTCTTTAGCGATTTCGTACGAAAGAATCTCACATTTAGCATCATCAGCCTTTTCTGGATCAATCAAAACTCTTATCTCACGGCCTGCGTAAATTGCGTAGGATTGTTTGACCTCTGGATGTTTTTGCGCGATTTCTTCTAAAGCCTTAATTCGCTTTATGTAATCTTCAAAATTCGCATGTCTTGCCCCGGGTCTCGCACCAGAAATAGCATCGGCTATTTGCACAAGTATTGCTTCCCTTGAAAGAGGTTTAATGTCCCCGTGGTGTGATTCTACAGCGTTTGCTAATTTTTCATCCTTCAGATATTTCCGAACGATATCACCTGAAATATGGTGATGAGGTTTCCCTTCAATTTCGTGCACAAGTACTTTCCCGATATCATGAAGTAAACATGCCTTCTTTGTAAGTTGAACATTTGCTCCGATCTCCTGGGCAAGCTGCTGTCCGATATTTACCATTTCCAGAGTATGTTTCACAAGATTTTGACCATAGCTGAATCTATATTTGAAACGGCCCAATAGTTTAATAATATCTTGTGGCAGGTCATTAAATCCGCTTTCATATGCTAGTTTTTCACCCGTGCGTTTTATTTCCTTTGCAACATCTTCTTTAATATTTAATATGCTTTCTTCGATTGTACCAGGATGAACCCGACCATCTTTGAGCAGTTTCTGGATTGCTAGAGCTGCTACTTCTCTTCGTATTGGGTCAAACGAGGAAATAGTAACCTGATTTGGAGCTTCATCAATGATTATCTCAACGCCAGTTAATCTTTCGAATGTCCGAATATTTCTTCCATCTTTCCCAATAATTTTGCCTTTTAGCTCATCCTTTTCAATATCAATGGTTGTAGAGGTTGTTTCCGCAACATAATCTACAGCGCTTTTTTGCATAGCATCTACTAGAAGATCTTTTGTTTTTCCTTCAATTTCACTTTCTATTGTGAACTCTGCCTGTTTGATTTTCTTTGCTATATGTTCCCTAAGTTCTTCCTCAACCTGGCCGAGAAGCTTTTTTTCGGCTTCTTCCCGAGTCATATTCGCCAGTTGCTCGAGTTTAGATGCAAGTGAATCTTTAATATTTTTGATTTCAGTTTTCGAAAGTTCTAATTCCTCCATTTGCTTTCCCAGGGATAGAAATCGTTCATCTAGGCTTTTCGATCGTGTTAAGAGGGTTTCTTCTCTTTTATCTAAACGAGCCTCATGCTCCTGAATGAGTTTTCTGGATTTATGCGATGATTTCTCTGCTTCTACAATGATCTGAGCTGCATCTTCATTAGCTTCGCGGAGCAATTTTGTTGCCTTAGCACTTGCTCGTTCGATCGCTTCATCCTCCGTCAATTCGAGTAATTTGGGATCTTTTAATTGTTTCTCCAATATCCCTGCCTTTTGGTATAGGAAGAGAGCACCAGCAACACCAAGGGTGGCAATGATTGCCAGTATGACTAAAAGTAATTCCATGGTAAGAGTCTAACAATTTATACAGATAAGATTACTAGCTGTATAAATATCCTACAATTTGGAGATAATGCGAAGATATGATGCGTGAAGGAACTACCAGTGCTTTTTGCGGCAACTGATTTGCTTCAGAAATAAGTTTTTTAATTGCGCGTGTGTTGATTGTTATTTGAGCAATCTTTCCATCTAGCCAAGATATCATTCCTTTTCTAAGCTTCGTTTTGTAGATAAGAAACAATTTTGGCGCAACTGAAAAACTTTTTTTTATAAAATAAAGCATCATATGGTACTGATTACCTTGTAAAGCTAATAATCTTTCATGTTATTATATCAAGTATTGGGGGAAAGGTGAAAATATCTGGAAGTACTAGGGAGGCGTAGTTTTGAAAAAAATTAAAAAAAATCAGCCTAGAATTCCGCTGAAGAAATGAAAAATTCTGTCACTTAAATTTCCTTTGTATTTCCTCGATACGAGTTTAGGATTTTCCTGTGATTTCTGACCAGTTAACATATTTAATTGATTTCGTAGCTGACTCAGATGAGAATTTTTTTGATGTAACAATTGGGTTAGATTCTTTAACATCGCTTGTTGATCTTCATTTTCAGACTTAATACGTGAAAACTCCATTTTCATCCGTTCATATTCATCATTAATCTTTTTGAATTCTTGATGATCCAAAACCATGTCTAGGTGTTCTTGTGAATCGATCATACGTTTTACTAAATTTTCTTCAGT
Organism: Candidatus Dojkabacteria bacterium; assembly: GCA_041918255.1. Classification (GTDB taxonomy): domain Bacteria; phylum Patescibacteriota; class Dojkabacteria; order B142; family WJKM01; genus JAYRWD01. The sequence goes on from JAYRWD010000034.1 coordinate 15,393, forward strand.
AACTGCGATATTTATAAAATAATTTAGATCGTTATCATTCGGCAGACGGCCAAGCAATTTTTTATAGGTTTTGATAATCATATCTTTGCGTTCATCCCTCGTCATGGGCTTCACAGCAGGTTGGGCTGTATAGCCGGTACCCTGAGGTGATGCAAAAGTACCACCATAAGCATTTCCCATGGGTGATTGCCCGAATCCACCGCCATATCCTCCGAAAGCTGGATTTGCCGTTCCAAAACCGGCATTTATATTCAAATTATTTTGCGGTATTGAGATGGGATTATAAATCGGAGTAGGGGCAGGTATTTGCTGTTGAAAGGTTGTAGCAGTAGTTTGTGCGGAATAAGTCTTTGGTGGCTGTTGCGAATCATTATTTGGGACTGCTTGGGTCTGGTCGGTGTCATTTGTAGCAATAGGTTTGCCCTGAGCGTTAGCTTGTGTAGGGTTTGATTGCGGAGATATCTCTTTAGGCTTAACCACAGTAAAATCATTTGGTTCTTTGAATTCAATTTGGAAAAAATTAGTCACGCCCTTTGCTATCGCTCTTGCGATTTTTTCTACCTCATTTTCGGATTTTAATTTCGCAGCATCATCTGGATTATCAATATAGAGACATTCAATTAGAATAGAAATAGTCTTCGTATTTGTAAGGAACTCTAATGATCCAAATTCGTGTTGACTGTCGGGCGCTATGCCTTGATTTGGAAGTTGAGTTTCTTCGACTAGCGAATCCATTATAAAATTCGCTAAATCCTTAGAATCTGTTTCATCTTGAGATTGATACCAAATCTGAAAACCAGATTTGCCGCCTTCATTTATGTGGACTTCAATTGCTATATCATCATATTCCCGCGAATATCCAGTGGCGTTGATCCATTCTACTCGTCTATTTAACTCCATATCTGGAGGGACGGAGAGTGTAATCAGATCATTTACTCGAAGGTAGGGTATGAGTTTTCGTGCAATTGCACGTGTAAGATCTACTTCGCGAAGTCCGTTCGCTTGAGAGCCTGGATTAGATTGTGTGTGTCCAGCTGAGACAATAATACGTGCCATTGATATGTGTTGACTATAGGGTATTATAACCCTTTTGGGCTCGATTGTACATATGCTTTACAAACTAATTTTGAGTTTATGCATAATTTTTTCAAAATCTTCTATCGAATTGAAAGGAATAATCATTTTTCCTTGGTTATTATTGAAATTAATTTTAATTCTAGCGTTTAGTCTAGTTCTTAGAGTTTTCTCATAACTTAAGAGTTTTGGATCAAGATAATTGTTTGGCTTAGATCGAATTTGAGAGGTATTCCCTTCCTTCAATTTTTGTACGAGTTGTTCTGTTGCTCTTACGCTTAGGTGGTCCCGCGTGACTACCCTGAATGCAGCTAACACAGCAGCTGTATTCTCAAGACCAAGTAATGCTCTAGCATGTCCCTCGCTTAATTGGTTTTGCAATAGTGCTTTTTTGACCTCATCGGGAAGATTTAAAAGACGAATCTTGTTGGCTATAGCGGATCTACTATAGCCCATTTTTTTTGCAATATCCTCATGGGTTAGTTTGAATTTTTGCGATAAATGATCAAAAGCCATTGCTTCTTCGAGTGGGTTTAAATCTTCTCTTTGAATATTTTCAACAATGGCCATCTCAAGCATTTGTTGGGGGGAAGCGTCTTTGAGAACAACTGGTACATGTGTGAACCCAGCGAGTTTGGCGGCACGCCACCTGCGTTCGCCTGCTATGAGCTCGTATTCGCGTTCGTTATTTTGTTTAACAATAAGTGGCTCAATAATGCCATGTTCTCTTATTGAATCAGCTAGTTCAATCAATTTAGCAGGATCAATCTCCATTCTTGGTTGGTACTGGTTTGGAATAATTCTTTCGATTTCGAGCTGGGGTAGATAGGCATGATGTGTTTCGTCGGAAGTATTATCTGGAATTAGTGACGCTAAGCCTTTTCCTAAGCTATGATTTTTACCCATCGCGAATTAGATTTAAATGTTATCTGGAGTTATTAATAGTTTACACGAAAAATCTTTCAATTTGTTATTTTTTAATTTCTTTTTGGCTTGAATCATTCAATTGTAAAAGTTCGGCCTGGTAGCTAGAGAAAAAAGATTTTGAGAGGCTTGGAACCAAAAAGGCGGCTGTAGCAAGAGCATCCGCCACCATTGCTGTTTTAGCCTTTACAAAAACAATCTCACGCTTGCCCAGTGTCATAGGGGCCATTTTGCGCGGATTAATTAAATGATGAAAAGTGCCTGTATGTCTACCCCAAGGTCCGGAACCAGCCACCGCTTCATTTTTAAGTAGTATGTTTCCATAACTCCTATACTTTTGGGCAAGTAATGAAGCTTTTGGCGAAAAAAGTGAAATTGACCATGGTGCTTGTTCCGATTTGTTTCCGTATGAGAGTATATCTCCACCTGCGTTTATTAAGAAGTTATGGATACCATTCTTGAGCATGAATTCACCTGCTTTGTCGATAGCATAGCCTTTACCGTAAGCCCCAAGATCTATACCTGTATGTTTTGGAAGCATAACGGTTTGGGTAGGTATATTGATTTGAATATCAGAAAATTTTTTTCGTTTGCCGGAATAGAATTCTTTCTTTTGAATAACTGTTTTTTGATCGTCAGTATACCCGAGTCTATTCAGAATATCCCAAACTGTTATATCAAATTTGCCTTGTGTTTTCTCTCCAAGTTTGATCCCAAATAATATGAGATCAAGGAACTCTCGGGTGACTTTAACAGCTTTACCATTAGCTTTATTCAACATAGAAAGTTCGCTAGATGGTTCAAAACGTGAAAAGCGAGCAATAATGCTATGAAAAATATTTTCAAATCCGCGCGCAATGTTTTCATTTTCTACCTTTGAAAGCGTCGACCTGAACTTCAAGGTAATTGTGGTATTCATCAGCAAGAATGAAAAAACGTGGAGCTGTTCAGAAGGGTTCATGATGTTTCTTTCTAAGGCTGAAGAGCCATGCTCCCAGAAGCGTTATAATTAAGCCTGCGATTGCTGGAGTATAAACTTTAATTGAATTGAGATCGCTCTTAGGAATTTCTTTGTACGAAGGAATTCGAGTCCCGGTTATCGTTTGTGAGTCCGTTCCCACTTCGACTTGTAGGTTATTGTAAGTATTCAGTACATTCTGTCCAAGCGCATTAAGCATATATGAGGACGATTCATTAATGGAGATAGTGCTTGGTCCAGAGGCGAGTACTTTTAGGGAAATTGTTGCAATGGGTCGGTTTATCGTACGTGGATCAGAAGATGCCGTACCCTTGATAGTTATCACACCGGTATCGTTATTAAAAATAGAAGACGAGTCTACGGTAAAGTAAGTATCAATATATTCAATTTTTTCTACTCTAAGTTTCACATTATTAAAATTAATGGAAAACTTGAGGGATTTTATCTGGGTTGAATTTGAGGCGATCACCACATTTGCATCAAACACGCTACCTAGATCACTTCCCTCCAGATTCTCTGAAGTGATACTTGCGCTAATTCCTTCGCCCTGGGTTGGTAATGGACTTGTGGTCGCCGTTATAGAACTTCTTTGGATAGAAGGATCAACCGGTAATGTAGGAGATACTATTGCGTCATTTATCTGAGCTTCAGGTGAAAGTAAAATCTTCTCGAATAAATTTTTGAAATCCATGAGATTCTATCTTAATGTCAAGTATTTTTTAATTTTCTCTAAATACAGTATAGAGTTTATTTAAAGTCTATGCTACATGGGCGTAACTTTTCGCTCTAGTTAGTTTACACGGCAACTGCTTATCTAGAATTTACTACTTTGCTATACTTAGTGGAGCTAAAAAAAGTTTAAAATTTTTAATATTTAGTAATGGATCCAGCAGGTACTACAATAATTAAGCTTGGCGGATCCGTAGTCTCACGTATAGATTGCGAATTCGACTTTGGATATATATTGAAATTAAAAGAGATTCTAAAAAAGCGTATTGTGCTTGGGGAGAGGTTTGCAATAGTACTAGGTGGTGGGTATACGATGCGGAAATATAGAGACTTGGCTCGAGAACAAGGTAATGTAACCACGCCTACTGATCTGCATTGGATCGGTGCAACCGTTAACGTTTTACACGCAGAATTGGTGCGCGCAGTGTTTTCTGATCTTGCGATTGAACGGCCGATTGTCTATGAGCAATACTATGATGAGAATCTCATAATAGATCTTAGCCATAGGCCGGTCGTTATAGGAGGAGGAGGAAGACCGGGACACAGCTCGGATGTAGATGCAATATTGTTAGCTGACAAGTTAGGAACGGATATGGTGATAACACTAAAGAACATTGATTATCTTTATGATGAAGATCCAGTTAAAAACCATGACGCCCGAAAGGTAGAGAATGCCACATGGGAAGAATATCTTGAAATAATTGATAATATTGCTCATCATAATCCCGGGGCCAGCTATATAGTCGATCCGATTGCTGCCAGGATGGCACAAAAAAAGGATATAAAATTTATAATCATCAAGGGGGCGGATTTGGGTAATTTTGAAAATCTGATTAGTGGGGGTGAATTTAAGGGAAGTATTATTAGTAGTTAATCTCTATGCATTAATTTCAAATCAATATGTATTTGGTCTATCAATACTGGAATACATTTTTAATTTATTTTGTGGCTGTATCAATAGGCCCGGGCATAAAAGTAGTGGGAGGACTAGAAAATTATATTTTCGGGTCTATTATTTTTTTCGTTTTATTAATCCTTCTCCCAAAGGGAATTGAATTTCTTAAGCTGAATGTAAATTTTGTTTCGCTATTTTTGATTGGTTCTTTTGCTTGCATTGGATATATGTACTTATTGCGATACGCCTTAGTTGGAATTGTTGAATTTTCTTCTTTTCCAGCTGCTGAGACATTATTTGGCATTAGTGGACTACGTGGGATAGCAATGTCAGAGCTTCAGGTATTGGTTTTCAACGGTGTTTTACTAATGCTTCTAAGTCTTATTAATGATTGGCTAGGCGGTCTTTAGGAAAAAGATGAGACAAGAGCTATAATTTAGGTATAATTCACAACATTTAATTTCAGAGTAAAATTCTTATGGACATATTAGTTTTATTAAAGACAGCTGTCGTAGTTGTTTCAATACTTTTAATACTCGTAATAGTATTGCAACCTAGTGAAGCTGATGCTGGGACTTTATTCGGTGGAGGCTTTGCTGAAGAGGTAAAAAGAACAAAAAGGGGGTTTGAACTGTTTCTGCATAACGCAACAATCTTCCTTGTAATCATATGGGTAGCGCTAGCAATTAGCATAATGTTTTTAAGATGAATTCGATAAAACAAACGGGCAGGGCGTTGACAGCTCTACGTGATCGTTTGTGGATGTATCCAGACTGGTTGCTTTGGTCAGATAACTCGATTATAAAGGGTTTGAGTGTGTTTTATAGAAGCACCCGCCCTTTTAGCCATATAGTAGTAAGTATTTTCTTATACACTATCCTCACTTTTGGTTTAATTACCTCTCCGCAGGCTTTATTGAGTTTAAATAACACTGATTTTATTGAGGCAAGTATAGTCGGTGTGGACGAGAAAGGAAGTATGAGAGGTTTGACAAGGATTAATCCGCTTATTCCTTCAACTTCACAGCTTGAAATAGACATTTCAAATCTGGTCTATGATAACCTTTATACTCTTGACCAACAAGGCAATGTAATCCCAAAGCTGATTGAGTCGTATGAAGAGAAATCCAAAGATAACTATTATTCATTTAAACTTCGCAAAGGTGTTAAATGGCATGATGGAGTCGCTTTTAGTTCCAGAGATGTAAAAGCAACGTTGGGATTACTTATTGAACTTAATCGGAATCCAGATACGGCAAGTAGTTTCTCAAATGTCGCGGCGAATCAACTTGCCGAGATTTTCATTATAGATGATCTAAACTTTGAAGTGATGTTAAAAGATAGGAACACAGTGCTACCTACTTTGTTGGAGTCGTTGACTTTTAAGATTCTTCCGGCCCATTTAATTGAAGATTTGAACGCTGAAAATATTTTAACCGCAAAGCCGCGAATCAATTCATATCCTATAGGAACCGGTCCATTTAAAAATCTTTCTCACTCCCTTTCCGGTAATTCGTACAAGTTGATACGTAATGATAGTTATTTTTTAGGTGCTTCTGATCTTGGTTCTATCACTTTTCAATTATTTCCGGATGAAGCCAGTGCGATTTTGGCCCTTCAAACTTCGCGTATTCATGCTATCGGAGGCTTAAGTTCTAAGTCATTAGATCAAGTTAGGGAGTTCAAAAATTACAAATCATACATCTCAAGTACAATTTATAACCAGTATTGGGCACTGCATTTCAACTTAGACCCCAATTCTGGTAATCCTCTGCTAGCATCTAAATATCTACGCCAAGCCATCGGCAAGGCTATAAATAAGCAAAAGCTGATAGAGGTACTAGGTGGTCAGGCTGAAGTCGCAAGTGGTACGATACCAGAAATATCTTCTGCTTACAATTTTTCATTAAAACGAAATGAATATAATCCAGTCAGTGCTCTTCAACTGTTTGAAAAAGAAGGTTGGATTCAAGATCAGAACACGGGTATTCTTACGAAAGATGGTCAGAGTTTCGAATTCGAACTGGCTTTCTTAAATAGCCCAGATCGTATGAAAGTGGCTGAACAAATTAAGTCTGATTTAGAAGTGGTGGGTGTTCAGGTGCATTTGAAACCCCTAGATATACTTACTTTGAACACAAGCTATTTGCTTACAAATAATTTCGACGTGATATTATACGGCCAAACAACTTTTATCGATGACGACCGCTATGAGCTATATCATAGTTCGCAAGCAAAGAGTAAGTTATTTGATCCTAGCGAGACATCATATTCTACGGGATTAAATATTTCTAACTATTCATCGGAAGCGAAAGACATCAAAATAGTGAATCAAGAATCCGTTGAAGTTCCGAAAGTGGATAGTTTATTGGAGGAGATTAGGGCAATAACTGATAAGGATAAAAGAAAAGAAAAGATAGTCGAATTACAGGCTATTTTGGAGGATGAAATGCCTACAATTGTTCTTTATCACCCAAAATATACTTATGTGGTTAGTTTGAGAGTGAGCGGAATTGATTTGGGTTCAATAAATAGTTTAGCTGGGCGTTTTGATAGTATTACCCGCTGGGAAATCGAATAGGGAAAAAGCCTTTCCCCAGTGTATAATCTTGCGTACCTAGAATAGTGTCCCTTTGTATTGACTAGAGGGGAGAACTAATTTAAAATCCTAAGTCAAGTTTCAATAACATAAAGCAAATGAAAACATCAAAATTAGCCTTTTTATTTAACGCCCTGCTAGTAATATTCTCCTTGGCTATACTTTTGCCAGTATTGCGAGTAAATGTGTTTGGGACGGAATTAAAGTTACCTGATTTGGGTCGATTATGCCTTGGTGGTGGTGAAAAGTACTGTTTACTGCCCAAGGAATATAATTTTGAGAATGGGAGAGATTTTGTAATGCAAAATCGCCTTGAGTTTCAATTGACTGATATCCCAACATATATTCAACTTCCTCAAACAGAATTGGATAATGTTGTAAAGATTTTAAATAACAGGTTGGAGATAAGTGGTATTGACGATTACCTGATTCAGGAACGTGTTAACGTTCCAAAAGGGTTGTATGGTATTGAGATTTATTTACCTGACGATGGTATGGATTATAGCTCAATTATGCGAATTTTGACCTCACAGGGAAAAATTCAGTTTTATGAAGATGATCCTAATTATCAACCTGGACAGGATACCGAGAAGCCAGATTTTGATCTGCTTGCAGGCAAGATTCCAAGTGCTACTATCTCGCAGCAAGATATCGAACGGTCTAGATATTATTTTGACAACCAGATAGGACGTGAAGGAGCGTTTGTATTGCGACTTGATTTTTCAAGTGCGGCAAATGAGGCTTTGGTTAAAGTGGATAGTGCTACTAAACAGGCCCGGAGTCTTGTACCGGGGGTACAATTAGTGCTTGATGGCAATACTGTAGCTGTACAGGCAGCGCCTCTAAACTATTCGGTCCGTAATAATCAAAAACAGCTATATATGGTATTTGCAGATATATTTAATCTAAAGAGTGTGTCATACATTAAAGCGGTTACGAGTCTTTTCAACACTCAAAGTTTTGATTCAACATTGACCCTTGTAGGAGTTTCCCAAGTCGAAAGTAATGTTTCGCACTCATCTAGCACTTTATTAAAGATTTTAATTCCATCCTCGCTATTAGCTTTAGCACTAGCCTCCTGGATATGGGATCAGAGAAGGGGTTTATTGTATGGTATCGCGGGCATTATTTATTTTCTTTTGGTATTTGCATGGGTCAAAGTATTTGGGGTATTTGGTGAAAGGCTGACACCAGATTTTATCCTAATATCATATGCGGGAATGATCCCAATTATTCTACTTGTCCACACATGGGGCAGGAATACAAAAGATGTTCATGCGAAAAGCAATATTGTCAGATATATTTTGTTATTGGCTACTGCGATAGTAGGTCTACTATTTGCAATTTTGAATGTATTGGGTATATCCAATACTCTTGTTATTGGAATTATTAAAGGTTTATCTATAACGTTTCTTGTCGGGGCGTATGTGAATGAATTTATCATTCCCCTTCTTAATAAATTAAATTATTTTAAAGAGTAATGAATTTTTTTGAACAAAGTAGGTTTAGACTATTGCTTCTTGCTCTATTTATTTTACTGGGGGTACTTTCCCTATATAGAGTTTTTGTAGTGAAATATTCATTGGATAAATCAATAGGGTCGTCTGTTAGAATTACAATAGAATCGGCTGTCGGAGGCGATGAAATCTCAGATTCAATTGAAGGGAGATTACACTTGTTGGGTGAGAGTAATATACTTAATCCTGACGGGAGTTTTAAGAGGAAAGAAATATATGTTCGAAATACCTTTAAAGAGGTAGAAGACTTTATAACCCAGATGAATTTTTCCTTGGCATATCCTGATGTTTCAATACAAACGTTTGAGATAATACCATATCAAACGTTGAATTATAAGACCGGTATAACGATAATTCTCTTGCTCAGCTTGATTACCACGTTGGTCATATATATTCTTACTCGTGCAACATTTTCTCGTCAAGCTACAGTAGCAAGTGTTATAGGTGTATTAGCTATGACTAACAATTCGATTTTAATTGGATCGGGTATATTCTCCGTATTAAGTCAATTTGGGTATTTAATTACTACACTATCATTATCCACAATGGTAGTTATGGCGGGAGTAGCGCATTTTATCTCTTTGATGATCATAGCGCGTTTATCTGAACGGGCAAGAGAGAGAGAAGTAAAAGATTATTTTGAATTTTCAACTGATGTAATAGGTAACTTTCAGCTCGATGTTACAAAGATATTGATTGTTTTAACTGTTGCCTTTATTTTTCTCGAGTTTATTAGTGAATTTAGGTCCACTGTACTTGTGTTTCTTATCACTGTTTGGTTATCATTTACCATGCATATTATTTTTCTACCATACTGCTATCGATGGATGATAAGCAAAAAGCCCAAGAATCTGAAGCGAAGGAATTAACAAATGGGATACATAAGTTAATTGATGAGATAAAACGCACCAATGATGCTTTAGAAAAGACTTCCGTTTACTGTGAAAGATTGAATAAGCAAAATTCCAAAGGGGAAGTCATATTCAGAAGTTTTATAACTGGCATTGCGCAATTATTAGGTGCTACTATTGGAATTACACTTTTATTTTTCTTTCTTTCAAAAATCCTATCTGGTATAGAGGATATTCCAATTGTCAATATTATTACTAAAACCGAACTTACAAAGTTAATTAGGGATGAGGCCGAGAAAAGAAATTAGTAGGCACCATAGCGGTTATTCTTAGCATATCTCTTTCCTTACTAATTCAGCATAATAATTTTGTGAAAGTAATTCCTGGAAAGTTAATAGCCTCTCGTATACTTGAGAATATTTCTAGTGCTTTAACAGAGCTTCCGTCTAGTCGTAAAGGACCTAATCTGACGATAATTCAAGTTGGTAATGATGTTGCCACAAATATATATGTAAAACACAAATATTCAGATGCCTTGAAAGTGGGAATTGGCTGTAATGTACAGAAATTTGAGTCTGGGGATTTAGAAAAATTAAAGGCGCTCATTGAAGAATTAAATAATTCGGATAAATGTGATGGATATATCATTCAACTTCCATTACCGGCGGAATCAAATATACGCAAATTATTATCTTTAATAGACCCGACTAAAGACGTAGATGGACTGAGTCCCAAAAATTTAGGAAGACTGTGGCAGGGTGAATTAAATGATGTTTATCTACCCGCGACTGTGCTTGCTATCTTAGAATGTATTAGATATACAAGCTTTCGAAGTATAGAACAATTCGAGAGTGCCAGGATCGATACTTGCGAACTCCTTAATTCAATGCCTGCATATCTTAATGGGAAAGAAGTTTTGATTATCAATGATTCAGTAATTGTTGGCAGACCCCTGGCTGGGGTTTTGCTAAATATGGGTGCTTCCCCGATAATTAACCACAAATTTAGCCGTAATATTGGACATCATCTCCGCAATGCAGATATAGTAGTATCAGCTACGGGCAAGGGTGGTTTGATAGACCTAAGTTTAGTAAAAGAAAATGCAATAGTTATCGACGTCGGCATTAGAAATGATCAGAACCAAATTAGAGGTGACGTTCAGATAGACATCGACCAGGATTTCCCGATTTGGGTTTCGCCTGTCCCAGGGGGAGTAGGTCCTGTTACGCGGGCGAAATTACTTGAGAATACCTATAATGCTTACACTAATAGATTAAAAGTCACATGATAAAAAAACTTTCGTTTCAGTTCAATACGGTCTATATCTATTTCTCTTGAGACTATCCACTAGGAATACGAATTTGGATCTATTTATCCCACCGACGATTTTAGTTTTGTTTAAGCAAAATTCATACCTATGAAAATACATAAATTCGATCTGTTAGTTGGATTATATGTAGCGTTGTTGTGTATGTCCGAATTTACCGGTCAAAAAACCTTTCCATTATTTGCTTTTGGACCTTTACAATTAAACGCTAGCGTCGCAATATTTCTTTTACCACTGATATTTACTATAAATGACGTTATAGTCGAAGTATATGGCAAAGAGAGAGCCAAAAGTGTTGTTAGGGTGGGATTAGCCATGATTTTCATACTTATGCTTTTTAGTATTATTGCTACTCGATTGCCACCCTCAAATCGTTTTGCCCCTGAAGAGGAAGCTTATGACATCATTATAGGAAGATCGATTAGAATTTCTGCTGCAAGCCTTTTGGCTTTTAGTTTCGCTGAATTTCTTGACGTGCTACTTTTCTCTAAATTACGTGAAAGATTAAAGGCAAAAGGTCTATGGTTTCGCAACAATCTATCTAATTTTATTTCGCAATTGGCTGACACAACTCTTTTTATGTTTTTAGCGTTTTATGCAGTGGATAAAGGCACATTTGAAAATATGACTTTTCTGGGAAGTCTGATTTTGCCATACTGGCTTTTAAAATGTTTTATGTCTGTAATCGAGACTCCACTTGTATACTTTGGGGTACGTTGGCTCAAAAAAGATGAAAAGTATTAACGACAAATATCAACAATTACAAAAGAGGCTTAATGAGTTGAAAGAGACTTTGGCTGACGATGTGCATGCTTCATTCAAGGAAGCTGAGCAGACGCAATCTTCTATAGCTTTATACGAGATAATGTTGAAACAGATGGAGGCTAACAAGGATTGCGACAGCAAAATTCACTTCGTAGTTCGGATACGTGATGGTCGCGGTGGAGAAATAATTGTACGCATTGTAGCATCAAGTCCGGACCCTAATAAATATATTTTTACAATCAATTCTCCTATCGCGCAAACATTAATGAATTCGCGAGTGGGGGATCCATTAAAGATTTGCGGAAAAAAATATATAATAGCTGAAATACAGCAGTTTGATGAAGGGCATAATGCAAACTAGTGGGAAAATAATTTGTTCTAAACAGAAGATTCGATTAGAGAGAAGTACAGTTACTAATTTAACTATTATTTCCAAAGAGCATGAAAGGTTCAATTTTGAGAAAACAGGATCCTGAGGTTTACGCAATATTGAAAGCAGAAGAGAAGAAACAGCAAGAAAAATTATCTATGATAGCTTCTGAAAATTTCGCATCAAGAGCTATAAGGGAAGTGGTGGGTTCTGTTTTTATGAATAAATACTCTGAGGGTTATGCAAAAGCACGCTATTATGAGGGAAATTATAATATTGATAAATTGGAAGAGTTGACTATTGCGAGGATTAGAAAATTGTTCAAATTACCTCAGAATTGGGGTGTAAATGTGCAGGCATTATCAGGTAGCCCGGCAAATTTAGCTGTATACATAGCCTTACTCAAACCTGGAGATAAAATGATGGGTATGTATTTACCTGATGGTGGGCATCTTTCTCATGGTTGGTCATATGATCCTCAAAGTGGTAAAAATAATTTGAATTCGGACATAATGTTCTATCCAGGCGGATCCAGAAAGGTAAATATTACTTCAAAGTTTTTTAGGGCAGTACAGTATAAAACTGATCCGAAAACTAGAAAACTAAATTATGATGAAATCGAAAGGATTGCTCAAAGGGAGAAACCACGGATAATTATTACCGGCGGGACTGCGTATCCGATGGAAGTTGACTATAAACGCATGAAAAAGATAGCAGAGAAAGTTGGTGCTTATTATATGGCAGATATCGCACATGAGGCCGGCCTTGTTGCTGCTGGTGTGAATAAATCTCCAATCGGAATTGCTGATGTTGTAACGTTTACAACACATAAGACTTTAAGATGCAATAGGGGAGCTGTAATTTTAGCTCGGGATGAATTGATGTCGAAAATTAATAAAGCAATTATTCCTGGTCTACAAGGAGGACCACACAATCATAGTATAGCGGGGATAGCAGTCGGGCTTCGAGAAGCGATGAGTCCGAAATTTAGGAATTATGCTCAGCAAATAGTTAAAAACGCTCAAAGATTAGCCTTAGAATTGCAGCGTTATGGGTTTGATTTAGTTGCGGGCGGTACGGAAAAACATCTTATCTTGATTGATTTAACAAATAAACCGGTCTTGGGGAAAAAGTTTGCGCGAGCACTTGATTATGCTGGAATTATTGTTAATTATAATACTATGCCCCAGGAAACTCGTCCGCCGAATGACCCAAGCGCCCTCAGGATAGGGACGCCGTGGGTTACTACAAGAGGGATGAGAGAGAAAGAAATGATAAAGATCGCGGGATGGATAGATATGGTGATGAACGAAATTGCAAAATGGGGAGAAATGGATTTCCAAACTTTTGACTTAAAGGCGAAGGAGTCAAAGGAATTAGCAAAAATTGCTTTGCAAGTTAAAAAATTATGCTCTAAGTTTCCTTTAGATATTTAGGGATAATTACAGACCGTGTTGCCTCCGACTCTTTGTCCAATCTGTAATGGGGGGAGAGGGGCGTACTATGTTATCAAGGTATCCGCTAGGAGGATATAGAGGTGAGGTGTACCTCCATATGAATATCATGCCAATATAAAGAACAAACAAACAAATCCAAAGTAAGAGCATTTTCATTATTTGGTTTGATAAAGCATTGTACTTCATATTAAAGTTTATGGTTGCGCTAAGATAGAACTGATAATCCAGCCTAGTCCGATTCCAAAGATACTACCTGTGACCATTCGCATAAGATTGGTGGATAAATATAGGATTGGGGTATTAGTATGAAACGCAATAAGTGTAAATATAGTCTGAAGTCCGCCATCAAGCAATATTGGGATTGCGAAGGTCAAAAGCCAATACCACTTTATTTCCTTAGTGAGAAATCCCATAAATACCGCAATGGAGGATATCAAAAATCCTGCCCATATAAATGTGTCCCGAACACACCAAGCACTCTGAAAATCAAATAGGTGGATACTGCGCCAATGAAATTGATGACAGAATACCGAGTATATAGAATATATTGCATGTGCGAATTTATACCATCCGAAATGAGCCGCTACCGGAGCGGCTATAGGCAAAATATTGAGAACTACCAGGAAAAGTAACAATATGAGATATATTTTATTAGCCTTCATAGAAAATAGTTGTAATCATTATTCGTGTAGATAAATATCCTTAATCAGGATTTCGACATTATTATAATTTGGACGTTTATTAATTTGTATCTGGCCTGCTACATCAACGATTGATCCGGGCAAAATATCTCCAAATTTATTTGCCAGCCCAAAGCCTATTGCATCTATTGCTTTGCCATCCTTGGAAAGTCTTAACTTCAAATGCGTTTGATCTCTCCCAACCAGGCGTAAATCAATCACTTCTAAATTTCTGATCACAAATTTTGGATCGGTATTGCCATATCCAAAAGGAGCGAGTTTACCTATTTCCAATACATTTTGGTAATTGATTTGTGGTAATGTAATTTCACCGGTAATCTCTAGAAAAGGTACAAGATCCTCCGAAGTTATCTGTGTATTCGCTAGTTGCAATAGTCCATCCCTGAAGTTTTCGATGTTTCTGCTAGGTAAACTAAATCCCGCAGCTTGTCTGTGTCCACCAAATTTCGAAAGTAAATGCTTAAATTGATTTAGCGCGTCGGTAATATGAAAATATCGTGGGCTACGTGCTGACCCTCGAATCATATCACCATTATTTTGTTTTGAAGCTACTAAAATGGGTCTATTAAATCTTTCTTGCAGTTTGCCTGCGACTAGACCTAATATCCCTTCGGGCCAGTTATCACCAATTATAAAGATACATTTATTTTCAAGCTGCTCGAGAGCTCTTGGTTCGACAAGATCTATTAACTCTTGCGTCATTTCTTGTCGTTGATGATTCAATAAATTGAGCTTTTCAGCGTATCTCTTTGCTGTATCACGATTATTAGTAGAGAATAATCTAACAGCGTCCATTGCATCTTCTATTCGACCTGCGGCGTTTAGTCTCGGACCTAAGACAAAGCCAAAGTGATAGACATCAATCGATGGTTTTATTAGTTGCGCTGTTTCGAAAAGCGATTCGAATCCTAAAGGTGGGTTTGTGTTAGCTAAAGCAAGACCCTGCTTCACGATATATCGATTCTCTTTGATCAAGGGCATAATGTCTGTTACGGTCGCTAAGGCTACGAATGGTAGAAAAACGTTAGGGTCAAACTTTACGTTGCCAGTACGTTCTGCTAAGGCAGAAATCAGTTTCCATGCTACAGTCGTACCGCATATTTCGGTGAAATCGAATTTTGATTTTGGGTGAAGAGGATGCAATACACCGATCAGATTGGGCATATTGTTGATTAGCTTTAACTCGTCTTCGCTCGTAGGAAAAATATGATGATCTGTAATAATGAAGGTCAGGTTATTATATTTTTTTATTAAGTCAATATTTTTTACTCCGCAATCAACCGTGATTACAATATCTCCATCCTCAGCAGTTATCCTTTCTAATGTTTTTTCACTTAAACCATAGCCTTCTTCAAATCTATCTGGGACAATAGGAGAGACATCTGCGCCTAATTCACGATATAGGTAGCTCCATAATATTGAGGTAGCACAAATACCGTCAGCATCAAAGTCTCCATGTATGTGTATTTTTCTCCTTCGGGCTATTGCTTCAATGAGAAAATCAACAATTTGATTCATGCCTTCCAATAACCACGGAGATTGTAACTGGGTCGAATCCGGTGTAAGGAATGACTCTATGTCTTCTTGAGTCCGCAGACCAATATTCGAACACACCAGTTTGAATAGGTCTGAGTATGGACCTGGTATATTCTCTACTGCTGGCATATCTTTGATTTGCCATTTATAAATTTTAGACATATTTTGGATGTTCGTTGGTAAATTACTTTGGGAAGATAACATCCCCTGCATTTTGTTTTTCGTTGAGTGTCTTAAGGATTTGACTTTGATCTTCTGTGCTACCAATAACTCGTATTGGTTTTCTAGTTAGCATGATTGTTTGCATCAACCGTATAACTACAAGAGAAAATATGCAAGAGATAAACATACCAATGCTTAAAAGACGTATTGTGTTAGCGATGGAAAGATATTTGTATTCTTGGGTTATTGGGTATAACTCGCCTTGGGCATTGGTTTCAATTTCGGCTTTTTGGGTAACGGAGTAAATTTTGCTTGGTAGGTATGCCTTCAGATGCAGTCTTACTGATCCTTTAATTGTGCCTGTTACCCAAGCATTTATAGAAAAATAATTTCGACCCTTCAATAATACAAACGTTTCATTAGTCAAAGAATCATCGCTGTATACCCCTTCGGGCAATTCCCACTCAAGCGAGACCCTATCGCTATAAATATTAGAGTCCACAACCGCCCTTATCTCAAAACGTAAGTTTGAAGGATTCTGTATACTACGCAGGATTGTTATATTTATATTGGGCGTTTGCGCACTAGCTTGACCTAGAATTAATGCTGCCGAAATGACAACAATAAGGGCAATAAATGCTTTATAAATTGTATACATTTCCAAACATGTTATTTATTTCTCTGCATCCATTTTTTTGAGCTTTGTTTTGGTTTCATGTATTGCTTTCATGAGATCTTTTTTAGTTTTTTTTACTTTTGATTCTACCGTAGACTTCAAATTGTCAATCATTGGCCTGAGTTTTGATTTATCAAGTTCTTTTGCCTTTTGGCCAAGTGCTTCACTTTTTGAAAGAATTTTATCACGAGTGTCTTTCCCGCTTGATGGGGCGAAAAGTAGCCCAGCTAGTGCTCCCACGGTAGCACCAACTATCGCGCCAGCAACGAAATTTACAGTCTCACCTAATGAGCTTTTTTTTTCGGACATAATTATTAATTAACAACTAATATAGTATATTGTTATTTGGTTGGAATATAATCGTCCTCTTCGGTATTATCGCGAAATTGGTCACCTAGGGTCTTGAGAAATATGCTACCTGCTTTGAAAATTCTGCTGACCGTCCGGATTGGATTTAGGACCTCGTCATTAATTTTTTCTAAAGTACTACTAACCCCTTTAACAGTTCTTCCTACATATTCGAAATCGTTTTCGATACGTGATATGACCCCGTTAATCCGTTGAGATGTAATTTTCAATTCATCTAGGGCTTCTGTCGCGCTACCCAAAAGACGCATTAGTTGCCAGGCTATGATCAATACGGCAAAAGCTAGTGAAGCGATAAGGATATTTACAAGCAACGGATCAGCTGTTTCAAACATAGAAATTACGATTAAGAATTTATCTAATTACATGTTACCACAATTCGACAAATCAATTTACTGATTTTAAACTTATGATCAGTAAGTTTATACAACATAAAAAGGAGACTTGATACATCAAGTCTCCTTAAAAACATTGATCTGGATAAGTTATATAGTTCTAATGGAACTTTTTCGTTTTAGCGATATTTTTTTCTCCTTATTTTCCCGGAATCTCCTACGCAAGCTTAGCACAGATCTCTTGATAGCTTCTTCAAGTGAGAAGCCATTTTCACTCACGTGCAGATAACTTTTCGGCGTGTGTAATATCAAAGCGACTTTAAACTGCTTAGTATGAGGTAAGAATTGGAAATTAAATTCAAGCCTAATGGAAGATTGTTCAAGTGGTTTGAGAATACGATCGATTTTGGAACTATTCTTGTAAATAATTTGCTGTATATGCTCTGTATAATTGTTATTAACGGAAATTTCGTCCCCAAATTTGAACAAATTGCCCCAGTGGATAGATGTCTGCATGTAGGCTTTGAGCAATAAAGTAATATAGTGTGAAATTACACCAGATAATAGTAGGCCTACATATTATTTAACATAAGTATACCTCAAGTATCACAAAACACAAAACGGAATTTCTAAGTGGACGAAGTGATGCTTATTTAAGGAGTTGTTTGTTTATGTAAGCTGCCAATGTTCCGTCAAAGAGAAGTTTATAAGCTGACGGCAATACCAGTAATACAAGCACACCCGAAACCGTCAAACCGGCTATGACAGCGCCTCCTAGACCTCTCCAAATTGGATCTGCTATGGTAATAGGAATGAGACCGATAATGGAATCTAAGGTAGTAAAGAGTATAGGTCCTAATCTTGATACACAGGCGTCAACTATACCTTCAGTGTAATCAAGACCTATAAAATGGTTTTGTTGGATCTTTTCCATGAGCAATATTCCATTGTATACCACAATTCCGAACAGTGACAAAATACCAATTAGAGAGGGGAAGGAAAGTGGAATTTGAAAGATTGCGAAGTTTACAAATACCCCAGAAATAGCAAGGGGTATAACTACTAAAGCGAGCAACCCTTTCGAAAAGGAATTAAGTTCGAGAACCATTGTCGCAAATACTAATAAAAAGGCTAGACCCATCTGCGTAAGAATTTCTGTTGTAGCCTTTTGGTTTTCTTCATTTTCGCCACCTACTGTCCAACTGTAACCGGGTTCGAGTCTAACCTTTTCGAATTCTGATTTTAACTCGCTGTAAAGCTCGGTGCTGCTGATATCCTGAGAAGCTGCAGTTAGTCTGACAACTCTTTGTTGGTTCTGTCTTTGAATGATTGATGGACTAGGCAATAATTCGATTTGGGCAATTTCATTTAAGTTATAATTCCCTAAATACGATGGAAGTATAATATTTTGAATTTCATCAAGGGTTAAATCGGATGGGCTTTCAAGCCTTATCGTCGTCGAATCAGTCTGCCATTCAGTATTAATCGTCCCTAAATCGGTGCCCGACAAAAAAGTTCGCAACCAGGATCCTACCTCAATTGCACTCAGACCTCGGGTGGCTAATTCATATTGATCAAGTCGCACTGTTAGTTGTCCTGTAGAACTTGACGTAGAACTCTCAACATTTGAACTATTAGGATTTGCAACGATGATAGATTTAAATTCATTCGAAAGTCTTTCTAGTACCTGTAAATCTTCTCCAAAGATATTAACTTGGATATCCGAACCCGCCGGGGGTCCGCCTCCTCCAACTATTAGAACGTCAGATGTTAGATCGAATTTTGAAAGGATATTGTCCTTTATTTGTTTGGCGAATGCGGGGTCTGGTACTTTCCTATCAGGAAGCATTTTGATGCTCAGATATCCATAATTAGTCTGTGAAATATAACTTTGGTTGCTACTTTGATTCAAGCCCGAAAAACCAATGATATCAGAAACCTCATGTAATGGAGCTATTTCTTTGGCAATACTTTTAAGTCTGTCTGATATTTGTGAAGTAGTCCATCCACTCGGGCCCTTAATATTTATTAATATTTGTTCGGCCTGTTTACTTGGAAAGAATTCAGTCTTCACTATCCCAAACGCTAGCAGTGAGAAACTAAAACTGACGAAAATAATCGTGAGAACTATTACATACAAGCTTCGTCTTTTACTAAATAATATGCTAGATAGATATTTGGCATATTTGGTTTTGATCGTAGATAAATTAATAAATCCTTCATCCCATATTTTAGATGCCATTTTTTTTACCATTAAGGCATAGTAGTTCGATTTAAATATTCCGTTTAACCAACCCCTTTTTCTGTAAGCTTGGATGAATACAAATGTAACTAAAAGATGCACAAGTATTTTGAAAATGAAGGCCGTCGTTTGTATTAGGTTAGGCTCGGTCGAGAGGAAGGCAAAGGTGGGAGATAAAAATAATCTCGTAATGAAATAGTAAAGTAGTGATAGACCGAGAATAATTTTGGCAAATAATTTGACCCTATTTGGCATCGGATATTCAATTAAGACCTGTACAGGTAAGTTGATGAAAACTGCTATGAAAGTTGAAGTAATTAATGCAGTTATGACAACAACTGGTATTGATTGAATGAATTCACCAATAATTCCGGTTGTCATAAGCAGTGGTAAAAAGGCCCAAACAGCTGTGATGGTTGTTGTCCATATCGGCACTTTGAAATCTTTGAAAACAGCTAGCCCTACCTCAGTAGGATTTTTGAATCTTCCACTTGCCTTGTACATCGAGTAGGCTGAAACTATAACAATAGCGTCATCCACTAGCATGCCAAGAGCTAGAATTAGTGAAAATACGGTTAGGAAATTTAAGGTGAGTCCAGCAAGCTGCATTGCGTACAAAGTGAGCAAAAAGGTTAGGGGAATTGATAACGAAGCAACTAAGGCCTGTCTGATCCCTAGAAAAGCCAAAATAACCAAAAAAACTAACCCAACAGTAGAGATAAAGCTTGAGTCTAGTTCATCAAATTGTTTATTAATTTCTTTTCCTATATTTGTAATTTCTGAGTAAGTGATATTAGGGTTATCTTTTAGAAAATTTTGTACCTCTTTTGTAATTGCTGCGTCTGAGTCTTTAATTTTGATACCTTGCGGTTTGAAAACTGAAAGTTCGATGGCATTTTTACTATTCCCTGATTTGTCAAAAAATTCTACCTTTGTGTACGGTTCATCTGTAAAAAAGAAAATATTAAAAATATCCCCCAATCCTATTGTTTCGCCTGACAGGGATATTGGGAATCGCCTAAGCTCTTCTATGGTATCGACTTCGTTATCAAGCGTAACTTGGTATTCTATATCAGAAACCTTGATAATTCCGGCCGGTAGACTAATATTATTCGAATCGAATAACTGGGTTATGTAAGAGGGTTTAAGATTGAAATTTTGGAGTTTGTCCGGGGATAGTTCGATTCGAATAATCTCCTGTGCATTTCCTCTTATGTTTACGCTGCTGACAAACGGTAAATTTTCTAATTGCGTTTTAAGTTTTACTGCTTGTATGCTAAGTTCGTTTATAGGGGAATTGCTGTATAAGGCGAAATCGCGTATCGGAATTTGATCAAAATCTAGTTTCTCGGCAATGGGAATTTTAGCCTCATTTGGTAGTCTGATGCTATCTATTTTGGCTTTTGTATCGCTGAGCGCTTTATCAGTGTTGATGTTTGATTTAAATAAGATTGTAATATTTCCCATATCTTGTCTTGAGGTGGAATACAAAGTATCGATTCCAGACAGTTCAGACACCTTATCTTCAATGGGTTTAATAATTTTTTCTTCGATCTCATTTGAGTTTGCCCCCGGATAGGGTGCGGTGATCAGAACAACCGGTATTTCAATTTGTGGATTAATCTCACGAGGTAAATAAGTATAGGCATTTATGCCGACGTAGATAATCGCAAGAATGAAAAGTATGAGTAGTCTTGGATTCCGTAATATCTTTCCCATTAAAGACTCACTTAGCTTTGGATCAAATTTTAAGCGTTTGAAATACTTTGATTCGTATTGGTCCTTTTCCATGACAAATTTATATTATGGAAGTAGTTTCCGAAGAAAAGTCAGCTGAATTAGACTCTATGGCATTATCATCCTCGAGTGTGGTGGGATTGTGTGGTTCTGTTTCAGCTTCATTTTGGACTAAACGGGGTATTACTTTTATATTTTCTTGGATATCCCTGTCAGTAACAATGAGATCGCCCTCTATCAGTCCTGATAACACATGAATTACATCCCCCAAAATCTCGCCAGTCGTGATTTGCTTGATACTAGTAGTCCCATTTGAAATCAAAAAAACGTAGCTTTGTGAAGCGGATCGGTGAACGCTATCTAGGGGTATATAGAGATTATTATTCCTCGAATTTTTACTAAAAAGGACTGGAAGTTTTATTTTGACGGAAGTGCCTATTCTGAGTAATCCTTTGAGCGAATCTTCTGGAATTAAAATCACTTCGTGAAAGACTCCGTCTGTAGGGACGTTAGCAACGTGTGCAATATCAGCTTTGTAATTCGCCCCTTTATATGTGATGGTTGCGACATCATCTCTAACTAAATTCTCTGCGATTTCTGGAGCAATTTTTACCTTGAGCTGTGGATTGGGCTTTCCAGCAATAAACATTAGGGGCTCTCCGGGGTTGATATATTGATTTTCCCTCACATAAATTTTCTCAATGACCCCATCTAGTGGTGATTCAGGATTAGTTATTTTTTCATTTGCTCGGGCTACTTTCAGGGAAATCTCGGATAGATCTACATTCAGACGGGCAATTTGTATCTGAGTCTCGACTTGTTTTGTAGTAAGTTCATTTGTGATCTCCGAGATAGCTTTAATTGGCGAATTGGATCCAAGTTGATATTCTAATAAATCATGTGTGGATTCTAGTTGTGCTAATGTCGTTTTGTAATTATTGAATAACTGTTCTTGCTGATTTTTTTGTAAATCGTTTTGTAAAAGTGCTTGGTCAGCTTGGAAAGGAGTAATTTCATTGTTTTGCAACGCAAGATTGATTGTATCCTCAAAATCATCGATATTGTTAATTATTGAAGCAATTTCATCTATTGTATCTTCGGTACGCGATATTTGAAGTTTAATGTTATCCAAATCAATTTCGGATAGTTGCTGACGTTCATAAAAGTCATCAAGGGACTCATCTGCAAGATCAATATTCTCATTTTTTGTGTCTGTGAGCGAGGATAAATTGAATTGAGCAAGCTCAAGTTGTTTTTCAGCCATATCAACTTGCAAGTCTGCAAGGGATTGGTCGGAGTAATTAGATGAAATTGCTAATAAATTCGTATCAGTGCTTACATCATCACCTGCAGATACATCTATATTGCTGATAATTCCTGGCATTAGGGATACAATAATGGCATAATTACCATTTTCGACGGTTGCAATCGCACTTGTAGTAAAGGAATTGCTGCCTACAGTAAAAATGTCGACAGATTTTATAACTGATTCGGATTTTAAAGTGGTTTCGGTTGGTAGTTGTAGATTTACAGCGTTGTCTAAATAAGAATAAGTTATAATTAGTGTGCAGGCTAGTAATATTAACAAGACACGTTTATAGCGCCGATACCACATAAGAAACTTTTTCATAATAGATTCTGCCGAATTAACATTTTTTGGCATAGGAATTTACGAAACTCATTGGGGCAGTTGAGCTTATCTGTATCAAAATGAAAAGCATCGAATTATAGCAGAAATACCATGATATATTCATCTCAAAAACTCTTGCGGTGTTATAGTCACCTTTTCAGTTACAAGCAAGTTCTTTCAAACAAATTACGGGCAGTAGGTAACTGCCTGTGTAGTATATTTATCTTATTGGTCGCCCTGGAAACATATGATTTGTAGGGACTTTACGATCTGCTAGTTGTAAATTTGCGGGTTAGGTATACAATATATTTATACCCAATAATGGGTTGTGATTTATATTATATATAAAACAAAATAATATGAGACAGAAATTTTTAGCAAGCTTTGCGCTCATAATTATCTTATTGGCAAGCTTTATTGCAGGTATGCTAGGTGGATTATTTGGAGATTCTTTGAAGGCTAGGTTAGGCATTTCAAAGCAAGCTTCGAATGAATCGAGAAGAATTGAGCTGATGAACAAAGATGAATTGACAACGGAAGTAGTCGCGCAGGCGAAACAAGCTGTTGTAAGTGTTATTATTTCAAAAGATCTTCCAGTTTACGAGAAATATTTTTTTAATCCGTTTGGAAATGATTCTAATGGTTTTTTCAATTTTCAAATACCCAGTCGTAGGCAAATCGGACAAGAGGAGCGCCAAGTTGGTGCGGGGAGTGGTTTTTTGGTCACAAGTGACGGATATATCATTACAAATAGGCATGTGGTAAGTGATAGCGAAGCTGAATATACTGTGATTCTCAATGACGAACGAAAGTTTAAAGCGACAGTTATAGCTAGAGATAACTTTTTAGATATAGCAGTGTTAAAAATTGACGCAAAAGATTTACCTTTTATTGAACTTGGTGATTCAGATAATCTAAGGGTAGGGCAGAGTGTATTGGCTATTGGCAATACGTTAGGTGAATTTTCAAATACAGTAAGTTCGGGTATCATCTCGGGGCTTTATCGTTCGGTTTTAGCTGGTTCGGAGGCAACGGGCGAGACAGAGTCGTTACTTGATCTTTTGCAAACTGATGCGTCAATAAGTCCTGGTAATTCCGGTGGTCCACTCATCAATCTTGAAGGTAAAGCTATAGGAGTCAATGTGGCTGTAAGTCTGGAAGGTGAAAATGTCGGTTTCGCGATTCCTGCTAAACCAGTTCAAAAAATAATCGATTCGGTAATCAAGAATGGTAAGATAGTAAGACCGTTTCTTGGGGTTCGATATATACAAATCACTCAGTTGCTACAGGAAAAAAATGGACTTGAATATGACTATGGGGCTTTAGTAGTTCGGGGCTCTAGTCCTGAAGATATAGCTGTTTTACCTGGTAGTCCAGCGGATAAGGCAGGTATTGTAGAAAATGACATTATTTTGGAGATTAATGGAGTGAAGCTCGATAGCAAAACAAGTTTACAAAACGAGATACAAAAATTTGATGTGGGTGATAAAGTTAACTTGAAGATATTCTCGAAATCGGTAGAGAAAAGCGTAACGGTTACTCTAGAGCAAAGTAAGGGAACGCAATCATAAATGTTGAAATAAGGTGTACAGATAAAGTCCCTTTCGAGAAGGAAATTGTAATAAATTCATTTACTGAGAAAGTCATGATTGATTTGTTCGAATACGGGGTATGAGTGTTATTCGACAGAGTAGTTGTTTTGCCCTAGGAGATTCCATATCTAAAAACTTGTTCAATATCAAATTTTATTAACGCAGTGAGCGATTTTTTTTCTTCACCAATTGCAGGCGATATTGTAGGTTTAAGTGTGATAATTTGCGCTCATTTTTTTCTTACCCTCGCTAGCGCACCATTTGCTTCGTTTCTGTTTGGTAATTGGAAAGATCAGGGTATTGCTTTTTCAGGTATCGTCGGGTGGCTTATAGTTGCGTATGTTTGGTTTCTAGGTACGACTATTGGTATCTTGACGCTCGAGCGAAAGTTTTTATTCCTGCTTTGTTTTGTGTGGCTGATATTTAACTTTTGGATATATCTTCATACAAAGAAATTTAAGTTTGACAAGGAATATTGCAAAAAGTTTGCATGGAATTTAATTGGATTTTCTGCGTTGCTATTTTTTTGGTATTGGGTAAAAGGACATTCTCCAGAACTTTATCAAATTGAACGATTCATGGATTTTGGGATTTTAAGAGTATTAGAAAATTCAAGGACTTTGCCGATTGAAACAATGTGGTTCGTTCAAGATAAACTTAACTATTATTATTTCGGACATTTTATCGGACATACGCTTTTAACCTTTACAGGTATACCCCTAGAAAGAGGATTTTTTATCTTAGTCATATGGCTTTACGCTTCCATTGGTTTGGGGATCATTTCTTGTGCTAAAGAAATCGCCTCTGCTATATTTCGCTCTAGCTTACTAGCGAACATTTCGGCTTTTATTTCATGGTTTGAGTGCATGTTTGCAGGTACTTTTCATATTATCTATTGGATGGGGTTGTCGTTGCGAGGTGTTCTTGCTAATCTAGCTGGTAATTCCACTGGTATTGCGAGTGATTTCTTAATGCGTATGACCTCAATACTTCCTAGTAAAGCTTATTGGTATGCCGATGCGACAAGATTTATAAGTGGCACCATAACAGAAATGCCGATCTATGCTTTTCTCGTAGCCGAGATTCATGCGCATGTATTTGGATTTCTATTTGGGATTTTAGCTTTAGCTGTCTGTATTGCAATTTGGAAAGAAGGAAAAGAGAGATTTACCTTATTATCCCCAATTATACTGATTATCCCACTAATTTTAGGTGGCGCATATATGGCGAATTCATGGGACGCCCTTACTCTGGGTGTGCTGATTGTCACATGTCTCATAGTTAAATATCGCGAAGATTTTCTGAAACATCCTTCAAGGTTTTTACTTAATTTAATTTGTATCCCTTTACTTTCATATTTAGTGGCTCTGCCATGGAGTTATTATTTCATCGTTCCTGTTTCTGGGCAGCAAGGGTTTATCGGTCTAGTTCAGCATGTTTCAAATCCATATCAGTGGTTTCTTTACTGGGGAGGATTTATGATCTTACTTTTGCCTTATGTGATATTTGTACTCAAGAAGAATGGGATTAAACTATTCACGGCAACCAATCAAGATAATCATTGGCATCTTTTCAATTTGACCATTATTGGGTTGGGATTGTTCTTTCTCTTGCTGGTTGAGGTTGTATATTTTCGGGATATTTTAAAAGATGGTGAATGGTACAGGGCAAATACAGTCTTTAAAATTTCAAATCAAGTTTGGGTTTGGTTTGCTGTTATCTCGGGTGCTAGTTTGATATATCTTTTGCTCGGAATTAAAAGAAAGGTTGTCGTTATTACAGTTTTTATTTTCGTACTGTCCACACTACTGATGCAAGGTCTATATGGTTATAAGATTATTAATCAAGTCATCGGTGCAAGAGAATTCACGGGTGTGTCGACAGGCTTAGATTGGTTCCGTGATAAATATCCTGACGATTACGCAGCATATATTTATCTTGATACCCTACGCCAACAAGACATAAAGCATGATGTCTTGCCGAGAATAGTTGAAGCGGAGGGCGATAGCTTCCAAGATTACAATTTTTTCTCTACGTTTCTTGGTTGGCCAACTCTATTAGGCTGGTATGGTCATGAGTGGACATGGAGAGGAACAAACAAAGATCTGGAAACGCGTAAGGCGATTGTCCGAAATATTTACACCGATCAAAATGAAACTCAGACAAAAGAAAAATTACACGAGTTCTCGGTGAAATATCTAATTTTGGGAACAATTGAACGAGAACGATATGGGGAAATTAATGAGTCTAAACTGTTGCGCATGGGAAAGGTAATATTTGAACAGAACAAAGTAAAAATAATTGAGGTGGATTAGCATTTACTGAAGATAAATTGTTTAATTGCTATTCCCATTGTTTACTTAAATGCGAGTGAATAATATTATTCCATGTCAGATATCATCATCTGAGCAACTTTTCGACCTTCACGCACTGCAAAATTGATACCTCTGTCTTCGGGAAAAATTTGACTAAAATTCGATAAATACAAATTCTTGATGGGGGTTCTCGTGTCAGGAATTTGTTCTCTGTATCTAAGAATCGGAACATGTTGCGCATTGGTAAATTTATGAATTTTCGTTTGTTTGACTTGTGAAGATTCAAATTTTGGCCAAACTTTTTTTAACATCCCAAGCCACTCTTGGGCGAGTTGCTTTTCCTCCATTTGGAAATAAACATTGTCATGTGGCAAATATGAAGCCAGATAGTATATGTAGTTACCTCCGTACCATTCTATTGGAGCAAAGGCTGTATGGTGTATACAAACGATAAATGGAAATTTGCTGTCATTAATATTCGTCCAGTAATAATCGGATAAGTTTTGGCTAGAAACAAAAATGAGCGTTATCGCTCCTAAATAGTGGATATTATTTATTTTTTGCATAAATGGTCCTGATGGCATTAGATGAGGAAAAAGCTTTGTGATAGTTGCATTTGGGGCGGCGACTAGTATTGAATCAAAATGTAGGTCGGGTTTACCATTATGTCCAATGATAAATTCATTTTTTCTTATCTCGATATTTGTTATATGGCATTTTGTTTTAATAGTACATCCCTGTTTTTGTAATTTACTCGTAAGCACTTGAACTATTTCAGAAAAACTATTCTTCGGATACCCAAACACCGCACCATTTTTTGAATTGGCCCGCACATGGAGTCTTGCCCATAACCAAGCCATTGAAATTGTTGAGCTGTAATTGTGGAACTTACCTTGAAGCAATGGCTTCCAGATCGCAGGGAACGCTGATTTCCCATTCCATCTTTCTAACCATTTAAACGCACTTATATTGTCTAAGTTTCTCCAATTGTTTTGTAGTTTGAGATAAAGGATAACCAAGCCGGTTCGTATTCTTGCAATTAAGCCGATTGGGGTAAACTTTAGTAAATCGATCGCAGAGGAGAAAGGATAACTTAGACCGTTCATAAATATTGCTGTCTTCGCTGGCAACCATTTAATTTTTTCCTTCAGTCCAAGCTGATCAATAAGTTCTAGAATGTATTTATCAGTTTCAAATAGATGATGATATGCATTCTCAATCGGGTATCCAAGAATATGCTCACCATTCGCAAGACCTCCAAGAGTATCTGCTTTTTCAATTATTGTAACTGAATAACCCGCTTTGCTCAGATCTAATGCCGCAGTTAAGCCTGTAAAACCACCACCGATAATTGCTATTCGTTTTTTATGTAAAGGGTTACTCTGCATTAAATTTATGACTGAAGGTCCACGTTCGGTTTAGCACATATTGGGTCATTGCTGAAAAGCTTATCGCGACGATCTTCACATAGAGAGGTAAAAAATCTAGTTTTTTTACCCCGAGCCATATTATTATGTTGGAAATTAATAATCCGAATAATGCTATGCTACTAAATCGAAAAAGTCTTTTTTTTGAAAGTGAATATTTGAAATTTATAAATGAGTTGAGGGTAAAGCTTATCAACACCCCTACTATTACTCCGAGGGTATTAGCCAATAAAATGTCTACTCTTATTGACTTCAGCATAACAAAAAAAACACTTGTGTCAGCAGATGCCGCTATTATTCCTATGATTCCATAGTAAAACAGAAAACGCAGCTCTTTGAAGGTCTGTCTTCTAAGACTAATGGTAAAGTTGTGATTAAATCTTTTTTTCATATTCTTGTGTTGAGTTTTTTTTCGGCGCGCTTATTGACTCGATTATGTATAGAGGACGTCTCAGAACCTCATTATAAATTCTGCCAATGTAAGATCCGATGATGCCTAAAATGATAATTTGGATACCGCCAATAAATAAAACTGATAAAACCAAGGTAGTCCATCCGGGTACCGTGAGCTCAGGGTGAAAAAATCTCATATAGACCGCATAGATGATTCCTGTCAAGCTAAAGAAAGCCACTAGAAGACCAAACTCGCTTATAATTTTTAATGGTATTGTAGAAAAACCTGTAATAGCGTCAACGGATAGTTTTAGCATTTTACGAAAGGGGTATTTTGTATATCCGCTTTTACGCTCATTTCTATCTATCAATATCGAGGTTTGTTTAAATCCGATATAGCTAATCATTCCTCGGACAAATCTATTCCTTTCTTTTAGTCTTAAAAATTCGGAAACTACCTCGTTACTTAGTAATCGAAAATCACCCACATCCTCTTCGATCGGAATATCAGATAAACGATTTAGTAACCTGTAAAAGACAAGAGCCGAAAATTTTTTAAATAAGCCGTCTTCTCGAGATCTACGTTTCGCGTTTACTACTTTGAATCCTTTTTGCCATTGGTAAATTAGCTCAGCGCATGCCTCCGGAGGATCTTGCAAATCAGTATCCATAACGATGACTGCATCTCCTTTTGATTGAACGAGCCCGGCTGTGATTGCAGCCTGGTGACCGAAATTCCTTGAAAAGTTAATTATACTAATGTCCGAATACTTGGTTTGCAAATTGGCTAAGATTGCAGACGATTTATCTGTACTCCCATCATTGATATAAATATACTCGAACACGTATTCATTAAACCTATCTAAGGTAGATCTAAGCCTGAGATTTAATTCTTCTAAGTTATTTTCTTCATTGCAAACAGGTAGAACAATGGAAACCATTTGTTGTTTGAAATGTTGTTCCATAAAGTATCCAATAATATATT
This sequence comes from Candidatus Dojkabacteria bacterium, assembly GCA_041918255.1. Lineage (GTDB taxonomy): Bacteria > Patescibacteriota > Dojkabacteria > B142 > WJKM01 > JAYRWD01. The sequence goes on from JAYRWD010000034.1 coordinate 44,976, forward strand.
AGTTTCGATTACTCCCTTTCAAAATATAATTGTGTAGATTCGATATAAGCTCGAATCTCGCTCAAATTATTCAAGAAAACAAGTTTTTGTTCAAATATGCTATCAGCTTCAACTGGCAGTGGATAGAAAAATAAATACGCAAAAGTTTCCGCTATGTCCTCTTCGGGATTCGTGACAGCGTAAGATGAAACAAACTCGTTCGTATGGTTGTCATAAAATTCAGATAATTTGTCGGAGAGCTCATTTTCTGTAGTTGAATCTGCATATATTTCACTCAATTCTTCGTAAGTTCCATTAGCCCAAAACTGCCTGTAGAATAGATTTAGGAATGAGTCGTCTAAACTACAACCGTCTATTGAATAATAGTTTTGACAGTTTTTCGCTGACTCTTGGCGATGAGATTCGAAATCAGAGTGGGTTGAATTTGAGAGTAAAGTATAATCAATATCCATCTGTGTTTGATTCAGTGTTAGTACATGACCTATTTCGTGTGTTATCGCATATTTGAGCGTGTCTTTACTGAGTAGTCCATCTGCAAATACTTCATCGATATCTAGGGCCACATTAAACTTCTCGAGTTTATTACCCGCCCTATAAACCGAGGCTAGTGTTTTACCAATTCCGTCCGAATAAAATTGAAGTTCATCAAAAAGTGGCAATAGCTCATCATTTATAAGAGGATTTAATACTGTCCATACCTCTCTATACTTGGAATCGTTATCCTCACTGATTGTGTATCTTTTGGTGTCCGATATATCTCTACCATCAATATCGTAAGAAGCAATAAGATTAATATCTTTAGCGAAACTTACGGGGTTGACGGGTTCTTTCTCTATCTCTTGATATTTCTTCAATGGTTTATACGCCCCTCCATTTTCTGTGTAAGAAATTGTCTGAACGATAATTTTAGCCATTGCGGCCCTTGTGAGGGCATTTTCGGGCATAAATCTTTGATCGGAATAACCGATTACAATTCTAGACTGGTCTTCGAGTTGTATTGAGGCGAGTTTGTTAATAAATTCTGCAAAGACATTATCTAGTGGCGTGTCTGAGAATATTTGATATTTGGGAAATTTAGAAAATGCAGTGGATTTATTTTCTCTCGTAGCTTTGACAACTATCTTGGAAGCTTCTGCGCGAGAAATAAACTGGTCAGATCTAAAAGTGCCATCTTCGAAACCATCAACAATACTATTGAATTTTAATGTTTTGATGAAATCAAAGAATTTATTTGCATTGTCGACATCTTGGAAATTTTGAAAGTTATCTGGGGGTGTTTCAAGATCAAAAGCTTGTGTAATCATTTTAGCCATTTCACCTCTGGAGATAGGATTATCCGGTCTGAACGTATTGTCCGAGTAACCGCTTACTATGGAGCGTTCGTATGCTTCATGAATATAATCATAAAATACATTCTCGCTTGTGAGATCTTGATAAGGAAAAGCAAGAGAAACTCCGGGAAATAGTAAAAAGAAAATTATTGATAATATAAGGCAGATGAATACTTTAAGACGAGTTCGCATTTCTAACCTTGAAAGTAAAAAAAAGTTAAGATGCATATAAGTGCCGCAAGGAAGCCACCCAAAATTTCATCAGAAGTATGTTTTTTGAGTTTTAGTCTCGAGATAGCTACACATGGAACAACAAACATTGTCAGGATGAATACGGGATAGCCAAAGAAAGTTGACAAAAGACCTCCGAAAAGAGTGTTGACGAACACATGTCCACTTATTTTCACGTAGAGAGTAAGAATAAAGAATAACGATGCATAGATAAATAGAAGAGATTGAAAGGAAACGAGCATAGGATTTCCGATTGACTTTGATAAGAAATATCCAGCGAGGATAGAAATCAGCGTAATTGATAGTAGTACTATGCGAGATTGAATCGAAGTGATGTCTATGTCTGTAAAACCTAGTACAATTAATACAAATACGCTAAAAATAGGTAAGGCTATTTCAATCATCATTAATAAGATAAGATCGCTCATGGGGACGTTTAATTCGATCAAGAAGATTGGTAGTAGGATAGGTAGTAGTATAATTGGATCAAAGATTCGAGAAATAAGATGTGCCTTTTTTTCAACAAAATTGTAGATGGGCATAACTTTTACGCTAATAAATAGTTTTGGACAGCACTTGATTTTACACAACTCTAATCAATCAATCAAAGATTTGTAATATTTGATGATTAGATCACCGGGCTTTTTTTATTGAATTTTATGAAAACCATATACCAGTAGGGCACATTTTGATGAATGTACCTGATTTTGTATTAAGCAAGTTTAATTAGAGATGAATCACAAGTACAACTATAGTTTTGTGACAAAAAATGAATCTAAAAGTATGGATTTAGCAACACGGCTTGGTCGATCACTATATAAAGTAGCCGGAAGAGGCCCTATTGTGATATTGTTGCAAGGCTTACTCGGCGCAGGCAAAACTTATTTTGTCAAAGGGTTGGGCGTTGGCTTTGGAATTAAGGAAAATATTGTCTCTCCAACATACACAATCGAAAACGAATATAAGTTTTTCAGCGAGGCTGCTAAATATGATTTTGTCCATATAGATCTGTATAGGGTAGAAGACGGGTTTAATCTTGATTTGCTTGAATTCAAAAAACGCATGCTCTCTGGTGCGGTGGTAGCAATCGAGTGGCCTGAGCGGGCTTTTGAGTATCTAAAAAATATTTCGGATCAACAGAAGATTTACATTACCTTAACCCAGATGGGTCCGAACATTAGACAGATCGATATTCAAAGTGGATACAAATTGTTTTGAAATTTATTTTACCTTAGCATATATGTCTAGATGAGTAAAAATATAGAATATGAGAAGACTTACCTAGCTGCTATGTTTCCTGAAGATTTACACGCTTATAAGCATTTTGAGATACGGGATAAGTATTTTCCAATGGAAGTAGACCACCCTTACCTGAGGCTTCGTTCAAAAAATGGTCGGTTCGAAATTACAAAGAAAAGTACTATGTCGAGCGATGCTTCGACGCATGAAGAGAACACCATAAGTTTATCTAAGGAAGAGTTTGAAGCTCTGTATCAGGCACCAGGTTTAGAGCTTCACAAGATACGCTTCGTGTACCCATATCAACAGATTCAATGTGAAATCGATGTATATCTGGATCTACTGCAAGGTTTAGTTGTAGTCGATATAGAAACTGATTCGCAACAGGCACTTAATGAGTTAGAAATGCCATCTTTTTGTTTGAGAGATGTAACTGATATTGAATTTATTGCTGCAGGTAAACTGAGTGGAAAAAGTTATGAAGACATTAAGCATCAATTAGAAGAGCTGGGCTATAAACCTCTGGACTCAAAAGAGCTATTTCGGAGATTAAATTTAAAAAGCTGATGATATACATTCTTGGGATCGATACATCATGCGATGAGACATCTGCGGCTGTTTGTTTGGAGAATCGCCTTCTATCCAACGTGATTGTTTCGAGTGTTGAAAAACACGCAAAGTGGGGGGGTGTTGTTCCGGCTTTTGCGAAACAAAGTCATATGGAAAATATCGATTTTGTTGTGGAGAAAGCGTTGAGTGAGGCAGGTATCAAATCAACAGCTTTGAGCGCTATAGCAGTGACCTATGGACCTGGACTTGCCATTGCCCTTGAGGTCGGAATATCCAAGGCAAAAGAACTAGCGAGAATTCAGCATATTCCATTAATAGGAGTAAATCATATGGCTGGTCATATATATTCTAATTTTGCTAACTTAGATGGCAATGAAAATATTGAAGATTCGATAGAATTTCCGTTAATGGCTCTTTTGATCTCGGGCGGACATACCGAGTTAATTTTAATGGAAAAACATTTGGATTTTCGAAAGGTTGGATATACCTTAGACGATTCGGTTGGTGAAGCCTTTGATAAGGTTGGCAATATGCTTGGATGGAAATATCCTGGGGGCCCTGAGATTGAGCGAAATGCTTCGCAAGGAGATAGTGAGAAATATAATTTTCCCATTGCTATGACAAAGTCCGATGAATTATGGTTTAGCTATTCGGGACTCAAAACTGCTGTACTTCGGGTCATAGAATCTGTGGGTAAACCGATGAATTTGTCCACAAGTAATGTGGGTATGTCTCCACAAGGGTTTGTCCCTACTATTTCCAAAAAAGTAACGTATGAACTTTCAAAAGCGCAAAAATCTAATATTGCTGCAAGTTTCCAAAAAGCTGCCATCGGACAATTGGTATTTAAAACTCGGCAGGCCCTAGAACGCTATCCAGTAAAAAGTTTGTTGGTTGGTGGTGGAGTAGTAAATAATCAGAAGGTGATAGTGGCGTTCACCCAACTTGCGAAAGAATTTGATATTCAATTTTTCTACCCAAAGTCTAGGATTCTTCTCACAGACAATGCTGGTATGATCGCGGTATGCGGAAGGTATATGTTCCAATACGGTATAAATATGAGCGAGGATATCGATTCGCTGGATAGAGTACCTCGGTTGAGCCTATAATAATGGGTCTGTGCGGGTTGTTTTTGCTTTGGGTAAGATGTTATGATTCTCAAGTCATTTTCCATGCGTTTATAAATTAACGCAAATCATTTCTGTCAATGCGCTAATAATTAGGGCGTTCCTATAGTTAGCTTGTAAACTGTTAAGTTGTTTAACAGACTAAATTTTTAAATAAGCCGTTTTGGATAGCACCAGACTAAAAATATTGAATGGAGCTCAAGTATTTTTTTACGAGAATAGTTTTCAAACTCAAAAGTTGAGCACATTGTTGCAGTCTTTAAAAATCAGTAAAGGACGTTTTCTGGACTATTTTGATTCTAAAGAAGATTTGGTTCAAGCCGTGATAACGCTTGAATGGAGGGCTATTCTTGAAAAATTTAATCAATTGCTTGAAAATACATCAAATCCGCTTTTCGCTGTAAGTAAGTTTATAGAATGGAGGCAGAACAATTTTCATAATACAGGGAAATTGTTATACAAGCTTGGCGGAGAAATTGATACAGCCGATTTCAAAACCAAAAAATTTTTTAAAAAGATTTTTGGAGAATATCTCTCTTCAATCATGAAATTATTGGACGAGGCTAAACGAAGGGGTCAACTAGTATCATTCACTCCCACAAAAGAGTTAGCTAACTTTATAATTTTTGCGGTAGAAGGGGGGACGATGTCTGTAAAGGTTATAGATAGCGAGGATCAATATAACGATATAATCACCATGATAAAGAAAGTAATACGCAGTTATCGTGATATCGATTATTTAAATGAGGGTAAGATTGGCGAGTAATTGGCTTCTATTGTATTATAGATAGAAATATTATTGACCGAAATATGACTGGGTTAATTACAAATTCATCGCCTGATCCTTTAGATAACTTACAACAAGTATTTCGGCCACAACCGGGTGGCGATCAGAATGTCTCTAAACTCCGCGAGGATCTTCAACAGAGAGTAGTGAATATCATCACAAAGAAACTCGAATCTGGGGAGATGAATGAGGATAGGGCAAAGGCTATCGCTAAATTAACCTTGGATAAATTACCTGAAAACATATCATATGAAGATTTTATGAAGGTTGTACCGACATTGGACGACGAGTTTGAAGAATTGCGAACAGCTATTATGCCTCTTTTGATTGAGTATCAGTCTAAAGTCGCTAGTCAAGTTCAACAACAGGTATCACAATTTATGAAACAAGGTAAATATAGTGAAGCTTTGAAATTAGCGCGGCAGGCAATTGAATTTGAAAAGCAGTTAACCTAAACAAAGTAATTAAATATTACACTAAGGTCACATGGATCAAGAAATTAAGGATTTAATTATTAAAGAAGTTAGAAGTCACAGTTATGGTTTAGATAATTACCACTTACTTGAAATTTCGGATGCGATATACAAACAATTGCTTGAGTATATGGATGAAAATGAAATGAGAAGGTTAATTGAGACACTTAGGCCTGAGTTTGTTAATGTGGTCGATATCCTTATTCCTCTGGTTAAAGAGTACGAAGAGAAGATAGGGGTTATTTTGAATAGACACGTGGGGAATATTATGCGGAAGATAGGAAAGTGAGAGTGTATTTTATCCTCTTAATTTTTCGTCTAAGCCACTAGTAAATGGAACTGAGTAAAAAATTATTTTGTGTTATGAATGTGTTGGTTTGACTAAATTTCAAGTAAAAGCTTGTCGGAGCAGTTGTAATTAGGGGTTGATATGTTCTTCATTTGTGATGGGCAAATATTTTCAAGTTATAATTTCATTTTTCAACAGAATGTTATGTTAGGTAGTTTAATCCACACGATTTTTTATCAGCCAATATTCAACTTGTTAATGCTAAGTTACACCTGGACCGGCAGTTTAGGCTTAGCTATTATCATCATTGCCGGTTTAAGTAAGATTGTCACTATCCCTCTCACTAGGAAACAGCTCAAATCAAGCGAGCAATTGGTAGAATTCCAAAAATTGCAAGAACAAATTCGAAAGAAATATAAAAAGAACAAAGAAAAATTAAACGAAGAATTGGCAAAACTAGGTGCGAAGTTTTTGCCAGTTCAACTTGGTGGATGTCTACCTATGATTATTACAATTGTGTTGCTTTTACAAATTAGAAGTGTGGTAATAAACCTTGTTGATAGGGGATTCCATGCGTTTAATGAAGTCGCGTATTCACAGAGTCTGCGTAAACCCGAGGATGCGATTACCTTATTGACCGAGACTAATTTACCGGCAGGGGAGCATATAATAACTGTTGAAGCATCAGCCTCGAATGGGACGAAACTCAGCAAGGATTATATTTTTGAGATTACAGATAACATTGAATTGAGGCTTAGTGAGATTACGCAAGAGTTAAAGGCAGTGTCGAGCGAAGATCGAATCAAACAAAGGGAAGCTTTGAATGAAAAATCTTTGCTTCAAAGAGAGACTGATATTGCGGTGTTTAGTCCGGTTTTCGATGATCCAAAATCTGGGAATCTATACTCTATAACTTTAAGTCGAAATTTTTTGTATTTGCCAAGTGATGTCGAAAAAATTATATTACTAAGTTCGTTGCCCAATAATACCTCTTTTTATATCCGTGCTCCTTCTGGAGAAACAATAACTGAGACAAAATTATCAATAGACGGTCAAGAAGTTGCACCTGAAGCATTGGCGGTTACAAAAGGTGAAACGTTGAATTTGGAATTTCTGGGAATGAATCTTTCGAAGGTTGGAATGGAATTTGCTGATGATTGGAAGAAATTTACTCCATATTTAATTCTTGCAGTATTGTTGGCGGTTACTCAATTCGCAACCATGAAGGTTCAAATGGGCTTTCAGCTGAAACAACCAATCGCGAAAGAGGACACAAAAATGAAACAAAAACAGAAGAAGAAAATTGAAGAACCGGAAGAGTTGGATTTTAGAGCGATTATGGAACGTTCAAATAAAAATATGATTTATTTTATGCCTGTTTTGACTGCGCTTATTTCGCTTGGATTGCTAGGTGGTGCCTCGGGTGGTTGGCATTTATTCCCCTCTGGGGTGAGTATTTTTTGGACTGCGCAGAGTCTATTTGTTATAATTCAGCTCGCTATTGCAAAGAAAGATATTCTAAAAGAGATGTACAAGAATAAATTTTTGTCTGCTAGCGCGAAGAAATAATAATTTTTCTTGATTATAAAGTGAAAAAAACTAAAACAACTCAAGAATTGATAGAAAGTACTCTAAATGAACTATTAGAGAAACTGGGTATCCAATGTGAATCCGTAGTTTCTAAGGATGAAACATTTCCTGAGGAAAACATGTACAGGGTTGAGATGAATACAGACAGGCAAGTTGATTTGATTGGTTATCACGGAAAGAATCTAGATGCCTTTCAAGTAATATTAAGCATTATGGTAAACAAAGGCCTGGATGAGGAGGAGAGGGTACGTTTAGTAGTAGATGTAGATGGTTATCGAATGCGTAGAGAAGAATACGCTAGGTCAATCGCAAAAAGGGCATCGATTGAGGTCCAGGAGAGCGGACAGGCGATGAGTCTACCCCCGATGAAGGCTTTTGAACGGAGAATTGTGCACATGACGTTGAAAGATGAAGGATTTGAGACAGAGAGTTTGGGGGAAGAGCCAGAGCGATATATTATCGTTAAACCTAAAAACTCGAACGAAGAGAGCTAACTTTCATAATTCAAGTTTTTTCAATCAAATTTATTATTATTAAAATTTATGAAATTTGATTTAAAACAAAGGACCGATAAGGGGAAAAAAGTAAAACGACTGAGACTTCAACAGTTGATACCAGCGAGCGTATATGGTCCGAAACGTAAGCCCATTAGTGTGACTGTGGATTATCAGAATTTCACAAAAGTATACAGCGAGGCTGGGTCAAATAAACTGATAGATTTGAATATCGAAGGTGAGAAAGAAGTGAAGAAGGGAATTATTCAAGAGGTGCAAAAGAATCCGGTGAAGGCGACTGTAGCACATGTAAGCTTTTATGAAGTGGATATGACAAAACCTATTCAAGCTGAAATACCTGTTGAGTTTGTTGGTGAGCCACCAGCTGTGAAATTGAATGTTGGTATTTTGGTAACTCCGATGATGGAAATTCCGGTAAAATGTCTGCCGAAGGATTTGCCTTCTTCAATTACCGTCAATATTTCTCAGTTGGCGAATATTGGTGATACTATTGCTCTGAAAGACATTACGCTACCTCAGGGTGTTGAATTTGCTGCGAATTTGTCTATGGTGCATGCGGTCGCTTCCATTGCTGCTCCTCAAAAACAGTTGCTTGAAGAGGTAGCTGTTGCGGAACCAACTGCAGAGGGGGCGGAGGTCGCTCCAGCTGATGCTGTGACTGTAGAGAAAAAGGAAGAGAAGGTTGAAAAAAAGGTAGAGAAAAAGGAAAAGAAATAGCAAAAGATTGTCGTGGCACGCTCCTTCTAGTCTGCGATTTTCGATTATTCTTTCTGAATTTCGCGTATAGCTTCCAATTCTTCGTTGGAAAATCTCTGCTGGCTTTGTGTTCCAATTAGCTACGAAACTTTTTTAAGAAGTTCCAGTAGCTGTATTCTTCTGTTATGATTGTTTATCGAATTATTTATTCTTGTTACATGATCCTTCAATGAGTCAAAGTGATCCAATAGTCGCTCCGGATGTCTATCATTCTGTCGAAGCAAAGCTTCTGGCGGAGAAAGTGAATGGAATACAATTGCCTGATAATTTCCGTCATGAGTTGGTGATCCTCCTTGACCGGGTAGACAACCTCATTAAAGCCGGGAATTATAGTGAGTATGAGATTATTTCGAATTATATTAATTGGATTTCGAGAATTCCATTCGGGAAGTTCCGTTCGGATAGGCTGGATATTGCTCATGTAAAGGAAATCCTAGATGAGCATCATTTTGGTTTGAAAGAAGTAAAGCAGAAGATAGTGGAGTATTTATCCGTGTTGAAATTGAATGAGGCTAATGTAGGTTCTTCTGTTATTGTGAAACCAGTGTTACTTTTCGTAGGTATACAGGGAGTTGGGAAAACTACAATGGCTAGGTCGATTTCGGAAGCCTTGGGCAGGGAATTTGTAAGGATCGCGCTTGGTGGGTTGGCCTCTGAGCGTGAGTTGAAGGGACAGACTAGGGGTATGCCTGGAGCGGAGCCGGGGGCTATTGTCAAAGCCTTAGTCTCGACGCAAACTGCCAATCCGCTTATTCTCCTTGATGAGTTGGATAAAGTTGGGGGTACGAATGCTGATATGAAGCGAGATATTATGTCGGCGCTTTTGGAAATTTTAGATCTTGAGCAAAATAGAGCGTTTATTGATAGATATATCGGGCTTCCTATTGATATCTCTCAGTGTATTTTCATCGCCACTGCAAATAACGCGGGAGGAATAACGTCAGCGTTGCTTGATAGGCTTGAGATTGTCAGATTTACGAGTTATACGGATGGGGAAAAAGAACAGATTGCTCGGAGGTATCTTTTACCGAAAGTTTTAAAGAATAACGGACTCAAGCCGGAGCAGATAGTTATGGATGATGAGGTTTGGCCTTTGATGATACGGCCGTTAGGGTTTGATGCTGGTATACGCGAACTTGAGAGGACGCTGACTAACGTGGCGCGCAAAGTTGCAAGTCAGATCGTGGAAGGGAAGGGGGATAAATTTGTCATCTCACCTGCGAACTTCAGGGAATATATACCTGATGATTTCGGGGTATATACTTAGAATCTAATGAGGAACTTAATAAATCGACAAAGCGTTACTAGGCTTAGGGTGATAACGGTATTGTGATTTTGCGTTAAGTTCTTGGTTATGTTCGTCAAGGAAAACCTATTATTCGCTCTTATTTAGATGCTCTTTCCAGTCTTTGTCTTTTTCCATCATGGATTCAACTGCTTCACGGACTAGCTGAGCTTTGTGCATACGCTTATCAGCCGAAGCCCATTCTAAGTAACGATCAATTTCTGGGGGGATGATGAGGATGAATTTAGTGTCCAGTTTTTGCTTGACCTTTTTAATATATTCGTCGAATATATTATTAAGATCTGATAAATCGCGATATACCTTAAATGAAAGTAGGGTAGATGTTGCGCTTGATCTGATAATATTAGATGGCTTTTGCCCCAATGTTTCGTTATATAATGCTAAAACAGGTTTTCTATTATTTAGGCTCTCAGCAATCAGATAGCCGATACCACTACTATATAATGTTGTCTCTGCAATAAGAAAATCACAACTTTTAATTATTTTTTTATTTCTTTTATAGGTAATTTCTAAGTTTTTACTATCGTCCTCGACTGAAGTTTGGAAATAGGAGTCGTCGACTTCAATATTTTTTTCCTTGAGGAGGCTCGAAATTTTGGTGTAAAGAGCAAGAAAATGTTGGTCCGCTAACTTGTGAGCTAATAATGCAACCTTCATAAGTGGATATTTATAATTAATATATAACAGTTTGTATTATATATCATTTTTTGCTATTTTACATCCTTAACTAGATATAGGGTGTCTATGCCAGGTGCGCGGTCATTTTTCAAGATTCGGAGAATATTGAAAGAGAATCTTCGGTAAAGGTTGAACGCTTTGCATGTACTCCAAGTGCGTGTTACTATTCTCGAATTAGGATACAAATTACAAATAGTTTTCAAAAGGGCACTGCCGATTTTATGGTTTCTATAGTAAGGTAAAACGGCAAAAGTTTGAATGTATAAGCATTGAAGTTTAAATATCTTATGACTCTCCCTGTAAGCCAATATGCCAACTAGTTCGTCGTTGCAGAAAGCGGCCAGAATTTTTAGGCTCCGAATCGACTCATAATAATCTATAAGGCTACTCCTTTCCGACAATTTAGGAAAAAAATCAGTGTCCACCACTTTCAAGAGTTTGAGTAGTTTTTTGTTTGGATCCTGTTGACCGTTATAGAGTAAGATGCGTCCAATCTGAATTGATTTTGACAATGGGCTTTTTATATTCACAAAGATTTTGAATTATGATTTCATGTAAGCTCAACATTCGATACACTTTAATTTTACTTCCTCAATTTTTTCTGTTATCTTATATCTAGTTTTACTGACCTTTACTTTACTCCGAAAGAGGACTAGCGCCGAAAGAACCCATCTCAGTCACGATGGAAGGCAAAAAGCTAGTCCTCTTTCCTTTCCAAAAAACTTTCCAATTATACTATAAAATACCAAAACAAAAACGAAAATATGAAAAATTTTTATACTAAGCTATCTATATATCCACTATATTTTCAGTTTTCAGATAGCTTTTGAGTTCTATGATATCGTTAGTTGATTCATTAAAAATTACATAGCGAAACAACCGATCAAGAAATTAAAATTTGAAGGGAGTATAAATTATGGAGAATTTGAGAGGTAATATGATGATAAATTACAAATCAAAAATAACAGTTTTCTCTTTACTCCATTTGAATTTCCTATTAAGATGATATTGAGAATTTCCGATAATTATAGAAATTAAGAAAACAAAAGGGTTGGAAATTCAATATAAAAGTAAGCTTACTAAATATAATGTCAAAAGGCTCTAAGCTTTTCGTAGCTTTTCTATTCATTTTAACAGCTGGTCTGGCCGGGGCCGCGATTTGGGTTTCAAATCAACTCAAAGAATCCCCTCAAATCACTCCAGATCAGAATCAAGCAGCAGAACAAAAGTGCACTGAACCACCAAACAAAGGGAACCTCCCCGATACTTGCTTGCAATTCCTTTGTCCCAACGGATGTGGTGGAGACGGACAGTGTAGAACAGATAACGACCCCGGAGCGTCTTTCTCAACCGGATCTTGTGAAAGTCTTTCGCTTGGAGGGCAGTGCGGACAGATTGATATGGTTTATGGGGGTACCTATTGTGGGTTCAAAGAGATAAATTGTGGACCACAATGCGCTGGCCCAATAACAAATCCGCCAACACCAACTCCTACACTTTTAGCAACTCCGAGCCCAGTAGCTGTGGGCGGAACAGTTTATTGCCAAGATACAGGAGGGACACAATACCCAGTGCAAGGAGCCACAGTTTATATACATGACTCTTTCCTAGCATTCAATAACGGACAGTGCAAAGATGCCCCGTGCGAATGGACCCTCACTACAGACGCGCAGGGAAAGTACAGTGCGACAATACCTTTCAAAAATGATGGAACAAAATATACAAATGGCATAGACGCGAGATTGCAGACTTTGCTACAAGGAGGAAAACTTAGCAACGGACAATTATTCACCGCGATGAAACCAGCTTCCGGATCCCCAGTGACAGGTAATAGCTTTGCCCTAAATTGTAGCAATGCTTCAAATACAGGATGTAGCGCGACTGGAGAAATGTGCCAGAATAAATCCTTTGGCAACACTTCGGGTTCATACTCATTTTGCGGTCTGACACCCGCTCGAAACATCATGAATGTTGATTTCAAATTCACAAGTTGCGGTGCTACAGTATGTGGAAATGGCACATGCAATACCGGAGAAAGTTGCGATGGCAGTTCACAATGCCTTGGAAATGGCAGGTTATCTAGTGGAGAATGCCGAGCGGATTGTACCTATTGCGGAGATGGAATCAAACAAGTCAATGAAGATTGTGATGACGGAAATACAAATGATAATGACTCATGTGACAATAGTTGTCTATATAGAGCAGTTAACCCACCAACCGCGACACCAACGGCCACACCTTTACCAACTATTACAAATCCGCCTACAGCAGCTCCGCCCGCTGATTGCGGCAATAACGCCTGCAATGTCGGAGAATATTGCGATAGGGATCAAAAATGTTCAGGCGGAGGTTTATTCGATAAAGGAGAATGTAGGGCAGATTGTACTTATTGCGGAGACGGAGTACCACAAGCAGGAGAACTGTGTGACGATGGTAACACAAATCATTATGACTCATGTAGTAACTTCTGTAGACCAAATGGACCTTTATGCGGAGATGGGTTGATACAGCCAGGGGAAGAATGTGATCCAAATCTCTCGCAATCGTGTGGACCCGGAGCAGCGTGTAGCTTAACGTGTAAATGTATACCGAATCAATCTGGAATGTGCGGATCAAGCTGCAGTAATGATGGAGGATGTCCCTCAGATAATGTTTGTGTGGCAGGAATATGTAAGTTGGCTATTTGCCAGACATTTTCTGGGAAATTGTTGTCATCTCCGCTTTCCGCCGGAATCGGACCATCGTTTGTCTGCGCCTCAAATGGATGCAGTCTTGTCGAGTGTGGGAGCACATGCGGTTCAAACCGTGTCTGCCCAGCCGGGCTATCTTGCAATAGCGCCAATGTCTGTGTCTTACCTTACTGCGCGAAAAACAAATGCACAGACGCTTGCCTTTTGCCACCGACTGCGTTAGAAGATAAAGCGCTTAGACTTATTATGCTCGCTTTAGTATTGATAATGCTTGGAATAGCAATTCAAAAATCTACCTTAAGAGAGATGCTCAACTATGGATTCACAAACGTGATCGAAAATAAAAAGATAAAATTGCTGACAAGAGCCACCGGTTTGTCTTGGTTATCAGATCGAGTGGACTCTCTATACCGACTAGTTTTGCGCCAGGTCAATCTTGAAAAATTGAAGAAAGACTTTGAACAGGATATGATTAAAGCGAAGTTTGAAAAGAAGTCTAAACATAAGAATAAATCTGACTAATAATCAACAATGCTTACAAGCGTAAACGCGAACAAAGGAAATAAAATAATATTAGGTTTTCTA
>JAYRWD010000035.1:0-1513 GCA_041918255.1 Candidatus Dojkabacteria bacterium
CCCAATTCATAATTCAATGTCGTTTAGTTAAGGGAATTGTTGTAACTTGATAGGGATATAAGGGGTTATCCCAAAGTAGAATCAAACTACGAGATTATCGGTTAAAATTATCAAAAAACGTAAGCAATGAGATTGACAAAGAATCTTTCATCGGCCATTCAAAAGATGGCCCAAAGGGGGTATTCAGTAGAGATAGAAAGCTGACAATCAAGCGTTTAATTATATTTATTATGTATTCGAAGACAGCGCTTCAAAGAGATTTAGACCGATTTTATAAAGAGCTGTACAATGAGAAATTCAACATACGTGAAGTAACAAAAGGAGCACTAACTCAGGCTCGAGCTAAATTAAAACCTTGGGCGTTCATAAGATTGAATGAAGTGGCTGTGAATAGTTTCTATGAGGATGCTCCATATTATAAGTGGCATGAAAAGCGTGTATTTGCAATAGATGGCACCCGATTAATGCTGCCTAACCATCCTTCCGTCAAGGAAGAATTCGGGGAACATTCTTTTGGTCCAAAAGCAGACACACCTAGGAGTATCGCCATAGCGTCGATTATGTATGATGTACTGAATAATGTAGTCCTGGATTCGCAAATAGATGCATACACATCAAACGAAATCAGCTTACTAGAGAAGCATTTGGAAAAAATGAAGCGCGGTGATATGCTTTTGTTAGATAGAGGCTATCCGAGTTTTTGGTTATTGTTTTTATTGAAAGCAAAGGGAATAGACTTTTGTGTTCGGCTCAAAGAAAAGAACTGGCTTGAGGCGAGAGCCTTACAAAAAAGCGGCACCGATGAGCGAATAGTAACATTTAGCCTACCCAAGAAGGATCTCGAAAAGCTTAGCGAATATCCTGACTATCAGCTTAAAACAATAAAATGTAGACTAGTCAAGGTGGACTTGGAAAATGGAGAGACCGAAATATTATGCACATCTCTAATTGATAAGAAAAAGGTCCCGAAAGGAGATATCGCGTTGTTGTACCATCTGAGGTGGGAAGTGGAAGAAGCATTTAAAATGTTAAAAAGTCGGGTGGAATTGGAATCATTTTCTGGAAAAACAGCCAATTCGGTGAGGCAGGATTTTCATGCAAAAATATTCATGCTGTCCATGTGCTCAGCTATGGCCTTTCCAATAGAAGAAAGGGTAAGGAAGGAATATTATGCAGATCTAAAAAGCCAACACCCACAAAAAATTAACAGAACACACGCTATAACAATGTTCATGGATATGGTTATACCTGCTTTTCTCAAGAATAAAATCAAATCTGCCATTGAGTCATTTGATAATATCGTGTATAAAACCCGTGAGTTAATAAGGTTTGGCAGGTCGTTCGAGAGAAAAAATAGAACAAAACGGCTTTACCATATGAACTATAAAGCACCTTGATTTTCCTTAACTAAACGACATTGATTCATAATTCCAGATTCAATGTAGTTTAGTTAAGGGAATTGCTGACAGGTGTCGGACACCTGAAGGGACGTAAAACCAAAGTAGGTGTCCGA
>JAYRWD010000036.1:0-5605 GCA_041918255.1 Candidatus Dojkabacteria bacterium
AAGTGAGGCTACGCTTGCTTGGCTTCTTTCCTCAAACAGATCCGAGCATTGTACAAAATGTTCTTTTGGCGAGAATCCCCGCTTTGCGGGGATGAAGCCAAAGGAAAGCGTAGCGTCATTTTGTACAACGTTTCGGCATATGCGATGTTTGCCGTAGCGTAGCGGAGGCAAATATGGGTGAAAGAAATTGCGCCACCTCTATTTAATTGATAACGCATAATTTCTTGAACCGCATATCCAGTGTTATGTGCTGTTACCAAAGAGCGTCGTTGAATTAGTGAGAAATAACATCAGCACTTGATTGCTTCCTGTACGTACCAGTCTCAGAATAATTTTGCTCGGCCTCGGTATTCAGTAATAAGAAAATTCCTTTCACAATTTTCATGCCCGGATAAATTTTGATTGGGCTTTTACCAATATTGCTAATCTCAAGTGTTTCATGACTTTCCGCTTGACCAGGCTCTACAAAAGTTGAGCCTTGAAGTGCGTTGAGTCCAATTCGTGCTAGTGATGTCCTTGCATCCAATATACAGGCGAGGCGTTGACTGATTGATAGTCTTTCCTTTGTTTGACCAAGTAGGAAATCACCTGGGTTGATGATAAAACCGGACTCGCCAATTTCTATTTTATCGAGCTCAACTTTCGTGTCTTTGGTATCAATGACATCCTGTTGCTTTGGAATAAACAAAACATTATTCAGCGTGAAGGTGTAACTTCCGCCTTTAATCATAGACTGATCAAGCGGATCAATTTTTATATCACCACTTGAAAGGAATTTTTTTATGTCGGAATCTGATAAAACCATAGTTTTAGAAATTATTTTGTACTAAGTATGAGAACAAAATTATTCGTTTAGCACGTTAAGCTCTTTGGTAATGGCATATAACGTTTCGGGCTATACGAAGTCCTGATTGATTTTATTAGGATTTGGGTCAGATTTCTTCAAAAATCTGCCGTATAACCCGTGTTATATGATGTCCATGGATACAACTAATAATCTCAATCCAAATTCAGGTAGAAAAAAACTTGATCGAAAATTTTCTTTTCGTCCCATGGTTCTCTGAGTCCTCTCGGCAATTTACCATATTTAATAAACCCCAACCTCTTATAAACTGTTTCGGCCGATGTCCCACCACGAGCACTAGTTTCTAAAATCAAAAGCCCTTTTTCAAAACAGAGCTTCTTACATTCATCAAATAAAAGTCTCGCTATGCCCTTCTTCTGATGGTTTTGATCGACGACGACATCAAACAACTCACCTCGATGCTCTTCCAAAACGTTCTGGCAAAATTCAACTTTCATATTGCCGACTACTTCGCTATTAATTTCTGCCACCAAATGGACTGCTGTTCCGCGTTTTGCTTTTTCGAGACTTTTATTGATGATTTTTTCTACCTGACACAAAGAATCACGAGAATAAATATTCCTTTGCAAATCCTCAGCATCAGAAATTTTAACTTGTCTAATAATAATGTTTGTATCCATGGATTTCATCTAACTGGTTATTATACGAATTTTTGAACGTAAAAGTAACAAACATTGGTATGTTATACGAACTTGATGCGTCTTTAAAAAAGTATTTATATTATATATAGTAACGCTTTTTTAAAATTATAATTAGTTTAGTCACTAGATTCTGCAAATTTTCTATTACTTCATTTACATTATATCCTTTTTCATACGAATACGAATGTTTCCAGCCAAATGATCTTTTAATAGAGCAAAAAGGCGTGTTTTCTGTTCTTGAGTGTCAAACGCACCCGAGCTAATTGCTTGCAACACTTCTTCAACTGAATTAACCGTATCCTCAAAAAGCATAATCGCCATACCTAGGCTTTCCATGACATGCGCGTCACTTCCCACGATTCCCGGAAGACCAAATGCGCGTGAAACTGATTTCGCTTTTCGATTAGCAAAATTAGGTATCTGTGCGTTAAAAGTTTCAACCGCGTCAAATGGAAATTCACGAATTTTGTTTCCAAGCGAGAAAAACATATATGGATGAGCTGCTACAGCAATTCCTCCTTGAGAATGAACTCTATGTATAGTTTCTTCTGCTGATAGTTTGGGAGGAATTTCCTCTGTAATTCCATAGGCGAGAATATGACCATCCATTGAAGATATTTCGCAACCGGGGATCAGAAGAATATCTAGAGATTTTCTTTTAATTATTTCCTTTGCTACACGGAAGCCAGCTAACGAATCATGGTCAGTAATACTAAGTATTTTTATATCCTCCTTTATACACTTTTGGATAATCTCATCACAGGTCAAAACAGAATCGTATAGAAAAGGAGCATAGGGCAATACAAATTTGCTACTATTGCTGTGACAATGTATTTCAGCTCTTCTCATATATTAATAATGAATTATTTTCTAATTATATTTAAGTACAAACCAGACGCAGCAAGAATAATAATAGCCGAGCTACCCCCATAGCTTATGTAAGGAAGCGTAATACCAGTTACGGGAATTAGACCAACATTTGTCGCGATATGAAGTAACGCCTGAAGTGCAATCCAGATTATTATTCCACTTGCGAGCAGTTGCCCGAAAGGGTCCTTTACCTGAGAAGCAAGCTTCATACCTCTAACAAAAAGATAATAATAGGCCGAGGTCAGGATAACACTGCCGACCACACCGAACTCTTCCGCTATGACAGCGAATATATTATCTGTAAAAGCTGTTTGCCCTAGATAATGAAATTTTTGCCTTGATTCGCCGAAGCCAACCCCAAAGATTCCCCCACTTCCTACCGCTGTTAAGATATTTTTAAGCTGATAACCATCCCCGAGAGGATCTTGCACTTCTCCAGTAACAAAAAAATCTACATATGTTTCAACTCTCGCAAGCCGGTAAGGTTCTAGTACAGCAGCAGTAATTCCAAATACGCCAAACGCAGCAACCATTAATATCGCTCCAAAAATATGGTAAATATCTCTTCCTGACAAAAAATACATAGCTAGGCTTGTCATACCTATGATTCCCGCTGTCGCTAAGTCTGGTTGTATCAAAACTAAGCCACAAACGATAGCAAGCACAACAAGCATAGGAAGCATTTTCTTTTCGAAGTGTGTTTTCAAAGAGTTCAATTCTCGTCGAGATCGTACCTCATTGTTCTGATTCGAAGCCCATGCGGCTAGGTAAACTATAAAAGCGAGTTTAGCAATTTCAGATGGCTGTACATCAAAGAATCCAAGATCAATCCATCTAGTTGCTCCTTGCACTTCTTTACCTATCCCGGGAATCAAAATTATCAATAATAAAATAACTGAAAAAATCATTCCAGGAATAACTAGTTTTGAAAGCAAACGGTAATCAATCAGATACGCAACTAGTGCTATGAATGCTCCAGCTGTGACAAAAATCAATTGTCTTATAAAGAAATAAAAGGGGTTTGAATGTCCGATAAAACTGGCACTATAGACCATAATCAGTCCGAATACGGTGAGGCTTGCCATGATTGTGAGCATCACAGTATCGGTTTTGCCTCTATTTGAGCTGGAGAATATATTTAAGCTTCGGTTTCGTCTACGATAATTCATTTTTTAGTTATAATTCATTAGACTGTATGCGAAATTCAGTAAAACTAATAAATTGGTGTCACACTAAGCTCCTGTCTATTAGTGCCGTTGGGCAGGTGTCGAAGTGTTACAAATATTGCGTCCCTACCCTTCGATAGGCTTCCCGGATATAGTCAGGGACAGGCAGGTGAGATAGTAGATGTAGTTTTGCATAATGTCTATTGCCTATTTTAAACTATTTCGAAGTGTTTTGTATTTGGTGTGAAAATATCTTTTTTTCCGATATCTTTGTTCATATCCTCTTGGAATGATTGATCAAGAATTTATTTGTCAATCCGTTCTCATCTCAAATAATTCTGGATAAACCACCCTGATGAGCATTAATAGCGCTAATGTATCGGAAGTATTAATTTCCCCAGTTTTTATCTTCTCGTCAATTTGATTAATCGGTATCTTGACAATCTCGATATTTTCGGTGATATCCAGCTCTTGTTTTGTAGTAATCTCAGCATCTTTTAAGAAAAAGCCATAAAGGCTTGCAGAATCTTTCGTAGGTAAGCTGTAGATTTTGCCAAGTGAGACGAGTTTTGTCGCAATGATTCCTGTCTCTTCTTTCAGCTCATCCTTAGCAGCTTGTTCAGGTTCTCTATCCTCGATTCTGCCAGCAGGGAGTTCAAGAGTAATCTTACCAACTCCATGTTTATACTGCCTTTCAAAGATTACTTTTCGGTCGATAGTTACTGCAAAAATCATAACCACATCTCCCAGTTTCGAAACGTAATAATCATCGATAACTTTGCCGTTCGGTAGTTTAACTTTATGCAAGTATAGAGGAAACCACGGGCTTGGTGATATGTCTTTCACCTCTAGAATTGTCCATTTTTTGATCTTTGTCAAAAGTTCAATCTATTAATTTTATTCTTCGATAGATAGGGATTGGATTAGTTCAAGAAATTTTTCATATTGCTTTTGTGCAATGTCAGCAGTATTCAAGTTATCTGCGTTTTGACCAAATGTGACCTGAATGCAAAGATCATCAGCTATACATCCCATTCCATATTCTGGGATAGGCCAGCCATTAGACATCTGCAATTCTATATTGGTATCATTCTGCAGATAATCACTTGTTGGGTCTATTGGTTTGCCTGACCAAGACATTGCAAATGCAAAATGATTATCCCCTCTTCCTAACCAAATAGTTGAAGTAACCGTTGGAATATAGCCACCTCCTCCTTGTAATTGATTGCGTGTGTCAAATAACCTGATCGAGCCCGACTCAAAATCGGGATGGTTTAGTTCGACATATTTACAGGGTTCGGAAGTTATTGTGGGAGGAGTGGATAGTGAGGGAACGATACAATCGTCGCCAAGTATTGGATCATCTGTATTCTTAAATGAATTTATAACTGCCGATACATTCCAACCTTCTGAAAGCATTATTGTGTACTTACCGAAATTTATAAAGTTGGATGGACTAGCTGTTTTTTTGGTAATAGAAAAAATCGGTTTACTTGACTCATTTACTTGGGTTGAGGCTGAGTTTGATTTATTGGTATTTTCTGTTGTAATGGTATTGAGCCTGTTGGATTGAACTACCAATGCTAAGAGCAGTATTAGATTTGTAATAACGCTAAGGAGAATTACCCAGGTGAATGTTTGTTTTGATTTGTTTAAATTTTCGATATCCATTTCGCTCAAATTATTATTAATAGTTTAATTAGCTTGACAAAATATATGCGGATAGAAAAGCTACAACCAAGTATAGTATAGCGCAGAAAATACTTAAATCTTGTTTTAAAAAATTATTTTGTTTCAGTCTTCCGGGTATGACAAACAGCAAATATAACTCAACGAAATAGGTATTAACCATAAACCAGTGATAGAACCAAACAAATCTTTGCGAATAATTTGATAGATCTTCTTCAATATTCCCCAATAAATCTAAAATTGATTTTATCCCGAACATATCTTGCGTTATGTCCCTTAGAAAATGAATAAGCGTGAAAATAAATATGGGAATCAAAAGAACTCTCCAGATTTTGTAAATGTCAGTTTTGAATAATTTCATTACATATCTAAAT
>JAYRWD010000037.1:0-7980 GCA_041918255.1 Candidatus Dojkabacteria bacterium
AACAAATCCATCCCTCTTCTGCCTTATTCGCCGATAAGTTTACAACAGCGGTACCATTTAGAAATGTATCATCTCCAAATACTTGAGATCCAAATAATGGACCAGTTTGGTACCAATCAGGTTGTGATACCTCACAAGTATAATATACATTTGTTGTGACTTCAGCAGATTCATCAGAGCCAATAATAAATCGATATTGACCATTTGAACCAGTATTACTTGATGTAGCTTCGCTCATCAAAGACCATTCATTATTATACAATCGCACAGTCCAATCATTCATTACGTTATCACCCTCGTCCTTAGTTCCATTCGCATTTTTGTCATGATACTTCCTACCAACCATAGTGAATCCGTCAACTTTGTAATTCCCAAAGTTAGCTTCGACCGATTCACCCTCGCTTAATTCAAAGGTATAACAAGGTGTGTCATTCAACTCGGGATCAGGAATAGTATATGTCCACGCAGTTTTCTGAACTTCACAAACAGTATATGTATCAGGTACTAGATTCGCAAAAGCATAATTCCCCATTTCATCCGTTTCTACCACGCTTTCCCCCAAACCTGGCTCTAAAGTCGCATCTCCATCGAGATCAATAAATATTTCCCATCCAACTAACTTTGGCTCTCCTTCGTCATAATCACCCTCTAAATCAATATCATTCCATTTGTACCCAGTAATATTTCCACCCTGAATATTTCCAAATGTTAAATTAGCGCGAACTGTTTTATCACCTTCAGCAAAAGTAGTTTGCCAACAAACCTGTGCTTCGTCTGTGACTTCAGACTGATTCTCTACCGCAACTCCGTTCTCAGATGCCCCAGGAGGATTGCTACCCAGCAATGGTCCAGATTGCATCCACCCGGTTTGATTAACCTCACATAGGTAATATGTTCCATAGGCATTTACGAATGATCTATATTGCCCATCCTCACCGGTATTGCTAGAGGTAACTTCGCTTACTAAATTCCAATTTGAATCGTAAGTTCGTACTGTCCAATTATTCATATACTCCTCCCCATCTTCGTGATCAGGGATACCATCTAAGTTTCGATCGTGATATTTTTTACCTTGCAAAGCTAGACCTTGATATTTCGAATTTCCAAAATCATTATTTAAACTATTTTCTCCAGATTCGTCAAGCAGTACTGAATAACATTGCATAAATCCAGGAGTATCTTGCACAAATAATCCCTTCTGTACCTCGCATACTGAGTAAGGAGTGTTTGAAATTTCGAGATCAGTAAATGAGTAGGAGCCATCAGCTGCGCTAAGAACGCTTGATTCATCGTCCTGATAGGTGTTGTCTCCGTTTTGATCAAGAAAAACTACCCAATTATCAAGACCAGCACCATTTTTTGTATTAAATACTTTTCCGGAGATTGAACCCAAATCGATATTTAGAAAGTTCGCATTTGTCGTGGATTCAGTGGGTTCGAGCATGACCCCGTAACAGTAACCATCTTCAATCTTCTCTACTGATAAATTCGGATCGGAAGGCGCATAAGATTCGTTTGGTAGCACTTCTTTCCAACTAGAGCTTGCTAGATCTTCGCAAACATAATAATTCGTGTCATATACGACAGAGGCAAAACTAAAGGTTCCATCATCAAGGGTCAATGTTGTTGCAAGAAATTCCTGATTGGAGTCCAAAAGATTAACCGTTACGCCAGGGCTGGGAACATCATCAAATAATCCATTATTATTCACATCTTCCATCACTTGGCCTGATATATCGACCGGAAGGCCGTTTACTCCAAATGATACGTTAGTTTCTGTTTCGCCACCTGTGAGAGTAAGTGCTATACATCCGTCAGGATCGGTTTGAGTCCAGTTTGTCTCTAAATCTACACACGCAAAATAATTTCCACTTATTACTTCGAGCAATTCATAGAAGCCATTTGCGTCTGTGGTAGCTGATAGCCCTGTGGGAGCGGGAAGACCTGTTGTTGTTTCATAGTATAGTTCAACGTCCCAATCTTCGAGCAAATCACCCTCAACTGTTCCATTTGGCTTCGAGTCAAGCATCACATATCCTTGTATTGTATTGGTGGGAGGAGCAACTACTGAAAGTATTTCAGTATCAACACATTTGTTATTTTCCGCATCCACTAAATCAGAGGAAGTTTCGTCGGTATCAGCAAGGCATATATTCTCATCTGTAGCTGTTTCTTCTGTCACAAATGTAGGTACTTTTTCTGGCTCAGTTGTTTCTTCGTCAACTACGGGATTTTCCTCGCTCGATTCTTCAGTTACTTCTGGAGTAACTGGAACAACCTCTAATTCCGTAGGTTCGGTATCTATTTCTGGTGTAGTTTCTTCACCTTCTGTTACTAAAGTAATTTGATCGTCATTTGAAACCGTTTCCTCTATTTGAGGCACAGTACCTTCTAAGTCTTGGGCTTTCACTAGTACTATAGGAAGGATCTGCTGGGCAAAGATCGACAAGGCAGTTATAAGGGCAAACATCGAGTAAAGCCTTCTTGTCATAAAAATATAGAAATAAAGTTAACTAGGAAATTTTCAAGGAATTATAGCACAAAACAAATACTATGGAGCTAGGGGGACTCGAACCTCCGACCTTTCCCATGTGAAGGGAACGCTCTAACCAGCTGAGCCATAGCTCCGAATAGTGGTAATAGTCAATTATCAATTATCAATGTGCAATATACAATAGTCAATTGTCAATTATCAATATCAAAATTTATTAGTAGTAGAAAAAGTTTAATACTCAAACAGTCTATTATTAAAGATTTTATGTGTATTTGGTTTACGACATTGCTCTTATATTCTACTTTTTTGAGTATTGAATTTTGATATTCTAAAGTTATTTTCTTGTGGAGCTGAGGGGATTCGAACCCCCGGTCTCCTCAATGCGAATGAGGCGCTTTACCAGTTAAGCTACAGCCCCGATTTGTCGCGAACACAAAAAGTACTCAATAATCAATAGTCAATGTGCAATAGTCAATAAACAATAATCAATATTTAGAATTTATTATTAATAGTATTAATTTAATACTTAAATAGTCGATTATTAAAGATTTTATATGTGTTCGATCAACAGCATCGCTTCTATTCTACCTCTTTACTTCTTTGAGTATTGATCTTCGATATTTTAAAATTATTTATTTTGGTGGAGCTAAGGGGACTCGAACCCCTGATCTCTTCTATGCCATAGAAGCGCTCTACCAGCTAAGCTATAGCCCCAATTGAAAACTGTGTAAGTATTATACATTAAATTGTTACTAAATTTGCAACTTACCAAATCACTTTGATTTAAGAGATTTTATTTTTTTGATAAACAATATAATATGTATAGTATTATTTTATGCTAAATAAACAATGAATTTTAGCCTTGAAAAAATCGAAGAGGATCTAAAAGAGATGGAGCTAAGCAAATTAAATCCCGTGATTCGATTTTTGACTTTGTCAGATATGATGATCTGGGGTGGCTATGATATGCTTCTTGCCCTCCTCGCAATTTTTTTACAACAACGGCTACTTGTGGAGAATAGCTTCGAAGTAATTGCCTTTGGAATGGCACTCTATTGGATAGGACGATCATTATTTCAAATCCCAATAGCCCGATTTCTGGATAAACATAAAGGTTATATCGATGAGACAGTGGCCGTTGGGATAAGTTCAATCATAATTTCAATTTCAATTTTTGCCTATTTATGGGTAGATCAGCCCTATGAGTTGTATCTTGTTCAGTTACTATATGGAACTGGAGTTGCGATTAATCTTCCAGCATGGCGAAAAACATTCGCAAAATACCTAGATAAAGGAAAAGAGGGAACTGAATATAGCGTCTATGATGTCTTGACTAATCTTACTGTGGCATTCTCCACCGCAATGGGTGGAATAATTGTAGAAAACTTTGGCGGGTTTACAACATTGATCTTAGTTTCTGGGAGCGTCGCGCTTTTGGGAATAATCCCATCAATATTTTTGCTTCAGAATAGGCAAATCAAACGTAGTAACAGTTGAAGATGTATCTAATAGGACAGTACGTTTTCGTTGTATCCCTTCTTGTAAAGTTGCGAAATAGCCGGTAATGTATCCATAACCTCATTAAGTAATTCAAACGTACCCCTTCGCTTAGCCATTTCAATTAGCTTTTCTCGGAGAGCGTCCAGATAGATAACATCTTGTACCATGTAGTAAATTTGTTGGTTTGACCAGTTTTCAGGTCCTATATCCCAGTCATTTAGACCTTTCTCATTATCCATCTGTTCAAAGTTTGGATCACAAAACATTCGCACAAGATGTTTCATAGAATAATCTGTTGTATTGGTCCAAGCAATCTTAGCCGCAACTTTAGTGTCAAAAATTTTGCCACGCAATCTTTCGCCCAAATAACGTTCTAACCTCGGTACATCTGACGAATAAACATGAAAAAGTTTTTCTATCTTCGGTTCAACCAGTAATTGAGATAGTTTTGAAGCTTTCTCTTTGCAAAATACCCAGATAATTTCAACTCTTGTACTTTCTGAACCAGAATTTTCTCTTGAAGCTATTTGAATAACGCATAATTTATCTTGCAGTGGGTTAAATGAAAGATATTCGGTGTCCAAGGCGATCCAGGGAGAATTTGAATAATCAAGTGTCAAATCTTCTCCTATATATACATCTTGCTTTACTTCTTGGTCAGAACGATAAGGATTTTTAATTTTAAAGGACTTAACCATTGGAATTATAAAGTTATAAGTTTAATGGGTTTTCGCGGTTTTTTAGCACAGCTTGCGCAATGAGATGAGGTTCGACATAAAGAATCGTAATGATAAACATAACAAATATAAGCGGTATAAATAAGAACCCAATCAAAATTAATACTAGTAACATATTAAAAAGGTAAATAACATATAGGATCAAATATGGAACAATAGTCATAATGCCCTGAACAAAATAGTCCTTCAAATGGCTTCTCAACTCATGAAGAAAATATGATATATCAAAAGCCTTCCGAAACCCATGTTTTTCGATAATATCCACAAGACAAATTTTACCGGGCATTAATACAAATAGTGCGTAAAGTAGTATGAGTATAAATAGAAGACATGAACCCAGAATAAATAAAACCACTGTTAGAGGCTCGGGGTTTTTATCTTGATTCGCACTCATGAAAACAAGTGGGACAAAGGTAATTAAATACAAAATTATAAATGGTAAGGCATAGAAGGTCATTAAGACGTAATATTTGAAACCAATCCGAATAGTTTCTTTTAATTTGAAAGTTGGCAACTCATCAAAGCTGGTTTCCTTTAGTTTTGAGCGAATTAGATACAAGGTATTTTGGATTTTTATACCCATAATGGTAAACGATACAAAAGTAGCTAGGAGAGTATAAATAATTAAGAGTAGGATAGAAATACCAAGAAATATAGTTGTGGTTGTATCGGAGCTATTAAAATTGTCCTGGCTCGAACTCGAACTTAGCAAGATAAATGGCACATACATTCCTACCATAAGCACAAAGTAGAGAAGTATATACAAAAATATTCTGAATATGGAGTGGTTTCTTAGTGGTGATTTCCAGAAAAAATTAAACGCTTTTCCAAGGTCCATAATTTTAGTTTAAAAAAAATTAATAACTAATTTTAGTACATTATTAGAAATTACTTAATCAAAATATTAGATTTATTGTTAATTCTCTCTTTATACTAAAGTATTGCTCTGTTCAAATTGATTTACTCAAAATTAGCGCCCATTAATTGAACTTTATCAATAATTTTTTTAATTCTAGCTTTATCTACATACGAATCAATATCTGTAAATCTAGTGATGCGAACAGGACGAATCCCGCAAAATTGTAATGCTGTCTTTTTAAGGGCTATTTCGCCCGGATAAAGATATAAAAGCGTTCCAAATAATACCTTAGCTGCCCACCAGGGACCACCAGAAGTCTGAATAAGTCTTGCCGACCTTCCCTTTAACAGTTTTGCGATAGAATACTTTGAGTTGAATTTATACGCAAATCCCGATAAAAGTGTTTTTTCAAGAAATAGTTGAAGCAGAGCGGGATAAGTGCCCCACCAAACTGGATATATAAATACGATATGTTCGGCCCACAACATTAACTCTTGATATTTTAGAATATTTTTTGGTGTTTCATCAGATTGTTTACCTCCTTGATAGTCTAGCGACAAATTAAGTTCTCTTAACACTAATGATTGTATTTCAGCTCCTGATCTTTTAGCGCCAGTAATGTATGCTGATGCTAATGAATCTGTTAAGCTACCAATTTTCGAATTTGCATTAATTATCAGAATTTTTTTTCTCATAATGTATTTTGTGGATTAAACTATGCCCTGATCTAGCATGGCATCTGCTACTTTTATGAAACCAGCAAGATTAGCGCCTTTCAAATAATTAATTCTTTTTCCTTCTTTTCCATATTCTACACATTTGTGATGTATCTCTTGCATGATACTGCGTAGTTTTTCGTCTACCTCGTCCCTACTCCACTGTAAACGAATACTATTCTGCGTCATCTCTAAACCTGAAGTAGCGACACCACCCGCATTGCAAGCCTTTGAAGGTCCAAAAGGAATATTTGCTTGTGTAAATAATTCTATGGCTTTGTTTGTCGACGGCATATTAGCACCTTCCGCCACAAGCATAACCTTATTTTTTACCAATACCTTTGCATCTTCTATATCTAGCTCGTTTTGAGTTGCGCAAGGCAATGCGATATCGGCTTTTATGTTTTTCCAGGGGGATCTATTCTCTAAGTATTTTGCCTTTTTAAATTTTGTTGCATATTTGCTAATCCTACCTCTTTCAATATTTTTCAACCTCATTACATAGCTAAGTTTATCTGGATCAAAACCATCTGGATCGTATATGGTTCCATCAGAATCAGACATGGTTAACACCTTACATCCAAATTGGATAGCCTTTTCAACTGCATACTGTGCTACATTTCCAGCACCCGATACAAGTATAGTTTTATTCTTTAATTGTTCTCCTTTCAAAGCAAGTGCTTCTTGTACAAAATAAAGCAAACCATATCCTGTTGCCTCAGGACGAATCAAACTTCCACCCCAATTGTAGCCTTTTCCTGTAAATACCCCCGTAAATTCATTTTTCAACCTCTTATATTGACCAAATAAGTAACCGATTTCTCTACCAGCAACATTCATATCCCCAGCAGGTACATCTAAATTTGGACCAATATGTCTGTATAGCTCATTCATAAAGGCTTGGCAGAATTTCATGACTTCCACATCTGTTTTCCCTTTTGGATCAAAATCTGCTCCGCCTTTCCCTCCACCCATGGGAAGTCCAGTGAGACTATTTTTAAAAGTTTGTTCAAAACCTAAAAATTTTAGAACACTCAGATTTACTGTAGGATGAAAACGAAGACCTCCCTTGTATGGACCAATGGCACTATTAAATTGCACTCTATACCCTTTGTTTACCTGTACATTATTTTTATCATCCAGCCATACCACTCGAAATGATACGGTCCTTTCCGGCTCAACAATTCGTTCCAAGATATTTGCTTGTTTATACCTTGAGTTATTTTGAACATAATCCCAGACACTACCTGTTACTTCCTCTACTGTTTGCAAAAATTCGGGCTCATTTGGATTTCTAGCCTTTACATAATTTAGGAAATCATTTAAAGACTTTGACATCTAAGTAAATTTAAAACTAAATTAGGATAGAAAAAGTATAACACGGTCCGGGTTGACAAAAGTTTTTTGCGTGATAATTTCGGTTGTTCTGTTACTAAAGCTATAATTGATCTGCCTGCGCTTGTAGTTCAATGGATAGAATATTTCCTTCCGAAGGAAACGATAGAGGTTCGAATCCCCTCAAGCGCAAAATCCATGTATAATCTAAAAGATATCCACCGCCTATGGCGGTGAGCGCTCAAGAGGGTTTACCGGTAGAGTAAAATAAATAACTCCTCCTGAAAGGCAAGTTCCAGGAGGAGTTATGAAAAAATATAAGAGATTATCGCATAGTGT
>JAYRWD010000038.1:0-12320 GCA_041918255.1 Candidatus Dojkabacteria bacterium
ATAATCGCTGTGGGGGTAATTTGGTATACTAGACGATGTTCTTTATTAATACGTCTTGACCAGTAGCCCTTTAAATTTCTTTGAAGCGATTCGGGTTTTCCGATACCCTCGAAGGGATGGATGCAGATATCGTCAAGAAGTATGTTTATTCTATTTATAATGGTCGCGTTTGTATTCTTTAGGTAGACATAGTCTTTCCAAGCCTTTTCTGTCCAAAGTATTCTCACATTAAGCTCTCATCAGATTGTGTTCTTCGTATTTACCTTTTTTAACTTGGTCTAAGGATTCCATGAGATGTTTTCTATTAGCTGGACTTTTTAGCAAATAGGCTGTTTCGTCGTACGATTCAAAATCTTCAAGGGACATAAGCACCGCGGCTGGTTTCTTACCGCGCGTAATCAAGACCGGCGCATTGTTTTCACAGACGTAGTCAATGGTATCTTTGAGTTTTTTTCTTGCATAGGAAAAGGATACGTTTTTCATTTCAACTATGTACCTAAGTATGTACATATAGTAGCATATTGTTTTAGACCATTCAATTGATCTATAGATATTAGGCTTTATATGAAACTCAGTAATAAAAACGGGTGGGTGTCACACTGAGCTTGTCGAAGTGCGACAATACAACGTCCCTACTATTCGACACCCGCCTGCTGGCGCTCAAGGTGGCATAGTAAGTGTAGCTTCGCATAAAGCCAATTAGTTGGAAAATCTAAATGTGGGCTTCTCTGGCTATTGTGAGAGGAGTAGAGAAGTTATTTCTCGAACACTGTTTTTTTGTTTTTCAGTACATAGTTCGAGAAATATTTCCAATAATATTTGAGGAAAAATGTTTGTTTGCGAAGTATTTGCCAAGAAGTGAGTTTGCGAAGGGGCGCGAAGTCTTTTCTGGCTTTCAGTAATATTTTCCTATCCCGCGTTAGCAGTCGCCAAGTCGATACGTATACGACCTTAAGTAGCCGGATTCTCAGCGTTAAAAGGGCAATTAGTGTGATTCCAGCGTACTTGATCAGTATGAAAGGAGCGTTTACAAGTATTACCGGCCATGGCATGAGTTTGAAATAGGTATAGAGTATGTTTTCATGTAATTTAATTGCGTATTCCAGATCTCGAATTTTATCTATAGAGACTCCACCTTTGTGGTATACCACTGCGTCAGGGGCGTATATTGACTTGTAGCCTGCCAGGATGGCTCGCAAACCAAGTTCTGCGTCTTCGTAGCCTGTTGTGAAAAACTCGTCAAATAAGCCTATTGCACGAAGCATTTTAGTGGAGTAGAGGCAAGCGCCAGCGCATGGACCCCAGTTTGAGCCGTTTACGTTTTGGTTTGCCATCTCCCCGGTTGATCTGGGTAAAGCTTCTCCAGTATTAAGAAAAAGGTGACCGGTGTTGTCAATTTTGTTCTTATCGTTGTAATTAATCATTTTGCTGGAAACTAGGTCCGCTTTTTTTTCCAAGGCTTGTTTATAGAGGTTAGTGAGCCACTCCGGGTCTACAACTGTGTCATTATTGAGTAATGCGATATATTCAAACTTTTCTTTGCTGAGTAATGTGGTCAAGATTTGATTATTTCCTTTTGTAAATCCGGGATTGTCTTTATTCAAAATAATCTTGATATTTACATTGTCGCGATATCTTTGTTGTAATTTGATTCCTTCATCATTGTCTGATCCATTGTCGATCAGGAAAACCTTTGATCTGTAAAAAGATAGAAACGAATCCAAACATTCGCATGTATCCTTGTATCCGTTCCAGTTTATGATGATTATGGGGGGCATAAGTGTAGTTATTTACGGTCGGATTTAAGTCAAGCGTTTCAATGATTTTACTACATAAGGCGCATCAGTTTTTTGATAATTGAGTATTAGGCCTAAATATTTCAGAATTACTCCGGTTATCAGAAATAAACCGGCCAATCCAAACGATACGAGGAGCATTATCGTTGTCCACCCTTCTATGACTCTGTCATACAAAAAGTAGACAAAGATAGCATAAATAGCACTTGTAGTTGAAAATATGGTGAATATGAGTGAAAGGGAAAGTGATAAGTAAAGTGGTATATTGGTAAAAGTAAAAAGCAAGTTTAATGCTAAATCGATCCTGTAGGTAAATTTTTGTTGGATTGATTGTAGATTTGCTGAGTCTATTTCAATATACTTAGAAGGATAACCAGTGGATTTATAAAGGATTTTTCTATAGAGATATCTATTTTTGATTCCAGAAATTTTATTTATCACCCTTCTGGATAGTATCCGCGCAATTTCGTTCTTGAGCTCAAAATTAAGATTGGAATATTTGTTAATCACGGTGTAAAAAATTTTTGAAAGATTCCCATTTGTTGAAGTCCCAAGAGACACAATATCAAATCCTTTTGCGGCTGTCTGATAAAGGTTGTCAAACATTGCTGGTGTTATATCAGAGCTTGGATAGTCAATTTCAATTATAAAATCGCCCATTGCGATATCAACTCCTGCTAACATAGACCTTTCCAGACCATGATGCCAGGGTAGTTGTATTAATATAATATTTAGATTGTTTGTTGAAGTAATCTCTTGTAAGGTTGAAACATGGTTGTCTGTCGAAGAGTCGTCAATAACTATTATTTCGAAATTATGGTTATTATCTTGAAAGTATTTACCCAAGCTTTTTAGAGTTTTTTGAACAGCCTCGAAATTGTCTTTTGAGTAAATTGTTACCGAAAGAAATGCTTTGTCATTCATGGGATTAGAACATCTAAATCATAAATAGTATTAATTTTGCCGGAAAAAACGGTCCAAAAATTCGGCGACTTATGTAATTGTTTTATGATGGTTGGTCTCGAGTCATCGACTTCTGAACTTTGAGGTACAACTTTCGTTGTATATAGAGATTTTGCATATGTATATGAAAAGGATTCGTTTAGGTATTTCTTTGCCAGTTTATCCATATATACAAAATTTGTTTCTTTTATTAGGGTAGCATTATTAGTAAATGATTCGTTATGTGGTGTATACATTACCGCCGTTAAGGAATGATGGGGTGTCAAACCAAAGGGCATGAGTGAAACAAATGGCCCATCAATAATGGTTATGCCGTAATTCTTTAGTCTTTCATTCGGGCGACATAATATTATTTCACAAGACTCAAACTTTAGGTCTAATTTGCGAAATCCGAATAATTGGTGTATTTCATTTATACTAGCATATGTAGCGTTGATCAGGTTTGAGGTTACGATCTCGTGTTGTTGGGTTTTGACCTGGTATTGGTCACCTACTATTTTGACATCAAGGGGATTTTCATTATAAATAATTTTAACATGCAATTGTTCCAATAATTTAATATAGTATGAGCATATTTTCTCAGCGTCAAAAGCATATTCTTTTGTCAAAAAGGCTGCCTCAATGCTTCCATCCTTGAATAGTGTTGTCCCATCAATTTCTTCTAGGGGTATATTAAGCCGATCACAGAAATTACGAAAATTTAAAGCTGAAGTATATGAAAAGTCTTTTGAGACAGCATATATTTTTTTGAAATTTGAGTTGATTGCAAATTCGAAGTCTTTTACAAATTTGTCAAAGTAGGAGAGACACTTCTTTGCTGTTGTGAGGCTACGAGGATAATGGTATCCTAGATGCACTCTGGCTTGATTAACATATGATGCCTGGGTAAAGGGATGTGCTTGCTTCTCTACTATGACTACTCTTAGTTTTTTCTTTGCAAGTAGAAGGGCCGAGTGCAGACCAAACATACCGGCTCCAATGATTAGATAGTCAGATTGTAGCTTTTTCATAAAGTTACTGTGGATTGTATTTATTTATAGCAATCTTCCAGAGAATAATCAGAAGTTTCAGATAACCAATTATGTTAATCTTCGTTGGAATTTTACCATGTGTTGGGTAAGCTCGTGTAACTGGAATCTCGATGACTTTGAAACCATACTTTGGGGCGTTACATGCTATATATGGCAGTAATTCGTAAGTGTCAAAGACATCTCTAAAAATTGAGAGATTTTCATCGGAGAGGAGTTTTTTTGAATATCCTCTAAAGCCATTTGTGGTATCTGTATATTTATATTTTGAGAGGATTGAAACAATTGGGGCGTGAATAAGCTTTATTGCAAAGTATCTCATAAGTGGCGTGTTTATTGCCTTTCCTCCTTTAATAAATCTAGAACCTTGAACGTAATCGTATCCACCCTCTAATTGATCAATGAAATCATAAATGTTTTCGACACTATCTTTATTATTTCCGTCTATGGTGACTACGCCCTTGTAATTTTTTTCTAAAGCATAGTGATATCCCATTCGAAGCTGCGCGCTAAGACCTCCTTGATCTTGTTTGATCATTAGAGCTTTGATGTTCATTTCCCTAAGGAAATTACTTTCGAGACTATTATCTGTACTTCCCTTATCAAGAATTATGACATCAACATTTTTCGAAATAGGCAACATACGTTTTAGTTGAGCATGTATTCGATCTCCTTCATTTATGACAGGAATACATATACAATATTCACTTTTTTGGGGTCTAAACTCGATTATTTTGTATTTGGGTATTTGTCTCAGCTTCACTCCAATATTTTTTTGATAAATATGAGAGAAGCTTCTATCAGTTTTATCTCCTGTGCTGGCTCTGCTGATTTCTTCATCTCTATCGAAACGTAGCTTTTATAGTTATTATCCAGTAAGCGATTGATAAGTTCGGTGTAAAGAGCCAAACTTTCAGCGTTAGAAATCGGATTCAGAAATGGCTGGCTTAGGTGTACATGCTTGATAAAATTCTTTGAATTCTTAAATACTTCATTAAGGTCCTCCTTATTTATCATAACAGTACTCATATCTAAATTGAGACCGATATTTGGATTATTTAGTTTAGTCAAGAATTCGATTGTGTCAAGCGTAGTATTTAAGAAATTCGTGCCATACTCTTTTGGATTTGGTTCTATCAGGAAATTAATATTGTGTTTAGCTGCAATTTTTCCAATTTCGTTGAAGAAATCTAGTGCAATGGTTTCGGCTTCTTGAAATTGCAACATTTCAATATTTCGATTTTTTGGTGATCCAAAAACTATGTTTGTACAGTTTAAACTATTTGCAAGTTTTATTACTTGTTCTAAGTGGGTTTTCAAATCGGTTCTCGAATTGAGCGAATCAAATAACTTTAAATTATCTTTACCGTACAAAAGTGATTGCATGGAAGAGATAGCAAGATTGTACTTTTCCAGAACGTCTAGATATTTCTTTATTTCGGAACTAGTGGGCGTATATGTACCATTAAAGGAAAGGGTAGGGGCAATTTCTATCGCATTGACACCGTGATGCTTTAATAAAGTATATACGCTCTTATTATTCTCTGGACTCCACGCGATATTGGAAATTGATAGTTTCATCTAAGTCATATTGACATAAGAGATAAGATCATGAAAAACTTCTTCTTTAGATTTGATATATCCGGTTTTTCCCCCAAAGATACTGGAGTACTTTGTTTTTATATTATATTTTCGTAAGGTAGCATTTTGATTTATGAAGTCGATCTTAAATATTTTTTTCGCGAGTTCGTGTGCGCTGATTGGTTCGGTCACAAGATTTACAAGATTCAGATTATTTTGTAAACAGATCTGTATATGGTTCCATAGATCTTTAAGGTCGTAAAATTGAAATTCGCTTTTGCTATTCGTAAAGTTTAGGCTATCGATAGAATTATTAAGTAGTAATTTTTTCAGCTCAGCAAAGTTTTTGTCTTCGGGTCCGATTGCTAGATTGTAAGTGTTCGATTCGGTTAATTTATAACAACTATCTAACAGTTCAATTTCAACCTTGCTTAGATTACTTCTTAGATTGTTATATGTGTCTTCCTGAAGTATTGGAGGCACTCTATAGATTAGATCATAAAGGAAGTTTTTTTTGAGGCCTTGCCCGAATAGTGCTGGGAGTCTAATAATTAAGTGATTATTAGGATATTCGGATTCAACCCACTGTTCTAACCAAAGGCGATTTTTACCATAAGGCTTTAAATCCTTCATGTTAATTTCGGAATCTTCATCTTGACCAATTGGAGTCGGGTAGACATCTACAGTAGATATTTGGACTATAAATTTTGTTCTGGTCTTTTTTATATGTCGTGTAAGGTCTTTGATTGCGTTTAAGTCTTCCTCGGGATTCTGGTTAGCAATCCAAACAACCGCTCTCACACCAGCATTAACAATCAAACCAAAATCTTCCCCGACTATTTCGTTGATATTTCTTGTATTGTATAATTTGGTGAATTTGTTTTGGTTATTGATGTTTGTTCCAACGAAACCTGTGTACCCGATAAGTGCTGTTTTCATTTGTTTTATTCCAATTAAAAATTAATCACCTTCTAAGAGGCTTAGACTTTCGATCATGAACCCTTTTCCTTCAAGCGTAATCTTTTTGGGTTGTCTAAACCAATTGTAGAGCATCGATACTCTGATTAAATATTTCTCGGACTTATTGCTTTCTATTATCTTGAATTGAATAAAGTCATCATTATTGTCATCCATAAATAGTCGTGCAACTCCACCTTTTGATGGTTTTACTATAAATTCTATATAATTACCGCTTGTTGTGTCAAATTGGGGTATTTTATCAAACAAAAGTATATTGGAATCACTGCGTATAAGTCTCTTCAGATTATTTTTTTGGGTTTTCTTGTCGTAATTAGCCCAGAGAAAGGGTAGGTAACCTAGGTTGAGTTTTTGATCGAATTCGAATTCTGGTGTAATACCCTCGTTTATTTTTTCTGACCATACTTGGTACGTTCCAACTATTCTATAGGGGATGTAGTTCGTATAAATATATTCTGCTATTTTGTAACTTCTCACTTCAGAGTCAACCCCGTCTACTGCGTCCCATCCACTGCCTTGTTTGAAAATTACAAGGGGTAATCTATTTTCTTTCTTCAATGCGATTAAGTCCGATATTACATTTTTCTGAAGAAGGTCGGAAGTGTGATAGATTGAGGGAATAATATATGTCGGGAATTCTTTATTTGCTAGAACATATAACAGAGTTGCATTGGAAAGATCGTAAAATGTTTGTTTGTTTTTCAATTCAGCCTGGAGGAATTCCACAATTTCTGAATAATTTGATGCGTCCCCAGTAATTTTTATCCTTCTCTCGTTTTCCGACCAATTATAAAATTTAAATTTTGTGAAGCTGTTTACAAGATTAGTCGAGATTTTATCTTGTAGCGTGTTGAGATTGATCACGCTGTAGTTAGGATCCCCTAATGGAATCATAAATGCAAAAATACTGAATACATAAAAAGCATATCTTGCGATCAAATATTTATATGAATCACTATAGTGGAAAATAAATATTGGTAAACAGATAAGTAAAAATACAAATAAATAATTATAGGATACGCCCTCTATAAGGGAATGTCTTTGGAGGGAACGAGTCGAAACAATCAAGGAAAACATTGCTATTGCTATCAGCATATACTCAACGCTTTTAATTTTACGCTTTTGTTGGGGCTTTAATGCAAAAATAATGAGATACAGTACACTAATAGCTGGAAGTATAAGGTATTGAAAACTGTCTTTCATAAAATTTTCACTTGAGAATTCTGAGATTCCCATACTTTCGTTTTGAAATGTCGAAAAGATTATCATGTTCTGCACTATCTTATTTAGATCTGGAATTAATCGGATTATTATAGATAAGACAGTAATAGAAACAACACTGAATAATACGAAGAATAAGGTTTTTTTGACAAGCAATGTATGTGTCCTGAGAAGATAAAATGTGTATAAGAACATTGTAACTAGAACTGAAGCAATTCCAAAATCTAGTCTCCATAAAATTGTAATCAGATTAGTTGCGGCTATTACGAGTAGGGACTTCAAACTTACTGGATTCGATTTGAATACATATTTAATTGAAAGGAAAAATATGATCGCAAACGCATAGTAGAGATTAAAGAAATAATTGATTGGTAAGAAGAGAGTAATTAGTGATGCAGTAAGAAAAGAGAATCGCAGACCTTTCACTAACAAAAAATAGAAAAGAATAACTAAAATCACATACATAAATCGAAACCAAATAAAGCCTTCAAGTGGATTGAACCCATTAAAAAGGCCAAAGAGCAGTTGCGGCATCAAGTTTGATAAACCATGTGTCGGAAAAATTTCGAGAAATGGGATTTTCCCAAAATTTATAAGTTGATGAACTGGTAAGTTTGCTTCCCCAAGGTGGAATAAATCTAATTTGCCTACAATATTTATGGTTTCTTGATAAAACGTAATGAGTGTGACACCAACGAGATTGAGTGGGATCAAAACTTTTCCGATCAGTTCCATTCTGTGCTTTTCATCTGTTTCCCTATGTTTCATCGCTATACTGATGATTATAGGTATTAATCCAAGGAATAGAAGTAATAATAAGGGGTTATTGATGTAGCTAGCTAGTGTAAACTGTAATTCATTAGCAATCACTGGTAAAATACACAAAGCATTAAGAGGCATAAGTCTGAAAAAAAACTTATCAACCTTTTTGGTAGAGTTTGCTAGGATAATTAATATAAAATTAAATATCCATACTAATCCTAAGAATGTTGGGTTTAAATCAAAGGTATTAAAGAATATCAGTTGCGTTAGAAGTGCTAAGTTTATGCTTGTCAGAAAGATTATGATTTTGAAGCTCTTCTGGCTTATGATCTTCTCTTGCCATTTGAACCCGAGCTTTAAGGAACTATATTCAAACGACCAACTTGCAAATAATGTCAGAATCAAGCCATAAAGGATAAACAAAGAACTGGAGATGAATGAATCGTGTGTAATTAAATGGATGATGGAAATAACAAATGTAATTTCTGATAATCTAATTAAAATCGAGCTATCCCTTTCGAATATCAGTTTGAAGGTGTGTGAGAGAATATAGTTAAAAAACGAGAAAAATAAAATGGGACTCAGTGAAATTGAGAGATATAGTAGAACCCTTGTACTGACGCTATAGTTTTGTAATACTGATGCGCCTATTGTTCTTAGTTTGAAATTATCTAAAGCTAGGTGCTGAAATAATAAGGGATAGAGTTGTGCACAGATAATCAAAGAAATTAAAGTCGCACAGAATACCCTTAAATTGTACTGAGTAAATAATCCATTGAAGTGATCAGACGAGAGATTATTTTTATCGATTTTGTTTTCTTTTGACATGTCAGTTTAATACGTGCATTAATATTCTTGGTTTAGCGGTTTCTTTCTAATTTGTTGGTGCAGACTACAGCAATATTATTTTTGATTATATCACCGTTAATATACATATCACCGATCTTAATGAAATTTAGATTTTTCCAGAATGGAGATAAAAGTTTTCTAAGGCTGTTTTCGGTAAAAAAGTTGTAGTGAGTTGATTCGAGTAAATGCCAGGGAACTATCCTAAAGCGATGCATTCTCGGAATTGACGATATATCGGGAACCGTCAGGACAAAGATCTTCTTACTAATTCTATGGACTTCTTTTACTATTTTTTCAAATTCAGTTATGTGTTCAAGCACCTCACTGGCTATAACTACATCAAACTGAAGATCGGCATAAGGTAACTTATTTCCTCCTTTATACAAAGTTATATAGCTTCTAACATCAGGTCGAATTGATTTCCTGATATCATCGCGATCAATCTCGATACCATAAGATTCGATACCTTTATTTCTTATGAGCTGTACTAGAGTCCCATTGCCACATCCTAGATCAAGTACCACATTGTCTTTCTCAATGGAGTTAAAAATAACGTTTAATACATCATCAGAAAGGATTGAATTGGGTGGTCCATAAGAGTAAATATTATCTCTATGTAAGGTGGCAGTTGTTGAAAATAAGGAGGAATAATCGGGGATCACAAATTCATGACTAATCGTTTCTTCCCAAATAGGAGAGTTATCAAGCATTAATTTTACAATGTTGTTGTGTAAGGCTTTCTCTAATAAAAATTCTGCTTCAAACCCACAATTATAGTCTGTAAGATTGAAAATACTTGATACGTCATGTCTTGCTACTCTATGATATTCATTTGTCTGGAGAGACCTATTGTTAATCATTAGACTAATACTCGGTAATGATCCTTCTGATATGGTCCAGCCTAGCACTTTTATCAAGCCATACGCTGTAAATTCTATACTATCAATTGTACAGGTTGGAAATTGTCTTTTTACTTCAAACGATTTAGGGTTTTTAAAAAATCTTTGAAACAAGAATTTTTTAATTCGCAATGCTAAAGTTTTCATGATCTGTTGTAAGATTTGGATTATAATATATATCTTTTCTTAGATGGTTCTTCCATTTTGATTTCATATACTTAATTTCACCATTAAACCTTTTTTGCTTTTCCGGAGTATTTTCAGCACCTCTGGTTTTTGATTCGTGATGATAAAGCTTTGCATAAGGAGTGTAAATATTCTTATAGCCAGCTTGCATCAGTTTTAAACAAAAGTCTATATCGTTAAAAGCAATAGCGAGATTTTCTTCGTCTAAACCTTTAACTTCTTTATACAAATCTTTTTTGACCATGAGACATGCACCTGTTACAGCAGAGATATTTTGAATTACATTTATTCTATTTAAGTATCCAGAGCAATTAGCATCAAATAATTTGTGAGAATGACCAGCAACTCCACCAATACCTAGAATTACACCTGCATGTTGTATTGAATTGTCAGGATAGAGAAGTTTTGCACCAACGGCACCTATTTCAGGTCTTTGGGATTGCTCTAGCATTGCGCGTAGCCATTCACTACTTATTATTTCAGTGTCATTATTCAAAAGCAGTACATGCTCCCCATTTGCATGCTGAACAGCAAAATTGTTTATTGCTGAAAAATTAAATTTGTGAGGGTAATCAATTACTTTGAATTTATTGCTCGTAGCCTTTAGATAATTAAGTGTTCTTTTGTCATCGGAATTATTATTTACCACAATGATTTCAAAGTTTTTGTAGTTGGTCTTTTTGTATATACTATCTATACATCTTTTAATTAATTCTTTTTGATTATATGTCGGAATAATTATGGATACTAAAGGATTTCCTTTAATCTCTCTTTTAACTCGAAAAGTACACTCTGCTAGTCCCTCGGATACTGAAGCTAAAATGCCTCTTCTTTTTAGTGCCTCAGTGAGTGCTCTCTTGGAACTTGTTAAAGAGTATGGTTTGGAACTATAGATTAAGGAAGTCGATCCTTCGACTTGTCTCCAATGATAAAGAATCACAGGAATATGAGAGATATTTTTTTCGGAAATTATTTCTGTGGCTCTTAGGAGGAAATCATAGTCTTGGCTCCCTTCAAACCCTTTTCTATATCCTCCAAGTTTTTCAAAAAGATCCTTTTTATACATTGATAAATGAGTGGTATACATCATTGAAAGAGTGGTGTCAGGTGACCAATCTGGTTTAAATATTGGTTCACACCTTTGACCATCAGTTGTGATTTTATCTTCGTCTGAATATATAAACTCAAGCTTTGGATTATTATTTAATTCCTTTACAAAGAAGTGTAATGCATATTCTGGAATTTCATCATCGTTATCAAGAAAGGTAACATAATCACCTGTTGCAAGTTTAAAAGCTTCGTTGGTTGCTAATGAAACATGTTGATTTTTATCTGAAATTGAGTACGTTATTCTTTTATCCTTCTTAGAATATTTTTCTAATATTTTATGAATTTTTGTCCTATATTTTTGAGAATAGTCATCGTGTATACAAAGCTCCCAATTAGCATATGTCTGATTTACCACAGATGAAATAGCTTTTTCTAACCATCTAGGCTCAACTTCATATACTGGAATAAGTATGCTTATTTTCGGGTTAAAATTAAATTTTATTCGGTTTTTAAATTCGTTTTCAATAATCTTTTTTTCATTCTTTTCTATCCATTCAGAAAATGTATTAAAACCATCTTTCCTAAAGAAGAAAAGTTCATAAAATTTATAAATAAACTTTTTCGGTCCAAAAGCATATAAATATCTAAGGCCAAGTGATACTTTTAAAAAAGTTGGTCTTAGATTTAACAGTAATTTTCTAATGAAAATTAAAGTTGAACCTATAAACCTTAGAGGATATGTTATTTTCCAACTCAATGATTCAAGGGTATTATTTAAAGCGTTTTTATATTGAAGCAACTCTTCTTGTTGTTTTTGAATGGTTTCTGTACAGATTGATAATTCATTATTGAGTTCCGAATTTTTTCGTATTAATTTTTTAATTCTTTCTTCATTAGTCTTTAATTCTCTTTCAAAACTTTCATTCAATTCTTCAATTTTTTCCTCTCTAATCTTTAGTTCCTTCTCTAAATTTCCGTTTATTAGTTTCAATTCTTCAATTTTT
Source organism: Candidatus Dojkabacteria bacterium (assembly GCA_041918255.1). Classification (GTDB taxonomy): domain Bacteria; phylum Patescibacteriota; class Dojkabacteria; order B142; family WJKM01; genus JAYRWD01. The sequence goes on from JAYRWD010000038.1 coordinate 12,318, forward strand.
TCC
>JAYRWD010000039.1:0-7296 GCA_041918255.1 Candidatus Dojkabacteria bacterium
CCGAAAAAAAAGAGGTAAAAGATCTGGCCACACCAACAGTTTCGAAAGCATAAATAATACCAATAAATAATACCAATAAATAATACTTAAATCATATTTCAATGCATAAATTCGGTTTAAATAAAAGTAAAGGAAAAGCAAAACGCGTTGGTAGAGGGTATGGAAGTGGCAAAGGAGGCCATACTGCTACTCGTGGCACAAAAGGTCAAAAATCAAGAACGGGATATAAATCACCTCGAAAAGGATTTGAAGGAGGTTCAATGCCTTTATCTAGGAGAATACCCAAACTAAGAGGATTTTCTAGAAGATGGGCACAGAATAAAAGCAAGAACATTGAATTGAATATTTCAAAATTAAATGGAATTTATTCTGAGGGGGAAGTAGTTAATATTTCAACACTTACCCAAAAGGGTTATCGTTTGCCACTAGGAAAATCCTTCCGAGTCAAAATCTTAGGAAATGGCATTCTTACAAAAAAACTAACAATTGAAAATTTGGATATTAGCGCTTCAGCAAAATCAAAAATTGAAAGTGCAGGGGGAAAGGTTATCATAGATACAGCGAAAATGTAATATAAAATTGTTTATTTCTTTAGTTCAAGAGAAATTAGAAGATGTCTGAAAATCTAATAATAAAAAAGTTAAAATCGTTTATCCCAGGGAGGGCTTTGTTTCATAAAACGAAAGAAATACTAAGTTCACCCGCAGTGAGAAGCAGGTTATTATTCACTCTAGGTATATTGGTTCTGCATAGATTTTTGTCCAATATACCACCCGCCGGTATAGATATTGCTGCATTTAATGAAGTATTCGCGGGCAACCCGCTTACTAACATATTCAACGTTGCTACTGGTGGCAGATTAGATAGCCCTTCCTTGATTATGATAGGACTTTCAGCATATATTAATGCTTCTATCATTGTGCAATTACTTGCAACAGTTATTCCGAAACTTGAAGAATGGTCAAAAGAAGGTGAAAGCGGTCAACGTATACTAAATCAGATAACAAGATACCTCACAATCCCATTAGCTATTGTTCAGGGGTGGGTATTACATATTCTTTTGACGTCTTCATCTACAATTATCTCAGCGCAATCTACACTCGATACTGTAACATTTGTTGCTTCGATCGCTGCTGGGAGCTTAGTATTGATGTGGTTTGGTGAGCAAATCAGCACTAGAGGTATAGGAAATGGGAGTTCTGTTTTGATAGGATTTGGGATTATAAGCTCATTACCTAGATTAGCTAGTACTGATATATCCGGCATTGAACCAGTTTTGATTAGTTTGTTTAATGGAGATATAACCTTAGGTCAAGCTCTCACCTCACCCGGGTCAATTTCTTTTTTGATGTTTGTATTTTGGTTAATTATTATGATTGTTCTGATAGTGATCATCAATGAGGCTGTCAGAAAAATCCTAATCCAATACGCGCGAAGAATTACGAGTAGCCGAGCAAATTATCTTCCAATTAGACTGAATCAGTCTGGTGTGATGCCCATCATCTTTGCTTCATCTATACTAACATTTCCAACAGTATTAGCCCAAATAATGGTTGCGGTTGTAGAGGAGGGTTCCAGAATTTACAACATAATGACAAGGATTAACAGCTCTTTTTTGACAGATTATAATTCAATTGGTAATAGCGTGGTATATTTTGTATTGATTATTGCCTTTTCGTACTTCTACGCTTTTGTAGTTCAGAAACCCGGGAATACGGCTGATAATCTTCAAAAAAGCGGTGCGTTCGTACCCGGTATAAGGCCCGGTCAATCTACAAAGAAATATTTAATAGAAGTTATGGTCAGACTTACTGCGGTTGGTTCTTTGTTTTTAGCATTTATTGCGGTAGTACCTACTTTTTTGCGCAGTGTGTTAATAGGAGATTACGTTTTGTCGAATTTTGGTTTATTCTCAGGGATTGGTGGAACCAGCCTCCTTATTGTTGTTTCCGTATTGTTGAGTTCCTATAGACAGATGCAATCATTACGAGTAACTAAAAGTTATGAGCAGTATAGATAAGAGTAAACTCTTTGTTGAGAGAGGCATTATTTGATATAATCACAAAGTCACAAAATTAATGGTTATTGATCCAAAAAAAAAGTTAAAGGTCAGGGGTGAAGTATTGAAGCAGATTTCGGGTCCGAATGGTCCTGAATTTGATATTAAGGTGAGCTTAGAAGGTAAGGACCTTGTAATACGCGGTCATTTATCCGGACGTATGAAAACTAATTACATACAACCTCAACTAAATGATGAGGTTGACGTTCTAATTTCGCCGTATGATATACACAGAGGAATAATTGTTTATCGTTATTAGTAAATAATTAAGGTAATGAAAGTAAAACCGTCAGTAAAACCAAGATGCCCTAGATGCAAGGTCATAGTTCGTCGCAGAAGATATGGCAAAAATGCAGGTAAAAGGGTAGTCTTCATTGATTGTACCGAGCCAAAACATAAACAACGTCAGGGTTAATTTTCATTTATTCTCAATTTTTATGACACGTATAGCAGGAGTTAATTTACCAACTAACAAAAAAATAGATATTGGATTAACTTATATTCATGGGATAGGTCATTCCACAGCTAAGAAGGTTTTAGAAATGGCTAGGGTAAAAGCGAACACCAAAATGCAGGATTTGACTGAAAAGGATTTCGCAAATATTTCAAATATAATTGATCAAAATTTTGTAGTAGAAGGAGAATTGAGGCAGAAAGTTTCGAATAATATTCGAAGGTTGAGAGATATTCGATGCTACAGAGGAATACGACATAAGGTTGGGCTACCTGTCCGCGGACAAAGAACTCGAACAAATGCAATGACAAGAAAGGGCGGAAAGAAGATGGCAGTTGGAGGTCTCAAGGCAAAAATCACTAAAACTTAATTAAGAAAAGAGAGTTTATTTTTGAATTTATCCAGATCTTTCATGGCTAAAACAAAGGAAAAAGCAAAAGAAAAAACTACAAAGGCAAAAGTAGTAGCAAAAGTAAAGAAACCTGAGAAGAAGAAGGAAAAGAGGATAGTGCCAAGGGCTGATGTACATGTAAAATGTACTTATAATAATACAATAATTACCTTTTGTGATCTCGATGGGGGCGTACTATCAAGCTCTTCGGCCGGAGTAGTGGGATTCAAAGGCACGAAGAAAAGTACTGCTTACGCTGCAACAAAAGCCGCTGAGGATGCTTATGAAAAAGCCAAAAAGTATGGAGTTGTAGAGGCTTCAGTAAAGGTCGAAGGGTCGGGAATGGGACGACAGGCTGCGATTAAAGGCATGCGGGCCGCAGGTTTAAGAATGCGTACTTTAATGGATGTGACCCCAATTCCACATGGAGGTTGTGCACCTAGAAAACAACCGAGAGGAAGTTGATTTAATTAAATTTTACACATAAATTTTAATAAATAATGGCGAGATATACCGGACCAAAAATAAAATTAGAAAGAAGAGAAAATATATCCCTCTTTGGAACTGACAAATGGAAGAAACGCCCTACACCACCCGGACAGCATGGTGCGTCTAAAGGCAGACCTACAAACTATGCGATTCAATTTCGTGAAAAACAAAAAGTAAAACGAACATACGGCTTACTTGAAAGGCAATTCCTAAAGACTTTCGAACAAGCTCAGAAATCAAAGGGAAATACAGGTTCTCGGTTACTTCAACTTCTAGAATTGAGATTAGATAATGTAGTTTATAGATTGGGTATGGCAAAAACGCGAATGCAAGCCCGTCAATTCGTGAATCATGGGCATATTAAGGTTAATAATAAAAAAGTTGATATTCCTTCTTTCTCATGTAAAGAGAATGATGAGATTACGGTTTCACATAAATTAATTAATTCGGATGCTTTCAAGATAGTTCGCGAGGATTTGAAAAACTATATAATTCCATTGTGGTTAGAATCCTACTCGGATGGAGGAAAGATCAAAACTTCTCCTCAGAGGAAAGATAGTGATAGAGGAATTAATGAACAGTTGATAATTGAGTTCTATTCAAGATAAAAATTATTTTTACTAAATTATTAATATTGCTCCATGTTTCAGATAGGAAAATTTTCCGTGACTACTGTTGAAGAAACAAAAATAAAAGGAGTCTATCAGATCCGACCTCTCCCAAAAGGTTTTGGTCAAACTGTAGGTAATGCCCTGCGCAGAATTCTGTTGAGTTATATTTCAGGCGCCGCAATTACTGCTATCAAAATCGAAGGAGTGGAGCATGAGTATTCGAATATAAAAGGTCTTCAAGAGGATATAGTCACTATTGTAATGAATTTAAAAAATGTGGCTATCAGGAGTTTTTCTAAAGATCCAATAAAATTACATATAAAGGCCAAAGGTAAAAAAGATGGTGTGGTTGAAGTCAAGGCTTCAGATATTGAAACTTCCCCTGATATTGAGATTTTGAACAAGGAATTTGTTATAGCTCATTTGACATTGCCTACTGCAAAACTAAATGCAGAAATAACCATAGAACAAGGTATTGGTTATCAACTTCCCGATGATGCAAAACGCAAAGAAATTGGAGTAATACCTGTTGACGCCATGTTTAGCCCAGTTCAGTTTGTCAGATTAAATGTAGTCCAAACTAGAGTCGGTCAGCAAACTGATTTGGATCAGATAGACCTCGAAATAGTCACGAATGGTGCGATGAAGCCAAAAGATGCTCTAGTAGAAGCAAGTCAAGTTTTTTATCAATCTGTAGCTAGGTTAATTGAACAAATGGGTGGCGAGGTAATTGAAATTGAGAAAAGCAATCCAACCGAAACACTTGTCACAGACAGAAAACCATTAAGTGTCTATGAAATAGATTTGTCAACACGATTAAGGAATTCACTGGTGAATTCAGGTATTGAGGATTTGATGACCCTTGAAGGGAAAACACGCTCAGAAATAGCAAGCTTTAAGGGTATGGGAAAAAAGACGTTCGAAGAGCTTCTAGATGCTTTAGTTAAACTTAATGTCAAGATTAAAGGTTAAATACTATGCCACATCTAGTTCATAAAGTAAAATTTGCCACAAGTAAATCCCAACAATGGGCAGCATACAAAAATATGTGTGTTGATTTGATAACTCATAAGTACGTAACTACTACAAAGGCAAGAGCGAAGGCTATTAAAGCACATGTAGATAGGATTATATCTAGATACGATGATACTCTCCTTGCGAAACGATATACAGAAAAACTGTTAGGGAATCATCGACTCGCGGGATATCTAAAAGAAATCAAAGAAAAGGCTAAAAAGAGTGTGAAGGGTGGTTATATTGAATTATATAATCTGACACGACGAAAAGGGGATAATGCAGAGATGGTTAAATTAATGATAAGCGGTTTTGAAATTTCGAAACGTAAAGGTCTGAAAACTAAAAGCGATCTAGAAGCGGAGAAGGCTGAGAAGCAATCTTCCTCTGGTTTGGATTTTTTACGTGGGAAAAAGCATGAAACCTCAGAAGGCTCGTTGCGAAAAGGACAGGCTGGGAAGGTAGTTGAAAAGACTAAAGCCAAAAGTAGATCAGGAATATAAATATAAAGAAAATATTATGAAAACCCGTTCAATCAAAATTAAAGAGGTAACAGAAAAGTGGTATATAGTTGACGCAAAAGGTGTACGGTTAGGGAAACTTGCTAGTTTTGTAGCAGGTCTTTTGATAGGCAAAGATTTGGTAATACAGGTTGGATATCTTGTCCCACAGAATAAAGTAATTGTAACCAATTCTAAACTTGTTGATATTCATCCAAGGAAAGCATTACGAAAAGTGTACACACGTTATAGTGGATATCCTGGTGGTTTAAAGGAGATACCTTACGCACGTATGCAAAAGGACCAACCAAATACCATTATTGAGAAAGCGGTCAGTGGTATGCTTCCAAAAACAACAATGAGAAAAAAGATAATGAACAATCTTTTTGTGTACGAAGGAGATACTCACAAACAGGAAGCGCAAAAACCAATAACGGTTACACTAGATTAACAAGCTTTACGTATAAATTTATTTACGATTTAGAAAATGGCAAGACAAAATCTTTCAGGAAAACCAATAACATTGTCCGAAGCGGACCAAAAGTACTACTATGCTCTTGGCAGAAGAAAAGAAGCTGTTGCAACTGTTCGTTTATATGAAGGAAAGGGTAAGAATTTAATTAATGGAAAGGATATAAATGAGGTATATGTTTCCCCTATGAGTAAAAAAGTTTTATCCATCCCTTTCGAAATAACAGCAACAGAAGGAAAGTTTTATTACACGGTAAAAACTATGGGGGGCGGAAAGATAGGACAATTAGGCGCGCTAAAAATGGCGATAGCAAGAGCGTTAGTCAAATTTGATCCCACTCTTCGAGCAAAGCTAAAACCTTACGGTCTCCTGACGCGAGATCCAAGAATGGTAGAGAGAAAAAAGACGGGGTTGCGCAAAGCTCGAAAATCACCTCAATACTCAAAAAGATAATTCTCTGCAGTTTTATTCAAAATATTCCCACGACGTCGACTTGCAGTCTTGTTATAATATGTTGCGATTAAATTTCAGAAATTCTGGAAAATATGAAACGCGGTATAATATTTGTATCTGTAATATTGCTTTTAGTAGTTATTGCGATTTGGTCGCCATGGGATAGATACAATTGGTCACTAAAACGTTTGTTTGGAGTAGATGAAAAACCCGCTGTTTCAGCGATTCAAGTGTATTCACTCAAAGACACACTAACTGTTTATTTAGACGAACAAAATCAGGGTAAAGTAACGCCGGATAGCAGTCCGCTTGAAGTTATAGGGTTAACTTCTGGAAATCATATTATTAAACTGGTTAGGGACAACCCGGAGTATACTGGGAATTATGAATTTACCAAAGCGATTAATCTTGCGCCCGACTTCACAACAGTATTTGCTTATGAACTAGGGCCTTCTAAAGAATTTAGTCAGGGGCATATACTTTACGCAAAAGAAACCCAACAATCGCAATCTACTGGGAATACTGCCCGGCTTAATGTTAGTACCGAACCAACCGGCGCTAAGGTGAGCATAGATGAAAAGGAGATAGGTGTGTCACCTTTGGCAGATATAGAATTAAGTCTAGATTCGGTTCACAAAATTGCAATCACAAAAAAAGGATATGAGACACAAGGTTTTAATATTTTACCTGAAGCGCAAGAACAACGATTACGCTTGGTGAACGCTGATTTATATATTGAGTCCAATCTATTTTTGATTCCAATTAAAATAGATAATTAAATTAACATTGCCCAAATGAATCTGATTAGTGATCTGCGTTCTACAATTAAGTTTCCTACCTCCATTATACTCAA
>JAYRWD010000040.1:0-5620 GCA_041918255.1 Candidatus Dojkabacteria bacterium
TATCTTGATACGAAAACTTACTCGTATCATTTGGATCTACCCAAAATACTTGGTTGGCTTCGGTAGGGACAATATCGCCCGAAAAGCTTTCACAACCAAACCAATAGATATGCTGATCTTCGCTCTCGTTATTCACATCTAATTGATAAACTAGAAATGCTTCTATAATTTCTACACCTAGCTCTTCTTTTGCCTCACGTTTCAACGCTTCCTCTAAAGACTCATCTTGCATGACATGACCACCGGGAAATACAATTTTTCCAGGGTCTAATCCTTTAATTTTTTTTCTTTCTTCAACAAGCACCTTACCGTCTTTGTATAATATTAAAGCTACTATTAATTTACGCATAAATTTTTAATTAATTTAAAAGAGTCTATGAATACCATGCTATGACAACATCGTACGATCTATTCATTTTATTATATCTATAAATCCCGAAATAACAATTACCCTCCTTCCCACCTCAATGAATTTCAATACGTTACAACGTTCAAAATTATCTTGGAGTCTAAATGTTAATATCGACTTAACCCCGGTATATATTCCCAACAGATTATCAACGTTTAGGAGCATGAAATTTAGCCCAAAAGTATGACACCGATTGTTACCATGATCCCAGCGATAATTTTACGTTTTATATATTTTGTTTCCTTTAAGAAGAACGCCGATAGTAAAACAGTTAGTAAAATCGATGATTGGATAATTGGTGATAAGTGAGATATCTTTCCTCCATTTTGGTAAGACAAATAATAACTAACAGCTTGCAGAGCGTAGAAAAATGTGAACACTGAGATAGTCAACAGCTTATTTGATTGAGTTAGTCCTTTGAGTGATTTCATTGCCCTTGGAAACAGAACTATTAGGACAATCCCCGGTAAGAACGACATAATCGAAACATAAGATAAAACATCATAATTCTTTAGCAATATCACATCATTTACGACAGCTATACCTGCGCAGGTCGCAGAGAGGAGTGCAAAGCCAATCCCACGTCTTGAGCTTAAATTCATATCTTGCATATACAGTAACCCTACTGAAAAAAGAACTAATATGGTTCCTATTATGAGCTCGTTGTCAATAACTTCATTAAGAAAAATTACGCTAAAAATAATACTGATGATGACTCCACTTGATCTTAATATCGTAACTTCGCCAGCGTTCAATCGCATCATAGCCTGGAAGCCAAAAACCGTCGACCCTGTCCAAAGCAATGCTGAGATACCATAACGTATGACATTTCCGATAGAGTATATGGGAGTCTTGAAACCTGTTGTAGAAAGAGCGAAACACAATATGATCAGTCCTAGTAATAACTGGAATACAATTGCGTATCCGATGGAATCATTATTATCATCTTTCAGAAGCACACGTTCTAGAAGAGTAGCAATTGATAAAGTTGTAACACTAATAAGGGCAAGGGTTAACCAGTTCATCTGTATTTAGGTTCCTATCTAATTAAGCTACTTTGAAAACATTAACAAAACTGAAATACGAATTTACACATAAGTGTTTAGTTAAAAACGGGTTCAAAATACTCTGTCTTAAATTTTTATATTATACTTTGGTTATAAACTTCTTATAGCTAGTGCAACGTCATACACCTGATCATCATTACAATGAACAATTTCCTTAACCCTAGTATCTATGACACTAATTCAGGCAAAAAGGTTGTGTCCATAAAATATTTACGAAAATTATCTGTCTCAACGAAAACAGTAATTTTCCTGTCCTTCGCATAGTTAGTTGGATCATACCAGATATTATCGCTATAGAATTCGTAAACCTTGTTCGTTGAATCATCCATCCATTGAGAAACAATTCGAAATGGACTTTCTCCATTTATAATTATCTGTGTATTTCTTTCAACGCCGGAGTAATCAGTTTCGATTTTTCTTCCATAAGCCAAAAGTTTCTCTTTGAGCTTTCTTCTATATATTTCGGAGATTTTAAACCCAAATCCTATCCCTGCTATGCTTACAGCCAAGACTCCAGATAATATTGGCATGAACCATATCTCCGAAAATGAGTTTACAATAGCCGAAGATGGTGAAGACGCTAAATATATCACCTCAAGTTTCTCTCCGTTCACGTACGGACGGTAAGAATAAGAAGTTTTTGATTTAAATTCATGCTCATCCCCTTCCTCGGTTTTAAACATTACAGTAGTATAGTACATATTGTCTCTATCATCCCATGTTACTTGTTTAGCTACGCCTTCAACCTTGATTCCTTTGGTCGTAAATCGAATTTGCCAAATGGTCAAAAATATAGAAATAATGCCCAGAACTATGCCAAAAGTTAGAAGTGCAGCCGATAGATATTTATATATTTTTGGGTTGTACATAACAAAATATATTTAAAAAATCAGTGTAAGGTACTATCAACTAAGATACCATTAGCAAAATAATAACCAGTTTCACCAGAAGGCAATATATCGAAAGTATATTTCCCATTGTAATTTACTCGTTTTACAGAAATAACCCTGCCCTTGTCATAAATCTCACCAACCTCAATATTACCGACGGTTCTACCATCAATTGTTGGATGTCCGGGAGAAACTAACAAAGATCGACCATCGGCAAATAATAGCTTAACCATTTCATGATCAACTGGAACTTGTGTATTACTCCACTTGATGACTTTTCCTTCAACACGTTTGCCCGATTTGTTTATAGTCCAAATCGACATACCATCTTGCAAATTCTCAACAGGAACTAAGCCTCTCGGGGTATCGATAAGAGTTCCTTCGGCAAGACATATTGGACAAATTCGCGTATAACCCTTGAGTTGACAGTAATATTTCGGTGGTGGCTCACCTTCTCGCGCTAGTGGAGCGCCGCACCCTTGTACGCATTCGAAGTCAAGTGGGCAGCTTTTATCATCGGCTCCGCTGCATTCCCTCCCAATAGGAGCGATACAAATATTTTTATGACACAAATTTCCTGAAACACAATCCGAGTCAATAGAACAACTATTTCCTACCTTTAATTTACATTCGCCTTCGATTATTATATGAGTAGAATTGCAGGTAGGATCGTTATCAGGACAAGCTGTACCGCTTCCTTGCACTTCTTGACAAATATATTGTGACGAAGGACAATCACTATCATTTATGCATTCATACTCGGCGGTGGGACATCTAGCAAACTCGCAATTTGGACCTATTCTGCTAACAAAGGACCCATCCGGACACGTTTTCACTTCTTGAGTACAACTTCGGCTAGTTTGAGTAGGGCTGATAATACTGGGCTTGGCTAGTATTATGGGTATCTCTAGGGCATCGTCATTTTCAGGCAATCCTGATGGATTATCTTTTTGTAAGATAAGGCTGGCTTTGTTGCTATAAGCATTATTATCCATTGTAAATGTTAGCGTAGCCTCAAACGGAACAAACTCATTAGTCATCCAATCGCCTTTTGCCATAGCAACTCCTTCAGCTATTATCAATCCATCCCAATTTGTAAGTACAATGGGAAAGCTTGCCTCAAAATACCAGGATCCACGGGCTTCACCCGTAATGACTAAAGGACTATCGATAATTTGGTTCGGGCGAGGATAAGCAACTCGTATCAGATCTAACTTTTCAAGTTCATTGCCTATATATTCTACAAATATTTGCTTTCCTTCTTTACATTGAGCTGGGTACGTTTCCATTACAGGATTACCTGCATCCACACACTCTTCAAAATTTGTAATGGTGGTCTTCCTTTCGAGATTCGGAGATTTCGTCACTAAAACTGTGACTATTAGGGAAAATACGCAGACTAAGAAGGTATAGAGTAAGACTCTTTTCATCGATATGTGTTTGATAAATTATTGATCCTTCTTATTTTATCAGAACTGACTTAGTAGTAAGGAAATTGGTCTAAAAACCGTGTCAAAATTTATCAAGTGTAACTATCTATTTATAAAAGTAATGGTAAATTGCAACACAGTCGCAAATGAGACCCACAACAAATAAGGTACATTTGTATAAACTATCCACCGCAATGCTGGCTGGCTATGCCAAACCATAAATAAGGCCCAAATTAAAGTGCCAAGTACAAATGTTATATCAATCGCCGCAAGCAAATTATTTTTCAAGCCAAATTGAATAGGTGTAAAGGCGAAGTTAAAAATAAGGTTAAGTACAAATGGCAACGCTAGCATGGCCGGAACCTGTTTTGTATAAACTTTATAAAATATAGTACCAAAAGATATTGCAATGAAAGCATATAAAACCATCCAAACCGGTCCGAAAAGCCAGCTTGGCGGTGCCCAGCTTGGTTTAACTAGTTGTGAATACCAATTGTAAGTGTTCATTATGAGTTTATACTTAGTTTATATTTTAAATTAATAACTTTGATTGTTTGCACTAGTATTCCGAGCTAACGTTCATGTTTCAAAATATCATTATTCTGAAAAAAAATCTTTTCCATTCATAATCTCAAGTGGTAAAGTCGGTGGTGGACCATCAAGATATTTATTCAACTCTATTGCTTGCCTACGCAATTTTTCTTCATAACCCAAAACCATAAGTGTGTTACCGCTGGCCAACCCCTTCTCGGTACATAGTTTTCCTTCTCTGTATATTCTAGCGTCTCCTGTTGGTCCGGATCTGTTGTCAATCTTATTTTCACTAAATTTCCACGCATCAACCATTTTCTCACCATCAAGCGACCATAAGAATATTACAATATAAGAAGCGTTTGTATAATATTTATCTGCCCGGATTATTCCAAAGATATAATTCTCAAGCTCTTTCCTCGAGAATCCCTGATATGCATCCTTTGCGCCGACATCAGGCCACACAATAATTTGTAAACCGTCTAGAAAGAAATCCATGTCTTTATAAAATGAATGATTAGGTTTATATTCAAATTCCAGACGAGGAGATTGTCCTTGCTCCCAAATACTCACAAATAGTTGTTTTAGATTTTCCGCGAATTTCTTATCATTAATTATCAGAAGTTCATCATTATTATAAATCGCAATATTATCATCGAATATCAATATCTCATTTTCAATCTTAAAGATATCTTTTGGCACATAGCGGAACGTCATAACCTTATTCACAAATTCTCCATTTCCGGTAAATTTAGGTATAACCGGTATATTTGTAATTTGTTTGACCTTAACATTATTCTTGACAAAGTTCTTCCTGATTTCTTCTGCTTTCTCCCTCTCAAATAAATCGGACATTTCACCCTTCTCAAAAATGAAGACCTCTTTGCTTTTAGCCATCGAAGAACTTAGCGAAATCTCATATAAGTCTTCCTTCGTAGCCTTTTTTAATTTTGTTGTAAAATCCTTTATCATATAAACTGTGTTTAATGTTCCATAAACTCTCTAAGTACGGTTATTTCGAGTGATTAAAAATATATTTCGCTAGGAATAGTTTCTTGCCAAATGAATATCTGCTTTCCTACGCTCCGAGAAACTTTAGAGCTTCATATACAAGAAATATCGGCCAAACAAATGACTTCAATAACGCCAAAATTCCAGTTAGAAAACTTGTAGACGTAGATAGATAATATACTGCTGCCCCTATAAGCCCCAAACTATAAATAGCCTCACCTCCATGTTGTCTCATATTTATAGGCTTAATAATTATTTTAATTCACCGATAATTACAACATA
>JAYRWD010000041.1:0-3634 GCA_041918255.1 Candidatus Dojkabacteria bacterium
ATATCTTCTCAGGAAGAGCTTTCAGCAAGTGCCTCGATACGTGGAAGGACAGAGGCTGCTGACATACAGGAGACGGGAAAGGACCAGCTGAAGATCACATTTTCCGGCAATCAGTTTTTTATCAGGCTATTCTATGATCCCGCAGATGTGACCAATAAAGCGCTATCACTGATTCAAAGTCCTTTGGATCAACGTAATCTTTTTCACTATTTTTCGAAAAAAGCGCAGGAATGATACAAAAATTATGCGTATATAACGAAGTTAGAGACAAAGTTTAAATAATAAGTATGAAACGAATCCTTAAAATCTTTAAATGCATATTTGGAGCAAATATTAATAATGAAAATAATAACAAGTATATTGAAAAATCTGATTTGCCATTTAAATCTGTAGCCGAGTTTATTAATCATGCCACACATGACTATATAGCTTCTAGAATTCTTTTATTACAAGGAATACCTGGACCTGGTACCATTCAAGCAGTCACAGCTCTTGAGAAAATAATGAAATCATATCTCCTAGAATTAGGCCTAAAGGTAAGGAGAGATGGTAGAGGTCATAACCTAGTATCACTAATGACCGAATTAGACAAATATGATAATAATTATTTGTCAACAGATGAGCGAAAATTTATTCATCATATAAATTCAGCATATTTATTGAGATATCCAACTGAAATTAACCCTACATTTGAAACATTTTTACCTGCAAACAAAGTTCTTGCAAACCTTGACTCCTTATTTTGTAAATTTATTGAATCTAATGTGCTTGATCCAATTAGCAAGGGTGCAAAATGGTATGATATGTTTAAAAATGGAAGTATGCCGAAGGTTCAATTACTTACAAAGAATGTTTATTTTGGGCAAGATCGAAAAGCTTTAATTGAATCAAATCAATGGTATGTAGCCTATTATAAAAGCAATCAAGGAAATGTATCTCTTTTTAGAACTACAGATATAGTAAAAGATGATAATAATTGGAAAGTGCCGGAAACTTTGAAGTCATAATGAATGCCTGTCTCTAACATGCGATAAGCGCTATTTGGCTTCATTCAGGCTAAAGGCCTAGCCAAACATCGCTTATCGCTATCACGTTGCCTGCTACTCTGTTGGACACTTACAATAACTTATGGGACGAATAAATTTCTATTTACATCCAGACAACTACCGAGAATTTGAGGACCTACTAAAAGCCACAGGCGACATTATTTTTTTGCCTTATTTTCACTATGACGGTAAAGTACAGACAGTTGATACAACCATTCCTGTTGACTTTAGAAAAGAAGGCACAAGAATTTATTTAGTTAGACAACAAGATTTAAAGCTAATGGAACTTGACCATATTGAGAAGTTTGGCTATTGGCTTATTGCAGACAACCATTTGCCTGTTTTGCATTATGACCGTTGTGGTTTTGACAATGACAAAATAATTCGTGGAAGACTTTATTTCCAACCTTCATTCGTTAAAGACATGCAGTGGGTGAATAAGTCAGAAGACTTTGTTAGTTGGGCAGACAACGTAATTAAAATCGCAAGAAGAAAACTAAAAAAATATAAGTTTGACATGGGTAGCTGGGTTTTTCGGAATACGTTGGTAAACATGCAAAAGAATGGTTGGGCAAAACAAAAAAGGAAAAGCAAATAGACGACTCAACGCTGGTGACAACCTGAGAAGAACAGCAGGCAACCTTGGTATTTGCAATGTAAGCGTTTAGGGAACTGCATGTAAAAAGCTAAAGGCAGGGGCGATATCTTTTGCTAAAAAAGCATGGATAAGTCAAAAAGGATAGTGAGGATAGTCAAAGGGTATAAAGAGGGGACTAGTTTGGGAGAATACTCACAAGAGGAACAAGATAAGCCGGGAGTCAATATTATTATTGGCGTAAGCTATTAGGGTTTGAGAGGGGAGAAAGAGGTAATAAGTTCGTCAAGATTCAAGGTATTGCTGAGCGTACAAACCATGTCATTGAGATGCGCACCGTGAAAGGAACGATATTTAGGTGAGTATTCCGGAGCAAAGTGAGCCAGAGATTCAGGAGCAAAGTGAGCCACCTGAGGGGGGCTAAAAAAGGATCAAATTCCGGGGCAAAGTGAGCCACTTGAGGTTAAAAAGTCGGAAAAGATTCCGGGGCAAAGTGAGCCGCTTGAAATCTGGGAAATTGAGAGAAGATTTAGGGCTTTATAGGGTGGGTTGGATGATCTCAAATAAGGCCGGAACCCTGATCATTTACTTATTGATGGTTTAGACCTCATTTTGGCGTAAAAACCAAAATGGCAAATCAAATATTATCAATGAGCAAAGAACCCTTGTTCAGCATGACCTGGACGCAGGCCTGTTGCATGTTTCTTCGGCTAATTACAGTCTCAATCATTCTCTTTTCATCTACTAAATACTACTCTGTTCCGCTTATCCCACGGCTTCCCTTGTTTATCACAGGGGCGATCCAGTAGTGCTGAAACGCCTCGCCTTCGGCAATACCCGAACCGTTATAAGCCATTTTAAAGCGATAGAAACAAGCGATTTGAACTAAATATTTTGTAAATTTGGAGAGGATTTAAGACTGAAAAATATGTTCAACACGATAGAAATAGACAGAAGCAATCTGACAATAATGGGAGTTAAGTTTTCGGACTTGAAAACCTTAGAAAGCACCGCAAACGCTTTGGGGAGTAATATGTTTGAAGGATTTAAACCGACACCAAAGGGTATTGAAATCATAAGGGACTATGTGACTGGCAAAATCTCACTAACAGAACTTGTGGCATTTGCCAAACAAAAAGCCTATGTCTAATTCCTACAAATATATAGACCCTGACTTTACATACACAGACCCGAAGACAGGACTTTTAAGGAACTTACAAGATATTATAGACCCCGATGTGTTGCTCTTTGTTGAGAGTGGTGCAGTAACAAAACGACTTCAAGAACTTTATGAAACCCCTATAAAAATCAAGGGTATTGACAGCTTTTTTGAAATTCATAGACATTTATTTCAGGACATTTACGTTTGGGCAGGTAAGAAGCGGACAGTTGAAATTAGCAAAGACGGCAAACAGTTCTTCCCTACTTCACACTTTGACAACGCTTTCAGATTCATTGACCAATTAATTGCTGAGTTCAAGAAAATTAAGAAAGGCAATAAAAAACTACTTGCCGAGAAATTGGCGGAAATTTTAGATAACGTCAACTATTTACACCCACTCAGAGAAGGAAACGGACGAACACAAAGAGAGTTTTTAAGACTGTTAGCTTTAGAAAAAGGCTTGAAACTAAATCTTAACCCGCCAGACAAAAAAAGTGTTTACGAACGATATATGAAAGGGACTATTGAAAGTGACGTAAAGACATTGACAGAGTTGATTTTTGAACTAATTGACACGAATGACAAATAGAAAAACGGCTTATAGTCGAGTAGGCAAAGGAGAGTTTCACTCCTAAGCCTCTCACAGAACAATACGCCGAAAAACGGGGCAGGCTGTGAAGCTCTCACTTCATACGGCTCTTGTTATGCGGTCAATAATACAGACCATCCATGGATAGTCAGAACAATTTGTAGCCCATTTCCCAATGTTAAAATAAATTAGGATATGATTTTTCAATCGCTCTCAGCCAGGCAATCGCTTTCACCTTGCTG
>JAYRWD010000042.1:0-7891 GCA_041918255.1 Candidatus Dojkabacteria bacterium
TTCATCAGAGGTGAGATTAGTCGAGATTAACATCGGCAGGCAATTGTTATATCTGTCATTTATGATGTTGTAGATAAATTCCAATGAAAATTCCGTTTTGTTTTCCGTCCCCAAGTCATCGATCACTAATAGGGGGGTTTGCTTGTAATAATTGTAAATATCATCATACGAATTATTTGAAAAAGACGATCTGATCTCTCTCATTATTTCTCCGAATGTCCTGAATTGTATCTGTTCGTTGATCTTGCCTATTTTGTCCTTCTGGTCATAAAAAAATTCTAATAACGCAGAAATTAATTCGTGCGTTTTTCCTGATCCGACACTTCCAGTGAATAAAATACCCCCCTTCAGAATTGATTCTAGATAGTTTGTACTCGGTTGTACTGCATAATACCTTTTCGGAATTCCCAGCCTTCTTCTAATCTTGATTTCGCATATCTCCTCTATATCTTCAGCCTTTTTTCCCAGCTCCATTTGAGAACCCTCTTCGGGTTCTTTTCTTTGTTTCTGAAAAAATTCTATAACCCCCATATCTCCCATAGATGCCACTTGCGGAAATTTTCCTCTTAACAATTGCCTATATACCATTGCATTGTATCTTTGGTTTTGCATAATCTATTTTTTTTAAAAATTATATTTTTCGCTTGTTTGATTTTCAAACTTTTTGAAATCGGTAAGCTCATCAGCCCACCTCTCCTGATTGAGCCACGTGGCAGGGTTCGGGATGTATTGCTTATCGGTTTTCTTCAATTTCCAATAGTTAAGATAATCATGTAGCCCTTGTATGATTGCTTCTTCCTTGTTGACTAAATCCTTTATTTTGTTATAACTTTTTTCAGCCACACCCTTGCCGATTTTTTTTGGATATAGATTCCAAAACTCTTCGAATTTATTTACTACAATATTATTCTTTACATTCTTTTCCTTCTTTACATTCTTGTTTGTTATCACTGGAGTATCACTGGAGTATCTCTGGAGTATCTCTGGAGTATCATTTGACTGATACTTATCCCAGTTAACGACTGATATGACAGTAAATTTGTTCGTTGGCTGGAGTATCACATTTTGCAAGTTGGCTAAAATTTTTAGCCTTCGGTAATACAAATTCTTAAAATTCTTAAAATTTGCTTTGTTCTCATTTTTGAGTTTTGTTAAATCTCTAACAATCTGATTCAACCCAAAAATTCCGCTCCCCTTTTTAACCGTGATCTCCCTACCATTGAACAAGATCCTTTTATCTTCATGATTAACGGAAAGCAAAATATATAGCCATAACTGTAAAAGGTAACTATCATTAGAGGTCATTATCGGATTATCAAGAAGTTTTCGATAGAGTTTAATCCAGCCTTGCATTGTCGATTGCTTAAAAGTTAAATTACACAATCGGAGATATAAGGTGAATCGACAAAGAAAGACCTTACATCTCCAATTCTATAATCTAAGTTCGTATGAGAATTGTCGATTTGTCACTTACAATTTACACTAATAAAAAAACCATGTCAAGCGGAATAACGTTTTTTAGTTTTGTCAAGCCCCTTTTTTGCGTTTTGGGCTTACATAATTATCCAAAATGAAAGTCTCTATTTGATCATCAGACAAGGCGGATAGCTCGCTTGTGGCGCGCAAAATCCGAAATATCTCTATCTCAGTAAATCCCATCCTAGAAAGGTTTCGAATCTGTTTGATGAATTTGTCTAACATAGTTTTTTTATAAATGGTGGCTAAAGAAAGCAGTTAGGAAGTGCATCCCTTTTTTCAGTCTCCAGCCACTTATTTATTGTAAATACCTAACTCACCGATGTCAAGTGCTTGACAAAAAAGAAAATAAATGTCACCATGTACTATCTGATTATCCACTAATTAGTCATGACTCCGAACGAAATCAACAAACTACAGAACGAAAATCGCAAATTAAGGCTGGAACTACAGCGCTACCAACATTTACCAGTCTTTAGGCTCGGCATCGCCGTTAGTTGCTATATTAGCCTTTTTTATTTCTACGTCTATTCATACGGTATACGTTATATTGCACGATGGCTGCGAAGATTGGGACTTTGGCTGATCGATAATCATATTGAGGATAAAATAGCTAAAAGAGAGAAAGCCAAATACTAGACGGAAGAGGCTTATATTTTTTACAATTGATTATCTATCGACCATGACATTCAGGACAGATAAACAAGGCACCAATGCTTTCGATAAAAACCCTCAAAATATTAATAGAAAAGGGAGACCAAAGAAAAATTATAATGCGCTGAACGAGCAACTTAAAAAGCTAGGTTATAAAGTTCCCGCTAGAGACGAGTACTATGATGCTATCGGCTATTTAATAGTAATTTCAGAAGAGGATAGAGATAGGATGATGGACGACAAGGATAATCCAGTATGGATTAGAGATACGATTCGAGACTTGAAGAGCAAGGTCGTTGGTTCTAAGATTAGAAGCGAATATCGAGATTGGATGTATGGCAAGGCAGAACAGAAGACAGATCTAACCTCGGGCGGTAAACCATTAAGTTCAATCCTATTAGAGCTGGATGGAAAAAAAGGATAAGGATTATGAAAGACTCAAAGCCAAGTTGTCAGACCGAAAATGGCGGATGAATAATCTATACTGGATAGTAGATAAAGATGCCAAGAAGATCAAGTTTAGAATGAATTATTTTCAAGAGTATTTGTATAAAAACCTTTGGCTACTCTCGATCATCTTAAAAGCGAGACAGCTTGGAATTTCCACCTTTATTGAGATATTAATGCTAGACACATTACTATTCAACTCAAACATTACGGCAGGTATTATCGACGCAACACTACCAGACGCAAAAAAAAAGTTAGGTAAAATTAAGTTCGCATTTGATAATTTCGCATTGGACTACCCAGATTTTAGAGCAGAGTTTTTAAGCATCAGAAATGTAGTTAAGGATAACGAACAAGAGATTAGATTTAATAACGGATCGAGTGTGACAGCAGATACAACGTTTAGGGGCTCAACGCTTCAAATACTACACATTAGCGAATACGCAAAAATCTGTAAGAAGGACCCGATCAAGGCAGCCGAAATTAAAACAGGTGCATTTAATGCTGTGGGTAAAGATCAATCTATATACATAGAATCAACGGCAGAAGATTCTGAAGGACATTTCTTTGACTTGGTGCAAAGAGCGGAGAAACTATTTATCGAGAAAGCAGAGTTGACGACAATGGACTTTAAGTTTTTTTTCTTTCCGTGGTGGAAAGACCCTGAATACAAGCTTATATGTCCCGTAGACTTCTCGTTCTCGGAAGACAGTAAAAAGTACTTTGAAAGAATTGAATCACAAATCGAAGTTAAGCTAACAAGAGATCAGAAGTTCTGGTATGTTAAAAAAAGAGAAACATTAAACGATGATATGAAGAAAGAATACCCATCTACTAGTAAAGAAGCATTCGAAACTAGTACTGAGGATAAATATTATCGAGATCAGTTTATAACTCTAAGACGAAAAAATAGAATATGTGAATTTGAAATAGAACCTGCTGAAGAGATTGATACATACTGGGACTTGGGAAGATCAAAAGATGGTTATACTTCGATTATTTTCGTACAAAACATAGGTAAAGAAATAAGAGTTGTAGACTTCTTAGAAGGAATGGATGAACATATATCATTTTATGCCGCAGAATTAAAAAGGAAGAACTATCTATATGGAACAGTCTGGCTACCTCACGATTCACTTTACAATTTACTTGGGAGTGAAAAGACGGTATTCAGACAGATGAAAGACTTTGGGTTTAAATGTAATGTGGTTAAGAAATTGGGTGAAGATTATGGAATCAATGAGGTAAGAAAATTATTACCAAATATGTGGTTTAGAAAATCGACAACAGAAAGGCTCGTAGAGCATTTAGAGAAGTTTAGTAAGAAATGGAACGAGCAATTGGGAAGATATACGGGTCCAAAAGAAAATGAACATATTCATGCAGCGGATGCCACGCGTTACTTAGCAGTTAATTACAAAGAAAGATCGACAGAAAGACAAACATTGACTAGAATGGAACCAAGAGAATCAACTAACTTTCTTGCTTTCACGTAAATGCTATGAGATACTAAACAAGGCAAGTGTAGATTTTTGTTCTACGCTGGAAGCGGCGAAACAATAGCGTGAACTGGTAAGGGTTTAGGATTTTGCTTAATTCGGCGAAAGAGGCGCACTATAAGTTGTTTACATTTTATTAATATACTATGAATGAGATAGCACAGAAAATCTTGGCTAAAGTTTCTGAGGCAACCCCACGAGAGAAAGGATATGTCGCAGATGGAGATCATTATAAATATCGGTATAGGATAACAGTTCCTAATAATGATACAATAGCTTTGGATGCTCAAATTGATACACTGGCTGATAAGATACTTAAAAAAAGAAAGAAAACGATAAAAGATAGGGCTAAAGTATATTTTGATCATTTCTCGATAACAATCAACAATAACGAAGAAGATAGCGAGATAACAATTAATGACCACTATATCGTAGAGAAAACTCCGAACGATGGAATACTCGAAGAAGATGAGAATTTAGACATAAAAACTAAAATAAATGGATAGAACGAAACAACATATAACAACCGAACAATTAAATGAGTTATCGGATAAGGGGAAGGAAAAACTGAGAAAGTGGTGGAATCCACAAGATGGTGATTTATTTACAGACTCCAATTGGTGTTCTGAGCTTATTTGGAAGAATGAACGAAGTGACGATTCGTTTTATAGTTGTGATAAGAAAAATAAAATCATGCGTGATAAAAATCAGTTATTTGAAGAAAATGAGGGAAATCCAGAGGATAACCAAGACACGGTATATGATGTATACCCCCTCCTCTCAATCGGTCAGATGATAGAGTTTTTAGGTGAGGGTTATTTTAACGTGTTATGTGATGGAAATTCCGAGGTGGAATGGATATGTCCTACTAAGGAACTTTGTGATGTTTTATGGCAAGCAGTTAAAACTATATTAGAAGAATAATTAATGGATAAGCACAGAATCAGGAGAAGAAAAACATTAGACTGGAGATGTAGGTCTTGTGGGTACAAGAAAGAATTGTGTGTTTATCGAGAATATTTAGATCAAGTTGTTGCTACTAACAAGTGTCCCAAGTGTAAAAACGAAGATATCGAATGGATATTACCTGTTCAAGAATCTAGGAGTACTAATTTCTTGACAGAAGTTTAATTTTTATTTATTTTTCATGATAAAAGTAAAAAATGTCGCTCTAGAGATGCTTTGCCGAGAGTATAAGAAAGAATCGTTAAAAGATTTTACTGATTTGGAGCTAAAACAGGCGTGTTTGGAGCTTGGGATAACACCAAAAGCTGCACAGATCACAAAAAACGGAGTTAAAACAACCTCATTTCAAAGATTACTAACGGAACAGACGCTTGCTAGAGACTTAACTTTCTCCGATTATGTTTCTGCTGAATATTGGAAGGACGAAACAGTCGCTTTAATGGATGAGATAGGTATGCAAGAACAGATTTCTAAAGACCAAGACGGGCAGGCAACTCTAGAGAGATTTGCAGAACACAATCTTGGATTTTATAAGCTCAAACCCGGAGCAAGCCAAGAACTTGATACTAATATGGACTGGGTTGATAGTTATTTGAGGGAAAAGCCTTATGCGCAGTGGCTAGAGATCACAGATGAAGAGGGAAACGTGTATAAGGTTCATAGAAAAACTATCAAAACAAATAAAACAGAACACGATTCGAGGGGCAACCTATTTACTACAGAAGTAATAACAGTCGAACAAACTTTAAAACCGAAATCGATTAAATAATACAAATGAAAACAACAACAACTTATGATAAGAAAAACGATGATTCTAAGTTCGAAGATTTAAAAGTAAAGAGTAAAGAGGGAAAAGGACAAGATATGTACACAGACGTAATGAAAAGAATGGATGAAATGAAATTACACAGATCAATATCATGTCCCTATCAGACATGGAATGCAGATTGGCAGATAAATGAGGCGAATGCTAACGGGATCACTATGGGTGGTGGATATGATTGGGCTGATTTCTGGGATCAGTGTATGCGATTATATAGACGTCAAAGGAGGATGGTAAGAGGCAGAGCAAATTTAAGGTCGTCAATTGTATTTGCAAATGTAGAAGCTTTTATGAGCGAAGTACAAGAAAATGAGGTTGGAGTACTGTATACATCGGACAATGACGAAAAGCGAGAAAAGATTAAGATGTATAAGTATTTAGACAAGACCATCGAACACAAGAACAGATTTCCTCAAGCCAGAAAAGCGTCTTGGAAAACTGCGGCAATCTACGGAACTGCAATAACATATACAGGAGTAGCATTTGAAAAGCGCGTAAAAGAAGTCGTACTGAGCGCTAAAGAGCTTGAAAACGAGAAAGATACCTTAGAGGAATTTGACAAAACAAATATTAAGGGACTGCCAAAAACCAAGAAAGACGAGAGGGTTACGCTGCGCTTTGTTCGAGAGAACGTCCCCCTTAAAGAAGTATATTTTGATCCTGATGCTGTTTGCGTCAACGGACAAGCTAACGAAGCAGTTGACGTGTTCAGAGAGAGGACTCCGGGATGCGAAAGCATTAAAGCTAAACTATTAGCATCAGAAGACCCATATCTCAATAAGAAAATTATCAAAGAATTGCGCCCTGCTAAAGATGTTTTTGAGAGTTTTGCTTCGGGGAGTTCTTCTGTGTTTAAGTATACAGAAAACATGGGGACTAACAAGGTTCTAATGAGAGAATATTGGAACTGGATAAATGATTGGTATATTATTGTCATCAATGATGCAATAGTAAGAGACGGTCCGATGCCTTACAATCACGGCAAACTTCCATTTCAGGTTCACCAACTCTTCAAAGATGAGGAAAATATATACGGATTTGGGTTTGGATGGGTATTGATGGATTTACAGGCGGAAAAGGATGCAACTATTAACCAACAGATCGAATCGGTCCAAAGAGCAAGGGGAAATTACTTTTTTGACACTTCGATTGATTCTGACATGGATAGATTTAACACTAACGAATCAGAACAGAAGATTGGATTTGATGCCGACGGTAGAAGAATAGATGACGTTTTGAGTTACCTTAAACCAGAAACCTATTCGGCGGATAGGGCAGATTTAATGAATTACTTTAACTCGGAGGAGATTAGACTATCTGGAATTAATCCTGTCCAATACTCAATGCCACTTATGGGCGAAGCAGTTAGAAACAATATGATGGCATCAGAATCCAGCCAGCGAAATATCCAAAAACTAATTGAGAACTGGGCTGAAGGAGAGATCGAGCATAAAAGGCAATTGCTCGGTCGAAATGGACTTGTAACACAATATGTCACAGAAGAAAGACTGCAGAACGGATCATTAGACGACATTAAAAATATACGAATGGACGGAGTTAAGTTAGAACCTATCTGGAAAAAAGTGGCAAGAGACAACGGGTATGACGAAATATTCAAAGGATTTGAAGAAAAGAAAATAGTTGGTGAAAGTTCTTTGCAGCTTATCGCTGATTATATAGATAACGACACAGATATTGATTTCATAGCGACTATTGACACTTGGCTCCCTGAGTCTAAGTCACTGCGAATTAGCAATGTAAAGGATATGGGTACTAGTTTATCAGAAAGACTTCTTGAACCAAATATCTTAATGAATCCATTCCAAGTTGAGCTTATCAGAGCAGAGATTGAAGAAGTATCCCCGCCCAACAAGGATAGGCTGTTGGACTTGCTCCCAAGTGCTAATGATGATGACGAGGAAGAGAGGGCTGCTGTACAAAACGAACTTATCGAGAAACTAGTAAGAGAAGGTGAATTAAATGACGACGAAAAGTTTGTAATAACTCCAAAACAAGGAGAGAGCAA
>JAYRWD010000043.1:0-1728 GCA_041918255.1 Candidatus Dojkabacteria bacterium
ATTACTTAAAAGTACGCCCTGAGCCATCGTTCATGGGTATCTCCTTTACATCATGAACCGCCGTATACGCGGTCCGTATGTACGGTGGTGTGAGAGCCTCTCCCTGTCAGCGTAAGCTGGCAGGGCGGGCTACTCGATTGGCAGCTGGCTCTATTATTCTTTTTTAGTTTCTCAATTCTGTTATCTAAGGTAGTTAAGTCATTTCTGAATTGCTGAAGCGCTGTTTCGTATTGCCGAAAAGTTTCATCTGATATCCTATTGGAAACTTCAATATATTTTTCAAGACTATTGATTGTCACATTTAATTTTGTTTTCAAGTACTCAAGGTTATTAAGGTCATCAGAAGCATTAACATTATTCAAACCCTTCAATCGGAGGTGTGTCTGTCTTCGTTTCAAATAGTCTACAATTTCATTGTATTCTTCCCATTGATTAATAAAAACGGCTTTTTTGTTTTTCAGTATGGATTTAATTTCTTCTTGTTCATTGGTGGGGCAACAAATAATCCTTACTAGCTCATGAGAGAATGACAGGTTAGTTGATTTTGGAAAGCGCCATTCTTTTTCCCAAGTAAAACCTTGCATATTATGTTCATCCAAAAGTGGAAAATTGAGGTGATATATCTCTTTTAATACTTCCATAATATTTTTTCCACTTGGAATTGAATTGAGCAATTCAGGGGAATCCTGAAAATACTGAAATAGATGGTTTATCTTTTTAGTAAGAAGGTCGTCGGTATTGATAAGTGGACGAACTCCAAGTTTTATGAGGTCTGTTTTAAAGAAACCTATTCCATACATTTGATTCTTCTGCCACCTTTCTGTGCTTTTGTACCTAAAAAAGTCGAGTGCAAAAATTGGGGATTCTGTAAAACATACAACTTTTGCGGGATTGGGTCTGTTATCGTAATAAGGAACAGAAGATTTTAGTAATCCTTGGTTCTCGCCGTTGTCTTCACCATTAAGAATACTAACCAATTCACCTTTGCCTGTCAAGTGTATCAAATATCTTGACATATCAGGTTTTTCAATAGGCTCCAAATTAAATGTCCCCGTCCTAATGAAATAATTATCATAATATTCTTGGAGCGATATTTCTGAAGGAGTGGGTAATTTCATCTCTTTTTAGCTTGCTGCCAACATCTGCATTCACGCATGTTATTGCGAATATATTTTAATATCTAAAGTTACAAACTCTCCAGAGAATCCAGAGGACTTAGGTGCCTTTTTTTATTTACATTGGTCTGGTGGGTAGATATTTCGGTGGTTTTCAGGGAGTTGTGCCAAGCCGAATCCTGGATTACCCGCAGATTTAACTTCATATCCCGACATGAACCTCGCAGAGCGAGGAAAGGCTAACAAGGTGGATGGGGGATTGCACAGTCAAGATTCTGACCACTACGATCACGCTGGATCGCCTGGCTAAACGCGGCTATGAATCCTTCCTAGAGACTATTATCTAAAAGTACGCCCTGAGCAGATGTTCATAGGTTAATCCTTTACATCATGCTCGTCCCGGTGCAACCGGGGAACCGTCGTATGCCTGTCCGACTTGCCAGGTCCGCTTGGTTTACCCTGAGCAAAGCAAACCTAGGTGCAGACATCGAAGAGTAAGGCTGGGTGCGATTTACCTGCTGAGCGTCAGTGATGGCAGGGCCGTCTACTCGACGTGTGCTGTGGTTGATTGATCAACATAACTGCAATGAAGATGGAAGTAGGTCTTCCAACA
>JAYRWD010000044.1:0-44706 GCA_041918255.1 Candidatus Dojkabacteria bacterium
ATATATATATATATATATATTAAAATCAAAAAAATTAGGTTAAATGTCAAACAACCAATTTATCTTATTTTCATTTTTACAAATTTAACGATGGGAGGTGAAACGAGAACGTGGGCTGATTTCAAATCAGCCTATAAATCTGAAGTATTAGGGGGTGGGTACATCACACAACAACTTTTAGATATGTTAGGGACTCAAGACCCAAGATTAGCGCTAGACCAGTGGTGGGCGTCGAGGAGAACAGGACAGGGATGGCAAGTTGTTGTATGTCCCATTAGCGGACTAAAAGAAACTGCTGATATGTTTTTAGATGTTCGAAGGTTTGTAGTAGAAAAACATGTTGCCTATAGAATTACTGGTTATAATCCAAGAAATTTTGGCAGTGGCAGGTACGATAATGGATATTATTAACCCAAGAACTAAAAACAGCGCTTAAGCGAATTTCACCTCAAATTTTTAAGGAAAATAACTATGGAACCTGATGAGTTATTTGTAGTTTTCGCAGAATCTGCTTCACCTTTAAGTGGTCAACGTGTTACCTTAATTGGATTCGTCAATGCAACAGGTAGACTGGTTAAATATCAGAACTATGGACCACCTATATGTTACGGGTGTCCCCTTGCCAGATTAGGTCTGAGTGAAGGGGGTTGCGTGCACATCCCAGGACAACCATTAAGAATGGCAGATGGCTACCCGCTTAATCCAAGAGCAGCTTGTGCAAAGTTAACCAAAGGTAAGTCGGTCAGTGTCAACTATGGAGGAGACGTAGTAAGTTTACAATAAAAGCAGACGTAATAACGAGATTACTATTCACGATTCGATAAGTTATTCCAAGAGTTTTATTATTTTCCCATGTATTTCCTCAATACCCATCATCTCGCTCCCCTTCATACACTCAATTAACTTCCAGTGTCTTATTTTGTGGCAGAGATATTTGTAAACTTGTGCCGCTCGGTGAGTATGCTCCTTATGTTCCTCGGCAATATCTCTTCTTTTCGCGTATTTTTTCTTTCTTTCCCTCGAGCCAAATGCCAATTCACGAGCCTTAGCTGGATCAACCCATAGCACTATGACCAAATCCTCTTTCACAAAATGCATGTGTTTATAAGCGGCATTTGTAATCCAACGCAGGTATCTACTTTTCTCTTTACTAGTCCAGAACTTCGCGGTTTGATGTGCCATAGAGGAAGTGACGTATCTATTTGAAAGAACCCAGTATCCTTTATCTAACCAAATCCTGATATCTGTATTCATAGCAGCTTGGTCCAATAAATATATCGGCGAAACTAAATATGGATCAACACTTTCTAATTCCCCGAAGTCGCCGTTTAGGAATCTGCCAACCAATCTTCCCCAAAATTTCGTATATTGCGGAAAATCCAAAGTTTTTACAGTTACACCCTTCAATTCTAAGTATTCTCGAAGTTTATGAAGCTGGGTCGTTTTGCCCGACCCATCGGTTCCTTCGATCACGATGAATTTACCACGTTTAGGTTTGGTCATAGTTGATAAGGCTTTTAAATATTAATTTATTTTGCAGCATGTTTGGTTATAAGCAGAATGCTTTAAATAAGTCTACCGGAACAACAACATTAAAATAAAAACATATTTCGAAATGAATAAATTATCTTTACTTCGATTCTATACCAATATAAAATTGATCATTAACCTACTACAGACGTTATTATTAACGACATATCTGTTTTAAATAATAAATGGCAATAGTCTGATTGAAGCTTTTAAAATTTTAACTCAAATGCCATGGAAAAAAACCAGAAAGAAACAGTAAACTTCACAGTTCCTGTATTGAAAAAGACATATACCCTTAGCAAGCCAACATTTCTCATCATATGCGGGACTCTTGGCCTAATTTCTTTAAGTATCATATCCATTTCTCTTGCGCTTACGTTCATAAACCAAGACAGCAATACTGCCTCAGAAAATATTAAATACCTCAACGCAAAACCTACAGACATCTCCATAGAGCCTCTAAACCCTGATCCTATGGGAATAGAGCCCAATGCGAAATTTATCTTGAAAACAAAGATTGATTTAGATCAGAAGGCTCTCGCAAGTACACTAAAAACCGAACCTAAGGTTGATGTGAAAATCCAGAAACGGAACTCACAGGAATATGAAATCGATTTAAGTTCAAGTCTTGAACCCGATCAGATACTAAAATTCATACTTCCAGTAAAATCCCAAGAAACAGGCGAAGAGATTTCAATTACCCAAGATCTTTCTTGGGCATTTCAGACGAAAAATAAGTTCAGAATTCTGGGTTCCTTGCCAGACGATAAAGCTCAATATGTGCCGGTTGATAGCGGAATAGAGATTACTTTTAGCCATGAAGGAGTATCAAATCTAGCCCCTTTTTTTGAGATATCTCCGCCTACCAAGGGTAAATTTGAAATCCATGATAGAACGGTCGTATTTGTCCCCGAATCTTTAAAAGCTTCTACTCTATATACTGTCAAAATCAAACCAGGAGCGAGTATCCCTGATACAGACCTATTGATTGACGATGAATATTTATTCCAATTTGAAACAGCACCCGAATCGAATGCGAACAGTCAAACGCCCCCGACCCTTTATCTTTATAGAAATTTAAACGAGTTCTTGAGCAGTGATAAACCAGTTTTTTCTGTTGCGCAAAATGAGCGACTCACAAATATTAGTGCCAAAGTATTCCGGCTTAACGATATAAATGATTACATAGAAATACTAAACTCAGGGACAGATGTTCCAGAATGGGCGTACTTTAATAAAGAATTGACTTTTGACTCCTCAAAATATCCAATCTACGCTACCTACGAAAATCTTCATATTGAAGGTTCGGAGTATGGCGGTTATATTGTTTTCCCCGAATCATTGCCCATAGGCTACTACGCCTTAGAATTTGAATATAATCAAACCCTAACGACAAAGTCGTTATTTCAAGTATCTAATCTAGCTTCTTACTTCCTAGATACCGATACAGAATCTCTGGTCTGGACAATAGACGCCAATACTTCCACTCCCGCGGCAGGAGTTTCGGTACGTTTAAATTCTCCTTCATCAAAAGAAGCAGGCAAAACAGGAGCTGACGGCATTCTCAAATTCGAAAGAGACAAGGATAAGGATAGATATGTATTCCTTCAACGCGAAAAAGACGAAGAACTCATATTGCCGATAAAAGACACTTATGGAGGATACGATCCCTACAGCAGTTCATATCGAAATTGGGGAAAAAGCGATGATTATTGGAGCAACTTATACTTAGATAGAGACTTATACCTTCCAACCGACACCGTGCATATCTGGGGTCTTGCTGAAAGCAGAAACATTTCAGCGCAAGCATCGGAGATAAAAGCAAAAATTACCAAATATGATTACACCGATTTCTACGGCTCCAATATCACTATTGCGGAAAAAGTTTTAAAGTTGTCACCCATATATACTTTTACCGATCAACTAAGCTTCGAAAATCTTGAATCAGGATATTATAATCTCGTAATTGTGGATGGAAAGGATGAGCATATTATGACTCGAAGTTTTTCAATCGCTCCATATGTTAAACCCGCGTACAGGATATCCGTCTCCACCGACAAAAATTTTTACTTTTGGGATGAAGATATAAAGGTAAAGGGACTTGTAACTTTCTTTGAAGGATCACCCGTGAATAATCTAGAACTTAGACGTTCCGGAGCCGAGGAAACATTCAGGACAAACACTAAAGGAGAATTTCAAATTAACTATACACCAGAAAGACGAAAAGACTATTCCGAACCAGCTACAGCTTATATAGATATTAGTCCTGTCAACGCTGAAGAAGGCGACATCATTGGAAGAGCTTACGCGAAAGTTTTTAATAACAAAATCCATCTTGATTCAAAAATTGATAAGACCGAAAGCAAAGCTAACCTAAAAGTCGGTCTTCATGATATTGATCTTACAAAACTTAACTATGGAAATCCAGATGGGCCAGGTGACTATCTAGGAAAACCTTTGCCTAATAAAGAAATCCTTATAAGCGTCAGAGAGCAATGGTACGACAAAATTGAAACTGGTCAAAGCTACGATTATATAAACAAAATAAATCGAAAAACATACAACTATGTGGAAAGGGAAAATTTTATCGAAAATATCAAAATATCCACAAACTCCGCGGGAGAAGCCAATTATGAATTCCCAATTGATGAAGATAAATTCTATAAAATAAACATTTCCACAACGGACTCTGATAATTCACCCATTACTGAAACAGAATATCTTAGCGGCTATTTCTACCGTTCTTTTTGGAATGGAGAAGATCAATATAACTTAAGCGTAAATTTCAGAGATGATCTAAAATTGAACGAACGGGTGGATGTTGATATTTTGCTAAACAACCAACCGGCTCCAAAGAACCAACCCTATCTTTTTTTCACCGCTCAGAGAGGCCTAATTGACACCTATACATCCTCAGCTCCAAATTTTTCCTTTGATTTCGCGCAAAGACATATCCCAAATATTTATCTCCGGGGCGTTACATTTGATGGAAAAACTTTTTCTAGCACCTACGATCGAAACTTTAAATTCAATGAGGAGGAAAGACGCCTAGAAATAAAAGTAAACACAGATAAAGAACACTACGAACCTAAAGAAAAAATTAGTCTTACATCAAAGATTGTCGATATTTTCGGAAAAATTCACACAGGAGAAATTAATATTAGCGTTGTTGATGAGGCACTTTTCAAACTAAATGACCATAGGGCTGACCCGCTGCCACAAGTTTATGGAAATGTAGCCGATGGAATAAATCATGTTTACATGTCTCACCAAATACCAGAACAAACCGGTGGAGGGACAGGAGATGCATGCTTTTTGCCTGGAACAGAAATTCTTATGGCAGATGGGACAACAAAAATGATTGAGGACGTAAAAAAGGGTGATGAAATCCTTACCAGAGAAAACGAAATATCAAACAAATTGGTGGCTTCGGAAGTAATAAACACACTGGCGCATAGATCCTCAGGATATCTACTAATTAATGACCGCCTTAGAGTTACACCCGTGCATGTTGTCTTTATCGATGGCCGTTGGATTTACGCCAGAGACGCAAAGATCGGACAACATCTCATGGATTTAAACGGCGATTGGTTAGAAATCAAGTCAATCAAAAGTTATGCCTATGGCGACACTGTTTACAATCTTGAGACCCAAGATACTCACACCTTTTTCGCAGATGGGTATTATGTACATAACAATAAGGGGGGAAGGGAATACTTTGTAGACACTGCATTTTTCGGTAGTTCGATGACAGATGACAAAGGAATGGCAACATTTGAATTTAACGCGCCTGATAATCTTACTTCGTGGAGGGTTACCGCTCAAGCCATTTCTGATGATTTATTTGTAGGCGACACCACGTACAATTTCAACGTAAAGCTTCCATTCTTTCTTGATGTTGTCATCAATGATACATACTTAGTTGGAGATCGACCGCAGATTAAGCTCCGTTCCTTTGGAGAATCATTAAATCCAGATCAAAAAATTGATTATGTTATTCGCGCTCCCTCCTTAAATTTGGACGAACAGGTATTATCATCGAAAAAGGTCGGCGAAGACGCGTTCTTTGAACTACCTACACTCACCGAAGGTGAACACGCCATTACTTTTGAAGCTGAGCATGGTGAGTTTCGGGATCAATTAACAAAGAAATTTATTGTGTTGAAATCATATTCTAACTTAGAAGAAACTGAATTCGTTGAATACAAAGAAGGCATTTCAATCAAAGGCAACGAGGTCGGTTTTACGAAAGTGATTTTATCGGATTTAAATGGTGGAGAATTATATCGAAACACCTATGATCTGACTCGAAGTTGGGGGAGCAGAATTGATCAAATTTTAGCAAGGGAAATAGCGAGAAAAATAATAGCAAAACAGTTTGGAGAGGAGATTTATTCTTGGGATGAAAATCTAAACTCCCCAGCCTACCAGTCGGGTGGCATTCGTCTATTACCCTATGGGGCTACTGATTTAGAATTAAGCGCCAAGATAGCTGACATGGTCCCCGAAAAATTCGACCGAAGCAGTCTTATTGTTTATTTTATGAACATCATAAACAAAAAGGACGAATCTCTCGAAAGAAAGATACTCGGGCTATATGGATTAGCCTCTTTGGGAGAACCGATTTTGCTACAAGCAAATTACTTTGAAAACAAATACACTTTAACGCCTAGTGACGAGGTTGTAATGGCTCTTGCTTACGCGAAACTAGGTGACAAAGAAAAGGCTAGACTGACTTATTTCAAGGTATTAAACCAATACGGCCAGAACGGTGATAATAAAATATATATTAAATTGGGAGAGAATCAATATCAGAATAATTCTATTACAGCGAAAATGCTTAGGCTTGGTTCAATATTAAACGAGTCAAATGCCCGTGATATCTATAATTATCTGGAAAGCATACAAACTGACCTTCTAACTCTTCTGGAACAAGCAATGTACCTTTGGGAATTGCAGGGACGAATTACAACCCCACCTACGACCTTTGAATACGAAGGAAAAAAATTTAAACTTGAAAATGGCAAATCAGAAATAATCATGATCCAACAAAAAGACTTAGCAAACTTTAAGCTCGAAAATGTGAATGGAAGAGTAGGAATACTTTCCGTATTCTCAGACGAGCTCAAGGATGATGATTATGAGAAAATGAATTCGAATTTGAAACTAAAGAGGACCTATTTTGTCGATGATAAACCCACAAATACATTCAAAGAGTCCGATTTGGTCAAAATACAAATCGATTTTGTGTTAGACGGAAAGGAAAGCTGCTACCAGATCAATGACTATCTACCCTCTGGTATGAAAGCTATAACACAGCCTAGAGTCTATAATCCAGAATATTACTATAAGACTAGATGGTATCCAATTAGTGTTGAAGGCCAAAAAGTTTCGTTTTGCGTGTACGCGCAGAGTAGTATCGGGAGTCCTATTATTTACTTCGCGAGAATAACTAATAAGGGAGAATTTAAAGCTGAATCAACGACAATCCAGAATATGTCAAATCTAAAAAATTATAATCAGCTAAGAGAGACACAAAATATAACAATAGAATAGAAGAAGGGGTCTGGATATTTATTGATATTTTTCAGTATTCTACTGATTTGTGTGTTGTTTTTTAAACCTTCTTCAAAGGCAAACTTTCCATCTTTGAGTTTGGCCATGAAATAAGCTTAAACCTTAGTTTTAAGAGCTAACTCCCCATAATTCGTTTCTCTAAGAATAACTCCACCCTCAACAACCAATATTCTATCAGTAAAATTTAAAGAATGAATCCGATGCGCCACGAAAAAGATTGTACCTCTCGTGCCCATAAAGTCCAAAAGCTGAGTCAAAAAACTTTTTTCAGTTTCCAAATCAAGTTGGCTAGTAGCCTCATCCAAAATTAATATTTCAGGTTTCTTGATCAAAGCCCTTGCGATACCGACTCTCTGTCTCTCACCACCTGATAACTTATAACCCTTTTCTCCAACAATGGTCTTTAGTTTATCAGGTAGTTTTCCTACCAGTTCGTTTAACTGGGCAACCCTCAATACATCTGCAAATAACCCAGTCGAAACAGAATTACCAAGTGTAATATTCTCTTCAAGGCTCAGATTAAAAAGCTCGGTATCTTGCACGACAAAGGATATTCGCTTCGCCCTCTCAGACCTATTGATATCCCTGACTAATAAACCATCTATAGAATACTTACCATTTTGTGGCGGATAGATTCCAGCAAGTATCTTTGCTAAAGTAGATTTTCCACCTCCCGATGTTCCTACTATTCCGACCTTTTCTCCTCGTTTAAAAAGTAAACTAGCACTTATTAAACCTGATTCACGAGAAGCATCGTATATATAACTGACGTTATCCAGCCTTAACTCTTCCCAGCCGATAGGAAAAGTTTGGGTATCATGGAAATCTTCTTTTAAATCCAAAGTTTGGAAGAGTCTATCAACTTTTGTTCTTTTGTCGATTACATCATTAATTACATCCGACACCCTAGAGATTCCCTCACGTATCTTTTCAAAATATGCGTAAAATAGAGCAATCGCGCCGACACTGATTAGCTGATATTTTATTCCATATCCCAAAATAAGGAAAAAGCATATATAACTAAATCCATTGATAATCTGAAACACTTTCCATTTGCCGATTCCTAAATTAATCAGCGCTATTCTTTGTTCTTTTACCCAAGACTCGCTATCGCGAATAGCACTATTCATTAAATCCTTGCCCGCATTCACACGTACGGTCAAGATATTTGATGTACCCTCTATCATTCGGCCCGAGGCATTTTCGTCAGCTTTGCTATATTCTATGTTTAACTGATAATTTCTGTAATAGTAATACCTTTCGGTTAACAGGAATAGAAGTATGTAAAAACCAAAGAAAATACCAATGTGGTAATTAATAAATAATGAGACAAGTACAACGCCGAGCAGACTAACAACCGCGACTGTTATACCTTCAGAATTGTAAATAAGTCTCATCAGCTCATATACCGCCTCAGACGCATTATTAACTTTCTTAACTTTATTTCCCGCCATTTCACTCTCGTGCCATTTCAGAGGAAGTTCGAGAAGTCTATCAAAAGATTCGAGATTCATTCTATACACTGTCTCGGAATTTATTACACCCATTCTGTATTTCGCATTCAACCGTATGATGCTCACGACTATGTGTAGTAAACCTAGTAAAACAATAACCCCTAAAATAGGGTTTAAAGTATCTCCGGGCGTATATACAGCAAAGAAGTCAATAATCTTAGCAAACAATATAGGCGGCACCAGTTCGTAGGAATATACCAAGAGTATACAAGTCATCCAGAAAACAAACTTTTTTTTATCCGGCCCAATTTGATACCAAATATATCTGAAGATTCTAGGCCAACTTAATAAACTCACATTTTCCTTTTCTGGAGCAAACTTCTTCATAATCTTTTTCATTTCACAACCTCATAATGAAAAAGTATTTCTTGTTCGCTAATTCTTGTTAGGTCCAATAATCTATGCTGGATATCTAATTTCACATTTCCGGTCCCCCTTACGCCTTCACCGAAAATCCTAGGAGCTACAGTTATGAACATTTCATCGACTAATCCAGCTTTAAGAAATTGCCCATTCAAATTTCCACCTCCAATCAATGCTGCATGTTTCACACCCTTTTGTTCGAGATATTCCACTGCCGAGGAGGGTGAACCATTGAAAAATTCGACTTCTCCATATGAATTCTTATAGTCAGCGTATTCTGACGGATCAAATGTAAATACTAAACTTTTACGATCAGAGAAAGCCTGAGGAGGCATTTTATCGAAAGTAGTCTTTCCCATAATCATTGTTCCGATCTCTTTTGTCTTACTACGAAAAAATTCTTTATCCTCTTTCGTGCCCCACGATAAATCGTCATCTTGTCCTTGAGAAATAATACCATCAAGACTTTGTAAGATTATTAAAGTTATTTTCACAATGATAAATTATCAAACTTAACTAATATAGCGATTACCATCAAAAGCATCTTAAGTCAACCATATAATCGCTGACATAAGGGCAAAACTAATCGGCAACGCAATGGTTAACGTGCTCGAAGCTAATTTAATATCCAAATCATACCTTTCCCCAAACAATACTATCATTAGGCTGGGCGGAAGAGTTGCTGCCAAAATCAATATCGACCTATCAATTGAAGCGAAATTGAAAATTTGAGACAATAGCAAACTCAATAGCAAGCCGACCA
Source organism: Candidatus Dojkabacteria bacterium (assembly GCA_041918255.1). Taxonomy (GTDB): domain Bacteria; phylum Patescibacteriota; class Dojkabacteria; order B142; family WJKM01; genus JAYRWD01. Next base: position 9,748 of record JAYRWD010000044.1, read on the forward strand.
ATATTTTAATAAATATTATCAAAATTGGTTTCTTCCATTGAAAATATTGAAACTCAAGATTAAGCCCTACAACTATCAAACCGATAAAAACCAAGCCACTTGATATGAACTTGAGCAATTCAGAGGCAAAAGATAAATCCAGATGAATTAATTTTGTTGTTCCCCCTATCACCAATGCTAAAAACAACGGGTTGGTAAAAAAACTTCTAACATCCTTCCTAGTTAAGCTCTTCCCACTGGCGAAATATGGAATAAAAGTAGACATCAGAAATGCCTGCACAATATCGTAGAATATGAATATCTTTAATCCTTCTTGTCCATATGAACCTAATATGAATGGGTACGCTAATGTAGCGCCCCAATAACTTCCCATCAACAACACAACGGTTCTATGGGTGCTGAGATTAAAACCACGAATTTTGCTCAGCAACCAGCCCACAAAAAAAAGTGAGGTTAATACTATCACTGATGCCAATGTCATGAGACCTATACGAGCGTTGATGTCTGTGTTGGAAATTGTTAATAGAATAAGAGCCGGAAGCATTACATCAACCAGAAGTTTTGACAATGAGCGAGAATCTTCTTTCTTCAAAAAACCTCTCCTTCTAAGAAAAAACCCAAGTGCTATTATAATTAACAGATTTATCTGTACTGGCATCCTATGCTTTTAATATTTAAACCGCCATTTTGGCTTTTATCGCCGGATGGTATTTGTAGTCTATCAATTTAATGTCCGAAAGTTTAAATTCATCAATATGTTTAATCTCAGGATTGAGCCAAAGCTTGGGTAATTTGTACGGTTCGCGTTTTAATTGTTCCCTAACCTGATCGATATGATTAAGATAAATATGTGTATCAAAAGAGTGATTTTGTATGGGCATAATTTTTTTATTAACACCGACTCTATACGCAAAGAAATCTATCCAGATAGTAATCAACCAAGCGAATAGCACTGATTTTGTTTATTTCAATATGATATCGTGTTCTCCGCGTTTTACATCAAAACGGTTTATTTCTTTATCTAAATGCAAAATCAGCCCGTTTTGACCAAAAAGCTCGATGAGTTTGTCCGCCATTGATTGTGCCAATTTGCTAAGGGTAGGATGTACAAACCTTGTCGCGCGTAGCTCAATAGTATAAACCAAAGCTGGCAATCCGCCCGTTACTCTATTAGAAACATTGTATCCCATCGGTATATAGTATTGTTTCTCTTCTTTAGAACCCTTTAATTGGTTGATTTTTTCAGATTGTACCTGTAATAGTTGTATTGCCTTCATTTTCAAATTAACAGGCAATTCATCCAGATACCATTCATTAAATCCAATCTCAGTTGTGAGAAGTGGCATTCTTTGAATTATAGCTCGATGTCTCTGCAAATCACGAAAAGATCCAAAATCCAACAAAAATTCAAACTGAATGGTTCCAGCCTCAGCCAAATATTTAGGTAACTCCGTTTTTGGTGGTCTTTTCTTAAGCAAGTCTTTTTTAAGAAAGTTTGTCTTTATTGAGTTACTCGTTATGCTAAACTTTGGACATTTCGGGTTATGAAAATAATAATCTTTCTCCATCCAGAATCTATTATATCCTTCGGTCTTTTCAAATGTTACATGACTGAATGAATTTGGATAGGCTCTAATTAAAGTTTCTTCAATGGCCCAAGAGACATTTCTGACCTCTTTTAGGGGATGGTGTCTAAGTATAGCAATTTTATCTGCTGCTTGTCGCAAATTTGTATGCCAAGCAAGATTAGTACTAGCTCCAGCTGGTAAAAAACCACGTAGAATATCAAACGAACGAGCATTGATAGCTTTGTTATATATATTCTCCGGTTCCGATTTTCCTCTTGGAAATTTCTTTTTTAAATATTCTTGAGTTACATCAATCGATGTGGTGTAAAACTTTCTCCAACTTTCTAGAATCATTGCGCCCACTTTTACTCCTAGTGGATTCTTAAAAGGCTGGTTTTTAAAATCAATATAACGAGTCGAGGATTCTTGCCCGGAATATAAAGGCCAGTCTTGGATAGCTTTAGCTGCCAACAATGAAACACCCTCTATAAATATTGATGTTGAACCGCAATCACCGATTGATTTATGTCCGTAACCGACGTAAAAGTTCTTCATAAAGTTTTCAGAACCTTTACTGGCTAGGATTTTTAAATGATCCTCTAGACCCCCAGTCGATCTAGAATGAAGAGCCTGAAGCATCGCCTCCGATTCCGCATTAATAATCGCCCCCGTATCTAGAATAATTACCTTTCCACCGCCCTCAATTGCTGTCTGATGGTGATTTAGACTTGCCAACCTGCTTTTCATGTCTTTTGATTATGAAATATTATTTTATCCGAATTAAATTTTATTCCTTCTTAATTCTTTCTGATATCGCAAAAGCCCCTAAATTTCTAGAGTATGATCGGCGTTCTAAATATTGCGTCCGTGAATTCAAAACAGCTAGCCTCAAACTTGACCCGCCAATTCCCAGAACAAATATCTCCAGCGGTTTGTCAGGTCTAAGTAAAAGATATGAAACTATCATTAAACAACCAACAAGAACATACGCCCCAATAACTTCTCCCGCAATATTTGCATTTTTTAATCCCCCACTCAAATTTGTCTTATCCAAATCTGGTCTTACCCCAAGCACGGCCTGAGCCTCAGGTGTAAGTCAAAATCCCATTTGAATCTAAAACTTTATTAATTTGAGCCTCGAGTTCTTCTGCGCCGTCACTATTATCAATGGATACTTCTGCCATGGCTAGGCATTTTGCAACTGTCTGACTATTCTCGTCACCAGTACCATAAAGATCCAAATCATTAATCTTTTGAAACTCCTCGAAATTCATCTCCTGTTCTTTATATTGTCCCTGTCGTTCTACAACTCTTTTATATCGTACTTCTAAGGGCGCATCTACTGAGATAATTTGTAATTCTTCACCAAACTTCGTTTTCAACTCCTCAAGTTCATGATAATTACGAATACTCTCGATCACATATCTTTTCTCGGGATTTTTCGCATATACATCTTCAATAAATCTTCTTGCCAGTACACCATATCCACCTTCAAGTCGCAAATTATCTCCCACTTTCTGAAGAATTTTTCTATCAGTGCGAACAAGACCTAATTTATCCGCTTCTGCATAGATCACTTGGCTTAATTTATAAACTTCCGCGCCTATCTTTTCAGCGATAATTTTAGCTGCGGTTGATTTGCCTGATCCAATTGTACCCACCACAGCGATAATTTTTTTCATCAGTCTAAACTTTAATAATTACTTTTTTCTTTTCTTTAAATAATTCTCATGCATCTTGCTACCAACCACATCCCTATCGTGCAAATATTTATTGTGCAGATCTTTGTGCCCATACGGACGTTCAACCGGAGAACTGAGTTTGTAGAACGCGACCTGCCCTATCTTCATCTTCGGATAGAGTTTGATAGGGACAATATTTGTGTTGAATAATTCTAATGTAGGACAAAGGGCATTACCCGGATCAATAAACCCCGCGGTTGTATGAATAATTAAACCCAGCCTTGCTAAACTACTCTTTCCCATAAGGTGATAACAATGACTCCCATTAACCCCTATATAATCCCAAGTTGATGCAAGAGCAAACTGATTAGGATGCAGTACAAAGTAATCATTTTCGTCTTTCAATTCAATCTTTAGCATAAATTCAGTGACAGGTTTGCGCGGGTCAATAATTTCAAGTTTGTGGCTTTGAAATATCATAAAATTGAACCCAAGTAATACATCGTAACTAGCTGGTTGAAGACGCATAGGATCGAAATTTTCTATCAAAATTTCACCAGCTTTCAGCGCAACTTTAATATCGCGATCGGATAAAAACATAGTCTACTTAAAATGGAAACTGTGTTAGTTTAGCAAGTAGAAAAAAAAGAGACAACAGAAAATTAGCCAAAAATTTTTAAATCTTTCAACCTTTCGTATTCACCGTGATTTGTAAAATCTATCTGGCAAGGGGTAATACTAATAGTACCCTTTTGCATCAAATTACTATCTGTTCGAGGATCTGGATCAATAGCTATACCTCCAGTCTCATACTTCAACTCACTCTCATCCCAACTCATCTCGTTTACAAAATATGATTTTTTCGCAATTTTAGAGAATTCAATCTTTTCGGTTGGTGTTTCAGGGAAATTGACATTCCAGAAAGAATACTTTGGTATGCCATTTCTTAAAGCCATTTGGATAATCTTCTCCAATGCCTCGCCCGGGTATCTCAATAATTCTTCATTAAAGTCCCCATTATGCACCCTGAACCAGTGTGAAACGCTTTTCTGGATTGAAAATGCAATTGCTGGGATTCCAAGCCTTGCCGCAGCGACATAAGCGCATGCAACTGTTCCAGAGTTAAAAACTGTGACGCTCGGATTTTCTCCCATATTCACCCCAGAAATTACTAGATCAGGTTTGCGTTGAAGATAATGATTAGCAAAAAACATCGCGTCACTCGGGGTGCCATCTACCCATATGGCTTCGTGTCCATCCACGATTTCTTTTCCCCATTTCATAGATTTAGCAATTGTTACTTTTTCACCAACTGCCGACTGCTGCTCATTAGTAGCAACCATCGCGATATCTGCAAATCCTTCAACCATACGTTTTACCAATATCAGCCCCTCTGCTCGTACCGAATCATCTCCGGTTAAAAGGAATAATGGTCTTTGCTTATTCATGAAAAGACAATGATAAATTTACATACCCAAGAATTGCACAATTCTACCATACAATCTGCCTGACCATCTCATCCGCCTCCAGTAGATACCGATAACCCTCATAATTCACAATCGTAACCCCTATATATTTTTCGGTAAAATACTCTTCCCTCTCATCTTCTGGAATCGTTAGAGTTGAATTCAAGATAAATTCGTCATCAGCTCCCTTACAATACTTCAAACCAGCAGTACTTATATTGGCATTTAATTTTTCATCATATGCTTCAAGATTACTTGCCGAAGGAATAAATTTGAACATGCTCGAATTATAAATATATTGCTTCGAATCCAATGGATCCTGATATCTACCCAATGCCCCATCTGGTGAATTTTCATCAAAAACTATCCAATTTGCTTGAGTACATTCGATCCCGCCACCATCAAAATATCCTGTGGGGGAAATATCAAAACTCAATTTCTCACGCGTGACTTTTTCCGTCAAAACGATAGCGATCTTATCTGGAAAATTTTGGATATCTATGGTTTTGGGTTCTTCGGAAATTTCCCAATAACATTTATCATACTGAAATCTCAAACCCGGGAAATAGGTGTTTTCATAAACTTCCATCTCACATTTCTCTCGGATTGACGAATGCTCGTCTTGGAAGAGATAACCAGTAGGGTACTCTACCGACCAAAATGAATACAGGCTAGACCCGTCGGCATCTCCAAGACCTTCATTATCTCTTTCGTCAACTTCTGTAATCACGGGAATTTTTTCAGTAACCGAATCTATGGGAGTTATTCCAACTTCGCTTACATTGGTTTCTTCGGGCTGCAGGAATGACTTCATCAAAGTGACTCCCAAAATCAATATCCCTAACCATATGAGTAGAATAAGGAGCGACGCCAAAGTTAAACGTTTATAATTCATGGTTAAAAATTAATATTTAATTATTAATTTAGATATTGTGCAAAACTACATTTACTATGTCGCTCTGAGCTTGTCAAAATTGTCACCCTGAATTTATCGAAGGGTGACACCAAGAACTAGAATATAATTACTTGATCTTACTGAATTTCGCATAAAATCTTTCATTTGTAATTCATCATTCTTCATCAACACCTTATATCCCGAAACGCTATCACAACAAACTATATCATAACATTTCATAACTATGCAATAATATTCTTTATCCACTCAACCTGCTCCCCCTTATCTTGACGTGCGTCAATTACAATAAGATCAAACCTCCAATCTACATCAACTAAACCCTTGTCCTCAAACCATCTTTGCGCTGTTTTGACCAAAGTTATTTGTTGGCGCTTACTGATTATTTGACCAAAGTCGACTTCCCCCATCTTCCGCGTTTTCACTTCCACGAAGACATATTCACCGTCTCCAGAGTAAGAATTCGAGTCAAACATTATCAGATCGATCTGACCACCCCAAATTTGAAAATTATGGTCACAAAGACGCAAATGATTTTGCAGTAAAAACTGCAATGCTACATTTTCTCCTTTATTTCCTAAATCTTTTTTGTATTTCGAGTGCATCGACAGAAAGCTAAGGTGCCCATGCCACAAAAAGCTTTTTGTGGTCTAGCAAGATACTCGCAGGCATGATGTGATAATCAACTCCTCCCAATTTCAGCTTATCAAATATTCCCTCTTTCGGTCCTCCAGTCAAGACAACCAGGATTTGGGCGCTACTCATGATCGACCTTGATGTCAACGTAATGCGCTCAATATCCTCTTCCTTTTGACGAGGGACAAAAGTAGCAAACTTTTCGTTTTCATCTAGAACCCAGCTATTTGGAAAAAGGGAGGCAATATGTCCATCCTCACCCAGCCCAAGTATTACTAAATCAAACATTGGAGATTTCTCTTTCAATTTACTCAATCTAGTCAATAATTTATTGTAATCTTCCCCTGCCTCTTGTGAATTACTAAACCCATCTACTTGCATTTTTTCAAATGAATCCTGCGAAATTCCGAGTGTTCGCAATATCATGGATTGATTTGAGAGCTCATCACTTGTTGGTACGTATCGTTCATCTACCTGCCAAAACTTTGTACCCTCAAATAGCGTCTGCACATATTTATTTAGAAATTCATAGAAATTACCCAGAGAACCTCCAGCAAGAGCAATGTTGCGATAGGGCTGTACAGATTCAAGCCTGCCCAATAGAAACTTATACATTTCATCCCTGCTCGTGAATTTTCGAAACCGCGAATTTCCCCTGGAATCATCAGAGAAAGCAAATCCAAATTCTTCCAGCTCCTCAGGCTTACTCGTGAGTACTTGTCCCATATGTTTTTGTATAATCGATAATATAAATCCCAGAGTAACTTTCTGAACTCAACTTTCCGATGCAGCGCATCGGGGATGGAATCAAAATCCTTACATCAGCCGAAACGGAAAGCAAAGGTTGCTAAATTATTATTCAAAATTCGCCCACTCATTTCCATCTTGCTTTGGGATTTCAAGGTATGAAATTGGACCGTTAGTGTGATCAGAGTAAATTTCAAGATTGACATTGGTGTTTGCGATATATTCGCCAATTTGATCTATTAAATTCCAAGATGCCAAAGCCTCATCAAATGTTACAAATTTGCTCCGATCCCCCCTCAGCGCGGATAGAATTAGCTCAGCGTGTTCGCTTCCGCATAGCGGTCCCTCACAAGCGAAAGTAGAAAGCAATCTAAAATCATCTTGCGCTGTCTTCGGAAGTCCTGATAAAGAAATTTCTAAACCTTCAATCGGCTTTAACCAGAAACTTAGTCTATTTGGTTTTTCATGATTTTTCTGATACTCGAATAGTCTAAATATAATGTCGATTCGGGCAATGGTTCGTGCCATTTTCTTGCCAACCCGTATATATACTGGGACTCCATACCAATCTAAGCTGTCGAGTTCTAACCGAATCGCGGCAAAAGTTTCGGTTTTGGATTTTAGTTGATTAACATATCCTTCGTTTTGTCCTATTACAACAGAATTTTTGGTGGGCTTACTCTCGAACCTAAGCGAAGATAACACTTCATATCTTTCGCGAGCCAGATTCTCCGGGCTTGAGGTTAGAGGAAGGTTAAGCAAAATATTTGAAAGAATCGTCAAGGCATGTGACTGGATCATATCTTTTATAATTCCCACCTGATCGAAATATCCTAGTCTATCCTCCACCCCATCTTCCTCAAAAAGTGTTATCTGGATATTTGATATCACATCACCCTGTATCAAACTATTAATAATACGACTATCCCTTCGAAGCGCAACAATATCTTTTATTGTGATTTTCTCAGCATAATGATCAAAAAGATAAATATGCTTTTCCATAAAGCTTTTTTCAACTTCGTTTCTGATTTGTGCTACATCTTCTTGATTTTGACCAAACGGCTTTTCAAATATCAAACACATATCAGCAATATAACCCCCACCTTTTTCAATCAGTTTCACTATTACCTTTTGATAAACCGAAGGTGGGATAGATAGATAAGCGAAAATTCTGATTCTCTTCGTCTGGTCAATTTTCAAATCCTGCACTTTCTGAAAAAGCGAAGCAAAGCTCGCTTTTGATTCATAATCGCCACATACATAATCAGTTTTTTCTAAAAATTCATCCAACGTTGGTATTTCTATTTTCTTCTTGCTGTGGGCTATTACACTCGTCTTTACAAATTCTCTAAAACTCTCAGTTGTGTGTTGCGTCCTTCCAAAGCCTATGAGTCTGAAATCCTCGTCTAACATCCCCTCACTAAATAGAAGATAAAAGGCACCATACAGCTTCAATTGAGCTAAATCTCCAGAGGCTCCGAAGAGTAGAAAAACATTTGCAAATTCGTCCATCATTCGATTTTATAAATATTGGCAATACTTCTTAGTCTCAAGTGTTTGATTTGTGGCTTCTTCGCAAGATATAGTCTGATCAGGTTCGATCAAAGGAAGATATGAGCTATCTTTTGTGAGTTGCCCCGAAGAGTCGAAAACAACTATATTTCTAGCTTCAAGACTATCTCCCGAATCCGGGAAGAAGTAAAATCTGCCAAGCTCATGATATATTTTGGGAAGTTCACATTTGTTATCAGCGCAATCTACATTTAGAGGGGGACTGGGCAAATTCATCTTCTCTATTGTCATGAAATCTCGCAGCGAGACCATGTTTAATTCCACAGAGGAATCAGCAAGACCATCACTAACCGCCACAAATACGTTCTCGTTTTGACTATCGAAATTCACCGATATTGCTTTGCCCTCATCTGGACCAAGGAAATTCAAGACTTTCGAGATCATACCTCCACTCTCGCTCATACTAAAGAAACCTAATACTCTTTGCTTGCAATTCTGATCATCATAACCGTAATATAACACCTCGTGTGGATAAGCATTTATAGCTATGTCTTTGGCGGAAAAGATTGTTCGTATGATATTTCCTTCATGGTCGATAATGTCATAAGAAGGATACTCTCCGGTCACCTGTCTCGGAGAGTCAACAACAGAAAATTCACCTTTATACGGCAAAATGTAATATGGTCTGACTCCAAAATCTCTTTCTTTGTCTACAACTCCAATTTTGTCTTCTTCGACATAAGTTGCTTCGCAGCCCTGTGTCCTCCAAGTCAACAGATTTTTCCAAAGATTCTCTTGTGATTTTATATACGATGTAGGTGGAAGCAAATCTTCGGTGATGGACTCGCTGGGACTAAATTTTTCAGTCTGTTCTATAAAACGCGGGATGCTGACTATAAACAAAATGCCCGCTGTCGCGCAACAACATAATACTACAATTACAATTGCTAAGATTGCAAATAGATGGTTATCTGAGGAGGGGTCCTTTGGTGCTGGCATATATTGAGTTTCGGTCGGCAATAATTCCATTTTGCTAGCGATAAAAGTTAATCTTATGATACTTTCTCTTACTATTAATTGATCCAAGAACCATGAAATTCTCCTTCTTCTCCTTCGATTTCGAAGCCATGTAAACCAAATCTATCTCTCACGCCTTGTACGAGATAGGTTGGTAATCTAGATTGGGTATAATAATCAAAATATATGAATCCGGACGAGATAGCAGGCAAAGCTATATCGCATTCGTACCCTAAAGCAATTACGTCTTTCACGGACCCAATTCTTTTGCTTATCATCTCATGCACGACATTGTCCTCGAAAGGATGTTCGGGTACGCCATCGCGGGAGTAGATTCGTTCAAATATCTCGAGAAATTTTGACCGTATAATGCATCCACCCTGCCAGATTCGAGAAACTTCTGAGATATTGATAAACGGTAACAACTGATTTTTCTTCTGCATAACATAAAAACCTTGCGTGTAGGCGCAAAGGAAGGCAAACTCTAATGTATTTTGTAATAGTGTGACGAATTCTTCTAATTCTAGGCCCAATTTTTTTGCACTAATTAATTTTAAATCTTGATATTCCTTGGCAAGGCGAGTGCGAAGTCCTGCGTCCGCAGAGATAAATCTTGCCTCAATGCCGGCGATTATCGACGGAATGGCTAAATTTAGATCTAAGGATTCTCGAGCCATGGCTAGCCCGGTGCCCTTTTGCTCAGCCCGATCTGTAATTCGTGTGATTAGGGGTTTACTTGTATCTAAGGGGTCGTTTGCTTTCAGCACATCTTCTGTAGCTTCGAGAAGATACGATTCCATGAATTGTGTATTGATAGATTTGAATACCTTAGCGAGTTCATCTGGCGCGAGATTGTAGAGTCCTTTTAGTAATTCGAAGCCCTCAGCTATTATCTGAAGCAATGCGTATTCTATTCCGTTATGTACCATCTTTGAATAATGTCCTGCCGCGGTGTCTCCTACTCTAGCAGCGCACGGTCTGCCGGCAAAATCTTTCGCGCTTATACTATCGAATAATTCTCGCACTCTCAACCATTCTTCTTCCGTTCCTCCAAACATCATGCTTGGCCCGTTTAGCGCTCCCTCGAATCCGCCTGATACGCCACAACCAGTATAATTTATTTCATGTCTCTGGCACATTTCCCACCTGATTTTGGTTTGTGAATAATTCGCGTTTCCAAGATCGATGATGGAATCATCTTTGGAGAGTAGCGGGAATAAGCTCTCCAATATCTCCTCTATGGCTGAATTATCTACCATAAGCATTATCACTCTGGGGGTCTGAACTTCTTGGATGAATTGGTTTAGGTTATATGCTGGAATTAAATTTGCTGATGGATATTGCTGAACTAATTTTGTGGTTTTATTTTCACTTCGATTGAACACTACTAAGGGCCAGCCTTTTGAGGTGATATTTCGGGCTAAATTGCTTCCCATCACCCCAAGTCCGTATAATCCGAAATTTTTGTTAGTACTCATTTCTTATGAAATTAAGATTAATTGCGAACTTTATGTGAAATTACATCACCCCCTTAACTAAACCTGCTCAAGTCTTTTCGATGTCACCCTGAGCATGTCGAAGGGTGAAGATATTATAGTGTCGCACTTCGACGAGCTCAGTGTGACACACATTTGTTAACTTTATCGAATTTCGCATAAAGCCTATTATTGTCGCACTTCAGCGTGACAACTTTTTGTTAATCTTATTAGGTTTCCTATAAAGTCTATTGATTAGGTTCAACTCCTTGGATAGGCGACAAATTTACTTGCATTTCTTTCATCTGCAATAACTCACTGATTTTTTTTGCATAAATTTCATATGGATGTACTCCCTCGATTTTCACAATCGGCACTCCTTCATTATATATCCCGACTGTTGGGATATACTTTATATCGAATCTTTCTGCGACCGCGGGATATTCGTCAGTATCTATCTGGTAAGAGAAAATCTTTTCTCCAAAAAAATTTTCTATTTGCGAAACTACAGGAAATAGTTTATCGCTTTCGGTTGAATATTCGGCGAAAAACATAATAACTGTAACGCCTTCAAATGTGGCATCATCGAAGTCCTCTTCTATAATGATCACAAAAATCTACTTTCTAATAATTTACTAGGAATAGTATAGAGGAAAAGTGGGCGGATGGGGAGAAGGGGTAGAGTTTGATTGTTACAATCAACTAACCCGAGTATTTTGTAAGTCAATTTACAATTTAGCCCGAGTTTTTTGTGAGTCAAGTTGTAATTTAACCCGAGTATTTTATAAGTCAAATTGTGATTTAACCCGAGTTTTTTGTAAGTCACTATCCACTTTAAACTGAATACTTGAAGAAACTTTATTCGAAATTAGATTTATTATGTCACCCTCGCCCGTCCCGAACTTTGTTCGGGGAGTATGCCGAAGGGTGGAGATACAATGTTGTCGGACTTCGACGAGCTCAGTGTGATACACATTTGTTAACTTTATCGAATTTCGCATAAAATCCAATATTCGAAGGTTTTGGTAGCTACCAACATGGACACGAGACTCTCTTTCTAGCACTTGACTAGGATAGTGGGTGGGTGGATGGGGAGAAGGGACGAATTAGGTTCGGCCAATTAGTCGAATCGAGTATTTTGTAAACCAGGCTGTGATTTAAATAAAATCTTTAGCCTGTAGGAAATATTTCAAACAAATCCTATTATGAGCTCACGGATAAGATCCGGTTATAGTTAGCTCTAGTCTTTCCCCTAATTTTCTACTTTAAAAACTACTTGTCCACGAAAACTAGATGACTTTATCGGAGTTAAGTTCGATCGGCTACTGAAATAAGCGTGATCGCGAGGAATTTGCCAAAATTCGGTACCAAGATCTTCGTAACCATACGCTACACAAACAGTATATCGGGCACAAATGTCTATAACCTCCTCTAATCCTGGATTCGTAATTAATTCCAATATCAAGGAAGCAGGTCTCTTTTCCTCGAACAATGCGTTAGCCAGCATACGATCAAGCTTGATGATTCGCTCTATCTTATAAATGATTAGATTTTGAGCTTGATTGTGGAAAACCTCTAACGGAGATTTCCGCTGATTACCACTATCCCTCGAATCCTCCGACTGGCGCGTAAACTCTGCATTATAACTCCCTTCATTGCGCTCCCGAAGTTGCTTAGCAGCGACTAGGTTGAGACATAAATCCAGAACATCACTAGGTGGGTGTCGATCATGTCCAAATGGGGTTGAAACATTCCAACCGTCTAGAATCCTCATATTGTCTGTCCACGACAGAATTCTAGGATAAGCTCTAAGTACGCGTCCGATATCCTCTTTCTCAATACCTTCCTGCTGCCAAGCGTAACAATTCTTCATCAAATCTCGATTAATTTGATCAAGACCTGATATGGCAAAATGTGCGGCGGCGAGTCTATTACATGCCCAGATAACCCTCTCCTCAGGAGGATTCACGCCATAGGTTATAATCAACTTAGCCAGAGTCTCTGGCGTTAGTTGACCACTCAAGCCGTTATCATATGTTACTCCTCGTAATATATTCCCTTGGTTACCCCAATTATTAAATCGATCGCGTATGGCTTGTCGCAAAACTTCATTTGCTTCAAGCATTTCTTGTGACAGTACTGCTTCACCAGCAACCATGTTTGAAAGAATAAAAATTGATACAGCTATTGCCCAAGTCGCCTGCATATTTAAAATCACACATTTATATTTCAAGACGCTAAAGGAGATTTTATATTATCAATGACAGCAAAGTCAAAGGCGACATAATAAAGACACAATTAGAAAATTATCTTGAATAACCCAAAAATAAGTTATCCTTATTAGTACTATCTAATTCTTGACATTTTCTGACCTTCCCAAAAATCCTCCTTCTCCCCCAAATTACCCCTAATATGCTAGAATTGCAGTATGTTTGCATAATATATTTAATTTAGTTCTCTCACACCATGTTCAAGCCAGTAGACCCAAAACCTGATTTTGTGAAACAAGAGAACGAAATTATTGAATACTGGGAAAAAAATAAAATATTCGAAAAACAAGTCAATTCCCGACCCAAATCAAACAAATACGTCTTCTACGATGGCCCTCCATTCATAACCGGCTTGCCGCACTACGGACATTTGCTCGGAAGCATGGCGAAAGATGTGATACCCAGATATCAAGCCATGAAAGGAAAACACGTAGAAAGAGTTTGGGGGTGGGATTGCCATGGTCTGCCAATAGAAAACAAAGTAGAAAAAGCGCTTGGACTCAAAAATAGACGAGACATCGAAAAACTAGGAGTGAAAAAATTCATCGAAGAATGCTACAAATACACTCGCGAAGTATCAGCCGAATGGAACTGGTATATAGACAGAATCGCTCGCTGGGTAGATATGGACCACGCTTATAAAACCATGGATCAGGACTATATGGAATCAGTCATGTGGGTATTCAAGCAACTCTATGAAAAAAAATTGATATACGAAGGAGTGCGAACCTCTTTATTCTGCCCTCGCTGTAGCACGCCAGTATCAAATTTTGAGATTGCCATGGACAATTCTTACGCTGACATGGAAGACCCGGCAGTATATGTGAAATTCAAAGTAAAAGATTCCACCACCCAAAAAGTGTATCTAATATCAGGCAGAAATTCATTTGCTTCACGCACATATTTTCCAAACCTCAAGAATTCGCTAGAGAGTCTTGGAGCAAGTGTCACCATCATAGACCATGTCGAACCAGATAAACCACAGTTAGAAACCAACGTCATTAACTTACAAAAATACGATTTCGAAAATTCCATAGTAGTAACACATTCACTTGGCTTACCAACCTTTCTGGCCTACAACTCAAAGGCAAAGAACAGAATTTCCCACCTGATAGCAATAGCCCCACCAGATGGAAATTTGGAAAACTCAACCGACCAAGATTGGGTCAAATCATCCGGTTATGGTGAATTTATGAAAAAGCTTGATTATAAACAGATTACCAAAAGTATCAAATCTATTCAACTCATATACTCCGACAATGATAAAGTCACAAAAGAAAACTATGAAAAATTTGCGGATAAACTTGGAGCCGAGAAAATACTTGAAAAAAACAAAGGACACTTCTTCTCTCAAGAGACAGACAGCCCACCAGAGCGTTTAGAGAAATCACTAACTGAAATCATAGGGAAGAAAAGTTCAAAAGAATACTTACCCACCTATCTCCTCGCTTGGACAACCACACCCTGGACATTGCCTTCGAATAGAGCGCTGGTCGTGGATGAGAAAGGAGAATATGTGAAAGTAAAAAGAAAAGTGTGCGTAAAAAAACACACTGGCGCACTCGCAGTAATATATAGCAAGAAACGAAATCAATTCTTAGTAATTAACCACCACAGCGAGAGAGCGCTGGGGATAAAAAGTCTCGTGTCAGGAACACAAGAGATTGGCGAAACGCTAGAAGAGACCGTACTACGCGAAGTAACTGAGGAAACGGGGTACGCCAATCCAGTTTTAGTTGGAAAACTTGGGGAAAACAGATACCAATCACAAATACCCGGAAACGTAATTTTAGACAAACACTTGGACGTATTTTTGATAGAAATTGAAAACGAATCAAGGGTAAAACAAAAGCAAAACAGCCCTGAAAAAGTCGCAATCGAATGGATCAATGCGGATATAGCTGACGAGGCGTTAACCCGAAAATCCAATCAAGAATTTATCAGACTAGCAAAAAAATATTACTCAGAAGGGAAAATGCCCGAAGCCTTGGAAAACAGCGAACCCATAATATCTGAACAAGACTTTGAGGAATATCTAATTCTAGGCAAAAGTAAACTCGATAGCGTATTCGAAGGCTACGAATACGAAACAGTTGAAGAAATAAAAGGGAAAGATCTAGTTGATCTGGAATATATCCCACTTTACAATTTCATTCCTGCCAACGCGAACGATTTCAAAGTTTATCACTACCCGGGTATGGTCAGCGCGGATGAAGGAGTAGGTATAGTACATTCGGCTCCGGGATTCGGAGAGATTGATAGCGAGATGGGAAATCACTACGGACTCACCATGATGTTCACCATAAATGATGAAGGAAAATTCGTAAACCAAATCACCGATTACGCTGGTATGTATTATGAGAAGGCCGACAAATTTATCACTTTAAATCTTGAGTCACGAAATTTACTATTTACGCACGAAGTAATCACACACAGATATCCATTTTGCTGGCGGTGCGAAACACCATTAATTCAAAAAGCGCAGAAATCTTGGTTTATAAACGTACAGAAGATCAAGAAAAATCTATACAAGAATAATGAACCCATAAATTGGGTACCCGAGCATGTCAAAGAAGGTAGGTTTAAACAAGGACTAGAAACTGCCCCAGATTGGTGTATATCCCGCACTAGATATTGGGGAACCCCCATGCCAGTTTGGCAGGCGGTGGATAAAAAAGGTGAAGTGATCGAAAGATTCATCCCCTCCTCCAGAGATGAATTAATGGCTCGAAATCCGGATATAACAAAAATTATTTTGGTAAGACACGGAGAATATGCAAAAGGAAACGACTTGGATCATAGATTAAGCGAGGACGGTACGAAGCAAGCCGTAGAACTGGTAGAAAAGTTAAAGGATATCAATCTAGATATTGTTTTCTCTTCAACCATGAAGCGCTGTCTAGAGACAGTAGAACCACTTGCAACGAAGCTAAAGAAAAAAGTGGTCGAAGATGAACGTTTCGGATCAATCGCAAGAAAAGAAAAGCTATACGAAATCAAGGAAAAGTACAAAGTTGAAAAACTCAAAAATACAGATGAGGCAACATTAAGCAAAATCTATCAAGAGGGTGGTTTCACCGCGAACGATGAAAAAACCATAAAGGAACTGGCGAAAGAATATCGAGGCAAAACAATACTTGTCTGCACACACGCAGAAGTAGTCGCTTCCTGGAGAAATATCCTCGAAGGTGGAAATCTAATCGAATATATAAAAGGGGAACTGCCATACACGGGCGTTTATACAATCTACCTCTACAAAGATAAGCTTCTAGATCTCCACAGACCAATAATAGATGAAGTGGAATTGAAAGGTGAAAAAACCGCGAAACTTACGCGCGTGAAGGAAACTCTAGATGTCTGGATGGAGTCAGCCTCGATGCCCTATGCTCAGAAGCACTACCCATTTGAGAACAAGAAAGATTTTGAAGATAATTTCCCGGCCGACTATATAGCCGAGTATATAGCACAAACACGAGCATGGTTTTATGTCATGCATGTGATTTCAACAGCCCTCTGGGACAAACCGAGTTTCAAAAATGTGGTAGTTTCTGGAGTGATTATGGGAAATGATGGTCGGAAAATGAGCAAAAGTTTTGGTAATTACCCCGATCCCAGATTAGTACTTGATAAACACGGAGCCGACGCCCTTCGACTATATCTCTTGTCAACGCCACTACTCAAAGGAGAAAATGTTGATATAAACGAACGGAATATCCAAAACCAGATTAGGGATTTCTTATTACCACTTTGGAATTCTTTCTCTTTCCTAGTAACGTATGCAAACACCCACCAGTGGACACCTGCTGAGAAGTTTAAACCTGTCGAGAATCTAGACAGGTGGATATTGGTAAAGTTAGACGATATCGCGAAACGCGCGAATATACTGCTTGATAAATACGATATCCCTGCTTCTACCAATCTGGTGATGTCATTTCTCAATGCCCTTTCGAAGTGGTACATACGGCGCTCGCGAGATAGGTTCCGTGATGGCGATGTAAATGCTTTTGCTACATTACAATTTGTACTTCTCGAATACTCAAAAATTTTAGCTCCATTTGCGCCTTTTATATCCGAACAGATATTTCGAAACCTCAGCCAAGTGGATCAAGAGGATAATTCCGTTCATCTTTGTGACTACCCTGTGGAAGTGGTGAATAAATTCGGGCTTAAAAATCCTCAGAGTCTACTGATTCAAATGGAAATTGTTCAAACTATATGTAATCTTGGGCAATCCATACGTGTCCAGAACGGTATAAAGGTAAGACAACCGCTAAGCTCCATTCAAGTGAAATTCGGAGAGGACAACAAACTGAATAAATTAGAAGGATGGATGAATGATATTGTAAAAGAAGAGCTGAACGTAAGAGAGGTACTTTTGGTAAACAAATTGGACGAAGGAGATGGAATGATCAGCGCGGAAGATAGTTCGAAGGGTCTTTCCGTGTGTTTGAATACGCTTATCACTAAAGAATTAGCGGAAGAAGGGATCGTAAGAGAACTAGTAAGAAATATCCAATCACTTCGGAAACAGAAGGGTTTGTCCATAGGGGATAAAGTATCGATTCGAATTTACGCCAGCGATGCGGAGCTATCAAATATGATAAACAAATATGCTGAGCAAATTGCAAAATCGGTCGGGGGTTCATCTATACTTAGTGAAGAAAATGATGGAGAAGAAATGAAAATATCCGATAAGCCTGTTAGAATAAAACTAGGAGAGATCGAAAAGTAGAAACATGTATTTTTAAACCAACTGCCCGACAATGACTGAACTGCCCAATCCGTTCATCCACGACATACCGCGTCCGAGAAAAACTTTCGGGAAAATTGTTATTGATTTACTGCAAGGTATAGTCATTGTGGCGGCTTTCATTGTGATTACCTATCTTTTTCTTGTGATTCCCACTCAGGTTGATGGTCGTTCGATGGAACCGACATTTCTAGATAGGGAACTGCTTTTCACGAATAAAATTATTCAGCTATGGGGAGATACTTCTTTGTTTCAAAGATTTGGTTACGACTACAAGAGAGGCGACGTGGTAATTTTCCAGAAACCCGGCCATGATGATTTTATCAAGAGGATTGTGGGTCTGCCAGGGGACAAAATTATGATAAAAAATGCAAGGGTATATATCAATGATAAATTGGTCGAAGAGGCTTATCTTCCCGAAGGACGTGTTACTAGACCTTATTCTTTTATCTTGGAAGGAGAGACTAAAATTGTACCCGTTGATCATTATTTCTTGATGGGCGATAACCGAGAGAATAGTAAAGATTCTCGCTTCAGCGATATTGGTTTTGTAGCAAGGGATAACCTCAAAGGCAGGGTATTTTTGCGCTACTGGCCGGTGAAAAGATTTTCAGTTATACCATCAGGCTCGTTAAAGGATATTTGAAACAGTGTAGGCTATTTTAGTATCCTACTTCTTCTCGTCACTCTGGCTTGCCTACATACCTCGTCATTCTGGCTTGACCAGAATCTGCCCTCTTCACTCTAGCTTGCTTGTCTATCGACAGATAGATCAGAATCTCCTACCATCCCACCTTTTCGTCATTCTGGCTTGGCCAGAATCTGCCCTCTTCACTCTAGCCTGCTTGTCTATCAACAGATAGAGCCAGAATCTGTCTTTTCACGATATGGTCTGATTCTGGATGCGTTCGCTTCGCTCACTTATCTATCCGCCCCTGGAGGACCAGAAAGACAGAAAGGGGGTCTTTCCAACTGATCCACTCCTCTTGTCACTCTGGCTTCTCTGCACACCCCCTCGTCATTCTGGCTTGGCCAGAATCTGCCCTCTTCACTCTAGCTTGCTTGTCTATCGACAGATAGAGCCAGAATCTCCTACCTTTCTAACCTTTGTGTCATTCCAGCGTCTCTCTATAAATTCATTCCCCTCTTAGGATAAGAGGGGAATTGAAGGGGTGTTACGATTTTAAAAAACACCTAAAGTTTTAAATTAAACAACAAGCTCTATGAATAAGTCTATTATTCCTTGTGTCTCTATGTCATTCCTGCGGTTGTCCGCCTTTGGCGGAAAAGCAGGAATCCAATTCTTACTCCAACATGACAAATACAGACCGTCCGAATTTGAAGAAGCGTGCCTTTTGTCAAAATACATGGATCCCCGCCTTTTCACCTACGTAGGTAGGCGCGGGGATGACAATATACAAATAGTACGCCTTGGTGATTTAAAGTCCTACTCTACTTCATTTCCGCTCCCTGTCAGACACGGGATAAACCCCGGCAAAGAATCTAGTTCTTACCCTAGCATGGCAGATACAACCTTACCCAGCTCAAAAAACATTAATTTCATTAGGGTTCCTGTGGTGGGGTTGCTGTAGATTTGTTATATTCTGCTATAAAAGCATTATAGGCAGCCGAGGTAAGGAAATTGGCAAAAGGTCGATGTTCAGATTTCCACCTGACGCTACAAAATGCATCATTGGCCGCTCCTGCACCATCTTCGATAATTATTTTGTCTGTTATTTCTCTTTCATCGGCTGACGCCCTGCATTCGAATGTTTCCAAGTCGAGATACAAACATGTAGATCCGCTCAACCCCATTAAACCTTGAGCAATCTCCAAACCAAGGTTAGCCGAGCCTCCCATCATCGCCCGCCCCTCAGACGCTGTGTTAGAATGACCCTCTTGATCTCGTTTTCCAAGATATGCACTCATGACCTTCGCCCGCTCGTGCATATAAACCAACAAAGGACAAATAGGTCTTCGCAGTGCAGAAAGATTAGCACGTCTTTTAACAACATGCTCGATCGTCTGAGGTGTTGCTGGTATAGTTTGTATTTTAACCATGCATTTAATAAATTCGCTGATTACATCATTGGCATGATCTACTGTTAGAGCCCCTAGGGCAATATTTACTTCCTGATCAGTATATTGTTCCATCCACTAGTTGCTTTAATATAAAACCGCCAGATTATATATATATATATCGATTGTCAATTGGAGCGTTGCGATAGTTGCTTATTATTGCTTTTGGATTTTTTAGTTACAAAATTTCCCAAAACCTTCTTTATTAGTTTAAAATAGGTTTGATAAAAATGGACTCGATCCAGTCCTCTATTTTTTTACACACACATATGACAGATTCTACCAATACTCAGCCTAATCCAAAGCGCGAAGCGATTTCCGCAATTGGGGTATTTTTGAAGGAAACACTCCAAACGATCATTTTTGCTTTGATTCTCACTTTGATTATCTATTACTTCATCGCTACCCCAAACCAAGTACAGGGGTACTCTATGATGCCGAATATTCAACCCAACGAATTGATTTTGACCAATAGATTCAAACATTTAGTTGGTGATACCTCGTTTGGTGAGAAACATCATTGGAATTATCAAAGAGGTCAAGTTGTGATCTTTGAACAACCGAGCAAAGAGCCTTTTATTAAACGTATCATTGCCCTTCCGGGTGATGAAATCGAAATCATAGAAGGATATTTAGTAATCAACGGAGAGAAACTTGAAGAGAAATATTTGGCTCCAGATATTTTGACATTACCGGGTTCTTTCTTGAAGGAAGGAAAGAAGATGATAGTTCCGGAAGATCATTATGTAGTTTTCGGTGATAACAGGGTCAATAGTTTGGATTCACGCCAAAAAGAGGTAGGTTTCGTTGATCGAAAAGATATGATCGGCCCTGCGGAGTTTAGACTTTTGCCTATCAATAAAATTGGATTTATCCCCATCGGCGAGTATTCCACCACTCCATTTGTGTCGGGCAATTCTAATGAAAAAATTAATTTGCTTTCATAATGATTATTTCCGTCACAAATCAAAAAGGGGGTGTGGGTAAAACAACAACCGCTCTAAATCTAGCCGCAGAATTGGCAAATAATAAACGAAGCGTTTTGCTTTTAGATCTAGACCCACAAGCAAATCTGACCTCCGGTTTAGGTTACGCACAGGAACAGTCTGCAAAGAGTAAAAATATCTACGAAGTTTTAATCGGGAGAGTAAAAATCGACGATGCGATATTAAAGACGCGAATTAAGAATTTAGATCTGCTTCCTTCTACGATTGCCCTGGCGGGTGCGGAGATCGAACTCGTAAATATGGTAGCGAGGGAAACTCTGCTTCGCGAATGTCTAGACCCCATCCACTTAAGATACGACTTTATCATCATAGACTGTCCTCCATCTCTTGGTTTACTTACAATAAATGCGCTAACGGCCTCGCAGTCAATCATTATTCCGGTACAAGCGGAATACTTTGCGCTGGAAGGACTGGGTCAACTTCTTAATACCATCAAATTAGTTCGTTCAAAACTCAACGCAAAGTTAGAAATCGCAGGCGTAGTTATCACAATGCTTGACAGCCGAACAAATCTAGGTAAAGAGGTTCACATGGAAATTCAGAAATTCTTTGGCGAGAAAGTTTTCAATAGCACTATTCCAAGAAACGTACGACTATCAGAAGCGCCCTCTTTCGGTCAAACTATTTTCGAATACGATCTAAAATCCAAGGGCGCGAAGGCCTATAAGGACTTGGCTAAGGAGATGATGAGAAGGATGTAGTATCAGAGATTTCTACGGTTCCACCGGAAGATCCGCTGGACTCGCTTTCGCTTCAACCAAAAATCCTCTCCCTCCAGAAGGTAATGGCTGATTGCAAGCTGCTTCATCAAAGAGTGCCCCGTCTGCCACCCGTCCACTTCTATATATGATTCTTGCTCGGCAATAAAAGCTGTTTTCTACATCCACATGGGCATAACAACAAGTATAGTCATCTGCAGTAAGTTGACCTCGAGGAGGTACTCTTGGCTTACATGGTTCTTTCCATAAACAAAAATTACATACTTTCAACTCTTCCCCACTTACAATATCACCAAGTCTTAACTCAGGGGGTATTGCAAACCCCACAATCCAATAATAGTTTTTTCCTGACGCAGAAGGAACATTACAGATACGTTTAACTTCCAACGTCATAAAATAAATTTCATAAATATTGCGCAAAGTATATATATATATACAATTCGTCAAGTCTTGCGGTGGTATTTGATGAAAATCTTCTTTTCCTTCGATTATTCACTTTACCAGAACTCTATTTCACTTCCCTTTTTAAGGCCACGAACAATTATCTAAACAATCATAACACCCCTTCAATTCCCCTCTTAACCTAAGAGGGGAAAGAAAATAATTGTCATTCTGGCTTGCCTGCACCCCTCGTCATTCTTGCTTGCCTGCCTACGCAGGTAGGTCCACCTACCTGTGCGTAGGCAGGGAATCTCATACCATTCTAACCCGTCTTCCCTTTACCCCTTATACCCTTTCTTCTTGTCAGTCCAGCGCTTCTCCATGTCATTCCCGCCCTCTTCTGTGTCATTCCTGCGAAAGCAGGAATCCATTGTTCTTCCCTTGTCATTCTGGCTTGCCTGCGCAGTCAGGGGAACGAGCGAATCCAGAATCCTAAACCATTTCCTCCTCTTCGTCATTCTGGGGAGCGCAGCGACGCCAGAATCTCGTACCACCCTAGACCCTGTGTCATTCCTGCCCTCTTCTGTATCATTCCTGCGCCTGTCCGCCTCTGGTGGAAAAGCAGGAATCCAGTTTTTTACTTTGGACCTTCTGCGAAGTAATCTTTTCACCCTGGATCCCCGCTTCCGCGGGGATGACAACAAAAAGGGAGATGTCCTACAAGGATAACAACTTTAGCTTTGAGCGCCTCTGTCTGAACCCCCCTTCGTCTTTCTGGCCTGCATACGCAGGTAGGTAGGCAGGCGCGGGGATGACAATATACAAATAGTATGCCTTACAACTTCAAATCCTTTTCTATATCATTCCTGTACCTGCCACCTCTGGTAGGAAAAAAATCCAGTTCTTATTCTGACAGGTCAAATATAACCTTAATATCTAGAAGAAGCGCGAATATAACAATAAATTTTGTACGAAACTTAAGCAAGTTCATAAACGATTATCACCTGAATCCTAGCAAATATTCAACAATTTCTGCAAAAGAGTCGAAACCAACCACACCCTCCATTTTCTGCCCAAAACCATATCTAGCATGGATGAAATCCATCCGCGCCGATTGTGCGGCATGCAAATCACTATCAGTATCACCTATATATACAGGATTAGCCAAGTTATACTTAGTTTGCGCATTTACTAACATCCTTTCTTTAAGCTCTTTTGATAATCCGTAACAATCATACCCGGCTAAAGCCGATCTAAAGCCGCTACGCTCCAGAAAAACCTGCAAATAATCTGCCTCGCAATTACTCACAAGAAATAGTTTGTAAACCTTAGAAAGCTCCAAAATTCTTTCCCTCACTCTGTCATAAAACAAATTCTTTTCCTGAGGCATAACACTCTCAAAGTATTTATTTATCAATTTTCCAAAAGCTGGAAATTCCCCCTCCCTCTCGGGAATTATATGTTTGAAAAACTCAAGAAATGGTTTTCCCATAAGACTAGCTAGTAAATCACGATCAACTCTTTTATCCACACCATATTCCTGGAGCGCTAGATTCCAAATCTCCGCTGAGGCGGAAGTAGTGTCCCACAGTGTCCCATCGATATCAAATATCACCCCATCATATTTCATATTCAAACTATCTATTAATTAATGCTATATTATAGTTGTAATAGACTTGAAACTGAAATATATCCATGAAACAAAAATGGGACGAATTCTACTCCAAAAATGATAGATTTTATCTATTGCCCCACCCAGAGCTTGATAATGCAATTCAAAGATTCAATACGGTAGATGCCTTCAAAATAATCGATTTGGGTTGCGGATCTGGAATAAATCTTGTCGAACTAGCTTCCCAAAATTTTCATGTCACCGGAATTGACTTCTCACCTAGTGCCGCAAGATTGGCTGAAGAATGGCTCGCGGAGAAAGGGCTCACCGGGAACGTCTATGTTGCCGACCTTGAAAAAGGACTAAGTTTATTCCAGGATAACGAGTTTGACGGATGTATTGCAATCAACTCACTTCAATATATCGACAGGTCAGAAAATCTAATTGCAGTCTTGAAAGAATTAAGTAGGATTCTCAAGCCAAATGCCCCGCTTATGCTTACTTTACCTTCCCAAAATTCAGCAATCCTGCAACCAAACGTAACGCAGATGATATGGGAACAAGAAGAATTAACACATATTTTAACTTCCATATTTACCATTAACGATTTTCATCAAGATATTTACCATTCATGGGTCGTATTCATGTCGAATATGCGCGACCACCAAGGAACTGCAATAAATGTCTAAAGAGTATTGTAAGGCATACCGTAAGAAACTCCTTAACTTTTCGTTCACAATAATATTAATCAGAGTCCAACATCGTAATAAAACTTGGAAAATTTGAATCTACTAGTATAATGATGCGGCAGTAATCTCATTTATTACCTTATTAATTAATAACAAATCCATGATTTACTTAGTAGTGCCAAAACTTGTTTACCAATCCACCTGGGGAGGGGCCTATATTCCCAAACTAAAACAGATCGAGTTGAAACCACAAGAAAAGATTGGTCAATCATACGAATTTTTCAAACTGTCAAAAGTAGTGCCCGCAAAAAATCTGAAAAAGCTTAAAATCACTAAATACCCCTATTGTACCGGTACGAATGATTTCAAGGATGCCAAATTACATAATAAAGTAGCAGGGATCACGGAGATCACCAAACTAAATCCAAATGAAATCTTTGGTTCAAAGAATATCCCGAATATTTTGATTAAATTGACTCAGGCATTAGGTAACTCCTACCAAATACATGTTAAATATCCCACAACGAAATTCAAGCCAAAAGCAGAATCGTGGTATTACTTCGAGAAGGGCAAAGCGACTCTCGGTCTAAAGCCAGATGTCGATCTCAAAAGCTATAAACATACTTGTCAAAAGATCTATGAACTAGCACAAAGCCTTGGCAAAAAGATCAAAGCCAAAAAAATGAAACATGCCGATGCTGAAAAAGAATTATTCCGCTTTATAGAAGCAAATAATCCGCAACAATATGTAAATCTACTTGATATCCCTCAGGGTGGAATAATCGAAAATACTTATGGTGGGATTCATCATTCTTGGGAAGAGGATCCTAGAAAATATCCGAACGGCAATATTCTCTACGAAGTGCAGGAAGACGTACCTGACGATGTTTCAACCGTTCGTTGTTTTGATCAAGGCAAGATTGGACCTTATGGGACAGTGCGGAAATTAGATATTGACACTTATTTCCAAAATCTCACAACGAATAAGTCTTTTAATGATTCAAAAAATCTGCTCAAGACTCGTATCAAGATGAAAGATCTCAAAGATTGGAAACTTAACAAAATATTCAAAAATAATATTTACGAGATGGATGAGCTGACTGTAACGAGGAAACAGTATGAGATCGAAGATTTCGGTTTCAGGCACATATTTATAAAATCAGGAAGAGGTATGATTGTGACTGAAGACGAAGAAGTTGAATTAGTTTCGGGGTACTCATATCTTATTCCTCATAGTCTCAAACAATTAAAGATTGTGAATTTATCTCAGAAGATTTCTGGAGAACGTGAAAAGTTTGTGATTCTACTAACGTACCCGGCTAGAAGATAAAGCTAAGATCGTTAGATTGATATACAAAGACAAATAAATATGACACCAAATCCTTATTTCAAGCTCGTTTAGGAGGTATTTCCCACCTACTAAATTCGGGGGAAAATACGAAACTTTTTCGCGAAATTCTAAGTTGATCTAATGCGTTAACTTATATAATCTTTTAAAATCTAGCGAAATGTCTAACGACCCCAAATTTGACTACTCTTTGGATAAATCAAATATTCTCTCAACCCTTGAAAATTTCCCAAAACAGTATTTACAAGGATGGCAAGAAATCCGCTCCATTAAAATTCCAATAAACCAAAAGATAAACAATATCGTAGCTAGCGGGATGGGAGGATCAGTACTCGGAGGCATCATATCCAAACATCTTTTTATGCAATCTTCTCCTATCCCGATAGATCATATCTCTGGTTACTCACTTCCTGCGTATGTTAGCAGAGATACCCTATCTATCATTGTAAGCTACTCGGGCAATACCGAGGAAACTCTCGCTAATTACACCGAAGCCAAAACAAAAAATGCAGCAATCATATGCATGGCAAGTGGTGGTAAACTTGCCGAAATGGCAAAAGCAGATGATACCCCGTTGTATCTAATCAATGACTCGGTATTGAACCCTGCCCGCGTCCCAAGGTTGTCTGTTGGTTTCCAGATTGGCGCATATCTTGGCATTTTGAATGAACTGAAAATTGTGCAGACAGATGAGACGTTTTTTGAAAAATGTGTGAGCGAAATTTCTGCATTGAACAAGACTTTGGATCACAATGCTTCAACTGGAAATAATCTTGCGAAACAAGTCGCGGTTAAGATTCAAGGGAAGTGTCCAGTGATTGTCAGTTCGCAACATCTTGCGGGTGTTGGCAAAGTCATGTGTAATCAATTCAACGAATCTGGAAAAAATTTTGCGTGTAATTTTGAGTTGCCTGATGTAAATCACCATCAGCTGGAGGGTATGCAATTTCCACTGTCGAACAGAGAAAACCTCATTTATGTCTTACTCACATCCTCTCTTTATCATGATAGGAACAAAAAACGGTATGAAATTCTAAAGAAGCTTCTGACGCGTTTGAATATCAATTTTCTAGAATACATACCTCAGACAGAATCGGCACTTTCTCAAGTATTCGAGACTTCTCAATTTTCAAATTACATGACTTACTATCTTGGATTATTGAACGGTTTAGATCCTGCCCCAAATCCTTTTGTGGATGAGTTTAAGAGTGAATTAGGGTAAAATATTTTCCAAAGTCCCTCGTCAAAACCGAGTAATGAAAAATAAACAAAATAATAAATTAGATCAAAGATAATAATGCTTAGAATGAACTTTTTTTATCTCATGATAAGCCCACCAGGAAAGCTTATATCCCCCATATCGCCTTGACAGAAATCAAAATAATATGTATAAATATTGACCTTGTATTCAGAATTACCAAAATTGCGACACATTTATGCGTTAATTTGCACAAGGTAGTAAGCTGATTTTATATAATAATGAACATTATGGATGATATCTACTATAGAATCGGTAAGTTTGTGGCGAATGATGAAAAAAGAGAATTGTTAATGCAGTATTTGAAGGTTCTAGGTCTGAAAGAGATTCCGATGGAAGAAAACGACAAACTTATTGAAGTTATCGCTAATAATAACCTTGATGGTTTCATGATTTTATTGGCAAGGTGTGTTTTTGATATTGACAAAAAGATTGAAGAATTTATTTCAAAGATAGAAAATGATTATGGAAAATGATTCAAACGTCGGAGTTGTAAGGCAATTTTTAGATAAAGTTGTCGTTAGACTAATGGGAGATTCGTGGGTGCAGGCTGAAGAATTAGCCAGAGGTAGGGGTATTGATGTAGCTCTGGTAGATGCGTTTATGCTAGAAAGGAAGGGAAATTTTTCAGAAGCGTTTACAGCAGTGTCTGCTATTACCACAGCAATAGGAGCTGGTCTAGGTTTTGCATTTGCGGCCACAAAATTAGCAGAGACACCCGGCCTACAAGTTATGCCTGAATGGTTAGATCGCGGACTAAATTTTTTACATGGATTGAGAGCTGGTGCGGCAGAAAATGCAACTTGGTTGGCTCATCTCCCACCATTATTGTTAGATGTTGGCATACTGGGAACATTAGTAGGAACGGCAGCTGTCGTAGCAACAAATGCAATTGGTGGCAGGGTTATTGAAAACGGAAGAAGGTTAGTAGGAAATTTAATTGAAAATGGTTATGATGATACCGCCAGCTATCGCTTACCTGATAAGCACACAGTTTTAGTTGCTTTTAATGGAGATGATGTGGCGGATGCCATTGCAAGAGACAGGGAAAATGGAACTGATGCTCTCCTTTATCAAAATACAAGACCTGATGCTTCTAAACCATGGATAAAAACAGAAATTGGCATGTCAATGGATGGATTAAACCGAGCATTGAAATGTGGTGGAGCAAGTAACGCTGGTGAAATAATACTTTTCTCGACTAGAAAAGAAGATGCAATTTTCGCACGAGATGGCGGACTAGAACATCCAATGGGAGACATTCAATTATTTGTGGCAAAACTACGGGCAGCACTAAATGAAATACATAATAATTCTAGGATTATTATGGTTGCCAATAAACATGTGCGAGAAAAAGGCACCACGTCTGTCATGGATACCGAATCAGGAAGGACAAATGCAGAAGACTTGCCAGATGAATATGCAAGAAAAATAGTTGATTTAGAACGGTTAGGCGTAACATTTGTAGATCCATCAGAATTAGTTGCTAATGCTTTATTAATTATGGCTCAAGGAAAAACATTAAAAATGGTTGCCACTTCAACCGGAAGTTCTCGTTATAAGGATATGAGTCTTGTGTATCTAACAGAAGGACAGAGCAGACACATGGTTATTCCCAAATCAGAAGGAGAGTTGGAATTTGTCTGCGATGTTTCAGACGGTGATGTATTATCGTGGACAAAAGACGACAAAAATTCTGGTGAAAAGAGGGTATATATTGTGCAATCAAAAGATGCATATACTCTTATTACTGGAGAGCAATATAATATTCCTGAAGATAGGGTTATTTTTGTCCCGAAGTTGGTTAAAGAAAAGTTAGATAAATTAAGACATCCAGTAGAACAAAACAATTAGAATTTGCTGCAATTCAAAAAGTTAATTTTCCCAAAGTAATAAATAAAGCAATATTTCGAATGTGTGCGCGAGTATGAAGGGTTTTGACTTGCCTATTACAAATTTATACAGAAAAACTATTCCTCAGAATTTGAGTATGTATCTCCTGTAATTCTACCTAAAGTACGTTCAAAAGGCTCAGGCGTAATATTCCAATGACCAACAAATGGATTATCCAAATCTTCAACTAATTGAGATATCAACCCCAGGACAAATGCTAAAGAAAGATTTATATACAAACCATAATAAATATTTGCAAAAGGCATGATAATAAAAGTTAGTAGAGCAATCGCGGAAGTTACGTAAAGAAAAGCTTTCAGCAAAGCGGGCAACCTACTTAAACTTTGATTAATTCTTAAAGTCCGGATTTGAGATAACTCTCCATAGTGGGAGACAATTTGATTAAAGATTATCTCATCATGTTCATCATCAAAACTAATATCCCTAATAATTACTGCTATTTCCCTAAAAATATCTCCAGTTTCTTGATTACGTTTTCCAGAACCTAGCATTTTAAATTTCCCTTCAATCACAAGTTTCAAATATTTCACTAGTACTTCTTTCATTTTCATTGTCAGTTTATCATCTCTAAAATAAAGCACAAGCCTATAAAGTCTCTCAATACCTTGTGCTTCTTTAGATATTGCTTCGACTGTTCTATTATATTGATTCCATACTTCGAAAACCACAAAAGCGGTCATAATACCGTATAGAGTACCAAATACTGTTACAAATGCCCCAAGACCGCCCACATCAGATAAATATGTAGAGGTTTCAAAGTAATTAAAAAACAAATAATGTACTAGCCCCACAAAGAAGGCAAACAACATTGATTTCAAAAACACGGTATTCATTTTAATAATTTTAAATATTATCTCTAGAAAATTATATAATTATTATAACGCAAAATCTACAACAAAATAATTTATTTTCTATACACCAAGCGTCAATACATATTTTACTAAGGTGATGAGTTAAGGTGATTCTTACAAATTCTACTTGAGTTTAGCTTTATAATACAAAACTTTTACAACCTCCGTACAGGCAAAATAACAGGCTGCCAAGGCAAAGATTACCCCCAAATCTTTCGGTGTTGGCGGTGTAAATTGAAATACAGTTTGACCGATTAGGGTAAAAGGCAAACTCACAGTAATTAGCGGAACCAAAATACTCAAAGCCAACAATAGCTTTGATGGTCGAGATCCCTTCAAGAAAAAGCTTTTCGTACGGATAGAAAAAACAAAGATAATCTCGGTGAGGACACTTCCGATAAACCAATTAGTCTGCAATACCGACGGAGCCATACGATAAAATTTCGCAAAAAATATAAAATCAAATATCATACTGATAACACCCAGGATCATCGCCAAAATCACAATTTCCCGGACGTCGTATCTTTTGGGAGATGTTATCTCGTCCTCGTCAACTCCATCTGAAGAAACAGCAATCATAGGTGTATCGGAAAGCAAATTCAATAGAAGAATTTGGATAGGCAACATAGGCAAAAAATCAATAATCATAGATGCTATAGCCACAGCGAAAAAGTTTCCAAAATTTGAAGAAAGCGTTGCCTTGATATATTTAGTAGTATTAGCAAAAGTCTGCCTTCCTTCGCGGACTCCATCCAAAACAACTTTTAAGTTTTGCTTCAAAAGAATAATATCAGCAGTCTCACGTGCGATATCAGCAGCGCTATTCACCACAATAGACACACTCGCAATTTTTAAAGCTGGTGCGTCATTTATACCTTCCCCGAGGAAACCAACCGAATGTTTCTCCCGCAAAATTTGAATAATTTCATATTTTTGTTCAGGAGATATTCTGGCAAAAACAGAATTCTTCTCCAAACATTCTTCCTTCTTCGGACCCGACAAAGTCTCCCACTTCTCGCCAGTGATGACATTATCTGGAGAATCCACAAGGGCAACTTCATGCGCAACCACACCAGCTACATGGGGACTATCACCTGTAATCATAATAATTCTCACACCCAATTCATTTGCTTGGCGAGCAACCCCATAAGAACTAATCTTAATAGGATCTACAAAAGATACAATACCCACAAATTTAAATTCTTTTTGTTTCAAAAGTTTCGCCATATCTCCCCCAAGCTCTTTGTCATCCACTACCTTCGAAGCAATAGCCAGAACCCTTTGCCCCTGTTTCCCCTCCACCTCTATCCACTTAATTATCTCCTCTTTTTCAGCCTCGCCCAATCCATGACATAAAGCGACGATAATTTCTGGCGCTCCTCTGGTAACCAGCAAGGTTTGATGATCCAACTCCACCAGAACAGTATTCCGTCTTATTGTTGGATCAAATGGTTCTTCAGCAATTTTTTTTGCCTTCTTTATTAACTCCCTTTGGCTTTCAGTCAAGCCCTTTTCTAAAGCGATATCAAACGGTTCAACTTTATCAACCACGTCAAACGCAGATGCAAGATTTGCCAAAAAAAAAGTTTGTTCACGGTCATCAGAAAGTACGTTGGCTATCTTAAGCTCATTTTCCGTCAATGTTCCAGTCTTATCCGAACACAAAACATCAATACCACCCAAATCCTCAATTGAGGACAATCTCTTCACAATGACGCTATTTCTCGCTAATCGCCTTGCCCCTATGCTCAAAGAGAACGTAGTAACGAGAGGCAATCCTTCGGGTATCACGCTCACCGTCAAGGCTATAGAAAAAATTATCAACCCTAGAATATCTAATTGGCCAGATTTAATAGTGATATTGGCAAAAAACACCACGAAGAGTGTAAACGAAACAAGTTTGACAATGAATTTGGAGAAATCTGCAATTCCCTGTTCGTAATCGCTTATTTTAGTTGTCTCGCCACTTAGTTTCGCAATTTTTCCAAATACAGTGTTCTTACCCGTTTGTATTATCAAAGCTTTTGCTTTCCCATCAACCACATCGGTCCCGCAAAATCCCAAGTTATGAGCCTCGTAATAAGTTTTTGGCAAGAAGGACAAAACGTCAAGTTGTTTGTAAACAGGCAAAGATTCTCCGGTTAATATGGTTTCATTTATCTCTAAGTTTTGTTGCTCCAAAAATCTTACATCAGCAGGGATCCTATCCCCCGTTTCTAGAATTATTACGTCCCCGGGAACAAGTCGTTCGGATATAATTCTTTCTATCTTACCTCCCCTTAGTACCTTAACCTTTGGAAGTGTGTATTTACTTAAAAGTTTAACTATCTTCTCAGAGTGATATTCCTGGAAAAAACCCAGGGCCACATTTATCGACAAAAATATGAAAATCATAAAACTGTCGGCTTTCTCCCCGATTAAGAAAGTTATAGCACCTGCGCCAATTAGTAAATAAATAAATGCGGATTGAAACTGTCGCAATAAGATATTCCAAGTGGTTGTATTCTTAAGATCGAATCGATTTAGACCATATTTTCTAATTCGTTCAGCAACTACACTTTGGTCCAAACCTAGTTCAGGATCTACTTCAAACTCTTGGAGAATCGAAGGTATTGTCTTTTTCGCGTAACTAAATAAATCCATTGTGTCCATTTAGAGTAATCTACTAAATGTATATTAACAATAATGGAGAGAAAGTGGAATTACTCAAAATTTTGTTTATTTATATAGAGGCGTTTGTTTTAAAGCATTTCCATTAGAGCGAATTCGGCGATACATTAGGCTTTATGCGAACTTACTAAAACTAACAAATGAACGCGCTGCTATCTATATAACTTTATTTCATGCCTTATTAACTTCTTATCCTTATATTCAAACCTTCCGGAAAAGAACCCTTTTTTATGAATATACTGCATAAAAATCTTATCGCCTGCGAAGATATTCAAACCAGGCCACAATTTTTCGTCAACCCATTGCAATTCTCCCTCGTCGGATTCGGTTAATACTCCGCGAAATTTTTTTGCTAAGAATATGAATATATACCAATCCTCCTGTCCACCCCCACCGGGAAAAGTAATCATGCCCTTCAATTTAGGATTTACAATTGTTAATCCGCTCTCTTCCCTGAATTCTCTTATAACGCACCGTTCTGGGTCTTCCCCCTGTTCGAGTTTCCCCCCTAGCCAATTCCACATCCCTCCCTGTGTGTCGTGTTCTTTCTTATTACGATGAATCATCAGAGTCTTTCCCTTACTTTCTAGGTAACAAAGTGTTGCCAATTTCATCCTAGATTAGATAATAAAGTAATCATTTTGTTTACGATCTTACACTAAAACGATTTTCTTACACCCCCTCACTCCTAGGAAGCTCTCGTGATTCTCGGTCTCGGTATCTAGCGAAACATTCAACTGAGCCAATATTTCTGCCTGTTTCTGATCAACTGACTGTAAATCATTAGCAAGCTGGTAGTATTGTTTCAGTTCATCGGCCCTCTTTCCATGCCTGTCGGAAAAGTCTCTCACTTTCTAGTTCGGTAGTATTGTACAGTACAAATTCAACTTCCCCTGCGAATAGTTTAACCTTTCTTGAAAATTCAACGTACATTTTAATTGACAAAACCTATATATATATATATACTTCCAGCAATTATAACTTATTATTTTAGAAGATATTATGGGAGCTGAACTAGCTATAGTTAAATGCAATACTCCGTGCTGCGCTAGGGAAATTGTGAGGGCAGCGTTTTCTAGTCAAATTGCTACACTGTTAGCTGAGGGTAAAATACCACAAGCAATTGCTGTCCAAAAACGACTTGATCAAGTCACTGCTCATACATGCAATCTCGTTGGTAATTGTGGTGTTACCATAGACCTAACTACCGGACTAGTAGCGCCTCCTGAGCTAAATCAATCCTCCCCACTACCCCCTTGGAGATATTAACAATGAATTCGTAATACACCTCCAATCCCTTTCGTCGCCGTTAGAAATAATTAACTCATAACACCCCTTCGATTCCCCTCTTATCTTAAGAGGGGAAGGAAATAAATTGTCATTCTGTCTTACTTATTCTTTGTATCACCCCTGCCCTCTTCTGTGTCATTCCTGCGCCTGTCCGCCTCTGGTGGAAAAGCAGGAATCCATTATCTTCCCTTGTCATTCTGTCTTGCCTGCACACTCCTCTCGTCATTCTGGCTTGACCGTACACCCCCTTTTCGTCATTCTGGCTTGGCCAGAATCTGCCCTCTTCACAATGCAGTCTGATTCTGGATGCGTTCGCTTCGCTCACTTATCTATCCACCCTTGGAGGACCAGAAAGACAGCAAGGAGGTCTTTCTGGCTTGCCTGCACACTCCTCTCGTCATTCTGGCTTAGCCAGAATCCTTTACATAGCGCTTAGACTATCACCCAAATCCTTCATATCCGGATTAAACCTGTGTATCATCTCTATTTTATCCTCCCTGTTCATATCTTTAATCTGCTTCTCACGAATGATTGCTTGAAATATGTCTTGGAAATATTCAAAATACACTAACTTAGTTAATCCGTATCTTCTTGTAAATACCGACCCTATACCTTTTTTATGCTCTGCTATTCTACGTTCAACGTCATTCGTTACACCAACGTAAAGCGTAGGTCTTTGATTCGCCATAATGTAAACGTAGCCTGCTTTCATGGAACATCTAAAAAAATCACTGCTACATTATAGAGCAATTATTCAAAGGTGTGAGATTCTGGCCAAGCCAGAATGACATTTAAAGTGGGTTAAAACACTTTTCTACAATTCCTTTGTCTTTCTGGTCCTCCAAGGGCGAACAGATAAGTGCAACAACGTAAAAATAAACCCACCAAAACTTAGGTTTCTATTCCTTCACCATTATGCTGAAAAAGAGGATGTACATAGAGCTGAGTCAGCGTCAAGGAGCCGACGCAAAGTTGACATAATGCATATATATATAATCCAGAGATTAATTTACTTATTATAGATACAATTGTGCGCATTGTCGGAGGAATAGAAATAACTAACACGTGTTCTCGCGAACCTACTCCAGTTTGCTTAAGAAATGAA
>JAYRWD010000045.1:0-13642 GCA_041918255.1 Candidatus Dojkabacteria bacterium
CTCCTTCAAAAGGAAAATTAAAAGTTTTCATTATGTTCACAATCTCTGCGGGTGTTAGAGGCATACTTTCAGGAAGAGGATTCTCAAGGGACATTGCTAACGACAAGTAAACCCAATTTATGAATTTTGGACGATCTTCCATAGAATACTTTTGTATATGTTCGATGAGAACGAGGCATTTTATTGTATTGGAATCAATGGGACCTTCAATATGTGTATTATTCTTTTCTGTTTCGTGAATAAAATCACTTGCTTGGCTGATCTTATTAACGCTGAATATGAATTTTAAAGCATCGAGGACCCGGTTTTTGTATTGTGGAGTTTCGATTATATCTACGGTACTTTCTAAGAAAGTTGAAGGAACCCCAATTGCGCAGGGCAAAAAGAATGAAGCCCCTCCTTGGTTGAATACCTCTCTAAGCTGAGCTAGGTTAGGGGCTATAAGTGGTTCTGGGGTCATTGTTAAATAGTAGAGTTGTTTTTTAGTGAATATTCATGATTATACTCTTCAGATATTGTTCAGAAATAACTCAAGCACCCCATAGTCAGATGTAATATATTCATACTATTAATTTTAAATTAATAAGTATGAAAATACTACTCATTCATTCTGCTGAACCTCTTGTTATTTCAAAAATCGAAGAATGGCGAAAGAAATCAGGGTATCGTGGAGAATTTTATCAACTTTCACTCCTAAATTTGGCAGAGGAAATCTTGTCTGATGACGGGTCAATGTTTATACAAGCACAAATAAAAAAAGCTAGGTCTCTGTATGGTATTGATGAAATCATCATACTGCTCGAGCAGGCAAACGAAGCTGTAAATACAGAGGTGAAAGAATGGTCAAAAGTAAAAATATTGAAGCTTTAGAAGTTTATTATTGTAAAAAAGCAGACCTAAGTGTGTTTATCCTCTAGGTGTTTATACCATTGCGTTTTTTGGAGAAACTAGTACTTTATGAAGGTAATATTATCAAGTATTGCTGACTTTTTGGCTCAATAATGTATAATCTAAAAGAATAAATAAAGTAAATAATGCCAAATCTTCGAGATATAAAAGAGCAAATTACATCTGTCAAGAGTACCTCGCAAATTACAGAGGCGATGCAGCTTGTTTCCGCCTCGCGTATGCAAAAAGCGCAAGACAGGGTTTTGAGCGCACGACCGTATATTCACGGAATATACGAATTAATACAACGCTTGGGCAAAGTCAATGATTACAAAAGCCCGTATTTACGCCAAGTAGCGTACCCACGAAATATCGCACTTCTCACAGTAGGAACCTCTAGAGGTTTTGTAGGAAGCCTAGTAAGCAACCTGACATCGGAAGTATTAAAACTGAAAAAAAAACTTAACGAGAAATATCCAGATGCGAAACTTCATGGGATCAGTTTGTATAAGACTGCACAGAAAGTCTATGCGCATGCCAGAATCGAGAATACCTATCATTTTGCAAAAATCAGCGATACGCCCTCAAGTACTGAGATGACACCGATATATCAGTTATTTTTGGAGAATTTCACGCAGGGCAGTTACGATTTAATTTATGTGATATATACCTCCTTTGTCTCAACTATGGTGCAAAAACCAGTTGCAAAATCAATACTTCCAATTTCCTACAAAGCCCTTGACGAAGACGAAGAGAAAGATGAGCAAGAAGTTTTGGGTGAGAAAAACGGTTTTAAATTTGAACCAAGTCCTGAAGCCATTTTAGATTTTGTGTTGAGTGAATATTTTGAGTCGCAGATATATCTTGCCGTTTTGGAATCACATGCTTCTGAACATAGCGCTCGTATGGTCGCAATGCAAAACGCAACAGAGAATTCAAAAGTATTGGCACAAAAACTTACAAATATCTATAATAAAGCTCGACAAGGACAAATAACACAGGATTTGATAGAGGTAATAAATGGAGCTGGAGATGAAGAAGGTGCAAGGTAAATATTCATAGGAATGCGCTTAGTATTGAAATTAATAATTCTTAATAAATAAAAGATGACAGGGAAAATAAAAAGTATCAGAGGAGTCGTAGTGGATGTAGAATTCGAGGCGGAAGCCCAGCTACCCGAATTATTTGAAGCACTAGAAGTCGAACATGACAATTCAAAACTTGTACTTGAAGTACAACAACATATAGGTGAGAGGGTGGTTCGAGCAATAGCTATGGGCTCTACAGACGGACTCAGAAGAGGGATTCGCGTGGAAGCTACAGGAAATCCCATTAAAGTACCGGTGGGACCTGAGACATTGGGTAGAATGATGAATGTCCTTGGAAAACCAATCGATGGAAAACCAGAAATAAAAGCAGAAAAATGGTCCATTCATAGAGAAGCTCCAAGATTTGTCAAACAATCTACAAATATCGAAATCTTAGAAACCGGGGTGAAAGTAATTGATTTAATTTGTCCTTTTGTAAAAGGAGGAAAGATAGGTGCCTTCGGAGGCGCGGGAGTAGGCAAAACAGTTATAATTCAAGAGTTAATTTATAATTTAGCGACTGAACATTCTGGGTATTCTGTATTCGCTGGTGTTGGAGAACGAACTCGAGAGGGTACCGCGCTTTATCGTGAAATGAACGAGTCGAAAGTTATTGATCAAACCGCCCTTGTCTTCGGTCAGATGAACGAACCACCAGGTGTGCGTATGCGAATAGCTTTAACCGGATTGACTATAGCAGAGTATTTTCGAGATGTAGAAAAAAGAGATGTTTTACTATTCATTGATAACATTTTTCGCTTTACACAAGCTGGTTCTGAGGTTTCAGCTTTATTAGGACGTTTACCATCCGCGGTTGGTTATCAGCCAACTCTAGCGGAGGATTTGGGATACTTACAAGAAAGGATTACCTCTACAATTGACGGATCTATTACCTCTATGCAGGCTGTATACGTACCGGCGGACGATTTTACCGATCCCGCACCTGCAACCACCTTTTCACATTTAGACTCAACTGTTGTCTTAACTCGAGCTTTAGTAGAACAGGCCTTATTTCCTGCTGTAGACCCCCTTGCATCCACTTCGACCGCACTTAATCCTCAGATAGTGGGTGAAGAGCACTACGAAGCCGCGCAAGGAGTCAAGAAAGTTTTGCAACGATATAAAGAATTACAAAATATTATCGCCATTCTTGGTGTAGAGGAGTTGTCTGATGAAGATAAATTAGTAGTATCACGTGCTCGCAAAATACAGAGATTCCTGACCCAACCATTTCATGTGGCGGAGCAATTTACAGGAAGAAAAGGAGAATATGTTTCTATCGAGGAAACTATTACTGGATTTCAACGCTTATTAGCTGGCGAATTTGACGATGTTTCAGAAAGCGATTTCTATATGAAAGGAAATATTGATTCAATACGAAATAATAAAACTGAGTAAATATATCGTATGAAAATTAAAATAATAGCTTCCTCTGGCGTGTTATTTGAATCTAATGATGTAGATTATATTCATGTGCCCACTACCGACGGGCAAATTGGGATTTTACCTAAACATATGAATCTTGTTAGCACTCTTGAAATCGGTGAGATTGTGCTTAAGGAAAGGGGCATGACCCACTATATTCTTCTGAATGGAGGTTTACTTCAAGTTAAAAATGACCAAATTATAATCCTTGCTAATGAGGCTATGATGAAAAGTACCCTAGTAAAGTCAGAAATTGAAAATGCGTTGAAACAAGCACAAGAACATCTTGCTTCGGGTTCGGTTCCCCCGGCAGAGCTGGTACAACTAGAGAGGAAATTGCGATATGAAAGATTTAAGTATAAGCAAATAGACGAGTAGATTTTGTTTGATAATAACCTTGAGCTGAATTAAAATGGTTATTGAATACTAACAATTTAAAAACTGCCCTATGCCCTTAAATGCTCAAGGAATCTATACCTATCCTCTAAATAAGAAAGAAACAAATTTTCCACTTGATAATCTAGCTGGAGTTTACGCTCAGGATATAAATGAATTAGTAAAGAACAGCATATTGTTTCCCAATAGTTTTGCACTGACCACTGATGCCTTCGATGATTTCATTATCACAAATCACCTTGTAGAACCCATAAACGAACAACTGGATAAGATTAAAGAGCCAGATTTTACTCTAGCTGGCAAGATCTCGAGCTCGGTTCAAAAACTATTGAATAATGCTGTTTTTCCTTCCCATCTTCATGAAATTTTAATTTCGGAATATTCGAATCTAGGGCGTTCCCTTTCCACAACAGTCCACGTGACATCTTCGTGGTTGCCAAAATTAGATAAGCTAAAAGGCTCCAACACCCGGAGTTATGATACGGACTTTGTTTCTGGAATTATGAATCTCGAAACAGCAATTATAAAAACATGGATGGCTTTATTTGATACTGACGCGCTAGTAAGCAGAGCGAAAAATGGATTTGATTCTACATTGAGCATTGCTACCGTAATATCTAACGTACTAAGCCCTGAAATTTCCGGGAGAGCTTCATCATATAATCCTCTTACTATGAATCAGAATGAGTGTGAGATCGAGGCTGTATATGGCGTGCTAGGGGCGTTATCTGAGGTAGAGATTATGCCGGATAGATATGTGATTATTGCTGACAATCTCAGAATCATTGAAAAAAATACAAATGTACAGAATGTCATGACTGTAGTGGGTAATGTAAACGCACAGGATCAACGCCCTTTAATCCAAATCGAAGTATCAAGACCATGGAGACTGAGGCAAAAGTTAAACGATAGTTTGATTCAAGACCTTGCGACTGACGTGATTAGTGCTAAAAAAATACTAGGTAAGAATATTGATTGTAGGTGGGCTTTGGAGGCAGGAAAATTATATTTAACAAAACTCTTTGATGTGCAAGAGATCAATTTTGATGATCGTTTAACCTTTCAAGAAAAAACAATTAATGGCAATAAACTTGAAGTTGAAGTGAATCCACAGTCTACGAAAAAAACTGTTGAGAATTATGTAAAAGAAGTTGAACGAGAGCTCAGAGAAATCAATGCAGATTATTCTTCACTCAAATCAAATAACAAGTTTGAACCTATTGTGGGAATTGCAGGTTCATTTGAAACAAAGGATACGGATCTACCAAATGAAACCACGCAAAATAACTTAAAGAAAGAATATGCTTCTATTAAACCGGTAGAAACTTTTTCTAAAGAACTACCCTCCAATCTCTGGCCCAAATTAATATTTTCTCCGAGTGGAAAACAAGACAAAGGAATTGTGGATATATGGTTGGATGTAAATGGAGAAGCATATCTTGGCGAATTGAATTCGGATGAATTTGACGGTTTATATGGATTAACTGGAGAATACTTTCTGCAATACTTTGGTGGAGTTGGCGCATTACTGCGTGAACCAGGCGAAGAATTTATAAATTTCGTTTCAAATGCTCTATTTGCAATAGCTTCGCAAGATAGGTTAAAAGATATGATTTATTCAATTAGCTTACCTAGCCGGGAAGAGGGTGAGGCACTTACTGGTAGCCCGATCGAAGGTTTGGCAATACATGAGGCAAATCAAGAATTATTAGGGATGGAAATTGAAGCTCTGAAAAGACTGAGAAATAAATTAGGGTATCGACGGGTATCTATTGGGATACGTGGCGTGAAACAAGTAGACAACTTACGTGCAATAAAGAGAGATATTGCTTCTTTTGGTCTGCATCGATCTTCAAATATGAAAATCTTTCTAGAAGTGGACACTGTCCCATCCTTTATGAACGTTTCGGAATATATGGGGGAACTGATAGATGGAGTTGTGTTACATTTTGACGCTATTATTGAGTCGTTGCTTGGACATAAAGTAAGCGAGAGTGGAATCTATAAACACAAAGTATTTTGGCAGATGCTCGAAAATTTCACTAAAGAAGTTCATAAACGCGGTGAAAACCTGATTATTAAATTTCCTTCATTTAAAAAGTACGAAAAATTACTTGGACATGTTATAAAGTTAGGTGTCAACGGGGTGACTTCGTCGCCTCGAGAGGTAAGCGATACGCGTCGTAAACTTCTGAAGTTGGAACTCGATGCTTTGAAAAGAAGATGATCGCCTCTGTCGGAACCAGCCTAAACCCTTGTGTCATTCCTGTCTCGTATCAAGTACGGGGTAAACTCCAGCAGGAATCCACTATTCTACGTCATTCCTGTTCCCCTTTGTGTCATTCTAAAGTCTACATGTCATCCTGAGCCTGTCGAAGGATAAGCCTAAGCACCAAACTACATGGATCCCCGCTTTTCCACTAGTGGCGGACAGGCGCGGGGATGACAACAAAAAAGGAAATGTCCTACAAGGATAACAACTGTAGCTTTGAGCGCCTCTGTCGGAACCAGCCTAAACCCTTGTGTCATTCCTGCGAAAGCAGGAATCCACCGTTCTACGTCAACCCCTACCACCATCTGTGTTATTTCTACCCTGTGTCACGCACCGGGTAAACTTCAGCATAACTCATAAACTGACAAAACAGAAGCGTACCCGCACAAGAGAATCAATTAGCTTCCAAGCTGTTCCTTTAGTCTCGTTAAAGCTACATTGGGGACATTGAATTCACATTGATTTCAAAATACGTATACGTTCTTCAACTGGAGGATGCGTACTGAAGAGGTTTCCAAGCCATTGTCCGTTATATCCTTTCTTGAATGGGTTCGCAATAAAAAGATGCGCTGTGGAGGAATTAGCGTTTCGCATAGGAGCTTCGTAGGCGGAAATTTTCTCCAGTGCTGAAGCAAGACCGATTGGATTTCTTGTTAGCAAAGCTCCTGACGCATCAGCTAGATATTCTCGTTTTCTCGATATTGCAAGTTGAATTATGGTTGCCACAAGTGGCATGATTATTATCCCAACAAATAGAGCTAATAAGGCCAGAGGGTTGCCTCTTTCCTCTCGATTGTTTTGGCCTCTCATTCCCCACATCCCTCGCATTGAAAATTGAGTTATATATCCTACGGTACCAACTAATACTGCAACAATGGTCATTACTAAAATATCGTAATTTTTGATATGTGAAAGTTCATGAGCAATTACACCTTCAATTTCTGATCTTTCAAGATTAGTCAGTAAGCCAGTTGTAGCACAAACCACAGCATTTTTTGGATTTCTGCCAGTCGCGAATGCATTTGGCGCTGGATCATTAATAACATATAGCTTTGGCATGGGTATGCCTTCAGCAATTGCTAGGTTTTCTGTTACTGTGTAGAAATCGAAAAATTCATTTTTATCTGCTGGACGAGCATTATTCATCCACAGTACCATTTTGTCGGAATAGAAATAGCTTGAAATTGAAGAAAAACTTGCAAAGGTAAATCCAAGAAAAATATACCCATCATTTTGGGTGTAAGTTGAAAGAAGATAAAAAAAACCGACTATTATGAACAAAAATACGGAAAATATTAAGAAAGTTTTTCTTTTATTCGCCGCGACAAGATTATACGGATTCATTTAGCTCAAATATTAGAATTTAACTTCAACTTTTTCTCGTTCCGCCACTTCTGCTTCGAAAAATTCCACTTCGCTTAGTTTCATGAAACTTGCGATTATGTTAGAAGGGAACACTTTCATTTTTGTGTTAAATTCGAGTACGTTTGTATTATAGAATTTTCGTGAGTAAGCAATTTTATCTTCGGTATCCTCAAGTTGCCTTTGGAGATCTTTGAAATTTTCATTTGCTTTCAGCTCTGGATAGGCTTCTGCAACTGCGAATAAACTTTTGAGAGCTCCTGAGAGCATATTGTCGGCGGCAGCCTTCTCTTGCGTTGTTCCTGCTGACATCATTGCGGATCTTGCCTCAGTGACTTTTGAGAATACGCCTTCTTCATGTTTGGCATATCCTTTTACTGTCTCAACCAAGTTTGGGATAAGGTCAGCTCTTCGTTTTAATTGTATATCAATTCCGGAAAAAGCTTCTTTGATCCTTGCTTGTAATGTAACGAAAGAATTATAAGTCAAAACAAGATAAGGGAGAATCAATGCAACAAGTATCAAGGGGACAAGAAGTATAGTTAACATAGAGATTAATTAATAAATAATGTGAAATCCTATGTATAGTATAACATTCTTTAGGGTGACTTGTTTTGGTTCGGAATACGAGTTATTTGATAGTTTTGCGCTCATCCTTGCCGTGTCTTGCATTCTATGTCGAGTGTATTCACGATGAGCCGTTTTAAGAATTCCGAAAAAGTAACTCCGTGTAACTCGGCAATTATTGAAGTACATGAGTGGATTTCGGGAGGACCAAAAAAAGGATTTGCGTTTGAATCGATAAAGTAGTATCTTCCCGCGCTATCAAGTCTGACATCGAATTTTGCGTAATCGCTCATCATTAGCGTTTCGAATGCAATTTTTGCATAATCTTGCAGCCTTTCGTTCTCGTATTTTAGAAAAACTGTGGATTCATAAGTCTTCCATTTGTTTTCATAGGAGATATATTTGTAGGTCTCGTTTTTGTATGATTCGTCAAAGATCCTTTCAGCGGAGTATACCTTTGTATTCTTTCCCTCAAGTAGTACCACATGTATTTCTTTTCCAGCAATAAATTCATCTACCAAAACCGCTTGTTTGTAAGTGCTGATCAGAAATTTTAGTTTGTCGCGCAATTGTCTTTCTGTCTCACAAATGCTTGAGTCTTGCATTTCCATACTTCCGTGTAGATTATTGAGCTTTGTGATGAGGGGAAATCTAAGGGTGGTATCAAGCGGATCATTTGCATTTATGAAAAGTTGGTGATGTGGAACCGGTACGCCCTTTTGTTGTAATAATTTATATACAAGGTATTTGTTCATAGTAAGCGCAAGACCTAAAATCCCTGTTCCCGTATAAGGAATATTTAAGAGTTCTAATAATCCTGGTGTCGAAGGAACTAGGGTATCATCTCCTCGAATGCTTTCTACTAAATTGAAGACCATTTGCGGCGAAAATTTAGTAAGGTTAGCAGCAAGATTTAAGTCTCCGGGAAATGTTTGTACCTCAATATTAAGCTCTCGTAAATATTTAGCTACCGATTCAGCGGAGACATCAGCATCCTTTTCGGTGATATATAGTTGCTCTGTGGCAAAATACTCGCGCTTAACTTCGCTGTATAAAACGGCTATACGATCAGGCATCTTGAAGCTCGATTGTGATGTCAGTTGAGGCTTGCTTGGATTGACAGACATTTTTGTATTGTGATGAATATCGAATTATAGATCATAAGTAAGAGAATGTTGAGAGCATTACCCTAGTACAAATTACAAAATCGGCATGAGTAGTTCAACTTCATATCCTTCGTTCTCAGGAGCTTTGGCTTCACCCACGAACCGGTATACTTCCATATCGTGAAAATTAAGCAA
Organism: Candidatus Dojkabacteria bacterium; assembly: GCA_041918255.1. GTDB lineage: Bacteria > Patescibacteriota > Dojkabacteria > B142 > WJKM01 > JAYRWD01. The sequence goes on from JAYRWD010000045.1 coordinate 9,300, forward strand.
TGTATTTGATTTGTATCCATTTATTTTCGAGTATTTTGCCAATTCCTGCCAAATCATAGAAAGAAGTTTGGAAGAACTGGTGTGCTTTACCGATAGTGCCTTGAAACTGGGTATGACGGCTTGTTTTAACGGCTCAATTTTTTTAGAAACATTAGAACGATTCATGATCGCAATCTTCATTTTGGCTTTCTTTGGACTATATTCCTTGTCTTCAAATATCGTTAGGTAGTGACCAGTCATGCCAAGTTTCTTCGTAATTCGCATCAGCTGTCCTAAATAAACTCCGATATCGCTATAAGGACCGATTTTGTCGAGGTAATAAATCTTGAATTTTTTTACAGTTTTAACTTCTGGCTGAACCAATGTACCTGTTTCGTTAATATGCTTGTAATAACTCACGATCGCATTTAAAGAACTCTGTAGATGTTTAATTTCATCAGTAATAGCGGTTCTTTTTTGTAACAACAAAGCGCGTATATTATTGTGTTTGAGAAGAAATGACTTGATTTCTGTTATTGAGAAATTAAGTTGTCTAAGCAAAAGAATAGTTTGAAAATCAATAATTTGCTCGGATTTGTAGTATCGATAACCATTTGTTTTACTGATAACTGCGGGTTTTAGGATATCCTTTTTATCGTACCAATGCACTGTTCGCTTAGTTGTTCGAGCCAAATAGGCAAATTCACCAACAGTAAGATATTGATTATTCATGGTTGACTATTACGTAACGTTATAGATTATTATAGAGCACATTCTTTTTAACTGTCAATTTTATCGGCATGTTTGACATGATCCGGATACGCGGTGCGCGAGAAAATAATTTGAAAGATATCGATATAGATATACCGAGAAATAAGGTGGTGTGTTTCGTGGGGGTTTCTGGATCGGGTAAATCGACAATTGCGTTTGATATTATTGCCAGAGAAGGCCAGAGGCAATATTTCGAGTCGTTGCCATCATATGCTCGAAGATATCTTCAGAAAAGCAATAAGCCGGATGTGGATGAGATTCGGGGGATATCCTCGACAATAATAATAAGCCAGGACAGGGTTCATGGGAATCCTAGATCAACCGTAGGTACGCTTACAGAAGCATATACATACTTACGAATGCTTTACTCTCGGGTAGGCCTGCCTAGTATGGATTCATCCTATTATTCGTTTAATCATCCACTTGGCGCATGTAAAAGATGTAAGGGTTTGGGAAGATCGGTTGAATTGAATATGACTAAGTTAATTGATCAGAATAAAAGCTTGAATCAAGGAGCACTTAGGCCCAGTGAATGGTACGTGGGTGGAAGACAATGGAGTATCATAAACGCAAGTGGATATTTTGACATGGACAAACCTTTGATTGATTATTCGGAGGACGAGCTGGATAAATTGCTGAATGCCCAGCCGGAGATGCTAGAGAGCCAAGATGAGTATATGGTTAATAGGTGGACCTTTCAGGGTATTGTATATCGTATCACCCATCGCAATACAAAAGTTCATAGAGGGCCATCTGAAAATGATATGCAATATTTTCGTTTCATCGATTGCGAAGATTGCAAAGGAGGCAGGCTTAATTCATCGGCGTTAAAGGTTGAAATTGACGGACGAAATATCGGAGAAGTGGCAAATCTGCCTCTTGAGATATGTTTGGAATTTGTACTTGCAATAAAAAATCCTCGAGCTAGTGTTATTAAGCCACGACTTGTAGAACAGTTAGAAAATTTAATTGAAGTAGGCGTGGGGTATTTATCGCTCAATCGTTCTTCAGATACTCTTTCGGGTGGTGAGGCCCAAAGGGTGAAAATGGCCCGTCAGTTGGGGTGTGATTTGGTAGAAAATATATATGTTCTAGACGAACCTACGGCTGGTTTGCATTTCCGAGATGTTGAGAAAATGAGTAAATATTTAGCAAAATTGAGAGATGCCGGCAACACAGTTTTAGTTGTGGAACATGATGAAACAATCATTCGTAACAGTGATTATGTTATTGAGGTTGGTCCCGGAGGCGGAAAAAAGGGTGGTGAAATCCTAGCACAGGGAAGTATTGAGGATATTTTGAGAAACAAAAGCTCGCTAACAGGCTCGTTTTTAAACGGGAAACAAAAAATATCGATCGAACGGTTGAAAAGAATTTCGAACGGGAATGTTGAGATTAAAAACGCATCTAAAAATAATCTAAAAAATTTATCATTTTCAATTCCTACCGGTTTGCTGGTTGCTGTGACTGGTGTCTCTGGTTCGGGTAAAAGTACCCTGATCGAGGAAATATGTGAGCAGCATCCTGAAAAAATTATCCTTATAAGTCAAGAGGGTATTGGCGCGAATAAACGTGGTTGTATAGCAACTTATACCGGTACTTTTGATATCATCCGTAAATATTTTGCTGATGAAAATAGTATGCACCCGAGTTTGTTTAGCTTCAATTCACACGGTAAATGTGAGCTTTGTGATGGTATTGGATATATAGATATGGATATGAATTTTCTTGGAAATGTAAAAATAAAATGCGAGTCCTGTGGTGGAAGTAGATATAAGTCGAAGGTTTTGAGATATAAATTTAGAGATAAGACGATTGTCGAGGTACTATCTATGACTGCTATAGATGTTAAAAATTTTTTTCAAGATGAGATGATAATCGAAAAGATGAATTTATTAATTGACGTAGGTTTGGATTATCTTGAAATTGGTCAAACTTTAGATACTCTATCTGGTGGTGAATCTCAGCGGTTAAAATTAGCTAGTCGGCTTCAGACACAAGGTGAGTTTTACATATTGGATGAACCAACGTCCGGACTCCATTTTGCCGATATTGATAAGTTGTTAAAGTTATTGAACAGATTAGTTGATAATGGAAATACAGTTCTGGTAGTGGAGCATAATCTTGACGTGATTAGAAACTCAGATTGGATAATTGATCTAGGTCCCGAAGGGGGCGAGAGGGGAGGGTATATAGTTGCGCAAGGTACTCCGGAAGATATTGCGAGGTGTGACGAGTCTTGGACTGGGAGGTTTTTGAAAGAAAGGTTGTAATATTGCTATAAAATCGGTGCGACTAGACTCGAACTAGCGACCTCGCGGTCCTCTATCTGTCGATAGACAGGCAAACCGCGCTTTCTTTGCCTCCTTATAAAATTTATCACGATAGAGTCTGCTCTTCTTTATTTTTTGCTCTTCCTCTCGTGCATTCTCTATGCTGTCGAATTGTTTCCAGTATAGAAGCTCCCACTTTGTTCCGCTTTTTGTAAATTTTGAGTTTGAATGCTTCCGATTATGTTCTTTTATTCGTCTCTCTAAGTCGTTAGTTGAGCCAACGTATCTTTTACCATAAGTTTTTTCGAACAGCAGGTAAAGATAACCAGTCATTTCTTAATAATTAAAAAATCGGGGCGACTAGACTCGAACTAGCGACCTCGCGGTCCCAAACCGCGCGTTCTAGCCAACTGAACTACGCCCCGTTAAATTTTAAAATATCAAAGCTATACTCTCGCGGTCCTCTATCTGTCGATAGACAGGCAAACCGCGCGTTCTAGCCTCTATCTGTCGATAGACAGGAACTGAACTATGCCCCGTTCACAGTTCTGAACATACCATTATTCAATTCGCTAAGCTGTTTGCTCAAGAAGTAACACTTTTGCACTGTTATTCTAACAAATTATTGAGCTTTTGTCGCTTCAAAAGGTATAATATCTTTTGAAAAGTGCGGATATAGTATAACGGTTATTATGTCAGTTTTCCAAACTGAAGACACGGGTTCGATTCCCGTTATCCGCTCCACATTTGTAGCGTGGCATTTGATAATCTGCGAAAATCTTCAATATCTATGAAACACGCACACATGAATCGTCCCAACAGAAAGCGAAATCGTTTATATGGGTATGATTATTCCAGTGAAGGGTGGTATTTTATTACTATTTGTACAAAAGATCGTCAAGAAATTTTTGGTGAAATTATCACCGGGAAGTTGGTATTAAACGAATATGGAAAAACAGTAAATAAATTCTGGAAGGAAATTCCACAACATTATGAAAATGTAAAATTGGATCAATATATTGTGATGCCAAATCATATTCATGGAATTGTTATTATTGAAAACAACATCAGGATTACAAATGAATTCGTAGGAATAAAATATTCATCCGTAGGGGCAGAACAATATCCCGTAGGGGCAGAACATTGTTCTGCCCCTACGGGTACAAAATACGGACAAATCTCCAAAATCGTAAAATCGTACAAAGAAGCGTGTACGAAACAAATACGTCAGACATTTAATGATTACGAATTCGGTTGGCAACGTTCATTTTATGACCACATAATCCGCGACACGAAAGCATTAAATAATATTCGTGAATA
>JAYRWD010000046.1:0-3100 GCA_041918255.1 Candidatus Dojkabacteria bacterium
ATATTATTATTGTTAGATACAATCGCAATGATTTTTTTTAGTTTTTAGCATTCTTTATATAGAAGGGTTTTAGCTTCGTAATAATTTCATAAGTGGGATGAATATATCTCACGAGCTTTGATCTTTTGTATGGATTTCCATAATAAATATTTAGTTTTATTCCTCCGGGATTTTCGATAATAATTTTACTAATCGTTTCTAATCTTTCTGATTTTTTTTCTTTTGTTAGATCGATACTAATTTCTTCAACCGTTTCTGAATTTGTTGGTTCATCCAGAGTATTTATGGCTATACTTATTTTCCCTTCTCTGTTTTTTAAAACACCAGAGATTATAAAAGGAATATTCTCAACTAGTTTGTTGCTTAGTACCTCAAATATGGCTGGAAAAACTACCCCCTCAATATCGATCCCAAAAGATTCTATTTGAACAAAAGCCATTGATTTAGCATCTTTTTTTGTTTTTATCTTTCTTATCGAGGTAAGTATTCCAATGGTTTTGACTTTCGATTCTGCTTGTTTTTGTATCTCTTGTTCCAAAGACTTAACTTCATTTTGTAAAAAGATACAAACGTATCTTTCCAATGGGTGAGATGAAAGAAAAGTACCCAACATTTCTTTTTCCCAAATAATTCTTTGCTGTTCAGTTTCTTGTGCAATGTCCGGAAGTGGAGTAGTGTATATGGTGATTTTTTCAATATCACCTTTGGGATCTGAAAATAAATCCCTCTGTCCGACTAATTGTTTTTTTTCGCTGTTTTGTACTTTTTCAAAGGCAATAGGCATAATTGTGAGAAGCTGTGCCCTAGTCCCAAATTGATCCATAGCACCTACTTTAATCAGGCATTCTAGATCTTTTTTTGTGATCGAACGGCTACCGTTTCGGGCAATTAGTTCATCTAGATTTAAATATTTGCCATGTTCTTTTCGCTCTTTCACGATATTCTCCATGGTTTTTTCGCTTGAATTTTTAATTGCACCTAACCCGAAACGAATAGAATCTTTCTCAATTTTAAAATCCACGTAGCTTTCATTGATGTCTGGGGGAAGAATTTGAATGCCCATAGCCCTGGCTTCTGCGAGATCTCTTGAAATCTTTTCGGGTACTTTGAGATCGGTTTGCATAAGCCCAGCCATAAATTCGATTGGGTAATTTGCCTTTAGGTAGGCTGTTTGATATGAAATCATTGAATAAGCCGCTGCATGTGATCGATTGAATCCGTAATCAGCGAATGGCTCTAGATAGGCAAATACTTTTTCGGCAAGTTCTTTGGGGTGACCATTCTTCTTTGCTCCTTCAATAAATTTCACCTTTTCAGCTGCCATAACCTCTGGCTTTTTTTTACCCACTGCCCTCCTTAGCATATCTGCAGCTCCAAGTGTAAAACCAGCGAATTTGACAGCTATTTCAATAACCTGTTCTTGATATATAGCAAACCCAAAGGTTGTTTTCAAAATTGGTTCGAGAACTGGATCTAGGTAAGTTGTTTCTTGTTTACCCTGTTTGCGGAGAATATAGTCGGGAATATATGACATGGGGCCGGGTCTATAAGCTGAAGTCATGAATATTAGGTCATCAATTTCTGTTGATTTTAAATCACGTAAATACTTCTTCATACCTTCGGACTCGAATTGAAAAATTCCGGTTGTACGACCTTCTTGAAAAAGCTTGAATGTTTTTTGATCATCAAGTGGAATTTTATCAATATCTATCTGAATTTTATGCACGTAAAATATTTGTTGGATCGCGTGTCGTATAATGGTTAAGTTTGTCAATCCTAGAAAATCGAACTTCATTAAACCCAAGTATTCAATTATCCAGCCTTCCATTTGCGTTACGATTTTCTCGCCACTACCCTTTTCTCTTTGGACTGGGACATAATCTATGATTTCGGTAGGTGTAACGAGGTATCCGCAAGCATGAGTGGAAATGTGTCTGGCAATGCCCTCTAGTTTGCGGACATAACCAGCAAGTTCAAGAAGTTCGGGTGTGGATTCGATGATGCGCTTAAATTCTGGATCTTCTTTCATCATCATGTCTATTGTGTGTACTCTGCCAAAACGAACGGTGACCATCTTCGACAGTTTGTCTGCCATAGAGAGGTCAATATCCATTACTCTTGCTACATCTCGAATTGCGGCCTTGGTTTTCAATCGACCGAACGTACCAATGAATGAGGTGTTTTCCGTGCCATATTCTTTCGTCATATACTCAAATAGTTGATCGCGTTTATCATCTTGAAAGTCTATGTCAAAGTCAGGGGGTGAGTCACGTTCTGGGTTTAGGAATCTTTCAAATATTAGCTTGAATTTGATCGGATCTACATTGGTGATCTTTAATGAATACGAGACGATGCTTCCAGCGCCAGATCCTCTTCCTGGTCCAACCATTATGTCATTTTCGCGAGCCCATTTGCAGTAATCGTATACTATCAGGAAATAATCGTTGTAACCTTTCTGATCGATAATGGAAAGTTCATATTCCATTCTTTTTTGAAGCTCGGGCGTTACCTCTCCATATCGCTCTTTGAGTCCTATTGTAGCAAGACTTTTAAGGTGTTCTTTGGCTGTGATTTTCTCTGGTAATTTTAAGTATTTTGGCTGAATTCTACCAAATGTAATGTCATACTTTTCGACTAGTTCGCTAATTTCCTGACTGTTCGCAACTGCCTCAGGCATATCGGAAAATAGTTCGTACATTTGCTCTGGGCTTTTGACGTAAAACTCTTTAGATCCGTATTGTCTTCTATTTGGGTCGCTAAGTAATCTTCCGTCTGCTATGCACCAGGCAATTTCTTGTATACGAAAATCAGTGGGATCGATATAATGGGAATCGCAAGTAGCTACTGGTTTTAATCTGTATTTTTTATTCAGTTCAATCTGCTTTGATTCTAGGCTTTTTAACGAATCAATATTCGCACGCATGAATTCGAAATATAGATCCTCATAAGTGTTTCCTAGAAATTCGATCCATTCTTCGGCTTTTTTGGGTTTATCTCGGAGCAAATTTTGATTAACTGGGCTTCCTGGACATCCTGTTAAACATATTAGACCTTTTCCGTATTTTGCCATTATTTCTCTGTCAACTCTAGGTTTGTAATA
>JAYRWD010000047.1:0-7056 GCA_041918255.1 Candidatus Dojkabacteria bacterium
ACTGGGATTGGAATCCTCTGGGGACGGCAATCCATACTCGAAAAGCTTGAACCGTTTAAGTACGGTGGAGGTATGATCAATAATGTTGAAATCGATGATACAACTTGGGGTCAATTGCCGGATAAATTCGAAGCTGGGACTCCAAATATCGCTGGAGCCATTGGTTTGGGAGCTGCGCTAGAATACATTGAATCTGTCGGATTCGATGAAATTCAAAGACACGAGACCGAACTCATGATATATGCCCTATCTGAATTTGCGAAAATTCCAAAAGTCAGAATAACTGGTCCGCAAGATATTAAATCAAGACAAGGAGTTATTTCTTTTATCATCGAAGGTATTCATCCGCACGATGTGGCGCAAATTTTGAATTCGGATGATATAGCAGTAAGAGCAGGACACCATTGCTGTCAGTTGCTCATGAAAAATGTGATCAAAGCTCCAGCTACCACTCGAGCAAGTCTTGCTTTGTATAATGATAAAACGGATATTGACAAGCTTGTGAAGGGAATAAATAAAGTTCTAGATACATTGGGGTAATAACCATATGAATGACAATAGTATATATACACCGATTCTCATCGATCATTATAAAAATCCTCATAACTTCGGAAATCTGGAAAACAAAACGCATATTGGTGAAATGCGAAATCGCTCTTGCGGAGACGAACTGACTTTTCAGCTAAAAATTAATAAGAACCGCATAGTTGAAGAGGCTAAATTCTCCGGGCAGGGTTGCGCCCTGACTATCGCGACTGCTTCGCTACTCAGTGAGCAACTTCGAGGTATGAGTGTTGATGATATCGAAAAACTTAATCTTGAATCAGCAAATGCTTTACTTCAAATTAACATATCTCCTTCAAGAATAACATGCGTTATGTTGCCTATTCAGGCTGCGCAGAAAGCCACTCAAACTCCGATAAAGTCGATCTAGGGCGGGACCGAAAACACCCAATGAAACGACTAGGTACTTAATCACTTATCTCATCAATGTTTAAACTGTAGCACTCCCTCCTATTCCTCTCTTACTCCTGAACAGATCACCAGTTCTCAAGCCTTGTTCTATTAGCATAAATATAAAAAGTCTATTGACAAAAAGCATATATATATATATACTTGCAATATTAAATTTTATATCAATTACTCTATGGCGCAACGATTTTCTCCTGAAGGACAACCATCACGTTCTGTAATTAGAAATGAAGAAGCACTTTTAAGGGCACTTATAAGTCCTACGATTGGTGGCAATACCCCTATAACCCCAGCAGGAATCGAGCCAGGAACTTTCCCTGAAAGTCATCTTACGCCCCTAGATCCAGCCCAAAGGAATACTTATCCCGAGAATATGCTTGGCAATAGATCCCTTAAAGGACTACTCAGAGGAACAATGGGTAAGAGGTAAACTCTCCGATATTTTGTAAAGTCCTTGGCACTTTTCGATTACGGCACACACTAAAGTCCTAGCACTCCCTCCCATTCCCCCCTTACCTTAAGAAGGGGAAAATTATTGTCATTATTAGTATAAACATACTGAATCGTAACACCCCTTCAATTCCCCTCTTATCCTAAGAGGGGAAAAAACTTAGTAGTCATTCCTGCCCCGTGTCAAGCACGGGGTAAACTTCGACAGGAATCCATTATTTTCTTTCGTCATTCTGGCTTGCCTGTCTATCGACAGATAGATCCAGAATCCGTCTCTTTCATCACTGAGTCTATAAATCTCTCTTTTCATTTACACCTTTTATCTCCTTTGCCAGCTAAAATACTAATAACACCTATCCAATTCCTCTCTTATTCCTGAACAGATCACCAGTTCTCAAGCCTTGTTCACGCTAGTTTTACAAAACATGGACAAAATAGGGTGGTAGGGTTAAAATAAAGTTGTCTAGGTGTCCGTATTTTATTTTTTACTAAAACACTATGTGTAAAGATTGCGGATGCGGAAAAGACGAAGAAACAAAAGATGAAGAAGAAACCACTGAAGATGATGAGTGATTAGGTACTCTGAAACGAAACTAGGGAGATGAGTTAAAGATGACATTGTGATAGAAATAAGTGGCGGACTGTGTCCGCCGCTTTTAGTTTATACAACTCCCTCCAAATCTCCCTTATGTTCCAAACATATTCGAATCGTGCAAAAGCTTTGAAATTCAGAGGCAACTTTTATTGCTTTTCATCAAATTTAAAGTATAATTTAGTATGGACAATAACAAAGAAAACAAAATCAACGACCAGATGTTGAAAAACATCAGGAAAATTGCTCCGAATTTTTGCGATAATTGTGGCACCAGATATGCTATGCACGATTTCAAAATAATAAAAGTAACGGAAAATAGCGTAATGATTCATCTCAAATGTGAATCCTGCGCGAATACCTATGTTATAAATGCTATTGCCAATCAATACAGCATTGGCGCGCAAAGAGTACCTATTGTACTTGACTTAGATGATGTACACGAAATCGAAAAATTCGCTAACCAAGCCGCGATAGATAAAGACGAAGGTATCGACCTCTATAATTTCTTGGGAAAAAACGATACCTTGGATAAATTATTTCCGCCACTTAATAAAGTCATCTCAACTAAAAAACAGTCACTTTCAACCAATAACGGTAAATAGACTTCCTTGGGCAAATTTGTACTTCGCTGACTTTATTTCCGTTCCTGTTAATATTATTTGCGCGTCAGCGCGATTGAGAGTTTTGACCAGATTTTTTATGTGCTCTTGATCTAATTCAGAAAATGGATCATCCAGCAGGAAAACTGGTTTCTCCTTAAACTTTTCAGCGTAGTATCGCATCGCGGCAAATTTGAATATTAGCGAAATAAGTCTTTGTTGTCCCCTAGACCCGGCTACTTGAATATTAGCTTTTTTGATCGAAGACTTAGAAAAACGATTATTATTTGACTCAAAATTCATTATAAATTCTAAGTCATCGCGTTGCGGACCATATAGAGTCATGCCTGCTTCGATCTCAACTTCGTTTTTCGTTAAGATTTTATATTGAAAACGTTTTGAAATCTCTTCCAAATTGTCTCCATCGCTTTCGAGAAGCTTCGAGATATATTTGAATTCAAGACCCTCTAATGGTTCATGAAATAATTCCTCCGCAAGGATTCTTGCAAAAGGCAAAAAATTCTTTAGAAGCTCAAGTCTAGCGGAAATTATAACAGCGCCATTTTTTACCAATCCTTCATTCCAATATTCCAGCTCTTCCACCAGACCTAATCCACCTTGCAGCTTCTTGAGTAGTTTATTTCTCTGGCGCAAAATTTCACTATAATCCTTATAGACCGAATAAAGCTCAGGATATACCATGGTTAGGAATTCATCCATTTCTCTTCTTCTATTTTCTGGAGGTCCGTCAATAAAATCCATATCCTTTGGGGAAAATATCACAAGTGGCAAAGCGTTTAAAAATCTTGCTTTAGGAATTTTGCGTTCATTGATAAAAAAACTAGTCTGAGTTCGATTTCCCAATCCACCTATAATACCTTCAAATTTTATATGTGTTTTATTCTCCTTATCGCTTTGCGCGTCTGCCCTTACTCGTGTGAAGAAAACATCAGCATTCCACCCTACCAACTCCTTATCAAAAGTGTTACGTAGAGGTTTAGCTCGGGCTAGAAAATATATGGCTTCGAGTATATTTGTTTTTCCGCTACCATTTGGCCCAGTAATAATATTTATGCCATGCGAAAAATCAATCTTACGGTTTTGGTTTTTAAAATTGTTTAATATTAGACTTATAAGTTTCAAAGACAAAAGATCATAAATAATAAGCAACCGCTCACAGCAATTTTAGTATATTACGATCAAAACGCACTAGATAAGAAAAGTGAGTAGTCAAAGACGCTGTTTTAGTTTAGAACTAAGAACTCTAGGCGAAACCACTATTCCGACATCTCCCTCGCCCGTCCGCTTTTAGTGAAAACCCGTTGAAGGGCGAAAACGTCTTGTTGATTTATTGAATTTCGCACGAAGCTCTAGGATTGCCTTTCGATGCGATCTATGAAAACAGTTGCGTTTCATTTACCACCGGCGACTTTAGCTTTCAGCCAGTCCATGGCTTTTCGTCGTACTAGGATGTCAGCGATCCTATTTCTTCCCTCTCTCGTATCATATTCTTTTCTGATTTTTTCGTCCGAAATGCCCACGAGTTCTTTTTCTACCTCTTCTTCGGTTATTTTTAATTGATTTTCTTTGATAATCTCAACCATGATCATATCAGCTTGTAGACGTTCCTCGACATCTTTAGTCCATTGTTTGCGAAGATCTGAAAGTGTTGTTTTCTGGGTTTTCAAAAAAATATCGAGTTGCAAACCTAATCTTTCAATCTTAGCTCGATACGCATTTTCCCGCGCGTCTAATTCGAGTTCGATCAGTTTTTGGGGAATTTTTATTTTCGATTCCGCCATCACAGCTTTCAGCAAATCCGCTTCATATTCTTCTTCAACCAGACGCTTTTTTTGTTCACTTAATAATTCCCGAATAGTCTTCTTGAATTCCTCGACTGTATTCACCCCATCCATTTTCAGAGAAACTACCCACGCGTCGTCTATTTGGCTTTTTGCTGAATCGACTTTTTCAGGCGTTTTATCTTCGTCCTTATCCTGCTCCTTTTTGTCCTGCTCTAATTCTGTTTTGGTTGGGGGCTTCCTATCCTCTTTCATTTTCAGGATTACGCTTTCGATATCTTCCTCAGTCACATCGGAACTCTTTTTGGTTATGTTAATCTTAGACATATTCGGTAACTCTACTTTGGGTAAAATAATGAATCTAGCCTCAAATTCCAATTCCTCATAAGGCGTAAACTTTGTTACTTTGTATTCTAATTGTGTGATAGGTTGAAGCTTAAGCTCTAGCAATATCATCGAGGCAACCTCAGGAATTACCCGATCTAGTGTTTTTTCCAATAAGTCAGGTCCAAGATTTGCTTCAACTAAATTTTGTGGAGCTTTACCGGGTCTAAACCCTTTCAACTTTACCTTTGAAGCTAATATCTCATATGCTTTTGATTTAGCGCTTAGAAGTTTTTCTTTATTAACTTTTATCTCAATCGTCACCTCGGAAGCATCTGAAATTGTATGTGTATAACTATAATCTGCCATAATTATTAGTAAATTAGTTTAGTTTCGTTTTGACTAAGAATTATATCATCAAAATAATCAGGCTATGCGCTCTTGGAAAATAATTCAATAAGTCTGAACTTAGTCTCCTGAACAATAATTTAATACTTTTCGTCTTCAAAATTTGATTAACACCTTTAACGATTCCCCGGGAATACTGCTTTATCCTTTTTTGGAAGAAATATGCAGTTGCTCCATAATCATATCAATTGCCTGTTTCGGGGTTTGGGCAAATTTGAAATAACTGGTATAGTCTTCAGTAATGAATCTTTCATTTCGCATATATTCAAATAATTCGACAAACTTTTCATAATACTGTGCAATATTTAGTAGAATGAACGGTCGCACCTCTATTTCCTTCAATTTCATCAAAAGATAGATTTCAAAAGTCTCGTACAACGTACCCGATCCTCCTGGAAGAGAGATATAGGCATCTCCTAAACTCAACAGATGTCTTTGTCTTTCTCGTATTGTTTTACATTCTTGATAGTGATCTATATATTCATTTGGTACAAATCCCTCCAGGCCGATTGCTTCCACTGTTCCTCCTTTTGTCTTTGCGCCTTTTGCTGTTTCAGACATTAATCCATCACCTCCTCCATTGACCAGCCTAAAGCCTTTCTCTGCTAAAAGGTTTCCCAATACAAACGCAGCCTCGCGATATGCCGGCTTTAGACCGTAATTATTCCCGGATAAAACAACTACATTTATTTTCTTTTGTCGTTCGGAATTCATCTAGATCCTGATAATTTTGGGTAAAATGGAATCAGCGTAAACGTATTATACACAAACCGAAAACGCCATATGAAGGCTAGTCTGGAAATAGTTGAATGGATCTATTGTGAAAATTTATAGAAAGACTTGATAATTTTTATGGCCTCATCGGGTGTGTTCACGAAATCCATGTATCTATTCAGAGCGTGATCGATAAAGCCCTTTTCTCTCATAGACTCCAACTGAGCTTTGAACTGGTCGAAGAATCCGTCAACATTTAGCAATATTACCGGTTCTTGTTCGACTTCAGAAAGTTGTTTTAGAATAGCTATCTCGCTCACTTCATAAAGCGTGCCCAGCCCACCCGGCAAACCGATAAATGCGTCTCCGGCGCTGAATAGGTAGCTTTGGCGTGAATGGATTCCAATCCTTTCATGATATTTGTCTATATATTGGTTCGGCAATTCACCTTTGAGTCCTACTCCGAATACTCTTCCTCCAGCTTCTTTAGCGCCTTTGCTAACTTCTTCCATCAGACCCATACCCGCTCCGTTCGCAAGGTCGAAACCCGCCTCTGCTATTTTCTTCCCAAGTTCATACGCGGCGAATTGATATTTCGGATCATCCCCGTAATGCTTACCAGCAAAGACAACAATTGTTAGACGATCGTCAAAATCAGCAAATGACATTTTTCAAGAATAATAATTAACTTCCGTATATATAAAATAGCAGAAAATGAAGATAAAAGGAAAATCGCGAAAACTATTGACTGGATATATATATATTAAAATCGGACAATATTGATTAACTAATTACCAGATCATATTATGAGCGGAAGCACTCCCGAAAGTTTTTCTGTAGTTTTCGCAGAATCCCTTAATTTATTTTAAAGTAATTATGTCAGTATTCAATCGCTACGAATTAAACAAGGGGATACAGATTGATGGTGAGTATGTCGGGCATATTACTACCCCTGAGGGTGGTGTGAATTGGAGAATAAGGGAGGGATCAATGGCTTTATATGATGCAACAGGGCGACAATTAACACAGGCGGAATGCGACCAAACCGTCAAAATATTCAAATTGCCCTATAAATTGACTGGCCCTAGCGAACCATAAAAACTTGTCAAAACTAATTTCTTAACACTGCAAATATGGAGGAAAGGTAGTAAGCTTACAATAAAAGCAGACGTAATAACGAGATTACTATTCA
>JAYRWD010000048.1:0-20905 GCA_041918255.1 Candidatus Dojkabacteria bacterium
AGAAAAACATTCCCGCATACTGATATGTGTATGCGTAGTACTTGAAATTAGCACACTAGCTATTACATGTTTATGAATAGAAATTAATGGAGTAAAAATTGCTCCAAAACTTCTCCCCCATACTATTATTTTTTTCGCGCGTAGATTATTTACGGCATAACGATATGCATCTTTTGTATTTATAATCATTTCCTCTATTGTTTTATCAACAAAAAATCCTTCACTCTTCCCACTACCAAAGTAGTCAAACCTAAAGGTAGAAATACCATTCTGAATAAACATGTCATTTGCTTCATTTATCAATGGACAGGTATTATGTGAGTTAGTTAATCCATGAAGGAGAAGCGCAATAATCCCATTACAATTCGCAGGTTGATATATACCAAATAATTTATGCTTGTTTGATTTAAAATGTAATTCCTTTTTCATATAATTTTTTTACAAACTCCTTTATCAGCATCTACTTCAACTATATCGCCATCTTTAAACACATACGTAGCAATCTTTGTGGCGATAATACATGGGATTTTGAATTCCCTGGCAATGATCGCTGCATGGCATGTAACCCCTCCTTCATTTGTGATTATTGCTTTAACCTTACTAATTACCGCTGTGTAATCAGGAGTAGTCATTGGTGTAACTAAAATTTCTCCTCGTTTTACTTTGTTTATATCTGCAATTGAATTGACTACAACAATACGACCTGTCGTTTTGCCCTTTGAAGCAATGGTTCCTCTCAACTCTTTTAATTCTGATAAACTCTTTTCATCTTCTATCTCAGGAACCAAATCATAAAGTTTATTTAAGATATTATTTTTCCCGGTTAATATTTTCAAATTCTGATTTTCTAGAAAAACTGCATAGCCATTTTGTCTTTTAGAAAACCTCGATAAACTATCCAATTTATTTTTAAGAGCTTGAATTAGTTCTTCATTACTCATGTAATAAACAATATCTCCATCTCCAATTCGTTTTCCAATTTCTTTTAAAAGTGGTAGTAATAAATAATGCGAATAAGAAAATATATTTTTTCTGTAAATCCTAAGATGAACATATTCTTGAATTAAATCTACATACCTTCCAATTAATTTATCCCTTTTTATTCTCTCCAGAGCATTATTAAATAGCTCATCGTTTTGAATTTGTTCTTTTTTGACATCAGTTATCAATTTTTTATAATCAAAGTCGTTTTCTAACAAAGATAAAATTTGATTTTGATAATAGCTACTATCTAATGGTTTTGCAGTAAGAGACCACATCGGAATCCATCCATACTTAGTTTCTAATCTGTTTCCTTGTTCTATTAATCTATCCGCGTGCTTCTTAACCACTGAAACTGATTTAAAAAGTTCTATCTGTTGTTCAGTATCTAATTTTCTTGGAATAAGGAATATTTGAATAATAGATTCTGCTTCTTTTTTACTACAATATTCTGCTAGAGCTGATTCCAACGCTAAGTTAATAAATGTTTCAATTGCATGAGGGAAGATAACAAAATACATAAACTCCTGATAACACTTATTAAAACTGCTTAAGTAATCAGCTATTTCCTTATTACTAAGGTTAGAATAATCATATTTAGACAAATTCTTTGAAATGGTTAAAAGATTGTCTCCTGACTTTTTACAATCGTAAATATTTTTTTGAATAAATGACGAGTCATCGATAATTGTCTTGTTAATTGATTCTCCTAACGATTGTAATTCTTCACGAACATAACAAATATTATTTGTAACGCTATCCTCCCAAAAGTTGTTAATTGAAATGCCTAGCTTTCTTTTCAAAATGTACTGGTTTGAGTAGATAAGCGCTATTGAAAACGCAAAAGATGATTTTCGGTTTAATAACTTTATCCATTTATTATTCATAAGAGAATAATATCAACTAGTAGCGTCTTTAACAATTTATTGTTAAAATATACCCAATATGGATAAACTCAACAGCCTCAAGAATTTAGGATTGACAAAACAACAAGCAATTGTTTATTTGCTTTTACTAAAAGAGGGGATGTTAAGTGCCAAAAAAATAGGAGAAAAGTGCAGAATGCTACCCAACGCGGTATATAGGATTATTTACAAATTAGACGAATATGGTTTAATTGAACTTGTATCCAAAATCCCCTTAAAATATGTTCTCACACCTGCAGAATATGCAATTATGCGTTTGGTGGAAAGCCAAAGAAAGGAACTTGAAAAATCAAAAGAATCTATATTAAAGACCTACAAATTTTTAAAATTTAACAAAGAAACTGACTTAGAATTATCAGCTGATAAGATTAAATTTTTTAAAGAATCCGAACGGTTAATAAATCAATCAAAGAAAGAGGTTTTAATAATATCTATTGGAGAACCGTCAACACCTGAATTGATATTGGCAGATAAACGGGCAATAGAAAGAGGGGTAATAATTAAATTTATAGTGCATAAAAAAGATCCTGAAAATATTGAGTTTCTTCAAAATCTCAAAAAAAATGGACTGGAAATAAGACACTTAAAAGATTGGGGTTATCATATGCAGATAACTGATAGTGAAAAGTGTTTATTAGCTGTGAATAATCCTATGAATACTGATGAGAGAGCAAATATTAAAATTCAAAGCAGTTACCTAAGCAAGGCATTTAGGGATTACTTTTATTTACTTTGGGAAAAAGCTGAACCTGTCTAAACTTTGGTTGACCGTTTACAAAAACTGTCGAACTTCAATGTGCTAGCTCGCCTCGCTTTGCTTCGTCGCGCCGCCTCCACAAGCCGAGCCTTCGCTCTTCTTTGTGCGCGGGATTTTGCGATTGTTCCGCAATCGCCTATTCGTCGAATAGTTCTTCAACCTATCTTCTATGCGTTGGATTTACTACTAAGTTTAGAATAAATAAAAGAGGTTGAAATAACCAGGAAGCCTGCTAATACTATTCCTATTTGTAACCCAAAATGGTCCGACACGAGCCCAAAAATTAAAAGACCAAGAATTTCTCCTATTTTAATATTAAATGAGTTAACCGAAATTACAGTTGCCCTTATACCAGATGGTGCAAATTTGTTAAAGATCTCTCTATAAGCAGGAGAGGTATGACCTGCAAACTCCCATAACACAGTAACTCCTACTAAGCTCATAAATAGCAAAGGCAAATATTTAATTAAACCAACCCCTAATATTATAAACCCGAATAATAGGGTAGAAATAATAAGCAACTTTTTACAACCGCCTACCAAAGTTTTAACTTTGTCGCTGAAGTTAAGACTAAAAATAGAAATGAATCCCGCCACCGATAATGCGATACCAAGATACGATGGTAACAAACCCATCTGAACCACATACGGTTGGTACGCGTTATAATAAATGGCATTAGCTAGTGTTAAAATTCCCATTCCAATAGTAAGAGTTAGCATGCCTGGGTGTTTTATAAGATAAATAAACCCCCTTTTGCTCGTTGTTAACGTTTCTCGAAAAGCCTTAACCGTTTTAGGCGGTTTTTGTTGAAAATAATCTTCTCTGCCAAATAGTAAGACAAAAAGAGATAATAAAAGCATCGTAATGGCCATTGCCCAAAAAGGTTTATCAACACCTCCAATTACAAGAACACTTCCTAATAGTGGTCCTATCACAAAACCGATTGAAGACAAACTGCCCCACCTTCCCAAAAAATAATGCAAATGCTCTGATTCCTTCTTGTGATTAACAGTATCAACAAACCAGGCTTCAAGGGCTCCAGATTCAAGTGTAAAAGAAATGCCTGCAAGAAAATAAAAAAATAAAAGTAATGGAAAATTAGTTCCGCTTAGTAGAACGCCAATAAATGCTAATCCCGTTAGTGCATAGGAAAGAAAGACGGAAATTTTCCTTCCAAATAAATCGGCTACTGCACCAGTTGGAATTTCAAAAATTAAAGCTGAAATTGGGTACATCAAAAGCAGGAGTGAAATTTGAGAAAAGGAAAGACCAAGTTGACTGAAATATAACATCCAGTAGGCTGCCATAAAACCAATGGCTATCCAATATATAGCAGTCATTACATAGAAAAATCCCACTGTATTTAATTCGTCTTTAATCTTCATCTAATTGTAGTATAACCCTTTATTTACTTTTTGTTTAGGTTAATACAGTTGATTTATCTTTTAATAATTTTTATATTACAAGTGGACTCAACTTTTACCGATTTCTATTTTTAATGGCCACTTTGGACAGCTTGAGCAATCGACTTGGTAACAACCAGAGTGACCATTTGAGCTAAAAAAATTCATTAAAATTTTTTGCGCTTTTTCTTTTAGTCGCTTTCAGCGACTTTATAAACCGCCAGTTTTGGAGGCGCCCGCCATTTTCCTCGACTTCTCCAAACATTAAAAATTTTTATTGTTGGCTTTTTGTCTTTTCCAAAGTTCCCTATGTTCTTCGCTTACCATATCTAGTAAACCTGCATCTTCTAATGCCTTCATAATATCAAAGTCTACTTTGTCTTTTAGTTCTCTGATAAAAGTATCAAAATTGAACCTATACTCGCTATCGTACGGATTTTGCTTATAATCACCTTTATCCCAAGTTTTAATGTCAGTATTTAAATGTTGGAGTAAAACATCAAATTTATCACATGCTTTCGCTAGCATCGCCTCTGGTGTCTTCCTCTCTTCGAATTCTTCCCATAAAGCAATAATTTCGTCGACTAATTTTTGATTATCAAGACTAGATACTATTTCTCTAATTGCCTTCTTTTCATTTTCTAGTTTATCATCTTGTCGTTTAGAAACTTCAAATGCTGGAATATCACCGACTACAGCTTCTGCTAGATCATGAACAATTATCATCTTCAACACACGAAGTTGATCAACCTTATTCGAAATCTCACTAAACAAAGTCATTGCTAAAAGACAAGATGACCATGTGTGTTCCGCAACACTCTCTTGTCTGCTAACATCGCTAGTCCACGAATGCCGTAGTTCGGTTTTAAGTTTTTCTGCTTTTTTTATAAAGTTAACTATTGAAATTATATTATCATTCATATATCTATACTATATTTAGAATAAAACTATTTTGGTTTGCTATTTCTAATAATCAATCTAACAGCCAAAATCTTTCATTTCTGTCCCACCCCCCTACTAAATCAACATTCCGACTTTATTTTTTGATTCGCATTTGATTACAATTTCATTGAAGTCGGGATATATTTCTCTACACTTAACAAATATATTTAAACCATGTTCTTTAATATCTGAATCCACATATCTGAATTTTTTGTGTACTGTTGTCCCTAGTCTAATTGTTATTACTTTTTGTCCCAAAAAATCCAAAAAGTCCGCTATAAATTTATCACTCCTTTTGTTCTCAATTGCCGAGATAATTTTTGTTTCATCAATGTCAAAATCTGAAAGGTCTATATATTTTTGTAAAGATCAGTCATCTGCAAATACCACCAAGTTCACCGAAAATAGCATCAACAGGTTTTGCAAAGATTATTGAACCTTTACCATGAATAATTTTAATCGCTTTCTGAAGTTTTGTACTCAGCAATAATGCACCAGAGCCATTCGCTTCATCCTCCAGGATTAACCGGTCGGGAGCGAATGTCCTTGCTCGAATGATACCTTTCTTCTCGTTGACCCATGACCAAACTACACAATGTTCCAAATCAGAAGTATTCGAAATTCCTAGCTTATCAACCTCATTTGCGGATTCAAGCTGTTTAAAATTCCATTCCGGCATTTTGGATAATTCTGCACACACCCAAATTTTTTCGTTTTCGTGTCTAACACTAATATTTGTTCCCATACTTAAAATATTGTTTATCAAATGCCCTTTTTGTTTCTCTAAGAAAAACACTGTGCCTATTACAGCATGTCCAGCAAAAGGAATTTCTCTCGTTGGGCTAAATATACTGATATCATTAGTTTTCAGATTATTAATAAACACAATCTCACTCAAACCAGAGTTGGTAGCAGTCCTTTGTCGTTCATCATTGGGGATAGTTTTATCTTCGTCAACTTGAATTTTTACTGGATTGCCATATTCGCCGTTTTGATTTACAAAGACCTTAACAATATTCATTTTTATGTTATTTATAATAATTAAAGCTATTTAATATGCCCTCATATACAGATAGGTCAAAATTGGGTGAATGGTGAAACTCAACATCACTACCATTAAATTTTTGTTGATTATCATATACCGTATCAGGCATATCAAACAATATAGTTATAAATTCCCCAGCTAAACCAACCCTATTATCTATAGTTCGATAATATTCACATTTGTTATGGCAAATAAACATATTAGGATATCCGTAATATAAATTTTCTTCGATTACATAATCCTGAGGATAATAAAATGAATACTTAACATTATCGTATTCAAAAACATATTGTTTATTTTTCTCGGTTTTTGGAAAATTATTTGGGTGATCTAGGGGCAATTCTTTATATATGCCATTAGTAATATTCTGACAAAAATATGACCTCCCATTCTTTGTAAATCCAAATTCCCTCAAAAAGCATTGACCATAGTCGCTCAAATAGAAAAGTAAAAGTACTATTAATCCAGTAACACCTAGGGCTATCATTCCCAAAAGCTTAATTATTTTTGTATTTACCATAATAATACCAACAGGATTTCTATATCTACCTTTTTCATCCACAAATACTCGAGTTGTCTGCATATTATTCACTTTCACTGCTGATAAATTTTTAAATATGTCAGATTTCACCAGCAAGCCTCAAATTATCCACTAGCTGGCTAATTGATTTCGCCCCGAAAACAACGGAACTCATATAACTGTTGTCAAGGACATGTTTAAATGAGGCACTAATCTTATCCTCATATGTGGTATTTATACTGTTAAATTGTTTTAGCCTATCTTCATTTTGATTCCAAAATTCTTTTGTCCATTTCCAACTTCTATGATCATCAGAATGAAACTGGGAATTTCGATTGTATTTATTAGTTAGAAGTCCTTGTGCAAGTGGCTCCCTCACAATTAAATCAATTTTATATTTTCTTAATTTATTACAAAACTCCGAGATATTAAGATCTGATAAGTAATTATAAGCAATTGAGACCACATCCGGCTTGTATTGTTTTAACAATAATTCTAATTCATCAGGTTTATTCAGTGAAATTCCTGTTGCTCTTACTTTTCCCAAGGATTTGATTTTTTCAAGAAATTTGAAAACCTCACCTTTCTCAACATCGTTTTTTTCTGGACCATGCAGGAAATATATATCTATACAATCTTTTTTCAATCTCTCAAGACTACTCTCAAGTGCTCTCTCAAGGTAAACAACATCAAAGTTCTTGTTTATTTCTCCTTTATTTGTCGTAAAATCTCTTCCGCCCTTAGTCGATATAATTAATTTATCTTTTAATTCTGTACTGACTTTCCCGATAAGTAATTCGGATTCACCCAAACCATAAACGTCTGCTGTATCTATCAAGTTTATACCAAGTTCAACAGCTTTATGGATGATATCAATAACTTCTTTATCAGATAATGGTTTTCCCCACCAACCTTTGAATGGATAAGTTCCTAGTGATAACTCTGATACTTCAGACTTCAATGATTTAAATCTTCGATATTTCATATATTATTTTCAAATTAGTTTGAACGGAGAAAAGTCTTTGATAAAAATTGGCATTTTCTCATTGCTTTCGAGTATCCAAGCTCCCTCATACTTTCAATCTTTTGCAAGTTGAGTAACAGAGGGCTTACAAGTAATCATTTATTGGAACATTTCCACTATCATATTACTTGCGCTCCTTTCTGTGGGTTACTAAACCTCCATAGGTTTGATCGATAGGCATAATTTCAATATTATCAATATTAACTCTAAGCGGCTGTTTTATAACCCATTCTATAGTATTTGCAACATCTTCTGGCTTTAATGCTCTTGTATTCGCGTAAACTTGCCTTGCCTTTTCTTGATCACCTTTAAATCTTACTATTGAAAACTCAGTTTCAGCGGTTCCTGGTTCAATATTTGTCACTTTAATATCTGTCCCAAAAAGATCAGCTCGAAGGTTTCTCGAAAACTGTCTCACAAAAGCTTTTGTTGCTCCATAGACATTCCCTTTTGGATAAGGTGCACTACCAGCCACAGATCCGATATTGATTATCAATCCAGTATTTCTTTTCTTCATATTCTGTAAGGCGAAGTATGTACAGTAAACAAGTCCTTTATTATTTGTTTCGATCATTTGTTCCCAATCTTCAATCTTTGAATCCTGAGCTAAATCAAGACCTAATGCCAAACCTGCACTATTAATAAGAACATCTATATCTTTAAATTCTTCTGGCAGTTCTTCAAACATTTCTTTTACTTGATTTTTATCAGTCACATCTACTTCAATGGTCATTACATTTCCTTTCATAGAATTTTTTAATTCGTCAAGTATACTTTTTCTTCTAGCCACAAGTATTAATTTATATCCTTCCTTTGCTAATAGCTCTGCAGTCGATCTCCCAAATCCAGAAGAAGCACCTGTAATCAACACAGTTTTATAATCATTATCCATTTTGTTTAAATAAAAGCTTATACATTTATTCTGATGATATTCAAAAAGGTAAATTTGTACAATAGACGCGAATTATAAATCTCTATCGGTCCAAATATTTCCTTTGTTCCATCCCGGAAGACAAGGCTTCGCTTCGCTTCATTTCATTTTGAGGGGAGTTGGCATTGCTCGAACTTTTTAAATAGAATACAACCCATCAGTACATTTTCCCTCCAATTTGAACATCATCCATATCTGGAGCTATTAATACACAATTATTATTTTGATCTGGTACTCCTAAAGTAAGAACTTCCGACTGAAAAGGTCCAATTTGTCTTGGGGGAAAATTTACGACACCAAGTACAAGTTTGCCAATTAAATCTTCCTTTATGTAATTTTGCACAATTTGAACCGAAGAGTGTTTTATTCCAATTTCACTTCCGAAATCGATCGTAAGTTTAAATGCAGGCTTTTTAGCTTCAGGAAAATCATTAACCTCAAGAATTTTACCAACTCTAACGTCTAATTTAATAAAATCATCATAGGTTGCCATAATTATATTTTGTAATAAATTAATTTATTTAACTTTATGTCATTAATACGATCTTGCAAATATTGTGACTTCAGAGTTTTCTTCGCCATTGTAAAAACATTTACCTAGATCCTTCTCATCGAATGGCCTACATCTTGTTGTTGCTTTAGTGATAGCCTTGATTTTCTGTTCGGAATCTATCTCACCTGAAAAATATGTTTTGATAAATCCTTTATGATTTTCTAATTTTGACTTAAACTCATCAAAATTGTTTACCTCAAACGTATTGTTAATTGTAAAATCCTTGTGACTATTAAATATTATAGTTTCAATTTCTGATAACGCTTTCTTAAATTCTAGGGTCAGTTCTGATAATTTAACTTTTTTCTTAGTGCCATCTACCCGATAAACCAAAGTCACAAGATTATCTTTCACTTCATTTTCTCCAATCTCAATTCTTATTGGTACACCCTTCATTTCCCACTGTGAAAATTTCCAACCTGGGGAATTGTCTGTCCAATCGACAATTAGACGAAAGTCTGAAAGTTGTTTTTCGGTTTTCTCAATATATGCTTTTATGGAATTTTTAGCATCTTCAGTTTTAAAAATCGGTACTATAACTGCCTGATAAGGGGCAACTTGAGGAGGTAACACTAATCCTTTATCGTCACCATGAGCTAGAATAATTGCTCCAATCATTCTAGTTGAGCTACCCCAACTCGTCATCCAAGGTAATTGCTCAACATTATTTTCGTCAACAAATGAAATACCAAATGATCTAGCAAATGATTGGCTCAGTAAATGTGATGTACCACATTGCAAAGCTTTACCATCTTTCATTAGAGCTTCAAGAGTTGTTGTATATTCAGCACCAGCAAACTTTTCGGCTTCTGTTTTACGTCCAGTAATCACATATAGATTCAATATCTTATTCATAAAACTTTTATACATCTCAAGTGCCCTATATACCTCCTTTTCTGCATCTGCTTTTGTTGCATGAATCGTATGTCCTTCTTGCCATAAGAATTCTGTTGTTCGCAAAAATGGTATAGTTCGTTTTTCCCATCTAACAATATTTGCCCATTGATTTAATCGCAAAGGCAAATCACGATATGAATGAATCCATTTTGCAAACATTGAGTAAACTATTGTTTCTGATGTTGGTCTGATTACAAGCTTCTGCTCGAGTTTCTTTCCGCCAGCATGAGTTACTATAGCTACCTCTGGAGCAAATCCCTCAACATGGCTCGCTTCTTTTTCCAAAAAACTATATGGAATTAATAACGGGAAATATGCATTTTCAACCCCAGCCTCCTTTATCAATTTGTCCATTTGTTGTTGTATCAATTCCCAAACTCTATATCCATATGGTCTAAAAACAATACAACCGCTGACTGGTGAATAATCTGCCAATTCAGCTTTTTGAACTAGTTCCTGATACCACTTTGCCTGGTCTATTGATCTTGGGGTAAGTTTATTAAGCTTTTTTGTTTCTATCATTTTTAATAATTAATGAGTTAATTAACTAAAGAAAACAAATTTTTTGGATCCTCCAAAGCAGGAACCAAATTTAGATCTTGTCCAATATTGTATTTTAAAGCAAGATCATAAGTAAATCTAAGCGCGGAATAATCTTCCAATCCAATACCAACTGAATCAAATAAAGTGATTTCATTACCATTAGTTCTGCCCAATTCAATACCCTGCATAAGTTGGAATAGTTCACGATATGCTAATTCTTCAGCTCTGTCTTTACTCAATCTTTGTATCTCACCTTCAACATATGCTTGTTCAAAATATTCTACAACAATGCGGCATCTATCCAAGATATTCAATTCTAATTCTGTCTTTCCAATAGTATCTCCCCCTAAAGCGTTAATATGCACTCCTTCATGTACCCATGAATCTTTGATAACATCAACATTTGCCTTGCACGCAGTACATGTTGTAATAATATCTGCACCTTTTGTTGCTTCCTCAGCATCATGGCATCTAATAAATTTTATTCCAAGTGCTGAAATATTATGTTCGTATTTATCCATGGCTTTAGAGTCAATATCAAAAAAACGAATTTCTTTAATATCACGTACAAGCAACATTGCTTTGGTCTGGAATTCACTTTGCGCGCCTGTACCAATCAATGCCCATACTTGAGAATTTTTACGTGCCATTAGATCAGTTGCCAACGCAGCATTTGCTGCAGTTCTAAATGCAGTTAATACTGTCATCTCGCTAAACATTAGTGGGTATCCATATTTTATTTCGGACAATTGCCCAGTGGCTACAACTGTAAGTTTGTTGCTTAAAATGTTTCTTGGATGACAGTTTACATATTTAAATGTGTAATAATTTTTATTGTCACATATTGGCATAAGCTCAAGGACACCATCTGGTACGTGCATTGCAGGTCGTGGCACTTTTGTAAATATCTCCCAATTACAATAATCTTCCTTCAAGGTCTGCATTAAATCCTGAAGAAATTTATCAAACCCATGACGTTTGACTATCTCGGCAATTGCCTCTTCTGTAATGACTTTCATTACTTTACAAATAAAAAATTAAATTATCCCTTAGTTTATTTGTAGGTTGCCGAGAAAACAAAAGACCTCGTCAAAGCCTGACAGAATAAATCTATCCGGCAAGGACGAGGTCTCTCGTGGTACCACCTTGCTTCAATTAGTTAACTATCTAAATAAAAACACACCTCACGGTGTGCTAATAATCAGATAAAACTAATCCTTACTAGTGCTCCGTTATTACGACACACTTTGCGATATTTTTACGGTTAGCTTCCGTCGTAGTAATTCCTTGTGGGATTTCTCCTACGCTACTCATCTACTGGGGTAGATTCAAACGTATTTATTAAATTAGTTACCATTTTACTAAATTTTTTGAAAAATAACAAATTTTCCGCTCGAACAACTATTATATATGGTCAACCATAATGTCTGTACAACTCGCTTGGTTGGGGGTCTTGGACCTGTCTGCCGACAGGCAGGCAAACTCAAGAACCATTTCACCAAGTATCCATTCTCAAGTATACGTTTACCAAGGCTATCTTTCTCAGCCATAGGCTGATCTGCCTCTGGCACGAAACTGGTCTACTGATTTTAATCTGAAATTGTTCACAGTGAAAACTAATTTTTTTATTCTGCTTAAAAATGGACTTATTCAATTCCGAAAATGGTTTTCGTCTATATAATTATAACAAAAATGCTGAAAAGTATTGCCTGCCTGCCGAAGCTTTAGCGAAGGCATGGATATTTGCGTAAAAAATATTTTTCGAAATGAAATTTGCCCCAATATTTCATTTTGAGGGGAGTTGGCATTGCTCGAACCATTATTTTTTGCGTATCTTTATTTGGTAAATGAAAACAGCGCTCATAACAATCATTAGTAAAAAGCAAGTTAATACTAAAATTAGAATGTATTGGAATTGAATATCAAATAATGAACATGTTTCAGCTGTTGGATCCAATTGATCAATAAATAATCTTTCAAAATGTGTCTTTACATATTGATAATCAAACTTTTGGACGTTCTGCGCATTACTTTCATAATCACTGTATTTTTGGTTCCATTCCTCATTACTTATTGCTCTATTATTGACAATATCTATAACAAATGCGCCAGATCCTCCCCAAATATATTTACCATCTGTAATGGGAATATCTGAATACGTGAAATTAATGTATTCACCTGGATCACCTTTCTTTATACTAACCAGATGAGTGCAATAAAATGGTAAATTGTTTTTTTGATATTCTTCAATACCTGAAACAGTTTGATCGAAGACCTCAACTGAAAAACTCGCTGTTATTTTATAATTTTCAGTTTGTGCAGCATCATTAAACCCTTGTGCATTGGGTTTGCTTGAGTATGAAAGGAGGGAAGTTGATATTAGCGCTACTATAATTAATTTATTAATTATACTTTTAAAAGTCATAGATCTGGACACTAAAAGATTTAAATTATACTCAAACCGATTTCTAAAATATGAAACTTTGATTTTAAATGGCTCGAACCACCATTGTATAGTGTCAACACTATACTCTTTACGGGTTGCCTGGTTGGGATCTTGGACCTGTCTGCCGACAGGCAGGCAAACTCAAGAACAGTTTCACCAAATATCCATTCTCAAGTATACGTTTACCAAGGCTATCTTTCAATTGGAAGAACGATTTTAATCAAAAATTATTCTCTGTTAAGACCAATTTCATTATTCCAACTTAGACTATGAAGAAGTGCCTACTTTACAGTGGTTTACAATTATGAGTGATGATAGCAATGCTGAAAAGTATTGCCTGCCTGCCGAAGCTTTAGCGAAGGCATGGATATTTGCGTAAAAAATATTTTTCGAAATGAAATTTGCCCCAATATTTCATTTTGAGGGAAGTTGGCATTGTTTGAACTTTTTAATTCTTAAATAAAACAACTTATTTACCTACTTCCCAATAACCCATTATTGTCCACCAACAGAATATTGATATAAAAGCTAAAAGCAATAGGATTATTGTGTATGTCAATAATGATAACTTTTTATATCGCTTGAGAAATGAAAATATATTCCAATTTAAAATCAATGGAGCCAATAATTGGAAGTTACTTGAAAGAATAGTATTCATAATGTTTGAATTTATCCCTAACTTTATATCGCGATATCTACTTGCTAAATAGAGACTCATAAAAATGACAGAAATAACCGAAGATATAAGAAGTAAAATATTTAAAACCTTTAGTACTTTTGGGAATTTGAATAATTTCCACTTATGAAAAAGTTTTGAAAATATCACGACAAGAACATAAGGAATAATCAGCATTGGAGACATCATCAAGGTCCAAAAAAAAGGTGGACCAATATTATATGAATGGGTAATTGGATATATCAATGAAGTTTCAAGAAACGATAAGTATATCCAAATGATAAAAAGTGAACTAAATGCTAACAATATTGCATAACAAGTTTCATAAACAAATTTGTTTTTAAGTAGTTTCTTAATCATCTTCATATGATCAAACTTAAGTTTCGCAAAGTATAATATTCAATCACTCGAACCTATGGGGGTATATGGTTGACCATAATGTCTGTACAAATTTCCTTCATTGCGGGACATGGATTCGAACCATGATACACGGCTTCAAAGGCCGTTGTCCTGCCGTTAGACGATCCCGCAATATGACTTGCGTCTGAAATTATACCAAAAACAAAGCGAAATGCCTCCGGTACCTAGAAACTCTCGGGAGCTTCTTCCTCATTAGAGATATCAACCTTCAAACCACCACCAAGCATCTCGTTTACAACAATATCTTTATAATCACTTGATGAAAGGAACTCGATAAGGTTTACAAACTGATACCTAGTGTATCTGCTAAACAAAGTACATTTACGATGTCCGAGTACGACTTCAGTTCTAGTGCTGTTTCCATCTCGCACATAGTCAACAGTTTTCACATGTACTACAGTACAAAAGTCAAAATTTTCGACCACCATACTCGATTTGTCAAAACCAGTAATACGAAAATTGTTTTCGGAAGCTGGATCAGCCAACCTTCGCACCCTATCTACCCAGATCTTTTCAGCTTCTTCGCGCGAGAGCGTAGTACCCGCATCAGAATATTGGTCATAAAAATCCATATATTTCGCCGCGAGTGTATATTCGCCGTTTTTCATCGCCATCATAAAATCATTTGCTCTCTTCTTAGCGACATAATTACCAACAGGTCCGCGCGCAAAAAGCCAGAGTAGAATTACCCCAAATATAAATAAAACAAATACTACCAAAGCTTTCTTTACCATTAGAATTGAATATAGCAAATTAATTAATAATAATTTTTATACTACTTAAAAGCCCAAAGAATATACCCAAGGACTAGAAAGCATCAACATCATCAAGGTAGCGCCTAGCAAGGCTGAATTCTTCATAAATGCCAACATTTCTGTCATTCTCCCATCAGCTTCTTTGACAGTCCAAAATCTATGCATCTTCAAATTTACCGCTACTAAAAACAAAGCCAGCATTCCAAGTGATACTTGCACATAAGCCCCTAGCACAACGCCTAGACCCCCAACAAATAATACTAATCCAGTAAGAAGTACCACATTTTTCGGTTGTGGGACATTTTTCGATTTCGCGTATTCGCTCATATTGGAAAGATTCATAAAATGCATCAGTCCTGTAGTCGCAAAGAACCCTCCGAAAAGAAGTCTACCCAGAAGGAAAAGCATTGGATATAGCTCCATGGATACAATATATAATAATTAAAATAATACGTTCTTATTTTACCGCTTCTATCAATTAGCGCAACAAATACCTAGTATATCCAAAACATACCATAGTCCAACCTTCGAGAAAATGTCCAAATTGCTACATCACAAAATCAACATAGAGTCGCCGTAACTCAAAAACTTATAGCCCTGCTCTAGAGCTTCTTGATATGCACTCATTATCAATTCATATCCTGCGAAAGAAGCGACCATAGCTAAAAGTGAAGAACGCGGGGCATGAAAATTTGTAATTAAATGATCAACCAACTTCCATTGATACCCCGGATAGATGAAAAGCTCAGTCCAACCCTCTTGAGCCTTAACACGATTTTTATACGCCACTGTTTCGAGTACTCTCGCACTAGTAGTCCCAAACGCCCATATATCTTTTTTATTCATTTTTGACCTATTTATCATTTCGGCATTTTCTCGATTAATAGAGTAATGCTCGTGATGAATCTGATGCTCTTCAATATTATCGCTTCTCACTGGCGCAAAGGTACCCCACCCAATATCCAAAACAACTTCCGCTATCTTGCAATCCCTATCCCGAACATTTTCTAGGATTTTCGCATTAAGATTCAGACTTGCTGTAGGAGCGGCCGAAGACCCAGTCACGCGAGCGAATACGGTGTTATATCTCTTTTCATCTTCCTCAACAGCGTCACGCTTCAAATAAGGGGGTATAGGCACCTGGCCATAAACTTGCGTAAACTCTCGTAAGTCAATATCCCCGAAATCTACTCGGACAAATTCACCGAAACGCTCTACGTCTAAATGAAACTTTTTATCTTTCGTCTCCAAAGTCGCACTTCGAATCCCTTTTTTAAAAATTCGATTTGCTTTCCCCACAATGGCATTCCAAACTTGTTGCGTTGAATCAATAGGGTAGAGGATCAAAATTTCAACTTCTCCACTGCCTTCCTTAGGCAACAACGCAAACCTTTTTTTCTCAACTCTAGTAACATTTATTACAGCAGTATCTCCATTGTTCATGTATCCCGGGATATCCCGATAGACATGATGCTCCCAAGATTTCTTCGCTCTATCAAGAACTAACAACCTTGCTTCCCCCCTATTTTTTGGAGGAAACTTTGCGATTAAGGATTCCGGAAGCTGATAATCAAATTTTGAAGTAAGCATAATTATTCTTTTATTTTTTCTTTGTATTCGTCACGAGCAGGATCAATATCATGAGCAACCTTATAACTTTGTCTCGCTAAATCTATATTTCCAGTACCTTCATAATATTCACCAAGCAGAAAGTAATATTGCGATGGATTCAATTTTTGTTTAATAAAAATATAAGGAAATACCTCTTGTATATCAAATTCCTTGCTTCCGAACTCATATGCGAATAAATCCAAACGATAACGTATCTGATACGGCTCATATTTTACTGCTTGTCTAAGATAGTCTATTCTTCCGGATGTCACATATCCTCTATAATAATAATCTGCTTTAAGGGCACTCAGAGAACTACCAAAGCACCATAACGCAATTAATACACAAAAAGATAGCGCAGAAACAACAACTAACCTTGTGGAGTGTTTAATCTGTTCATAATTAATTCTGGTATCAAATAGAGACCCCATCACACCAATACTAAAGGCCAAAACAATATATTCAAAGATACCCAACACATTAACTAACGAATTTATCGCTATCATACAGAAAACAACAAGATTTGTAATTAACCAGTATTTCTGGCTTTCCAAACTTCGGTTGATGATTGCAAGCCAAAGTTTTTTTATAATTAAAATCAAAGTAATCGCATACATACCTAGCACTATGAGTCCGCTTCCTAACGCGATGTCTAGAACCTCACTATGCGCTCTGTCGATGACATAAGGGGTAGATATACCCTGCTCATAAAGAAATTTGGGAAAGATATAGCCGTAAGTATCTAGCCCATAGCCGTTCAACGGTCTTTGCTTTATCATCTCAACGGCTGCCTGCCAAATTTTGGGTCTCATTGGATCCAGAATTCCGTTATCACGAAATCTTGGCGAAAATTTTACTACAAAGAAAATAGCTGAAAAGGTCACAACTAACAAACCTCCTAACCAAATCATCTTAACCAACTTTTTTCGATTCCAGACATATCTGTACAATCTCAAAAATATTAATGCGCTAATTAAAACAACGGCAAGTATATATCCCACTCGTGATTGTGCCCACAGAACTAACACACCAGAGCTAGCCAAAGCACCTAGAAACCAAAGCTTTTGATCTAATGCGCGCGACGATTTGAAAAAATAGTAGCTGAATATACCTCCAAATAAAGCAAAACTTGATAAAAAATTGGCTTGTCCAAACGTGCCAATAGCTCTCCCTTCAGTCAAGGATAAATCTAGATCTCCCATATACAACTGACGAAAGGAAATATAAAAATTTATAAATATCGAAACTGGAACGACTAGTCTTAATGCCAATTCTATCCACCGCTGGTTTCGTGTACTTTTGGTTAGGATAACCGTCAAAACTGAGAAGAAAAAAAGGTGAGAAAGTGTAATTAAACCAAACCTTTTATCATAGTTGCCAAGAAGTCCAGTTAGTAGATTAAGTCCTCCTATTTGGGAAAGAGATATCACGATCCAAATGGAAAGTACCCAGACAAAAAAACGATTAGCGAGTAGATCTCTTATAGACGGGAAAAGACCTACGCGCAATAACATTAGAAATTTGATTAGCAACACGAGAAGTGATATCTCCACCAAGATCCGAAACACCATAATCTTAGGTAACTCATAAGCTAGGTTGAGTTTGAAAGAGAACAGAAGAGGGACAAACCCTAAAATCAAAGCAAATATAAACTCAACAAAACGGTGAAATTTTCCTTGATCTATCATAAGGTATAAGTATTAGGTTGAACGCACATGATTATACAGCTAACGGCTTTTGTGTAAAATCCAATCATAATTGCCTGGGATAAAAAAAATCTTGGTTCGAACTTTAAACATTTCCTATCACAATTTTCCACACTCGCATATAATAATTTATAAGATTTAATAAATTCGATGAATAGTTTTGCAGAATTATCAATTCTCATATCTTTAGCAGCACTCCTGGGACTTCTAGCTAATAAACTCAAACAGCCTCCACTTTTGGGGTACATTCTCGCTGGCTTATTGATCAACAAACTTGGGATCTTCACAAGTTCTAGCGCATCCTACGAAAACATTGAATTATTTTCAAAAATTGGAATTACTTTTCTCCTCTTCATTATCGGTTTAGAATTGAACACTCGTGATATACGCAAGATTGGAAAAAGCCTTTTGCTAGCGGGTCTTATGCAAATCATTATTACATTTATATTTAGCTTTCTAACCTGCATATTACTAGGTTTTAACTGGATCACAAGTAGCTTCTTTGCTTTCGCCCTCACTTTCAGCAGTACCATAGTTATCGTCAAATTACTTAATTCAAGTGGTCAAATCACCTCTTTGTCTGGCAAGCTCTCTCTTGGTGTGTTATTGCTGCAAGATATTGTAGCTGTTGTAGTTTTGATACTGCTAACCTCAATGAATTCCTCCGCCCCAGAGACTTCTATGTATCTAAAACTATCACTACTAGCAATCAAGACACCTGTACTGATACTGATTTTATGGCTTACCTCAAAATATTTGTTACCTTGGCTGGTAGCTCAAACGAGACATGATAGGGAGGTTTTGTTCCTGCTTATGATTGCCTGGGCATTATTTTTTGCTACACTTGTCCAATCGCCAATATTTGGATTTTCGAGTGAAATCGGGGCACTTTTAGCTGGGATAGCTCTTTCATCTTCAAAAGAAAGTTTACAGATTGAATCTTGGACCAGACCTTTAAGAGATTTTTTTATTACAATCTTTTTTGTACTTCTTGGATTCAACCACTCCATATCTAATTTCCAGGCACTTCTTATCCCCGCTTTTATTTTGTCCCTTTTCGTGTTAATAATGAAACCCCTTATAATGCTTCTGATATTGGGGATTTTAGGCTATGACAAACGCACTAACTTTACCACTAGCATTTCACTCAGTCAGATCTCTGAATTCAGTCTGTTGCTTATTTCGGTCGGCGTAGCTAACTTTTATCTTTCAAAAACCGTTGAGGCTGATTTGATAACTGTCATTGGAGCCACTACCATGGCTATATCTAGCTATCTAATTCACTACTCCAATAATATTTATAATTATTTCAAAGATGGTTTATCCATATTCGAAATTCATAAACATGTAACGTTCAATCTCACGAAAGACTATTTAACCAACCATATTGTAATTTTTGGCTACCATCGAACCGCAGAAGATTTATCTAGTCTTTTGATAGAGGATAAACACAAATACCTAATAGTAGACCATAATCCGGTCATTATTGACCGCCTAGCTGCTCAAGGACTCAAGGCGCTTTATGGAGATATTCATGATATTGATTTATACGACCATTTAAATCTAACCAAAGCTAGATTAATCATCTCCACTGTTCCCTCCCGGTCGGGAAATATAAAACTGCTCTTATTTATGAAAAGTCAAAATATTGAAGTCCCGACCATTGTCGCAGCAAAAAGTGATGAAGACGCAAGAGATATGTACAAACTAGGGGCTGATTATGTAGTCTACCCGCATCTATTAGCAGGACGGAGAGTTAAGGCACTCATCGAAAAAAACCACGATGACCTTTATAAGCACATGAATATGTTAGCCCGTCGAGAGACTAAACTTCTAGAAGAACGCCTTACTAATTCAATATGACTCGAGAAACAGCAATAACCCTCACGTATGAGACATTGGGGCTACACTCTCGAGGGATTGAAGTTCGATTGCGCAAGACATTACATTCAAGGCACATCAACTTCAAGTTCAATAGATCCGATCTTCTTACCATTACTTTCAATAAATACATACCTTACTATGAAATTGTACGAAGTATTCAAAAGAACAAACTGAAAGTCCTGGGATTGATTAATCTTAATTCTGTATATCCTGCTTCGACTTTTCCAATCACGACTATTACTATTATGGATAAAATCTACTCCGTGATAGTTGAAGAAAATCCAAAAATTAAGCGTGTGAGTATGAATGTGGAACAGGCAAAATTTACTTTCCACTTTCCTATTTCATATCAAAACAAAAACGCCGTCATAAAAAAGAAAATCATCTTTTATGCTAGAAAGGCGCTAGCAGATTTCGCAAGCACGTTTGTAAAGGAAGTTGTACTTTCACACTCTCTGCCAAGTCCAAAAACAATTTCCATAAAAACACTGAAAAGTACTTGGGGCATATGTTCATCAAAAACCAGAATTTCATTAAATTGGAGACTGGCTTTAGCACCCATAAATATTGTAAAATATGTCATAATACATGAGCTATGTCACCTAGTTGAACCGAATCATTCGAAAGAATTCTGGTGTCTAGTAGCTGAAATTGACAATGATTATAAGCAAAATAGAAAATGGTTAAAACATAACGGACACACGCTTAATATTTAAAAATACTACCGAAGACGGAAGGATTCTACTTGAAATTTGTTCTCAAATTTCCACACAAAATACCGAACTACCAAAACACGCGACTTTTCCTGAGTTATCCAAAGGTAACAGTACAAGTTGAGAACATAGACTGGTAAGGGATTCTAGGGATTGTGGAACAGATACCACC
>JAYRWD010000049.1:0-3662 GCA_041918255.1 Candidatus Dojkabacteria bacterium
AGAAGACAAAATATTTGCAAAATATTTTAATACGGTTTATCAATTAGAAAAAGATTTAAGCATTGCAAATCATCATATAATGAGTGATGATGAAAGAATATCAGAAATTGGGATCACCAATGACCGTGTAATTGTTTTTACACATGTATCTGATAAATCAAGTCTTTATTTTTTATTTTTAGATTTAAGTATGGATTTTAAGTACTCTTTAGATATTTTTGAAATAAGCAAAACAGAAAACTTCTCTATTAGACAGAATCATGTCCTAATCCGCCACGATTCAAGAAGTGTTAAATTAAAAACAAACAGAAACTAAGCATTAATTCGGAGGATTTGATGAAATTTACTATTTCGATTCGTTACCTAATCCTTCTCTCATTTCTTTTCTCTCCACTTTTATTTTCACAATCAGGTAAAATTGCCGGCAAAATTACAGACGCAACAACCGGTGAAGACCTGCCATTCGTGAACGTTATGGTTGTAGGAACTAATTATGGAGCGGCAACAGATTTAGAGGGAAATTATTTCATAATTAATATTCCGCCAGGAACTTATTCAGTTAAAGCTTCTGCTATTGGCTATAACTCGATAACCGTGCAGAATATTAAAGTTGCGACCGGTTTTACTTCCACAGAAAATTTCAAGCTGCTTTCTACAGCACTTGAGCTTAAAGAAGAGGTGGTGGTTGTAGCACAAAAACCGCTGATCCAAAAAGATCTTACTGCTTCCACCTCAATTGTCGGAGAAGATATGATCGCACAGCTTCCAGTTACAGATCTTGGTGATGTGCTTCAGCTTCAAGCCGGGTTCGTTCAATCTGGAGGAGACTTCCATATTAGAGGAGGAAGAGCAGGGCAGGTGGCATATCAGGTTGATGGAGTTACTTTAACTGATGCCTATGACGGAAGTACAGTCATAAATGTAAATGCAAATGCTGTGCAAGAATTGCAGGTTATCAGCGGAGCGTTTAATGCGGAGTACGGTCAAGCAATGTCCGGCGTTATCAACATCGTTACTAAAGATGGAGATAATCAGTTTCAGGGAAATGTTCAATCCTATGTTGGTGATTATTTCTCAAATAGAAATGACAAATTTTGGAATATTGATAAGATTAATCCCGCTGCGATCAGAAATTTTGAGGGTAGCTTAAGTGGTCCGATTTTAAGAGATGAGTTATTCTTCTATGTCAATGGGAGATATTATTACAATACCGGATATTTATTTGGGCAAAGAAAGTTCTTAGTAACCGATCGTGCAACCGAAGTTCCTAACTCAGGTGGTGCAGACTTCACCATTACAAAGGATAAAAATGATCCTACAAAAAATGGAAATGGTGACCGGGAGTTTGTTTCCATGAATCCGAGAGAAAAAATTTATGCCCAGGGGAAACTTACTTACAGGCTTATGCCGGGAATGAAGGTTAACTTTAACTATGTATTGGATCGTGAAGAATATCAAGATTATAATCATTCAAGAAAGCTAACGCCGGATAATAACTTGCGAAGATTCAGAAAGGGATATTCCAATACTTTGTCTCTTAACCATGCGATTAGCAACTCGTCATTCTACAATTTGAATTTATCCTATTTCTTTAAAGAGTACTTTCATTATCTATTCGAAAATATTTATAATGACGAAAATACCCTCTCGACGAGTTATGTGAATAATACGATTTTACAAACACCGCCATATAGTTTTGATATTGGAGGTACAGATTATGGCAGGTTTAAGAGAAGTACAGGAACTTATTCTGCGAAACTTGATTGGACAACACAAATAAACCAGGAAATTAATTTCCAATTTGGCGGCGAATTTAAGAGACACAACATATACTTTAAAGATATAACTTTATTTCCACTCCTAATAAATGGAATTACCACAGTTGCAATTGCTCCAATAACTACTCCGCTTAATAATGAATATACACGCAATCCAATTGAAGGATCATTTTATGCTCAATCAAAATTTGAAGCCTTCGATTTGATTTTCAACTTGGGGTTAAGGTTTGATATGTTTAATCCGGATGGAAAAGTATTGAGTGATCCTTCCGATCCCAACATTATCGTTCCTTTAAGGCCTTCAAATCAATTCAATGACCTCAATGGCAACGGTGTATTTGATCCTCAACTTGGCGAAACAATCAAAACGATTGCAGATCGTGAATCTTACTGGTATAAAGATGCAACAACTAAATATCAGCTTAGCCCGAGAGTTGGGCTTGCATTCCCAATATCAGACAAGGGTGTAATTCATTTTTCTTATGGACACTTTTTCCAATTGCCCTCATACGAATATCTATACACTAATCCCGAATTTGAATTAGGTGTTGGATCCGGGAATCAGGGGTTGTTTGGTAATGCCGATTTAAAGCCGCAAAAAACAGTCAAGGGTGAAATTGGTGTTCAGCAGCAGGTTGGTGATGATATTTCTGTTGATGTAACTGTCTTTTTTGAAGACTTCAGAGATTTGACAGGAACTCAAAATGAGGAAATTTCCGTTTTTGGCGGAGCTCAGAGTTACAGCAAATATGCAAATTCAGATTTTGGTTTTTCAAAAGGTTTCATAATCAGTTTTGAGAAAAGATTTTCCGGCGGACTAGCTACTAGTATAGATTATACATATTCAGTAACTAAGGGAAATGCTTCAAATCCTGCAGATGCTAGAAACGCCATTCTTGGCGGAGCGTTGCCCGAAACATATATTGCTCCCCTAAATTGGGACCAAGCGCACTCGCTAAATCTTTCGGTTGCTTATTCAGTTGAAAGAGACTATGGCTTCTCGCTGATTGGAAACTTCTACACCGGACAGCCATACACTCCCGGAGTAAATAAAAATACTAGAATAAGTCAGAACGCATTTCCAAGAAATAGTGAAAGCAAACCAAGCATTTTCAATCTTGATCTTCGAGCATATAAGGATTTTGATTTTGGCGGATCGGTTCTTTCACTTTTTGTCAAAGTGACTAATCTCTTAGATTTAGACAACCCCGTTAATATTTACGGCGATTCCGGAGATCCCCTTTTCACATTTGGAAGACTTGAAGCAGAAAAAATTAAGCCGAAACTTTATGAAAATACTTTAGATCAACTTTATACTAATCCAGGTCACTTTTCTGAACCAAGAAGAGTTGAATTAGGATTCTCGTACAATTTCTAATTAAATGAAAGAAATTAAGATGCAGAAAAGAACAATATTATTTTTAATTATAGTGCTGACAGCTTACAACTTTGATTTGTTAGCACAAAGAGGTGATCCCAAACTTTTAAGAATGGGCAAGCATACTGGAAATAGAATAGGCATCTCGTTCTATAACGACGGACAGGTTGCCGGGTTTAATCAAGGGTTAGATATCCGCGGTGAATGGCCGCTTGGTTCCGGAGAGAATTACATAGGCGATTGTATCCCGCTCATCGGTGTTGAATTTATTAATAAGCAGGGTGATACGCTAAATTCAGTTATCATATCTCGAGGACCAAGAAAAGGTCAGTCCGATGAAAAACACCCGTCTAAGAATTATTTTTGGGGGTGGAACCCTGTTCCCGGATTTTTAAATCCTAATGCAGAAACCGTAGCCATGAGCCATTTACCTGACTCTTGGCCCATCGCAGGATGGAATGATCCCGTCGCTAGAAATTGGAAAGATGAGCAGGGTAAGACTCAAT
>JAYRWD010000050.1:0-12070 GCA_041918255.1 Candidatus Dojkabacteria bacterium
ACATTCAGAGGCAAAATATAAAAAGCCTTGAGATATTGGGGGGATTTTATGACAAACGTATTAGTGATCCTGATCTGAAGACACAAACTGGGTCAGTTCATTTCGGGATTTTGTCGGTCTTAGAGATAGACCCGAGTACTACAACAAGTCTAACTCTGCGACGAAATGAGATTGCCAAAGCTTGGTGGGTACCATTTAGGAATATTTCAAGATTATTTCAAGAGTATGATTTAAAATTCAAAGCAGAAAGGGGTCCTCGAGTTGAACCATGGACTGAAGTGGTCCTGAATGTATACTGGCCGTTAATTATGAAGAAATATAAGAAGTAAAGTTATTGGAAAAAGTCCTTATGCATTTTATCTTAGTATGCTTTATGGTGGTAAAACTAGTTAGAGACAAAATACCTGAAATAATAAAAGAAAGCGGAAAAATTCCCTTTTACTATTTTGCTGACACGATTGAATACTCCAAATTGTTAAGGCAAAAATTAAAAGAAGAAGTTGCTGAGTTTATTGAATCAGAGGATATTGAAGAGATGGGAGATATTCTGGAAGTATTAAATGCAATATGCATTGAAAAAGGTTTGAAGTTTGAGTCAGTAGAAAAAATAAGAGCAAAAAAAGCAAGAATAAAGGGAAGATTTTCAAAGAAGATTATTCTTGAGTAAGGTCGGAGTTCATAGAAATCAGAAAGTGACTGGCCGCGACAATACCTGCAGTCTCTGTTCTCATGATTGGTAGGGGTAAATGAACAAATGCTATTTTTCTTTCTAAAATCATAGCATTTTCTTTTGCAGAAAATCCACCTTCAGGACCTACTACTAGGGTTATCTTTAAACTCTTATTGCGAATGTGGGAAAAGAAATCATTTGCCGAAGAAACATTTTCATTTACCTTGGCACTTAGAAAACAGATAACATTTTCTTTTTCCAACTCAAATAAATCAATAAAATGGACTGGCTCGTGAATTTTCGGCGTAAATATTCGCTCGCTTTGCCTTGAAGCCTCAACTGAAATCTTTTCCCAACGTTTTAGCTTATCCTGACCAAGTTTGTTTAGTTTCACAATGGAGTGATCTGATTCATAAAAACGAAAACTATTAATACCGATTTCAGTACCCATTCTAAGTATGAGTTCAAGTTTTTTGCTCTGGGTGAGAGCCTGAGCTAGATGCAATTCGGGTGTGTGAATAATACTTTCGGTCACGTTTGATGAGGGATTATCAACTACCTTACCTCCTAAAAGGTCTTTGCGCAGTGTATCGATTTCGGCCGTAAATTCATGTCCTTCCCCGTCAAAAAGTCTTATTCTATCTCCTTTCTTAAGTCGGAGGATATTTCTTGCTTTGAAAATTACATCTTTTTCAAAGATCATAAAAATATTGTTATCGCGAAGCTCGCCTGGCCTAATAAAAAAACGGTACTGCAAGTTTTGGAAAAATTAAATTAAATAATTTTGTTTAAATAACTTAGAAATAGGATTATACAGGTTTCAAGCCTAAATGATCTTTAATTTGCTCAAATATTTCCATCCATACCACCCGAGCAGAGTAGTAAGAAAGTTTCTCAACAGTCTGTGGGGCTTCAATAGCTATCGCCATGATAAATTTCGCGTTATCAGTTGCATCAAACCCTACATATGTGGCATTTACCTCATTAGAGTATCCCGTACTATATCTATTTGGAATTAAGGCTGTACCGGATTTTACTGCTATCTGGTAGTTATGTAAGTTTTTGAAACCTCCTTCAGAGTTCGATCTAAAAATTTCAATCATCATCGTTTTAACCGTTTGAGCTGTAAGTTCCGAAACAACTCTTCTTTCAGCTATAGGTGAAAAAATTTTGGGGTCTTTATTGTCTTCAATGATTTCACCAACTACATAAGGTCTAGTAAGAATTCCATTATTCGCGATAGCAGCTATTCCTTTAACCGCTTGCAGCAGATTTATCTGATAACCATGACCGTATGAAAAAACAGCTAAATCAACAGGATGCCATGCTTTTGGATCGTTTAAATCAGGCAAAATACCGTAGGATTCACCGGTTAAATCAATTCCACTCTGTTTTCCAACACCAAAACGCCTGAGATATTCATTGAATTTTTCCTTACCTAGTTTTTCAGCAACTTGTACAAAGGCTAGATTATCCGAAAGAACAAAAGCGTGTTGCACCGTTAAGCTTCCTTGGGGCTTTTTGTCATAAGTACAGATCTCTCTCGTGTCATCCGGGTTAAAATTTGAAGCCACAATTACACGGCAGCCTGTATGACCTTGCAATATAATATCGCTTGGACGCATTCCTATGGCATCCACGGCTGCCGAAAGGGTGAAGACCTTAGCAACAGAACCAATCTCGTAAGGTATCACGATAGCTCTATTCGAGAAACTCTCAGGATTAGTTTCGGTAAAGTAACTGTTTGGATCAAAAGTGGGACAATTCGCTATAGCTAAAATTTCTCCTGTTTTTGGATCCATGATGATTCCCTTTGCAGAAATGGCCTTATATCTTTCAACCGCTTCGCATATTTTCTTTGCAAGTATTTCTTGCAGATTCATATCAATGGTTGTTTTAATTGTCGCGCCTCGTTTTGCCCGTACGTACAGCGAATCGGAAATTGCAATTACATTCCCAAATTTATCTGTTTCTTTGGCCACATATCCCTCTTGGGGTTCTAAAACTCCATTGTATTTTTGTTCAATGCCCCCTCGTCCAATGGGGTGTGAACTTAAATC
The DNA here is from genome assembly GCA_041918255.1 of Candidatus Dojkabacteria bacterium. Taxonomy (GTDB): domain Bacteria; phylum Patescibacteriota; class Dojkabacteria; order B142; family WJKM01; genus JAYRWD01. The sequence goes on from JAYRWD010000050.1 coordinate 2,731, forward strand.
CATCCCTACGAATCCAGTGATATGAGATACAGTTTTTCCTTCTGGATAGATGCGTCTTGGATTGAGCTCAAAGTTTAAACCGATTAGGTAAGATTTTTTCCCGAATTTATCGCTTGGTATTTTTTCCAACTTAGCTTTGGTTTCAAAGGGTATCTGCGAATCAATTTTGATCCACTGAGACCCTGAATTTAGCGCAATTGTTAATTCATCTTCTGATTTACCCAGAAGTGTAGATACTTTAGATACAAATTCCGCTCTAGATTGAATTGCTTGACGCGATTCAGTTTGAGCTTCTGCATTTTCGAGATCTTTTAAATATACAAATACATCCCAAGCTGGTTGTGAGTAAGCTAACGTACTGCCATCACGAGCTAATATTTCACCACGTATAGAGGCAATTGGTCCTGTAGTAAATCTACCAGCGGCTATTGTTTTGAATTCATCCCTATGGACTATTTGCCACCTGAATAGAAAAAAAACATTTCCTATAAAAATCAAAGAAATGAGGAAAAGTATTATCTTTCTTAGTGTTTCGGTTCTGACCATTTTTAAATTTTAACGATTCTGGGCAATAACTTTCTGAGGTACTTCATCAATTATTTTGATTTGAGTGGGATGAAATTCTCCAAGTTCTCCTAATATTGACTCTATCCTTGCTGGTGACTTTAATTCGTTGATTTCAGACTTTAATAACTCATTCTCTAGTGCAATGGTTTTTTGTTCGCTTTCAAGCGCGGAGATACGCACTCCAAGTCTACCAACTGTAGATAATTTTATGAATTGAATAAATACAAAAATTACTCCTAATCCAAAGACAACAATAGCCATAGTTCTATTTATTCCATTGGAGTGAAAATGGCCTGACCTGTTGTTACGAAAGTTTCTTATTTCCATTGTAGCAGTAATAGTAATAGTAAAAGTGCACGTTTTACCTACTTTTTCACTATAATTCTCAGTTTAGCTCCCTTCGACCGCTTATTCTTTTTAATTTCTTCCTCACCTGGTGTGCATAATTTGGAGCCCCAATCTGCTTTGTTTTCTTTAATTAGTTTTTGAAAATTATGTTTTACAATTCGATCCTCGCCTGAGTGAAATGAAATTAATCCAAGTCTGCCGTCTTTCTTTAGGGACTCAAAGGCTTTCCTGATGAATTGGTCGATAGCCCCATACTCATCATTTACTGCTATTCGCAAAGATTGAAAGATTCTAGCTGCGGAATGATCCGCCCTAGCGTTTGTATTCTTTACCCGATCAGATACGGATTGTATGATTTTCGTAAGTTGTTGTTTAGTTTTGATAGGGGATATTTTCCTCGCAGTGACGATCGCTTTTGCTATAAGATGAGCTAACGGTTCGTCGGAATTTTTTGTAAACATGTTTTCTAATTCATGAGCGTATAGGCCATTTACTAAATCTGCAGCTGTAACCTTCAAGTCTTTATTTAGTCGCATATCTAACTCTCCTTCTTCTTTAAAGCTCATGAAGGTATCTATCTGGGAACTTGAAAGTCCTAGATCGGCAAAGATGACGTCTGGAGGTGGAAATTTTTCTTGCTTTAATATCTCATCAATATTTCTGTAATTGTCGTTTACTAAGCGCATAATTTTAGTTTTAAGTTTGAGTTTTGTAATTAATTTTTCGAAATGATCAATTGCTTCCCGATCGATATCTATTCCTAAGTAGCTACCATTCTTACCAATAATTTTGATAAATTCTTTTGAATGCCCTCCTGCTCCTAGCGTCGCATCTACAATATTCTGTCCGAGGTTTACACCAAGCAAGTTGATTGATTCCCGAAGTAGTACTGAATTGTGCCAGACGGACATAGTTGTTTTGTAGAAAAATATTAGGTTCTATCCTCAAGCCGATTTGCAATTTCTGATGCCGAACTAGCTAGGTGTTCAAGTTTTTTTAGCCAAACTTCAGAAGCCCAAACCTCCAACCAATCTAAAACACCAAGAAATGTAACATCTTTATTGATAGTTGCAAAATTAATCAAAGGGTCGGAAATCAGAAACCTTCCCTGGCTATCTAGATTGATTGCATACGCTCCTCCTGCAAGGTATCTTTTGGTATCTCTGACGCTCTGATTTAGCAAAGGTTTCGTCGCAATGGATTCAAAAAGTTTTACCCAACGTGTTTCGTCAAGGATGATCAAGCATGTTTCATATCCCCTCGTAATAAAAAGATTACCCTTCATCTCTTCCCGAAAAGTTTTTGGGAGAGCAATTCGATTTTTATCGGCAAGTTTTCCCGTGTATTCTCCGATTAGCAAAATTGGTTATTTAATAATTTTTTGCAGGGCAGCAAATTTTGAAAGAGCAATAATCAGTGGTGAGGGGTGATGAGCGAAGTCTATTGGAAGCTCATTTAGAGGTGGAGCAAGAAAAATGCGAAGGCTCTATGCGTTTTTCAGCAGTAGAATTTTTAAGAGTGCATAAATCTATTCTCACCACCTTTCACCACTTGTCACCAGTATAAACTTAATATTTATTTTTGGGAAGGGGGGAAATGCGAAAATAACTCGAAACTTATTTAAATTAAAATTTTTTTAACTCACTTCTGTCCTTTTCAAACTTAAGAATATAAGTTATTATTTTGGCACAATGTTGAAAAGATATTTAATAGGATATAATCGAGCGGTATTGAGTTGCGTTCATTGTAAGGAATAACTTTTAATTATGAAATATTGAAAAGATGCTAAAAGTTTATAACACTCTTTCACGAAAATTAGAGATTTTTGAACCTTTGAAAAATGAAAAAGTCAGTTTTTATCATTGCGGTCCAACAGTATATTGGACCCAACATATAGGTAATATGAGGGGTATGACAATGGCAGATTTGATACGCCGATCGTTAATATATTTGGGGTATGAAGTAAAGTTTGTGCGGAATTACACTGATGTTGGGCATTTAACGAGTGATCAGGATGAGGGTGAGGATAAAATGGAGAAGGGAGCACGACGTGAGGGTCTGACACCCGATCAGATTGCTGAAAAATATATTAAAGTGTTCGAAGATGATCTAGATCGGCTTAATATTCTTGAACCTGATTTTAAACCACATGCTACTCAATATATTTCGGAGATGCTAAAGATGGTAAAAGTTCTAGTGGACAAGGGCTATGCGTATGTGACACCAAAAGCTGTTTATTTTGACATTAGTAAGTATCCGGAGTACAACAAATTAAATAGACAGGATCTGGAGCAAAATATTATGGGTGCTGGTAGCGGTGATGTAAGCGATCCTGACAAGAAACATTCCGAAGATTTTTCGCTTTGGTTTTTTAAAACTGGGGTTCATAAGAACGCAATGCAAACTTGGGAATCGCCTTTTATATCGATTGATGTCCAGAACGGACTGGGTTTCCCGGGTTGGCATATCGAGTGCTCCGCGATGAGTAAGGCGTTATTGGGCAATACCATAGATATCCATATGGGGGGTATAGAGCATATTCCAGTGCATCATACTAATGAAATAGCGCAAAGCGAATGTGCGAACGGTGTGAAGTTTGTGAATTATTGGCTCCACAATGAACATTTGACTGTTGATGGGAAAAAAATGGCGAAATCTGAGGGGACTAGCTATTCGCTCTCAGAGATTATCGAAAGGGGGTATGATCCGATGGTTCTGAGATACTTATTTTTGAACGCTCACTACAGGTCAAAGCAAAATTTTACTTGGGAAGCCATGGATGGCGCTGCTGTAGCTTATTCGAAGCTTGTAAGTAAGCTGAGTGATCTTAATGCTAAGAATAAAAGTTCAATGCAAAGCGGAGTTGAAGATAGCTTCCACAAGAAGTTTGTAAACTTGCTTGAGGATGATTTCAATATCCCTGCTTGCTTGGGGTTAGTATGGGATATTTTGCGATCAGATATGGATGATAATATGAAACTAACTACTATTTTTGATTTTGATAAAGTATTTGGTTTGCGACTTGAAAAATCAAGTGACAGAATAGCTGAAAGTATCGAGCTTACAACTGGAGCTGAAAAGATTCTTGAAGAACGTCAAAAAGCGAGGGAGGAGCAGGACTGGGAACGCGCTGATGAGTTGCGTAAAGAGATCGGGTTGAAATTTGGTTTAGAGGTGCGAGATACTTCAGAGGGACAGAAAGTAAATAAAAAAAAATGAATATTTAAATTATTTTATTTCTTATTTTTCATGTAATGTGTGATACATGCGGTTGTGGCGAAAAAGAAGAAAAGCATGAACATAAATGTCACGAATGTGGAGGCAATTGTGTGGATACTGGAGATGGTTGTACATGCGAAGAGTGCGGTGCTGTTTGCGAGAAACACGTTGCGCCTGAGGTTAACGGAATGGTATCTGATGAGGATGAGTCTGAGGAAGAGTAAAGATTTTTGGATATAAGCTAGTTTAAAGAATCCCGCGCTTTGCGCGGGATTCTTTTGAATTCAACTGAAAAAGTTGTATTCTATTTCTTCGCAAATCTTTTGTTAAAGGTCTCCATCGCTTCTTTGATTATCTCAAACGCTTTTTCCTTGCCGTGCCAACCCTTGACAACGACCTTTTTGTCAGTCTGACCTTTATATTTAAATTGCAGATCTTTATAACGCTCAAAGAAAAATCCGATTTCATCTTTTTGATGATCGGTTAGGTCTTTTATATCTTTAATATTTTTAAAGCGTACGTCATCAGTCGGTACTGCCAAAATTTTATCGTCTTTATCACCGCTATCATCAAATAACATAACACCAATAGGTCTTACCGAGATTAGACAACCTGGAAAGGTTGGTTCGGTGATCAGGCTCATTACATCAAGCAAATCTTCATCCTCATCCCATGTCTGAGGAATAGCACCGTATTCAACAGGATAGGGAAGACGCTCAAAAAGCACTCGGTCGAGTTTAATCAGTCCTGTATTTGTATGAAATTCATATTTATTTATGCTTCCCATCGGAGTTTCGACTAGCATGTTTATCTCTTCAGGTGGATTGTCGCCTACAGGTAGATTGAATAAAGGGTTAAACATGGTGTCGTAGACCTGATCTTTAAGGTTCCCGATATCTGACATGGTTTGAGTTTTTGATAAATAAAAGTATGAATCGATTATATTGCTAATTATCGTGTTTAGGCAAATTGTTATTTATCTGTCTCTGGTGTGTTTTGATCGAAAAAAGCAAATACTGAGCGAATTCCATATGGACTGTTCGTCTTAGGAAATTCCGCGATTACTTCTTTTGTACTTAAGTTGATTAAAGCAGAATCGGAGTAATTGGGGTTAGAGAATAAGTCATATGAGCTCCCGACAATTATATACGGCAAGCTCACGGCGCTAATCTCCTCCCAAAAGGTATTTCTAATAAACCCCGGATATTCGTAGAGCTTCTCAATTTTCTTTGTATTTATATCCATCTGAAAAATTCCGTTGTGCTGAAGGAATACGAAAGTGGATTGATCTACCCATTTGATTCCGAAGATTCTGCTCTTAATGTTCATGCAAAGATCATCCTGGAAAGCAGTATTTCGGTAAATTTCAGTGGTTTTTCCTGTATACATATCATGAAGCATGATAGTTCCTCCCTGATCCTTGTAGGTTGTTTCCAAAAGGTTTTCGCCTGTTTGTGGAGACTTTTCTAATAGACAATTATCAAGTCCTAAGTAATAGTTGTACATGTCCCAATTGATATAGTCTGTGCCATGAATAGAAGAATCACTAAGTTCAAAGGAAAATGATGTATAAAGCATCTTCATATCTTCGTTAGTATCATACCTTAAATATGAGACGGGTATGATCGATTCTCTTGATGCATTAGCTGGGAGGTTGTTTATTTTGGTGGTGATATTGTTTTCTCGATTGAGTATCAAAAATTGTTGCCAGAAATCTCCTCCTTCCCCACCTAACTCTCTAAGCAATATTTGCTTATTGTCGTTTGATTTTGCCACTATCTTGGTAATTGTATACCAAAGCCCCTCGATTGGTATTGGTATTTCATACTCTTTTTTGGGTTTTTTATTATCAAATGGTAGTAAATACATACGTGTGGCTAAAAGATTACTTTCCCATTTATCAAATTCGTCGCGAATAAGTAGTAAGGAGTCTTCTTTATCGAGATATTTAAGATCAGTGATTATTACGGACTTTACGTTGTTTTGTTCAGAGCTCGGTTTTGAACTTATGCTTGCGACTTTTTCAGGTTGAGCAAATTCTTTTGTTAAATCCAGATCATAAATAAAAAACTGATCTTTTTGCATTGACGTAAAAAATATATGATTCGTTTTCCATGTATCCGTAAAAATGTTATAGTACGGATCGAACGAATCGGTTGGAATTATAAAAGAATTTATTAATTTATCTTTTCCTTTCGGGTCAAGTCGATAAATGTTGATATCATAAGTGTATTCAAATCCATTACGAGTGGTAATATATTTGGGTGCGGAGATAGGCGACTCAATGGGTACATTTAGTTTATGACTTTGTTCCACGATTTGGTAGTAGTAGACATATGGGGTTACACTTAAGGTTGCTTCCTTTCCTTGTGGAACGGGATTGTTTGTTGTCGAGACAGGTTCAATTTTTTGACCAACGGATAGATAATATTCGAGGCTGATAGCGGAAACCAAAAAGAAAACAATGAGAGAATAAAGTACCCATTTTGACCTTTTCAAAAGAAATTCGTTTATTCTTTTGATCATGGGGAGAGAAGTAACAAATAATTTATTCAAAAGAAATATCCAGTATTACTTTAGTACTTTTTTTGGAAAAAATATATTGAATCAAAAAGAATTTATTTGGCCAGTAGTATCCTCGATAGCTCTTGGTATGAATTCAAAGGATTTGTAGTTTTAATAATAGCTGATCCAATTACAAAATCTCTTACAGGCAAATCTTTTAAATTGTTTAGTTGAATCGTTTCAAGATCTACATGACCGTCAAGTATAATACTTTCAAATCTACTTAATGACTTCACCTTAGTTATTTCTTCGAGTTCTGTTGGAAGGAACTCGTTTCCTTGTTTTCCGGGAATTACCGAAAGTATTAGAACTCCTTTTACATATTCTAGAATTTCAATATTTAGGGTGTCGGCGGATGTATGAGGATGTAGTCCTAGATAAATCTCAATAGTATCAAACTGTGTCAACTCTCTTAAGTTTTTGAGTTTACTCTCAAAATGAAAGACTACTTCGTTAACCCCTGCATTTTCACAAAGCTTTAGGTAAGAAATCGGATCTTCTACCATTAGATGAACCTGCTTCTTCAGAGTTGTTGGCAAAGTGAGTATATGACTTAAATCGGCCGATATTGTCTCCACAAATTTGCCGTCCATTATGTCTATATGAACCCATTCATTCCCAGGGAAGGTTTCAAATAGCTCAAAAGCTTTTTGATAATCTTCCAGTTTATCTGACAAAACAGCCGGGATTATTTTCTGATTCATAACGATTGTTTAAATAAAGATTATGTATTTATTAACTCAAACACTTTTTCAAGAGTGTCAGTTTTTTGTTCTTTCGAATTAAGATTTTTTATAGTTATAAGGTTCTTTTCAACTTCCTCGGGTCCGAGTATCACAAAATACTGAATGCCTTTTTTCAGAGCGTACTTCAGTTGTTTTTCGAGTTTTGCTTTGAAGTCGGAATATAATTCGACCTTAAAACCTTTCTCCCGTAATTTCGTCGTAACTAGTTGAGATTGAGCCGACAATTCTGGCGAGAAAACAGATACCAATATTTGAGTTGTTGTTAGGATGTTTGGGAGAATTCCTAATGACTCGCAAGCTTCTAAAGTTCTATCAAATCCCAGCCCGAAACCTGTTCCTGGAATTTGAATCCCTGAAATTTGTTCAATCAGTTTGTCAAATCTTTCCCCCCCCAGCACCGAGCTGTTGCCGATCTCGGGTATTTTAACTTCCCAAATGGGTCCGGAAGAGTAAGAAAACGATCTTGCAAGTTTTGGTTCAAAAGCATAATATTTCTCTGAAAATCCGTAATCTTTGAGGTATTTAAAAATATAAATAAGCGTTTCGTTAGGTTGTAAGTCCTGTATCTTTTTGAGATAGTTTAACCCAGTTGTTTCATCAATGCCCTTCGACTTCATATCTTCGATGACTCCTTTCTCACCTATTTTTTCCAATTTGTCTATGGCTACTATGGCTTCATATGGAAAATCCTTGAGCAATGCCCTGTCGCTTATCAATATTCTAGGATTCTCGAATCCAAGCTTTATGTAGATATCGAGTGAAAGTGAGATTATCTCCGCATCCGCCCAGGGTTCTAATACTCCAAAAATATCGGCGTCACACTGGACGAATTCCCTATAACGGCCCTTTTGGGTATTTTCGGCTCGAAATGCGGGTTGAATCTGATATCTTTTAAACGGCATCGGCAATGTTTGATAGTTTGTTCCAACAACACGACAAGTAGGCACTGTTTGGTCGTATCTCATAGCTACATTCCTACCTCCGTTATCTTGAAATTTATAAAATAACTTTTCATCTTCACCTATCTGGCCTTCAAATAATTCTAAAGGTTCAAGCGTGGGAGTTTCCATTGGGTCAAAACCCCACTGCTCAAAAATTGTAACTAGTTTTTGTTTGAGCCACTTACGTTTGAGAGCCTCTGCAGGTAAGAAATCACGGAAACCTTTTAATGGTTGAATATTTTTTGTCATTTTTCTGATTAATTAAGTAAGATATTTTAACAAAAGAAAAAATCCAGCGCTTGGCTGGGTGTATAAGAAAAATAATTACATGGAAACACCCAGTCAATGCTGGGTATGATGAAGTGAAGAGTATTTGTAGATTTCTTTAGGCATAAAAACTGTCATTGTATTTTTATAACTTGTTGATTATAACACTTCTTCCTTTTTGAGCCCTAAAGAGGAATTGTAAACAGATTTCATACAGTAAAAATTTTAAGCAAGATGAACTAGAAATGCATGTTTCAATGTTTCGTGGTAATATATCAGGGTTATTTTAAATTGACTTGAAAATGAAACTTAGAACAAAAATCGTCTGTACACTTGGTCCTGCTAGCTGGGATATCGCTATTCTAAGGAAAATGGTGAAAGCTGGCATGACTGTGGTACGAGCTAATGGTGCATTTGTGGATATCGCAACCCTAAAGATGATTCAGAATAATGTTCGTTTTCTGACAAAAGATGTCGCGCTTATGTTGGATATCAAAGGATCGGACGTTAGATTGAATAACTTTGCGAAGCCAATAGAATTAAAGATTAACGCCGACCTAATCATAGGCTCAGGCGAGAGTGATTATCTATACCCAATAAATTATCCCGGATTATACCAGGATCTTAAGAAGGGGGATTTACTTTTCTTTGATGACGGGTTGGTCAAAGCAGAAGTTTTAAAGATTA
>JAYRWD010000051.1:0-8884 GCA_041918255.1 Candidatus Dojkabacteria bacterium
AGATCTTGATTTATATCCATCAATATTGTAGCTTGTATATGTATTAATCACAAATAATGGAAGGTATAACTGTACTTGCTCTAAGCATATTAATCACTTCGACTAGTCTCGCTTCATCGTTTTATTCACAAGGAACTCAATCCTTAGCGCAAAATATCGAAGATGAGAGACTTGAAGCGCAATTTACCGATCCAGTGTGCAAAACCGAACAGATGTCTCCAGATGAGGTCATAGAAATTATAAAGTCAACCCAAACGAAATCATTAAACTTTGTGGCATTAGCTCGCGCTGAGTCAGGATTTTATAATATCTCGCACAAAGGTAGATACCGGGGCATATTCCAGATAGACGAAACCTTTCACAAATTGGATGATTACTGCGACCCTGCGGAACAGGTGAGATGGCTTGAATGGAAACTAGATCAAGGAGCCCCACCAGAAAAACTTTTCCCTAATACATATTATCTGCTCTATAGTTAAACACCTTTTAACTTCTTTGGTAGACAAAAACTACTCCACAATAACGGCTTGAGCATCTGGGTATACTAACTTCCACGCAAAATAATAAACCTGAGTAACCGGTATTTGTGTTTTGCCTTCAGTTGAGTCTGTAACGTAAAGCTCAAAATTATTAGTTGTATTATCATAATTAATATTCAAATCTTTACCGTTTTGTAAAACTTTCTCGAAATCCCTACTAACTAAAGGAAAAAAAGCGAACGGATCATTATCAATTAGCGCGGCATAAACTTTATCCTTTGGTTGAATTCGATCATTCACAAATTGAAAATCAACGGGCAAACTTGGAGCATTCCAATAATCTTGATAAGTATTCTCGTCATAATCATAGGTATAACCCGTTTCGAATGAAAACACTCTTCCCTGTGGATATAATTCAAATATTTCAGAGAATTTCATTCGTTTCGAAAACATCTGTTGAAATTTCTCGCCAGTTCTATCTCCTATCACCGCCTTCCCCTCAAGTGGATTCCAAAGCGAATCCGTGGCATCATCTTTGAAAAGAGTTAAGCCAAAAAGTAATCTGCCAGAAGCCGCAAAATTATCCTTTGATGAATTCAAAAAAACATTAGCATTATCAGCTAATGGAGAATAAACGATGGTAAACCTTTCATCCTTCATCCGATCATTTATTATTCGATGCCGCGATAGAATTGACACTGGATATATTCTAACTTCTTTGCATTCATCAATCTCTAGAGAATCATTGTCCTCACAGCTTTTAAATTGGGACATTTCAATTACTAATATCTCCTGTTTAGGATTCAGACAATTTTTCGCTTTATCAAGTGACATAAATTTCGGATTTGTAATCGCGGGTATCAATCCATTCGAAATCCCGTCTGATTGTGTATCCAATAAAATATCGTAATATCCCATATCAATATTCGTTCTAAGTAATGCTGGAGTTAATCTCTGATTCTGTGTTGAAAATTCACAATTACGGAAAGTGATATTAGGTTGCTGTGAGTCTGCCAAGAGAGAAGGATCCTCAAGACTTTGCGGATTGTGCAACTCATTAGAACCAACTATGAATAAGAGGAGAAAAATCCAGATCATAATAGAGGCACGCATTATAGTTTGATCTATTTTTCTTACTTTACTACTCACATACTCAAGAGTGTCCGAAAAAACCATTGTTTAGAGTTACGATAAATATTACAATCCACGTCATAACCATTCTAGCACCTCATATTTTTTACGACTGTTCAACTAATGTCAAAGAATGCTGCAACTGAAAAAATTTACTACCGATTAAAGAACCGAGATATTAAATTAAGGGAATTTGAAGATTATTTAGATCCAATAAGCGCTTTGAAAGAGCGTAACAAAACCATTTCGAAAGTCACATTAATTAATCTTGACTCGCTACTTAATTATTCATTTGATCCTGCCAAAACGTCCAGACATAATTGTGAAAATCCTATCGGAGGAATCAGTATTCCTGTAGGAATTGCTGGACCAGTCAAAATAATGGGCGAGTACGCAAAAGGACTATTTTTCGCGCCGATTGCTACGACAGAAGGAGCTTTAGTCGCTAGTATAAGTCGTGGAATGAAATTAATTAACCTTGGTGGTGGTGTCAAAACCATCTGTGCACTCAAAGGGGCCACAAGAGCTCCCGTTTTCATCGCCGAAAACATAGCATCCAGAATTAAATTCGAACTTTGGATAGAAAAACAGAAAGCCAATTTTATTAGAATCACCAATCAATCCGACCCCCATATTACTTTCTTATCAAGTGAAATCTATGCAGAGGGTAGATATATATGGATTCGTTTCTCTTATGATACCGATGAAGCCATGGGAATGAATATGGCAACAAACGCGACAAGCAATATTTGTGATTTTGTCTCTAAAAAACAAGGATACGCGAAGCTCATTTCCATTTCTGGGAATATGTGCTCGGACAAAAAACCTTCATTTATCAATAAACTACTTGGACGAGGTAGATTAGTAGAGGCAGAATGTACCTTAGACAAAGATATGATAATGGATATTCTAAATGTCGATATTAAAACACTCTTGGATACTTATTCCGCGAAGTTGCTACATGGAAGTCGATTTGCTGGTTCATTGGGATGTAATCTTCACAGCGCAAACACTATCGCCGGCATTTATCTCGCGACCGGACAAGACCCAGCCCACGTCGTAGATGCGAGTATTTGTGACACATCAATTGAGCAAAAGGACAAAAATACAATTTATTGCTCTATCAGAATCCCATCACTAATGGTCGGAAGTATTGGAGGAGGCACTAGTCTTAAGAATCAAAATGTTTGCCTTAATTTAGCCACCAAACCACTTGGAAAAAAGCAGGGCAGAAAGCAAAGTAATATACTTTCAGAACTTATCGCAGCTAGTGTTCTTGCGGGAGAACTCAGTCTTTTAGGTTCTTTAGCAAATAATACACTCGCTTCTGCTCATTCAAAATATGGACAAGGAAAGATTAATAATTAAATTATGAAAAACGCAGTAGGAATTATCGCTTATGGAATCTACATTCCTCAATATCGAATAAAAACCGAAAAGATCGCGACCGTTTGGGAAGATGACCCCGAAGTGATTATCCAAAATCTTGGCATTGTTTCAAAATCAGTACCCGGACTTGACGAAGACTCAGCAACTTTCGCTGTAAATGCAGCTATTCAAACAAAAAGGCGTGCGTTAATTTATCTACAAAGAAAAAGTATTGAAATCGGCTCAGTATATGTAGGTTCTGAGAGTCCCCCGTATGCAGTCAAACCTACTGCCGCCTTAGTTGGCGAGGCACTAGATCTTGAAAATAATTGGACTGCGGCCGATTTACAATTTGCTTGCAAGGCTGGTACAGCAGCCCTACAAATCGTGCTTTCTGGAATTCAAGCAAAAAGTTATTCTTATGGAATTTCTATCGGGACCGATATTGCTCAGTCTAAACCGAGAGATACACTTGAATATTCTGCGGGAGCAGGCGCAGCATGTTTTCTTCTTGGAAGCAATAAAATCATTGCGGAGATTAAAAGCACATTGTCGGTAACTTCTGATACACCTGATTTTTGGCGAAGGGCAGGGGAAACTTTTCCTTCCCATTCGGGTCGATTCACCTCCGAACCAGCATATTTAAAACACATAATTACAACCATTGATGCCTTACTACGTAACTCAGGTCTAAAAATCTCAGAATTTGACCACTATGTTTTTCATGCTCCAAATATCAAATTCCCGTTAATTCTGGCGAGACACTTCGGTCTTCCGTCAAATAAAATACGCGGACTCAACATTGTATCGCAAATTGGTAATACATATTCTGCCAATTCTCTCATTGCGCTAGCCAGTACCTTGGATATTGCAAAACCATTTGAAAAAATATTAATGTGCAGTTATGGAAGCGGGGCCGGTAGCGACAGTTTTATAATTATTGTGACACCAGAAATTCTCAAATACAGGAGAGTGCTAAAAGAAATTCCCACTGATGTTACAAGCTCACAACAACTAAAAAAAAACACATACCTAAATTATAGTCAGTATTTACGACATATGAGAATAATAGGCTGAGATGAGAAAAATATATATCTGTGGTTGTTATACAACGAAATTCGGAGAACTCTGGGACAAGGATTTAAGAGAAATTTCTTTCGAAGCCGCAAAAGGAGCCTTAAGTGATAGTGGTCTCCAATCTTCAGATATCAATTCAATTTATTTTGCTAACATGAATTCCTCAAGATTTGCGGGACAAGATCATCTGGGAGCGATGCTAGCGGATCAGCTCTCGATTACAAAATCACCGGCAACAAAGGTAGAGTCGGCTTGCGCTTCGGGTTCTCTCGCTGTTAGACTTGCCTGGCTAGAATTACAATCTCCAGAACGTAAAACAATCTTGATCGTAGGCGCGGAGAAAATGACGGACGTTTTGCCACGCTCAACTACAAAGGCCCTAATGGGAGCTGCCGATGAAGAATTTGAGGGGTATATGGGGATCACCTTCCCGAGCCTTTACGCTATGATCGCTCGGGAACATATGAGAATATTTAATACAAAAAGGGAAGAATTAGCTCTTTGCTCGATAAAAAATCACTACAACGGGAGTTTGAATCCAATTGCTCATTTTCAAAACCAAGTGACCCTAACGCAAGTTTTAAATTCACCTTCAATCGCAGATCCGCTTACTTTACTTGATTGTTCTCCAATGAGTGACGGAGGATGCGCAATCATACTTTCCAACTTCATTAAATCTTCTGTAACAATACCTGCCATTGAACAATATCATGATTCTATTGCCCTCCATAATCGTAAAAATTATTTTGAACTTAAGGCGACAAAAGAAGCAACACGAATTGCTCTTCATAAGTCCGATTTGAAAATAAACCAAATCGATGTCGCCGAAGTACACGATTGCTTCTCAATTGCCGAAATCATAGCGTATGAAGACATTGGTTTTGCGACAAAAGGTAGAGGAGCAGAACTTATTCGCTCAGATCAAACTCAACTTCAAGGCAGCATTCCAATTAACTCTTCGGGGGGACTAAAAGCGTGTGGACACCCAATTGGTGCTACGGGTATTAAACAAATTGCAGAGATTAGAAATCAGCTGCTTGGGAGATGTGAAAAACGCCAGATACAAAAAAATATGAAATATGGGCTCGCACATAATGTTGGTGGTAGCGGTAGTACCTGTGTCGTTTCGATTATAAAGTCTGATAACTAAATCAGAATTAATTACTTAATTTAAAGTTCAATTTTATTTTACATAAGTTATGATTTTGTCACCCGCGAAAGCTTGGAGGAAGCAAAATTTTAGATACAAATTCATTGATGAAACACGGAAGAAATCATTTCTTTTCGAGCAGAACAACACAGCAACACTTGAAACTTGGTCAGTTGTGAGATCTGCCCCCGAAGGCTTCGAGGAATACGTTCCCTATATCGTCGCAATAGTCAAATTAAACAATGGAGAACGCATTACTTCACAAATTGTTGATTCAGATATTGCCAGTCTCCATAAAGGTCAACGACTCGGACCAACTTTTCGAGTTATTAAAACAAATGGTAAAGATGGAATAATTGAATATGGCATAAAATGGAAAATTATCGATATAAATCGACGAAAAAATTGAAAAGTAACACATTCGAGTATAATGAGTTCTTCAAACTCAATAACAACATGTCACAAAATATTTTATTTGTGATAGCTGGTCCGACCGCGACTGGAAAAACTGAATTCGCCAAAAAATTGGCGGGGAGAATTAATGGAGAATTAGTAAACACTGATTCTGTCCAGGTTTACAAACATCTCAATATCGGTTCGAATAAAGGCTTTCTGAAACCCGCACGCTCAGAAATTATACTTGATCAAGAATTGCCCGTTTTATCGTACGAAGGTTCTCCTATTGCTATACACCTTATTGATTTCCTAGCTCCGGATAGAAGCTTTAACGTAAATGATTATCAGACATTGGCTTACGGTGTTATCGATGATATAGCCAAAAGAGGGAAATTCCCAATTTTAGTTGGGGGATCGGGTCTTTATATTTCTTCGATTGTGAGTGGTTTCACCTTTAGTAAACACCGGTGGTTTAGTACTTTCTTGCGAAATATTTTTTCGCGAATGCCCGACTTCATTCTGTTTCATGCTGGTTCCATTCTGAAACTAAACTCGTCAGATAGACGAAACAGAAGAAGAATCATCAGTGCCTTAAGTCGAAAAGCTAACAAAACAAATCGTAGTGACCGCCATCCCAAATTTAAAACCTTTATAATCTATCCCATTTTCAAACGCGAAGAGCTTTATAAAGACATAGAAAGGAGAGTAGATGAAATGTTTGAACAGGGATTATTAGACGAGGCAAAATACCTGATAAACACCTTCAAACGAAGACTTTCGCCGACTATCCGAAACGCAAGCGGTTATAAACAAATATTTGATTGCTTAGAAACACAGAACTTTGATCTTGAATACTGCAAAGAGAGGGTAAAGCAAGCGCATCGCAATTATGCCAAACGCCAAATAACTTGGTTTGAGAGGACAAACAAAGAATTCGAATTGCACAAACTAGATTTCAGAAACGAAGAGTCGATTTCCAAGGCTACTGAGCTAGCTTTTCACGATCAATAGAAAAATCAAAACCACCATGAATGTCAGAACTCCAAATTTTACTACTTCAGTAATCTCCTGGACAGTAACCGTCATTGATCAATTTTATAAACTTAATCAATTATAACAACATTAAAAGATAACGCCAAACCACACTTCAACTAAGACTTTTGCGAGTCTGATAATTTTGTAGATTTGGATATTCCCGATTCGCTCGCTTGGGCTTCTTTCCAAAGTGTTTGGATTTCGCCTTTTCTTCTTAAAATTCCAGCCCAATAACGTCTTAAAATAGTATAAAATCTTTTTGATATTGAGGCGTTTACAACCGCTACGGTTTTGGGATCTTTTTCTAACTCTAGTACATTCGTCGAACCACATCTTGGACAATATTTCCATGATGGATCGACGTGAGCCATACACCTTTTACAACTGCTATCCAGCAATGCGCTACACTCAATACAATATTTGAAATCTTTTTTATTTAAACTAAAACATTGACTACACAATAAAAGGTTATCTTCGATTAAAACCAGATCAGATCGCGTATATGGACTGGATAAAGGATCAAACCTGTAATTAGACTCATGAGTATTTTTAAATATTAGATACACAAGAATTCCAAGAACAGGAACCAATGTCGCAAAAGCAATTAAGAGATTACGTCGCATTGGGGAAATTTTCAAATACAAAGTGTCCCGATATGCCCACTTTCCAACGGTATATTGGACCACTACCAATGCAAGTAATAAAGCTCCTAAAATGTTCGAATAGTATTGATTGTTAAAATCAAACAAGCTTAAAATCAACGACCCAAATTTCATTTAAATTTAATAAATTTTAATTAAAAGTACAAAAACCCGGAAACGCTTAAATTATTTAATAAAACGGACGCAAAACACATACTGGATTTTACAATGAAGAACGTTTATCGCACAACTATAAAACGAAGAAAACGTAATATTTTAGGTAGAACCCAAAGATGGAATACTACGTCCATTTTCTTCACAACATTAATTTCCATCGTAATTATTTCTGCCATTTTCGTATCTACCAAGAGTAACGAATACGCCAAATCACTTCCAACTAAAAGCGCTCTATTAGCTGAAGTATCCACCCCTTCAACCAACAGTACTCTCTATGATCGCAATGGCAATCTGCTATATATTTTTACTGATCCTAATCAGGATAGAGATTATGTGTCAATCAATAACATGAGTATCGGGATCAAATGGGCGGTACTAGCATCCGAGGATAAAAACTTCTATTCTCACGGTGGAGTTGATTACATCGCTTTATGTCGCAGCCTTATTCGCCTCATCACCAGTGGAGGAAATGTGGTAACTGGAGCTAGCACTATCACGCAACAACTAGTCAAAAATACTGTTCTAACGAATGAGAGAACATTCAAGCGAAAAATAAAAGAGATACTTGTATCATTTATGCTTGAGCAGAATTATTCGAAAGATCAAATCTTAGAATTGTATCTTAATTCGGCCTCTTTTGGAGGACGATTAAAGGGCATCGGCTCAGCCGCCCGAACTTATTTCGACAAAACTCCTGATAAACTTACTCTGGAAGAATCAGTATTTTTGACAAGTTTAATTCAATCTCCAGGCATTTCATCTCCGCTCTTTAGTGGCGATTCTGACCATGCATGGGACATTATAAGAGCAAGAATGCACTATGTATATGGCCAGCTCATCGAAATCTACCCATCGATTATTTCTAGAGAACCAACGTTTTATTCGCTTGAGGCAATACAAGCAAGTCGCGCTCACGGCGTAAGTCTAAACCCAAATCTTGGACATATCGATGCACCACATTTTGTGTTTTTCGTAAAAAATTATCTAAACCAACCCAAAATTGGCATAAGCGATGAGATGTTATACACCAAAGGCTATACCATAATTAGTACACTCGATCTGCGTATACAAAAAATTGCTGAGGGCGCACTGAAAGCTGGAATTGATAAATACTCTCAATATGAAATGAACAATGGGGCGTTTGTCGTTATAGATCCTACAAATGGTGATCTTCTAGCTATGGCTGGGTCAAAAGATTACTTCGCCGATAGAGATCCGAATGGTAAGTTTGATCCTCAGGTTAATGCCGCCATAAGTCCTCACAATCTTGGTTCAACTTTGAAACCATTTTTAGTTTATCTCGCGTTCAAGGATAAACTCTACTACCCATATTCGATAGTATACGACAAACCTATAAATATTCGTGGGTATAAACCGAAAAATTATGATGGTAAATTCTATGGCGCTATGAGTGTGACACGAGCTTTACA
>JAYRWD010000052.1:0-16913 GCA_041918255.1 Candidatus Dojkabacteria bacterium
CTTTGATTATTGTGTTGGTGGGCGTCAAAATAAACTCGATTCAGATACTGGGGTTTGGTGTCAATTTTGTAGATTGGGTAAAGGAATTTAGCTTTCTGGGAACCTCATTGACTTTAGTATGGCCGGCTGATTTGGTTACTATTATTTGGTTTCTAGTGATAATCAATGCGATGAATTGGGTGGCCGGGATTGACGCGTTGGAAGAGATGATCTCGATTGTAGCTGGATTTACGATTATGCTGCTGGCTGTGAAATTTGGAAGGCCTGATATTCTTGTAATTGCCTCAATTTTTACAACCGCTACTGCTGGGTTTGCTGTATTCAATTTTCCTCCGGCTAAGATATTTGGGGGCACGATTTCGAATACGTTGCTTGGATTTATACTCGCGGCTCTAGCTATATTAATCGACGGGAAGATGTCTTCGGCATTTTTGCTTTTGGCTCTTCCGTTGGTGGATTTTTTATGGGTGTTGATTTTTCGTATTATAGTTCACAGGGAGTACAATCCGATTAAACTTATGTCTATTAATGGTCGACATCATTTCCATCACCGGTTGATGGACACGGGTTTAAGTTCGAGCCAGACGTTGTGGATCGAACTATCAATTTATAGCGTTTTTGCTGTGGCTGCCTATTATCTTGCTGGGTTTGATATTTTGGCGGTAGTTTTCCTTGGTGGCGCTAGTATTCTTTTGATTATTTTTTCTACGGTGAATCTGATGGCGGCTCGTAAAAGGAAGATGGAAGATATTTTGAAGTCTAAAGAAATTGAAGAAGCTCTACCAGAACCCCAGAAACCTCCAGAAAGCGTATATGCTTATTAGTTTAGTATTTGACATGAAAGATATCCTTTAGTTGATATATAAGCTCGATATGTTCTATAATTAAACTTGTGCTTTTTTTAATAATGTCTATCGTGCCAAAAAGTAATCACAATCTTTTCTTTCATACCAACATCTGGGTCATTTATCGCGACCTTGATCGTGTTGTGTATAGGAGGTAAAGGTTATTTAGAAGTCAATAATTTCCGCCTCCTGAAAGGGAGGTTTTTTTATAATAATTATGTTTGGAGAACCATTTTTTCCAAAAATTGGAATTGAACCGTCTGAACGAGGCGAAATAAGCTTAGGGCGACGACCTGGAGCCCCAAATCCATTTGGTCCCCGGTTTGTTGGTGGGGGTGGGTTTCGTAGAGTTAGTCCCCTTCCAGAAGTTGACGTACCAGTTCAATTAACTGAGTATGGGATATATGAACTGGGATCAAATTCTGTTGTGACGGTTAAATGCCCGCCCCATTTCGTTGTGTTTATATCCGCACCTTACAAGGATGGGACTACAGAGAGTTGTTCAGTTGGTGTGTATGATGCGGGACCGGCTAGTAAACCTATTAAAGGAGTAATTTTAAGGGCTGCGGTAGCTTTTATAGCTCAGCTCCCGAGTGGTACTCCATTTATGATGAAGTTGTGGGCTACTGCAAAACCTCTTGTGGTAGGGAAACTAAGTAATTTGTCCTATGATTTAAGAACAAAAGGAGATATAAGTAGATATGTATGAATCGAAGTGGTAATAAATCTTTATTTATAAAGCAACGTTGTAATCCTACAATCGAAGTCACAATAAAACACATTGGCGAATGCCCCTATCGAAGTATTGATCTTGCTTGAAATGCAATCTGTTCGTGAAGTGGACTATTGGAAAGAAGAAAGAACAGGGATCGTCATTGAGAGGACTTCTAGTCCAAAAAATAGTGTGGGTGAATTTATCAGGGTTGCCTCTTTGTCTTTCCGGCTTGCCTGTCTATCGACAGATAGATCCGGAATCTGCCTTAATGTAACTAAGTGGATTCGTTTATAGATTCACAATTGTTCTCGAATGCTATGGAATTTTTCATGCATGCCCAGCTATCCCTGCGTGTAAGTCTTTTCCGTCTGTCCGGAGTCAAGCTGTATTATTATTCGGGGTACTTGACAGACAGTATTGTAAATGAAAATAGATTTTCTAGTTGGCTGATCCTTTCGGAGTGCATTTTATGATCAAGACCCTTTCGGCAAAGTTGCCTCCGGCACGCATATTTTGACGCATGCCGAGTTGTTTCGTTATTTCTCTCGAACCTAGCGGTTTGTTGTTGATTACGAACTGAAATTGATCTGGATTAATGCCGGCAAATGTCATGATCTCGGACAAAGAAAGTTTAGAATGTGAAAGGCAGTAAATGGTTCTTTTGTTTTCTCCCTCTACCTCAATTATAAGGGGGAAATGCTTTCCTTCTCTCATCAGTGTTCCGTCTCGCGTAAGGCTATTTTCTTCATACATCGAAGATAGCAGAGACCAAACCTGCATAGTAGAAGGTTGAGTTCTGGGTTGAAATGGATTTATGAGTAATCTACTCGCTGGGGCACCTTCCGGGCTATAAACACCGCTATATTCTCGTCGCAGATAGTCTGCTGGTCTTTTGCCACCGCCACATGTTATTCCAATTTGATAGGGCATCCTATTTTGACCGCTATTATGTATCCTACGAATTATTTTCTTAGGCATGAATGGTAGGTGACTCGAACCATATGAATAGGATCGAGAGCGAGAATAATTTGGCGATCTAAACATGCTTGGCGTTTGACTGAATCTGATTGATATCTCGGGAACAGGTAGATTTGTTGCCTTCAGCCCCCATGATGATATTGGGAAACCCCATCCTATATCAACTCCTAGAGTATCAGAGATTGTTTTTACGAGCTCATCCATGCTGGTCTCATTGAGAGCCCGCACACCTTTTAGGGCTTCAAGTATAAGTTTATAGTTTTTAAAGAATTCAAGATAACCGCCTGTTCTTAATTGGTCCTGAAATTCTGGCAGAGATAGATCTGATCCAAAGGTAGATGCAGAAAGACAGCTATGGAGGGCAGTTGAAAGACTATCTGGATTACGATACGTCTCGAAGTTTATAAGTTTATTTCGAATTGCAATTACATGGGAAGCTAATACTTGCCTAGTTTCTTGATCAACCAGTTGGTGTAGCTTGCCTCTTATCACATCCAAGATATAATCTTCGTATATTTCCATCACGGCATCAATTATATGTGCAATTTGAGATTGTTCTAGTGTGCTTACTTGTTCTATAAGGGTGCTGGGTGGAGGATAACCAGGTGTCGGACGCGAAGGAGTATTGGGATTTAGTGCTAGCGATGCATACTGTATGATATCTGAACGCATTTGTTCCCATCCTAATAGCTCCGCAAGGTTGGCAGCTATGCACATTCGAATGATTTTACCCGGATTTACATGCTCAATCGTCTGCGCATTGTTCCAAATATCCGTGATCTTAACTATCAAGATTCTCCATTCATCTTGACCTTGTGTTCCTAATTCGCAAGCTCGAAATAGACTTCTGGCTGAAGCATATAGCTTATCGGTTGCCTTCTGTTTTTTAACGTCGCTCTCGTCCGCTGATGCTGGGAATGCCTCATTAATATATCTTTTCCCAGCCTTTATATATACACACCTTTCTAACATTTCTTCAGCCTCCCCATCCAATGGGGTATCTATTTCGGTCAATCCGGGTAGTAACCTTGCTATTAAACTTCCGGGTCTTTCAGATTTTAACCCAGCAGTCATGGCGGGGTCGCTTATCGCGTTCAGATGATTCTCGATACGGGCATACCAGAATTCTGGTTTTTTCTGCCCATCAATCAAAACATCTTCAGCAACATCATGCAAAAGCATAAGAGAAACAGTAATATAGTCAAAATCATCATCAACTAGCCTCTGAGCGCACTCAAGCGGATGTAATATATATGGAATTTTTTTTCCTTCGTCTCCGTTTTGTTTTCGAAAACGGGCGTTTTCATTTGTGTTTTCTTGGTGGGCAACTGTTGCCAAGTCTAAACATGCATATATGATTCGCCTTTCCGGTTCGTTATATTTATAGACATCAGATTCAAACTTTAGGATACGTTCTTGCTGTGCCGGAGTAAAAAACTTCTCATTAACCATAATATCCGTAGCTATTCTGAAATTAGCTTGTTCTTGTGTCTCCATCTGTCCTGGCATAATCTGTCAATCATACTAATTATTTTGTGAATTATACTGCAAAACCTATGACAAATGCTGACATATTAGCTCAGAGACATATTAAATTCGCATGCTCTTCTTTTACGAGCGTACAATTTACCAGTATAATAAACCATCTTTCAATTATTAATAACCATGACAACTTATCTCTCTGGCATTAATCCTAGTTCCTCTCGTGGATTGCACCTAGGCAATTACTTCGGTGCTGTAAAGCCCCATGTGGAGTTTCAGGCAGAAGGAAAATGTTTTTACTTTGTCGCGAATATACACTCGCTAAATACCATTTTTGATCCAAAAGAAGTCGAAGCAAATACAATGAATGTATTTGTCGAATATTTCGCAATGGGTATAGATCCCGATAAAACCGTATTTTTTGTACAATCCGATATCCATTATATTCCCTGTCTACAAACAGTTTTCAACAATGTTGTATCTGTCGCAGAGCTCAAAAGAATGCACGCCTACAAGGACAAACTGCAAAAAGATGTCAGCCCAGATGAGATAAGCATGGGTCTTTTTTGCTATCCGATGCTTATGGCAGCCGATATCCTAGCCTTCAAACCCGATTTCGTCCCTGTAGGAGAAGATCAAAGACAACACGTAGAAATCTGTAGAGATATCGCGAAAGCCTTCAATCATAGATATGGTAGAGTTTTGAAAATACCCGAGTTATACGTCAGAGAAGAAACGGCAAAGGTCATAGGTATAGATGGCGAGAGAAAAATGAGCAAGTCGCTGGGCAACGATATTTCCGTCTTTGCAGATGAGGAAACAGTCAAAAAACAGATAATGAAAATCACAACCGATCCGGCTCGTGTTCATCCCACCGATCCAGGCAATCCCGAGAAGAATGTCGCCTTCACCTACTTCGATTTAATGGATGCAGATAAGAAAGAACTCCAAACAATGAAGGAGATGTATAAAGAGGGTTCTATAAGCGATGTTGAAATTAAGGAAAAACTATTTGGGACCTTTATGGACTACTTCAAAGAACAACGAAAAAAGAAAAAAAAGTTAGAGGCAGATATGGATTTTGTTCATGATTTGCGTGCCAAGGGAGCCAAAAGAGCAAATGAAACAGCCGAGAGCGTTTTTGAGGAAGTCAAAAAAGCAGTTGGATTGGGCACTTCGAAAGGTATTGTGGACGACAATGGTCGGAAAAAACAAATAAAATATGATGATTTCGCGAAATTAGATATTAGAATAGGAACTATAAACACAGCGGAAAAAGTAGTCGGAGCGGATAAATTATTACGATTAGAAATTAATTGCGGGACAGAAACGAGACAAATACTCGCAGGCATTGCTGAATTTGTAAAACCAGAAGATTTGATCGGGAAACAAATACCAGTGTTATTCAATCTTGAGCCAAGGGTCATGAAAGGATTGGAAAGCCAGGGCATGATAATGGCGGTAGGCGAGGGATCAAATTTCGCCTTGCTTTACCCTAGTGTAAAGGTAGCAGACGGGAGCATTGTGAGATAAATCTTGTTGACTCGTCTTCGAGTATTTGTTAGTTTGTAATAATATGATAATTTTCAATTTCATCAGAAGTGCAGAAAATAACAGATTTTAAACTACTTCGCAGGAAAGCGAATGAAATGAGAATTTCTGTCATCGAAATGCTAGATAAAGCAGGTTCCGGTCATGTAGGTGGCGCTCTTGGAATGGCAGATATATTCACCTACGTTTATTACAATTTCGCGAATATTGATCCTTCCAACCCTAAGTGGGAGGATAGGGACAGGATACTTCTCTCCAATGGGCATATTTGCCCGATACTTTATGCGATTCTTGCAGATTTGGGATATTTTGACAATGCTGAGTTAAACAGATTGCGACAAGTTGACGGAATCTTACAGGGACATCCGGTATTGGGTTCTGCGCCAGGTATCGAAAATACAAGTGGAATGTTGGGACATGGTTTATCGCAAGCAGTTGGGCTTGCGTTAGCTTTGAAAATGGATAAGAAAAAGAGTAGGGTAATCTGCTTTACTTCGGATGGAGAACAGCAAGAGGGACAAACTTGGGAGGCTGCTATGGCTGCTAGCAAATTTAAATTAGATAATTTGTTCCTAATAATGAGTAACGATGGACTACAGATTGAAGGTAAGATTGACCGGATAATGCCAGAAGGTAGTTTGAAAGAAAAGTATGAGAGTTTTGGTTGGGACGCAATCGAAGTAAATGGGTATGATTTTGAGCAAATTTCAGCAGTTCTTGCGCTAGCGGATAAGTTGGATCGTCCGACAGTTATTATCGCTCATACAGTGTTAGGTAAGGGTGTGAGTTTTATGGAAAACAATTTCAAATATCATGATTGGAAAGGCGAACCAGGCGACACAGAAAAAGCCATAGCTGAACTTCGTGAGGTCATAGATAGAAATAATTAAAAAATATTGTTCAAAATAACTGATATGCTTTTACAAAATTTTCAAAACGAAAAAGATTTGGAAATGAAATCAATACGCGAAGGATTCGGCGATGGCATTGTCCAAGCCGCAAGTGAAAATAAAGATGTAGTTGTATTGAATGCTGATTTGCCGGGATCGCTAAAATTGGAAAAATTTATGCAAACTTATCCCAAACGATTCTTCCAAATTGGCGTAGCTGAGCAGAATATGGCCGGTATTGGCACTGGTTTTGAATTGGGTGGAAAGATACCGTTCATTACTTCTTTCGCAGCGTTTAGCCCGGGATTAAATTTTAGTCAGATCAGACTTGCCTGCATAGGTCATCAGAATATCAAAATTGTGGGTTCACACTATGGATTAAATGCCGGGCAAGACGGACCAACGGCTCAAATGGAATCGGATATGGCAATGATGAAAGCTCTCCCGGGAATGATAATTGTGAATCCAGCAGACTATAATCAGGCAATTCAAGCAACATTGGCTGTAACAAAACACATAGGGCCAGCTTATCTTAGGGTAACAAGAGAAAAATTCCCAATCTTCATTAACCCAGAAGCGGAATTTGAAATTGGGAAGGCGCAGGTTTTTTTAGAAGGCAAAGACATCACAGTCATTGCAACTGGTTCCATGGTTTATGAATCCCTGATGGCAGTTGAGATGCTAGTTCAAGAGGGGATAAGTGTTGAATTCATAAATTTGCATACAGTGAAGCCTATTGATCGAGAGGCAATAGTTTGTTCTGCTCAGAAGACAGGAAAAGTAGTAACTATCGAAGAGCATAATGTAATAGGGGGTATGGGGGAGAGTGTAGCCTCCGTTCTAGCCCAGAATCTTCCAGTAAAGATGAAGATAATAGGGATAGAGGATAGGTTCGGAATCTCTGGGAAATTTAGGGATTTGTGGGAGAAGTTCGGATTGGATAGGGTGTCGCTTTCGGAAAAGATACGGACGCTGCTATAATCTCGAATAGGTGAGTTGATGGGCTTGATATGAAATTCGGTGAAATTAAGTAATTGAATTTTAGGTTTTGGTGTCGCCCTTCGACAAATTCACCCTTTGAAGGGTTCATCCTTCGACAGGCTCATCCTCCGACAGGCTCAGGATGACACTGATGTGTTTTTACTTCGACAAGCTTATCCTTTGACAAACTTCTGCCAGAAGCAGACGGGCAGGATGACAGGGCAGTCTTTGTTCAGTTCAGATTTAATTCAGGGTGACATAGTAAATATAGTTTTTCCTCAAGTCTATTCTTTTCACTTACAAATTTGTATAGAATGATATTGCAAATATTTATTCGAGCCTATGTATCCTTTATCTATTCCAATTAAATTGCTTCTCAGTTTTCTGATAGGCGCTGCTATTGGCGTAGAACGCGAGTCTAGTAACACGCCGAAGACATCAGATGAAAAAATTGATGTAAATTCAATAGGGCTACGAACATTCTCTTTAATAGTCCCACTTGGGACGATATCAGCGTTATTCTTTCAAGATTATCTGCCAATTTCGCTTTTCATCAGCATAAGCTTTGGGTTGATTTTACTTGCGTATTATCTAGTAAATAGCTTTACTAGGAAGGATATCGGCATAACCACTGAAGTGGCGATTTTACATTCGTATGTGCTGGGTATATGTATTGGATTGGAATTCTTGCCGATTCAGTTGATAGTAGCGATTGCTGTAATTATGATCATGGTTTTGTCACGAAAACATGAGATAAACAGGGTCATCGCAAGCATTCGCCGCAACGAGATCCATGCGTTTGTCAGTTTCGCTATAGTTGCGTTAGTGATTTTGCCGTTTTTGCCTAATTACAATTTATCTATAGGAGATATCCCTGGCGTAGTTTCGATTCTTGCTAGTTTTGGTCTGGATCATAGTCAGATGCTCAATATCGGACTTATAAATCCATTTCGTCTCTGGTTTCTTGTCGCGCTTGTCTCAGGTATCGATATTTTAGGGTATATCCTGGAAAGATTTGTTCGGGTAAAGGAGGGGAAATTGCTGACAAGTTTGATAGGGGGATTTGTGTCTTCTACCGCAACCACGCAATCTTTAGCCCAAGAAAGTAAAAGGAGTAATAAATTCAACGGTTTAGTAGCGGCAGCGATATTTGCGAATGTTGCGAGTTTCGTACAATTAATCTTTCTTACGGCTCCAGTGAACGCTGTATTTTTTGCGAAATTGTTTCCGATTTTGTGCATTTTGGTAGTTAGTGGCTCCATTGTAGGCATCTATGTCCACAAAAGAAGTAAAAGGTATCCATCATTAGACACAGAAGAGCTTTTACGAGACGAGTCAAAACAAATCTTCTCGCTAGGTCCGGCACTTAAATTTGCTATCATTTTTACATTAGTAAAAGTAATAAGTCAGGTTTCTTTGCTGTATTTTGGTTCGAAAGGTGTATTATTGACTTCTATTCTTGCCTCCTTTACTGGCATAGATGCCGTAGTGATAAACTTAGCGGAATTGGCTGGCTCGACTTTGACAATGCAGGCTGCAGTCTTTATTGTCATTATCGTAAATACTATGAATCTTGTTAGCAAAAGTATATATAGCGCGTTTCAAGGAAAATGGGAATTTACACTTCGTTTCGCAACCTCAATGGCCTTCATCGTACTGAGTAGTTTAATTGGATATTTGTTTTTTTTCTAATGAAGATAATAGAAACCTATCTAAAATATAGCGGGCGAATTATGGGCATAGAGGCTTCTAAGATTGATTTTGGCAAAGGCAAAATAGTCGAATTCGAACGTAGTATTAGTACCCAGGGTATAGACAAGGGCGTGATGGTGATTCCATGGGATGTAGAAAAAGGGTCGATTTTTATGGTGTCACAATTTCAATACGGGCAAGAGCTTGAATTGCTAACGTTACCCCGGGGCGGATTGGCAAATTCACAAGAAAATCCAGAGTATAGAGCTCAGCTAGAGCTTCGTGAGGAAATAGGAAAGGGTGCCGAGCATTTGGAATTTCTTGCTGAATTATTGATTAATCCGGGTTATGCGCGGGGTTCGACCTATGTTTATTTGGCAACTGGTTTGAAAGACGCCCCTCTTGAAGGGGATGAAGAGGAGGATGTAAAAGTACTATGCTTTGAGTTTAAAAAAGTTCTAGAGATGATAAAATCTGGCGAAATTCGAGATAGCCGGACTGTGGCAGCGTTGTTATTTTTTGATAAATTTGAACGTTAAATGAAAATTATAATTGATCGGAATTGAAAATCTGATGATAGAGAAAGATGAAGTAAGTGGTAAACAATAATTAAAAACAGACCAGATGGATATCATAGAGCTTGACAAAACAGGTGGTTTACTGGAACGGACAGGCTTAACCGTGGCAAATTTTCCAGAATTTCTAAAGATTTTGAATACTAAATATCCGGAAATCGGAGATATTAGAATCTGTCGTCCTTTGAGAATCGGTTACGAGGACGCAAATTTTTTTCTTGAGTGTGACAGGGGAGAGTTTGCTTTGAAAATATTCGCGTTTGATATGTCAATAAATAGCGCGAGAAGCCACGCGAGAGTTCTAGAATTGGCAAATAAAGTTCATTTACCCACAGTTGAAATTGTTCCTAATAAAGAGGGAGGGTATTTCACAATCATTCTTGATCAGTTTTGCTTTATCACCAGATGGGTGAATGGAACTTATTTTGCTGACTTGAATCCAGATTTAGATGATATGATTGCGATTGCCAAAGAACTAATTAAACTTAACAAAATTGACGAGCCTTTAGCAGTATCATATGACTCGTGGGGTAATGCTGGATTTCTCTGGGAGTACAAAAGGAACTATGAAAAACTTCCAACAAATGTTTTGAAATTGGTTCGACCAGTTATCAACAAGCTCCGCTTCTTGGATATTACTGGGTTTAGAGATGGTTTGATACACGGCGATATCCAGCGCAAGCATGTGATGAGGCGGGAAGAAGGTGGTTACTGTATCCTAGATTTTGGCGTGGCTAGGAAAGACCTACTGGTTTACGAGCTGTCTATGTTTCTTGCTTGGTTTTGCTTGAATGAAGGCAATTGGCAAGATCGCGAATCAATAATCCATAAAATTCTTGAAACCTACGAAGTTGAAATACCACTTAGCGTAGCTGAAAGGAAGTCAATCCCTCTTTTGATTGCCGGAGCTTACGCAGCTTATTACCTCCGAACAGAGGTTTTGATTGCGAATGGGGATGATAGCCATGAGACAAAAGAATGGAATTGCAAAGCGTTGATTATGCTAGAAAAAGCTCAATATATTTTCTCCGACGAAGTCTGTAACGAAAGTACCAATTTATTTCGATCATAAATATAATTAAATTTTTGCATTATGGAGTTTGATTCAATTTATCGGACCAGAAAGAAAATCGTCGACAATAAATACTTTTCATGCTACGTTTATTACATGCGACCCAGATGCATAGAAGAAAAACACTACCATGATGCAATCGAATTAGAGATTGTTCTCAGTGGTAATTGTAAAACACATAAACGTGGTAGGTTATATATTTATCGTAGAAAACAAATTCACGAGGTTATCAATGACTCGGATGAGGAACTAGTATTTGTTTGTCTAACCATTCCTCCAGAATCAGATGAGAATACTCACTATGAAAGTAATACATAAGATACGCTCACAGTATTTGGTTATTAAAGGAAATTGGGAGTTAGATTGCCATTATTAGTATCCCGACTATCAGGGTAAATGCTCCAATTAGTTTCCCTACAATATTGTCTTTTTCGTTTAAAATCCAAATACCATAAATTATTGAAAAAACAACTGTCGATTGATACACTCCGATAACCTTGCTTGTGTCGCTTTGGTCTAAGGCTTTGAAAAAGAGGTAAGCAGTTATTATATTAAATATCGCTGCTAGGAATATTTCGGACTTTTTCTCCCTTAGCGATTTTTTTATTCTAGCTATGGGATTTTTCATAAAGACAGGCAACATAACCATAGGGACTATACCTTGAAAGATGGGAACTAAATTGTTTTCGGATACGTTTATTGCACTCTTCATAAGAACGTTAAGTAATGTAACAACCAGAGAGAAAATAAATGCTACCTTCATGCCTTTATCGGCGCGTATTTTTTTGGGTGAAGTCACTATAAAAATTCCAAGAAAAATTATAGCTATACCAAAATATTCGGTTATATTCAATCTTTCATTAAGTAATAACCATGCGAGCAAAGGGGTCCATACGATCCGTAGTCGGACGATAATAGATGAAACAGAAAGGTCGGAGTAAGCATGCATCTTCATCAAAAGATATATCGAAAAAAACTCGATGACCCCTACTGACATTAAGATGGGAATATTAGTAAGATTTATACTGGGTATTTGACCTACAAAAATAAGCGCTAGAAAAAAAGCAGTTCTCAAACACTCGAACCACCATGCGTATGCGGTATAATCGCCATTATTTTTTAACGCCGTCCTATTTACAATGTTGAATCCATTGGAAGTAAGTCCAGCGAGAGATGCGAGAATTAGCCAATTCATATGTAGATAATAACAAATAAGGCATCAAACATTTATTAGCTTCGCATATCGCGAGGGTTATTTAGCTACTTTGTAGTGCAATTGGATACCGTATTTACCTATTCGCGTAACATTGAGAAGTTGTAAGTTTAGATCGATCTTACCACTAGCAGATAATTTGTATCCTTTTCCAAATAACCATGGTTCGATATCTAGAATAATTTCATCCAGTAAACCAGATTCGAGGGCGCTTGTGTTCGTTTTCTCTCCTCCTCCGATTAGAATTTTCTGATAACCTTTTTGAGTTAGGAATTTGATTCCTTCTTCGATGGAATTCACGAAATGAATCGCGGTATCTTTTGTCTGTCGAGGTTTGCGGGATAATACTACCAAATCCTTATATTTGAGGCTTTCGAGCGTGTTATCTCCTTTCATCAAGTCGTAGGTTTTTCTACCAATAATAATATTCCCAGCCTCAGCGACATGTGAAGAGTAACTGTCCCACTCTTCTTCTGACCATGGTGTATCGTCGTTTGTTTTGGCAATATATCCATCTACGGAGATCGCCATATATAGGATTACTTTCATCTCGAAAATTTTTAAGGTTAAGTTTCTCCTTGCGCTAATATAGCATGTTTAGAAATTAATACAATCATCAGTATTGATTTTAGTCGACCCGTATATTTCTTTTGTGAAGCTGTAAAATTGCTATTTGTTTGAAGTCAATATTGTTGTTATAATTAAAAAGAATTTGATACTTGACGTGGGCGATAGGCTCACGTTTTGTTTAAATCCAAATTAAAATTTTAAATATAAACCAAATGGGACTACAAACAGATTTTATGATAGCAGTCCAACAAATTGCCGCGGAGCGAGGAATTGATATGGATGAGGTTATGCTTGCGATCAAAGAGGCAATCAAAACGATATTCAAGAAAGACGAAAGCGTTGAAGAGGAAGGACAAAATCTAGAAGTTGAGATAGATCAGGTTTCGGGAGAAGTTACAGTATACGCGGATAAGAAAGTAGTAGATGAAGCTACAGATCCTCTAACGCAGATATCGATCAAAGAGGCAAAGAAGCTCGAATCAAAACTTAGAGTTGGAGATCATATCGAGGTAGATATTACGCCACAAGGAGATTTTGGGAGGGTCGCGGCTCAGGCGGCCAAACAGGTTATCCTGCAAAAACTTCGTGAATCAGAGAAAGAATCACAGATCAAAAAGTTTGTGGATCGTGTGGGTGAGATAGAAACAGGAGTGGTACAAAGAGTAGAGGGGGATACAATTTACTGGGAACTTGGAAAAGCAGTCGCTAATATGCCTGCCACTGAGCGGATTCAAAATGAATTTTATAAGAGCGGAACACGGCATAAACTGTTATTGAAAGAAATCCGACAAACTCCTCATGGTAGGAATATTATAGTATCAAGGTCGGACCCAGCTTTTTTAAGTTGTTTATTTGAACTTGAGGTACCGGAATTGATATCGGGCGCGGTGGAAATCAAGGCCATCGCGAGAGAAGCTGGAGAACGTTCAAAGGTAGCGGTCACCTCTACCTCAGATGGAATAGACCCCATAGGCGCTTGTGTAGGACAACGTGGCTCTAGAATTATTGCCATTATGAACGAACTCAAAATCGGGAATACCGAAGAAAAGATCGATATAATCTTATGGGATCCTGATGAGAGTCGGTTTGTAGTAAACGCATTGAGTCCAGCGCAGGTGATAAGGACTGAAGTGACAGATCCTGCAAATCGAACTATACGGGTGACTGTCCCAGACGATCAGTTATCTCTAGCTATAGGGAGAGAGGGACAGAATGTCCGACTAGCAGCTAAGTTGACGGGTTGGAATATCGATATTCAGGGCGAAACGGTCAAAGTGGAAAATCCACACGCTACAGGAGTAGTATCCGACTCTGCTATAGGGAACGAATTCCCTGATAATCTCTCGGGTAGGACACAAAAAGCACTAGAAAAAGCAGGTTTGCTCGATAAAGAGAAGCTAATGGAAGTAATGAATTCGGGTGAGAAAATTGTAGGAATTGGTAAGAAAGGTATGGAAGAAATCAAAGTAGCTTTGAAACTTTAGCAAATTGTTTTTGGTTATTATCGTGTACCATGGAGTCTAAACAGGTTCATAGACATATTCCGGTGAGGACGTGTATTGCTACAGGCGAAAAAAGGCCCAAGAATGAACTTGTGCGCATCGTGCGAAATCCTCAGAATCAATCCCTTGAAATTGATTTAAAGAATAAAATTCGAGCCCGAGGTGCAAACTTACTACCTACGCTCGAGGCATTTGATTTGATGCGAAAAAAAAGAGCATTGATGAGAGCCTTGAAATTAGAGAAAGATCTGACCAACGAAGAATATGAGGATTTAAGAAATAAATTTCTTTCTTCGCTTGAAGAAAAGGCATTTAGGCCGGATAATAAGCCTGTGACAATTAGGGTGAAAAAAACAGAAGGGTCGGGGATAAAGGCTATTTGAAAAGATATTCGTGAATTCGGTCAAAAGGTTTGTCTTTATGGTTCGACAGGCTCACCATGACAAACTTTTTGGAAACATTTATCATTTAGACTTGTATAATAAGGTTGACGTTTAAAACCTAATGGCCCCATCGTCTAACGGTTAGGACGGCAGATTCTCAATCTGTTAATCCGGGTTCGATTCCCGGTGGGGTCATGAGAAGCAAGGGCGTTGTTCAAATTACATTGTCATCAATTCAAGTATTAGATATAGGGTTCCCTGCCTGCGGAGGCAGGGATTCCCGGTGGGGTCATTCGACTTCGCCAAGGCTTCGTCGAAATTGACGCTACAGACTCTATAGAAATTGATACAACAGGCTTTGTCGGAATTGACACGCTCTACCTTTGAAATTGACACTGCAGACTTTATTGAATTGATGCTACAGGGTGCATCGAGATTGACAGAATCTATTTTAAGAATTTGTACGTGATGTACTTTTGTTATGTTTTATACAGCAAATCAATCGGCATAACTTATACAGGCTTTACTTCTGATATTAATAAAAGATTGCTTAGTCATAAAAAGACGCCTACAAGAACTACCTCAAGAGCTACGGATTGGGAATTAGTGTGGTGCGGTGCATTCTCAACTAAGGAGTTAGCTGAAAATTTTGAAAGGTATTTGAAGTCAGGTTCCGGTAGAGCATTTATGGGGAAGCACTTAATTTCAGACGGTGTTTTGAAGAAGTTGAAACCTCGTTAGTGAGATTGGGAATGAGTTCGCCGAAATCTTGATGAAGGCGACGATTCCCGGTGGGGTCATATTAGCGGTTCTCCCCAAAACAAACCACTAATGAAGTCATGCAAAATAGCAAAATAATTCCATCATATCAAAGCAAGCAAGAACCTTTCCTTCCAAGAATACAGAAAATGCAAACAAAGGTCTTCTTAGCGAAGTTGATATTTACAAAAAATAATTGGCTGAAGCAACCAAACAGGTAAAGGACATCGCAATTAAATTAATAGAAAGGCCAATGCGCCGGGCTCTGATGTGGAGAAAGTTGATGATTCTTAGTAGTGGTATTCAAATTAAACCAAATCAAATCTAGAAGTCTGCGATACTCGTCTGTGAACTTTCCAAATTCTGGCATAAAGTACTAAGTTAGATTTGCGTAGCAAGGTACCTTAAGTGTTTTTTTATCTCTTGTTCTGCAATTTCTTTTCCTACAATATATTCTATCTTTTCGGTAAGGTCAACGTCATTGAAATAACATAATTGAGTTCTAAATTGTTTTTCAGAAAACAAAGTTCCAAAGATAAATTTTGCTTTCGTTATAATCTCGGATATTGAAAAAAGCTGAGATATAAAGTATAGATCAACGTAATCTTTCCATTTAGCTATACGACCAAGTGCGTATGCCTTCATCGAAGCAATAACCAGAGGATTGACTGACTTCATGATTTTGAGGTCAATGTCTGGAATAACTTGAAAAGGGTAGTTCAAAAATGTTAACTTAACACCGTTATAAATGATCGTAAATTCATCTGTCGTGTCAAACAAAACTCGTTGGATTTTTTTCTTTCTAAGTGTATGAGTAACTTAGTCGAATTTATAAACCCATTTTGGAATAAATCAAAATCAACTGACCTTCGATGACCAATTTGCAAGGCTAATGCCGTACCACCAGCTAGATAAAAGTCTTCGAAGCTGGATAATACTGGCACGATTTCCTCTTGGAGGTCGTTAAGAATATCTCTATGTATGGTATTCAAGATATATGTCTAAAAAATTTACTGTTTTTGGTGATAAATTTAATCGTTTTTTTGATAATATCTTTCCGTACAACGCTTTAAATGCTTTGATGCCGTATAGTTTAATGAGTCCGACGAAGGATTCTATGTCACCAAATTCAAGAATCCGTTCGAATACGGCTTCTTCTGAAAGGTCAGCCATATATTTAGGGGCGATATCCCAAAAGATTTCTTTGTTATTCTCAGTTAGTTCTAATAGTGCTTTTTGCATATTCTCATTATAACATTTTGATTATTGTTTCTGAGTTCTCCTACATTCTAAAACGAATTGCGACGGGATAATAGTTTTGTTCAATATCTTTGGTGCACTTTATAGAAATAATATCGCAAGTCCAAGGGTAATGCCTGCTATACCAAGCATTTTGCGTCGGGTCAACCTATCGCGAAAGAGAAGCGCTGATAATAAAGTAATTCCAGTGATTGAGGATAGATTTATGACATTAACGTATCCAATATTCGGAGCTGTTTGAATTGCGGTAAACATAAAGATATTGAAAAGACCAACTGAAGTACCAATTAATCCGAGAGTTGCGATTGAGGTCAGTGATAAAGTGTCTAAATTTTTTTTTCGCAATAGATTTTTGTATCTTAGTAAAAACGCTAATGATGCAGTAAGAAAAAGATAGAAAGTGAAAAGATATGGCTCTACGCCTCTGGAAATAATAAATGTTGAC
>JAYRWD010000053.1:0-11645 GCA_041918255.1 Candidatus Dojkabacteria bacterium
AAAGATTAAAGAAAAGAAAATATTTACGAAAGTATTAGCTGGTCATCAGTTAAAACCTGGAAAATCTATTAATACTCCGGGTATCAAATTAGATACAAAAGCTGTGACTCAAACTGATAAGGAACAGATCCAATTTTGCGCTGAAAATGGTTGGGATTTTGTCGCAGCATCATATATTCGTGACGCGCAAGACGCAAGCTATGTAAAGAAATCTTTGAAAAACACCCCTATGCAAATGATTGCTAAGATCGAAGAAGGGCAGGGGGTTGAGAATATTCATGAAATTATGAGTATTGCCGATGGAATTATGGTAGCGCGGGGAGATATGGGGGTTGAGTTACCAATAGAAAAACTTACTGCAATTCAGAAAATGTTGATTCGTAAGGCAAATCAGGCTGGAAAACCCGTTATAACGGCAACGCAAATGCTTGAGTCAATGATTGAAAAACCAATCCCAACACGAGCTGAAATTTCCGATATCGCTAATGCCGTGTTGGACGGAACTGACGCTATCATGTCTTCGGGAGAGACCACAATAGGTAAATATCCTGTTGAGGTAGTAGAAACATTGGTCAAAGTTGCTGCCGAAAATGAGAAGTACCTTACTCCAGCAATTATGAAGGGTGAATTTAAAGGTGAAGATAAGATCGTGGATTCTATGTCTCGGGCAACTTTTGAACTTAGTCAGGGTTTAGAGCTGGACGCGCTTCTAGTAGCGACTCATTCGGGTAGGTCAGCACGTCTGATAGCTAGGCACAATCCTAGTGTGAATATCCACGCTTTTGCTTCGAATCCAAATGTTGTTCGTCAGTTGAATTTAACTAGGGCAATAAACCCGCATTTGTTAAAGAGGGAATTTAAAACAAGGGCAGATATGATTGATGGAATAATCAGCAGATCTCTTGAATTGGGAATTATTAAAAAAGGTTCACGGGTTTTAGTAATGGGCAAAGTGCCGAAGATGACTAGTAAATATAGAAACGTTTTTGAGTATGTTGAAGTGTAGGATTCAGCTCTCGAGGATTTCTAACACTCTTTCAAAATTTGGTGCTACATAATCTGCTTTGCCGATTACTCTTTCTCTAGAGATGTTTTCAGTGAATGCTATAAATATATCTGCAAGTCCAGCCTCTTTAATTTCATAATCTGACCAACCGTCACCTATTACCAAAACTGTTCCGTTAAGTTTCAAAGACCGGACAAGCTTAACCTTTCCTTTGGCTTGCGAAAGTGGATTCGTTTCGTCAAATCCAATCACGTTCCCTTCGGAGTCATATCTAAAGGAATTTGCATAAATATGATTTGGATTTAATCCGAATTCTTGTATAACAGGATCCATATAGTCCATAAATCCACCGGAGATAATTATGATTTTGTCACTGAGGAGTAGTAGCCTTTCTTTCTGCCGCAGAACAGAATCGCTGAATTCACTCCTTAGCTCAATAATTAATCGTTCAATATCCTTAGTGCTAGGACTAATAAGCTTAAGTCTATTAGTAAGCGATTCAAACAGAGTTATCTTGCCTTCCATTCCCATTCGAGTAATATTTTCGAATGATTCTAAAACACTCTGATTATTCGGAGTTTTAGATAATACATAACGCGCAAGCATATCAAGGCATTCTATCTTCACAAGGGTACTGTCGAAGTCGATGAGCAGGAAATCGTATTTCATCATTCACTGAATAATCAAAATAGAATTGGTAATCCGTTTTGCAGGTTATCGAATCCAGCTATTCCAAACTTCCCCTTTTTATTTCAAATGGTTTTCGGATTTATATTTGGAACCATCCTTAGAAACGCGACTTCCTTTTTTGTCAGAAATCTCCATTGTCCACTAGGTAAATTTTCTTTTGTAAGGCCTGCAAAGGAAATGCGATCAAGTTTTAATATTACGTATCCAAAATGTTCAAATATACGTCGCACTATTCTGTTTCGACCCGAATGAATTTCAATACTAATTACTTTTTTATTTTCTTCTCTTACATAGCTTAACCTATCAGGCTTTATCGGACCGTCATCCAACTCAATACCTCTCTGAATTGTTCGGAAATCTTCCAATTTCAAGCTTTTTGTTAACTCAACATGATATATCTTCTTAACTCCAAACTTAGGGTGCGTCAGTTTAGTTGTTAAGTCACCGTCATTGGTTAGTAGCAATACACCAGTTGTGTTTCTGTCTAATCGACCTACTGGGTATATTCGTTCAGAATAAGCTCCTTTAATAAGTTCGAGGACTGTTTTCCTTTTTTTGGGATCATCTGAAGTTGTTATGTAATCTTCAGGTTTGTTAAGTAATAAGTAAACGTTTCGTTGAGGCTTTAACACTTCTTCATTGTATCTTACTATATCTAGGTCAGATACCTTGTGACCCATTTCGGTAATTACTTCTCCGTTTA
The DNA here is from genome assembly GCA_041918255.1 of Candidatus Dojkabacteria bacterium. Lineage (GTDB taxonomy): Bacteria > Patescibacteriota > Dojkabacteria > B142 > WJKM01 > JAYRWD01. The sequence continues at coordinate 2,400 of JAYRWD010000053.1, forward strand.
CAGAGATTGCTCCAGTTTTAATTAATTGGTCGGCTTCACGTCTGGAACAAACTCCTGCGTTCGAAATATATTTATTTAAACGTGTGGTTCTTTGGCTTTTGAGAAACGGCAACGGACTAGGAATCTTTTTACTTCCTTCGGTCTCGCCCTCGCGACAGGAAAAAATCTTTCCGTCACCAACCATAAATAAAATTGTTTCCAAGACAATTGGTAATTCAGTTATTCCATCGTCCCCGCTAAAATGTCCTTTGCCTCTCTCCATTGCTGTATGAGCACCCAATCTTTTCTTGAAAAATTCTCTATTTTCTTTAGGTACTACATCGTCATTGTCTGAGAATATTGCGAAAATATTTTTGGTATGTTCTTTTATCTTTTCAAAATTAATCGGTGTTTCTAGCCAGGGTTCAGCGGTCTTTTTTTCTTCATCGGTTTTCAAGTTCATCAATGTAAACCAGCCAGCTACAAAAGTAGCACCCCCAGCTTGTTTTTCGGGCGGTAAGTTTTCTAAATAGCGAAGAATTGTTTGGCAACCAATACTATGTCCGACAAAATATGTACTTTCGTCAACGTCTCCAACGACTTCGGAAAGGTGTGAAACCCACGCCTCAATCTTTGGCTCAGAGGGTTTTGGCATAGGAGGAACAGGAACCTTAAAACCGATTTTTTCAAGTTCTATCTTTAACCAAGGAAACCAACCCTCATCAGGATAGCCGTCCCAACCGTGAATTATGAAAACTCGTTTATCTTTATTCATATTTTTTCCTTATAGCTTTTAGTGCTTTGCGATTTGATTCATCCGTGACAATTTTTTCAGCTTCATCTATCGTCAGCCATCTTGTGTCGTGGAATTCCCTTGGATTGATTTTGAAATCAGAACCATCTGTGTGAACTAAATACCAAATATCATAATGGACCTTGCAAAGTTGTACCTTATTTTCAATCGGAGTAATTGTTAGTAAAAATGGGTGTTGCTCCTCTTGAAAGAAATTCTTCATTCCAAGTTCCTCATCTATTTCTCTGTTCAGAGTTTCTAGAAGTCCCTCACTTTTATCAACATGCCCGCCCGGTGAAATCCATAATCCTGATTTCTTGTGATGGATAATAAAAACCGTTTTATTCGCTTGGTTATAGGGAAGAAAGTAGGTCCCAAAGTGCGATTGCGGATTTTCATCCCGCGTAAAAGAACCTTCTTCTAACCTTTTCAGAAAATTAATGCGAATGTCTTCACTATCGCAAATAGACGGATCAATAATTTTTTTCATATCGTCGAACAGCATGTCAGTTTTTAAAGATTTAACAGCTTATGGACAAAATGGTGCGTCTGTAATGACGATCTATGATTAAATTCTTTTATTTCTTTATCATTTTCTATTGTTTCATTCGATTAGTTTGTCAATGTTAGGCCCTTCGGATTCTTGTATCTTGCTCAAGTTTCTTGATATTGGTGTAGTATTCTCTGATTAATCCAAACGTATTTTATCAAAAAAGCTACCGCGAAAATTCGGGAAGTTGTCCGGTCTGTACTATGCAAAGCAGAAGTAATTCGCACCGCTGACAATTTCAAGTTTTTCTTTGGCGACAAAATTAATAAATAACAGTCCAGGGATACTTTGTTTCTGTAATTTCCCAAGAGTTTTCTTTGAGCTGAATTATGTTGCCAATATCACTAACATCTTGTCTTACTTTTGCTTTAAATTTATCTGGATTAGGATGACCGGGGATATCTTTAGAATTCCATAAGATATCCTCTGTTAAAGAAAAAGATGTCGGACCCCACCCGTAACCATGCGGATAAATTACCAAACCACTCTTGTCTTCGTACGACACAATTGTTTCTCGGTAGCGACATCTATTTGTTGTTTCATCTGTATAGTCAGTCGTATGACAACCTTGCTCTTCCTATTTTATTTTTATCTCGGAAAGAGATGTAGGTTCAATTCTTACATAGCCGGTATACATTGTTCGTGCACCGGGAACGGTATTTATAGGAACTACCCCCTTTATAACAAGAAGATATAGAACTATGACAATAATGCCAATGATTAAAAAAGTAATTTTTATGGGTTTTTTCATAAAAAAACTAGATATCCAAAAATTAATTTTGGCGTTATGATTAAAAACTTTCTCCCTTAAGATTTAAATATAGTTCAAATCTATATTTTTCTCGTTATTTGGTGGCAATTCAATTATGACAGATTAAAAACTTCAATTAACTTCCGGCAAGTACCGTAATCACCAAGGTAGAAGAATCCAATTTTATTAACCTTAAATGAAAAGTTCAATTTATCGATATAAGACAGAGCTGATTTATCAAATTTTTCTAATTTAGAAAACGTCAAATGAGGAAAGAAATGACCACCAATTCGACGAAATCCATAAAACTTAAGGTTGTTTTGCTCGGCTTTAGTCATTTCACTTATCTGAACTTCATCATTCTCTATCATTTGACCTTCGCGCAATGGGTTCAAAAGGTTAATGATTTTTTTTTGAAGCTCGTTGATGTTTTTAGATTTTTTGTATACAACATCAATATAACCATCTATATTTTGTCTATATTTTGAAGAGGTAATTTTAAATGATTTTATTTTGGGGGCAAACTGTTTAAGCAATTCTTTAACCTTTCTTATATTCTTCAAAGGAAACGCTGCCATATAGAGCGTGATATGTGGAAAATAATTTTTGTCGTCCAAAACATACAAACTATTCTTTTTTTTCAATTCTTTACTTACTATAATCGCTCTCTTAGAAACTTCTGCAGGGGGATAGATGACAATATTAAAAAATTCTATTTTTTTCTTCATATGAGTAAATAATCTTTCCCCCAAAATTAAAATATGGTTCTATTTGAGGCGACATGCGAGCCAAGGTTTTTAATGGGTTTTTTGATAATTAAATTTTGGTGCCGAGGGCGGGAATCGAACCCGCACGCTATTGTAATAGCAAAGGATTTTAAGTCCTTCGTGTCTACCGATTCCACCACCCCGGCGACAAGATATTTTACTATATTTTTAAAGGTCACGGTGGGAATCGAACCCACGCATAAGGGTTTTGCAGACCCTTGCCTTAACCAGCTTGGCTACGTGACCGCCATTGAAAATTATACACGGCAGAACATCACTTGTACAAACGATTTTTACCAGTTATTCTATACTCTTTTTTCCTTTGATCGTGTAATTTCTCATCGCGGACCGCAGGGTACTTTTCAGCTAGCAACGGTACTTTCTCATCAAAATATTTTTCAATATCAATATGGGATTTGTTTGCAAGTTGAAAAAGATAAAAAATTACATCGACAAATTCAAATCCGACCTCCTTTTTCTCTTCCTCAGTCATATCCCCAAATTTATGTTTCCAATTATAGTGATCAGCTAATTCGCCCATCTCAACGAAAAGTGCGGAAGTAAGTTCACAAGGATCATCATTATTCCACCCCCGATCGTTTGAAAATTTGAGTATGATATCTGACATTTGTTTGATAGATTTTGCCATTATTGATAAATAAAATGTTAATTAATTTTTAATTTGACTTTGTTTAGCATTCTTAAGTTTTTAATTCCAGCCGAGAACATAGCAATTACTAACTCATGCTTTAATTTCTGGATAAGCGCGGCAACGCTTTCACTTGAAGTCAGGGCTGCTTTCAGAAACGGTTTAGCTGCAGTACCCATCTTTGCCCCCATTGCAATACTTTTCGCGAGATCAAGCCCGTTTCTGATACCGCCACCAGCGATTAGCTTCAGATTTTTTAACTTCTTTAAAGCTACCAGGCAATCCGGAGTGGATATACCCACCGAGCGAAAAATGTAACCTAGATTCTCGGCGTTCATTTCTTCGTCTGGCTTCAACCTCCTATAGCCTTCTATCCATGCCCAGCTTGTTCCTCCTGTACCAGATACGTCAATCCATTCTACACCAATCTCCTGGAGTCTTTTTGCTGTTTTGAAATCAATTCCATGGCCAACTTCTTTCACAATTATAGGTATTTTTAGACGAGATAGAATTTTTGCTAACTTAGGGATAAGACCTTTGTAATTAACATCTCCCTCAGGCTGAATTGCCTCTTGCAGATGATTGATATGAAAAAAAATCCCATCCGCTTTCACTGAATCGACCAAAAACATGATTTCATCATAACCAAAACCGTAATTTAGCTGTACCAGTCCGAGATTCGCAAACATGGGAACGCTAGGACAGAATTTTTTTACATCAAAACTTATTTTCGCTTCAGGATGGTCTTTTAGAACTCGCATTGATCCGAGTCCAAAGCCGACTTTTTCAGCTTCACACGCACGTGCGATATTTTCATTTATTGTTCTCCCGTATTTCTCGCCGCCAGTCATAGATGAGATAAAGAACGGAAAACTAAATTGGAAACCAAAAGCTTTTATGGTAGTATCTATTTCCGACATGTCAATTTCAGGAAGAGCCGAATACGGCAGTTTATATTGATCAAAAATAGGAGTACTGTTCGGTTCTACCGCTTGCGTAAGTGTAATATCAATATGTTGACGTTTGCGATCCTGAATTTGTGACATAATCTGTTTAGTAATCTAATAGTCGAATTATACATAAGATTTATTAAGGTTCAAATTTGGTTTATAATAAAGAAGATTTGACGAAGTTTCTTTGAGCTGATTTAGACTATTTTTATTCAGAATATATATGATACCCCAACAAATTGAATCACTGATCGAAGCGCATAGAAAGGTTTGCGAAAAATATGACTATATAAAATCATTACGACCAATCACCGTAAGTAAGATGGCTACTTTGGCTGGTAGTACATATGAGACAATCCGTAATTCCGTAGAACTTGAACATGAACATTTACTCCGCAGAAGAGCGATAAGGCGAATATCTATGCGTATGAAAGTCTTGAAAGGTGGTAAAACAGTTAACCAGGCAGAGGATCTTTTGAAAGAAATAGTGTGGGGCAAGTACACGTCAAAGATAAATGTCCCTGAGATGATGGTTGAGGAAGTTGGCAAAATTATCCAAAAGTATCAGTTGTTAGTTGCGAAATATCATAATAAGTTTCAGCAGAAAATTTCTTCAAAAAGAGCTGAAGACCTTTACGACATCATGTCTTTTGAGATAGAAAGGGCGATTGTGCCGTATTTCGATAAAGATGCTTTAATAAATATTCAATTTTTTAATCTCACACCCTTAAAAATTGCTAAATCGGCTAATTTAAACGAAAAGCAAGAAAATATTCAAACTTATATAAATGTTATCAAATCCGTAAACAAGTTTGATAGAGCTATGATCAAATATTACATGTTTACAAACGCTTTCAACAATTGGATACAAGCCACTCCAGACTATATTGACTCCATCTTGCACAGGCTCAATAATACCCTAGATGATATCGAAACGCATATGTCTTATGCCATCTCAAATCGTAAATTTAAGGAGTTTATTCGACAATCTATCCCGTTGAAAGTACTCAATAAAACTATTGAAGATAATCTAAATACTGCAGAGAAGATACTTGATGACAAAGGAGAAAGAGATGAGCATATCAAAGCTACATGCAATCTTGAGTATTCCCAACTTGGCAGAAAGATCACAAAATTGATTATTAAAACAGTGATTTATCTTGCTATGACAAAAATGGTACTGGCGTTCTTGGTAGAGGTACCATATGAGATATATGTAAATGGATCTGTTGATTATTTACCGTTAGGGATAAACATTCTGTTTCCTCCTATTCTAATGGCTCTCATAGCTGGGAGCTTCCGAATACCAAAAATGAGAAATACCACTGCAATTATTGAAATGATAGATAGACTTATGGACCCAACACGGACACGGTTTGTGCACGATGGTCTTGCAAGAGACCGCGATAAACCTTTTATGTACTTCATATTTAGAATTTTTTCATATTTAATATTTTTTGCCGTGGTAGGAGGCATAGCTTACTTATTGAAGAAATATCTAGGATTTACTTCAGTCAGTATAGGCATATTTGTTTTGTTCTTGAGTTTAATAAGTTTTGGGGCCTTACGGGTTCGAAATTTGGCCATGGAAATAGTAGTTGTGCCTATGAAAGGAAATATTTTTACCCCTTTGATTGATATGATAGCTACTCCAGTGCTTGTAGTAGGCAAAAAATTGACTGAAAGCGTGGCTAGCTTAAGTCCTATTCCGTTATTCCTTGACTATATTGTTGAATCGCCATTCAAATCAATTGTCAGGGTTTTTGAAGAATGGAATACATATGTGAAAGAACAAAAAGAAGAAATTGTTTAAGTTCTTAATGCCTCGTCTAGCTCAGCCTAAATAATTTTTTGATTTTGAATCTTATGTTTTATTTATTTTCTGACGGTGGTTCGCGCGGCAATCCTGGTCAAGGAGCGTGTGCTTATTTATTATATGACGAAGTGAAACCGATCTATTTTGACTCTAAGGGATTAGGTAGGGTTACAAATAATGAGGCGGAATATGAAGGTTTAATCATAGGATTGATAAAGGCTAATAAACTTGGAATCAAAGAAATTGTGTGTAGATTAGATAGCGAACTAGTAGTTAAGCAAATGAATGGGGAATATAGAGTAAAAGAACCAAATATTTCAGTTTTGCATAAAAAAGTATTAACTTTGAAACAAAAGTTTGATTTGATCACATTTGAACATATTGAAAGGGAGATTAATTGGCTTGCTGATAGGCTAGTGAATATAGTGTTGAACTGTAAGGAAGGCTATTAACATCTTGGCGGCAAGTTAATTTGTGATAGATTAAATAATTAGTATGGTGAAACAGAAAGTAATTACAATAGATTCAAGAATAATTAATCGAAAGAAGTTTGGTCTGACAAATTTTTTCCAAACTATAAACGCCAAACTGAATCAACTCTCAACTTTTCAATTTTCTGTTCTTCTGATCGGGGTTATTCTAATCACATATTTTGGTTATGGTGGAATTTGGGGTTTGGGTCAAGGAAAGGTTTCATTGAATCCTTTCTCAAAACTGGGAGTGGGTGTTAATTGTAAAGACAAAGAAAATGAATTGGATGCGAATTGTTGGTCGTTGCTGCCGAAATTGCAAGAAACTGGAGGTTATACTAATGCTCTTTTGATAGGGGTGGATACTCGAGCGAATGATCCAGGACTAATGAATACCGATACTATTATGATAGCTTCGTATGATCATGAAACAGGTAAAACAATTCTGATTTCTTTTCCCCGTGATTTGTATCTAACTTATACATACAATGGGCGTCAACTGAGTTCTAAGATAAATTCTATCTTTAATGCGGGGGGAGGGGAGAAAGGCAATGGGGTACAACTTCTGGAACATGTGATCGAACAAATTTTGAATATAAAAATTCATTATTCAGCGATAGTTAATTTTGATGCGGTTACTGAGGCTGTAGATTCGATTGGAGGAATTAATATAACCTTGAAAAAAGATTTTTTAGATTTATATCCTTACTCTGAGCTACGAACAGATTATCAAAGGGCATGTAATTTTGCTACTGATTTTCCTGAATATTGTGTTTTCAAATTTTCGAAAGGTTTGAATTTGATGAACGCGCAAGATGTTCTAATTTATTCACGTGCAAGGCAATATAGCTCGGATTTTGATAGAGCGCGAAGACAACAGGAAGTTCTGGACGCTATTAAGGATCAATTGCTCGGGGATGGTACAAATCTAGTAGAGAAATTAGCAAATGGATGGAAGATATATCAGAGCGTTTCGAGTAAGGGTTATGTAAAATCAAATCTTACCTATCAGGATGTACTGGGCGGGATCAGAGAAATTCAAAAGGCTGATAAGGATCCTATCTCAGTTGTACTGGATGTGAATTTCGGTGGTGAGTATAAGTATTTCTTTGAAACCCAGATGCCTGAAGGTCTAGATCCTCTTGCTTCGGGCGGAATTTACGTTATTAAGCCAAAGGATATGACATTCAAAGGAATTCGCACAGAAATTGATCGGATCCGTGCTTTCGGTGATCTCTATCGCGACAAAGCTTCGGTTTTGGTTGTGAATCGAACGGGCAAAGAGGCTGGGGAAGGGAGTGAAATTAAAAAGTTACAAATGCAAAATCCGTATTTTGAATTTCTATTTTTTACTTCAGATGCCATTTCGACGAGTCTGGGGACAAATATTATTGTATTTAATCCGACAAAGACAGTTAGTGCTGAGTATCTGCGAAATTTTTTCTCTAATTCAGAGATAATTTACGCTAACGAAACTAATGGATTGGTGAAAACAACGAAGTATTTAGAAGATATTAGAGTGGAAGTGAATTAATCCTATGATTATATTTTTCTATGGAACTGCAAATCATTAATTTGCGAAAGGTAAAATGGGTAGAGATTCAAAATTATTTTGTTTTGCTTTTGGGTACAAATATAGGGGGTGTGTTGAATCTGGTCATGGGTATATATGTTTTGAAGGTAGCCCGTGAGCAGGAATTCAACGTGTTTAATGCGTATATGGGATGTTTCATGATTTTGACTTCGGTGAGCAAGGTCGCGAAATATGCCTTCACGCTTTACGGGGCGGATGTAGCTTCGGTCATCTTGGTGGGATTAAGAAGGTACTTTTACTTGATTATTCCGGCAACGCTATCGCTACTAGCTTTAGCTGGTTGGGGCGTCGCTTATTACAGTAATGGTAGTTTATTTGCTAGTCTTTTGCTCATTCTGGCGGCTATTTCTCAGGTTGCTTTGCTAATCAGTGTGGGGATTATCCAACACAGGCAAGTTTTTATTTCATCGACTCTATTGGTATTGGCTCAAAATCTTTTGAAGGTGTTATTGGGTATTTATCTCTTCACTAGGTTTGGTAATACAGGAATTTGGTTTGCGGCTTTGGTGGCATCCTTTTTGGCTGTATATGGGGCACGTTTTATTCTTCCGAACAAGGGCAGATTGAATACGCGAGAGGTGAAGATGCCGGATATTAAGCAACTGGCGTTGAGTTTGGTAATATTCCTGTGCGTGGAAATTATGTTTAATCTAGATACTATTTTAGTTTCTCATCGGTTAAGTGTAGCTGATGCTCACTTGTATAATACGCTCGGGATACTTGAACGTTCAGCCTTGATGGCTATATTTGGCATCTCGGCTGTGATCCTTTCGCAGGCTAATGATACTGTGAAACTTGCATTTGAAAGTTTGCGTAAAAATATACTTGTGGCAGGTATACTTGGTGTCATTGTGTTTATTGCTTCCTTGATTCTGAAGCCTTTTGTAATGGATTTTCTAGATATTCCGGATTGGGCAGGTTTGAATT
>JAYRWD010000054.1:0-48782 GCA_041918255.1 Candidatus Dojkabacteria bacterium
GATATTAGACGTATGGCCTATGTAGTATTTTCCTGTCTTGAGAGACTTTAAGATATATGTGAAGAACATTTAAATTTTGTGGCGGGACCGACCGGGATCGAACCGGCAACCTCCCGCGTGACAGGCGGGTGCTCTAACCAATTGAGCTACGATCCCACAAATTATAAAAAGAACGATAAAAGAATGAGCAACCTTCCCGATCTATGATCGGGATGCTCCCCATCTTCCCAGACAGTCCTGTTTGAGCAGGTAAATCTTAGTCAAAGGCTAGTCGACCTCTGGTCAAAATTGAGCTTTTATCTGAACTCGATAAAGCGATACAATTTTACCAAAAAAACAATATATATCAAACAGAAACTTGATGCTTTGCGGGAGGGTAAATATCCACCATGCAATAATTGTAATTTCTATGTCACCCGATCCCCTGCAGGGTAGGCAGATGTCGAAGGATGGCAATCATTGTATACTTTTACTGGGTTTGGCAAAAAAGTTTAATAGTTCAAGGAAAAATTAAGAGTCGATTTTAAGCAGTTCGAGAGCCTTTTGAATCATTCCCCTTGCTGGCGATAAATTTGAAAGTTTTTCTGGTGGTATCCATTTGAATTCAGTATGTTCTGCGTCAAGTATAACCTTATCAGTAAGTGCTTTGGCTTTGAAAAGGATTGAAGTCGCCCAATATTCTGAGGCGTAAATTTCACAATATGCGCCTAGTATTGAGTCTATCTTGATCTTCAGACCTGTTTCTTCGAACACCTCTCTAATGGCCGTTTCTTCCGGCTGTTCCAAAATTTCTAGTTTGCCCCCGGGAAAATCCCAATGTCGCGGATAGGAATCATTGTAGTTGGAGCGTCTGATAACCAGAATTTGACCTTTATGGAAGATTACGTTATGAACTCCAACTGTCGTGATTGGATTGATTTTGCTCTTATCAATCATCATAGTATTAATCAAGTGTATGATTATAGCTAATCCTGCTTTGAATGCCTACACACAATTGATATAATCTTAAGGCTAGCGATTTGAAAAGTATTTGAATTAGCGGTTTCTGAAGGACTATAATATTCGCACTCATAGCTCAACTGGATAGAGCAACGGTCTTCGGAACCGTAGGTTGTGGGTTCGACTCCCTCTGAGTGCATGTATAGATATGCTGACGTGGTGGAATCGGTAGACACGCTACCTTGAGGTGGTAGTGCCGTAAGGTGTGGAGGTTCGAGTCCTCTCGTCAGCATTACATTAAAACTTAATGCATAGTTAATAAAGACCTTCCTCAACGAATTTGAAGATATGTGATGTGTCTAACCGAAGCAATATTAATCTATGTCCAAGTATTACTTCCTTATGGTTTTGCGTTCGATATTCATTTGATTGTAAACGTCTTTATAGGTTTTTCCAACATACATTACTTCTCCGGTGCTCTTCATTAGCGGACCTAGATTTGTGTCTATGCCTTTTAGTTTATGGTTTGAAAATATTGGTACTTTAATGGCGACCGATCGGCTATGTGGAATTATTTTTGTTAATTTTTCACCTAGTATAAGATTTGTGGCGTGTTCGACTAAGGATATTCCGAGACATTTGCTAATAAATGGGATCGTTCTGGATGCTCTGGGATTAATTTCTAATATATATAATTTATCCTCCTGTATAGCACATTGAATATTTCCTAAGCCAATAATTTTTAATTTTTGCGCAATTAATTTTGTTGTCAAAACGATTGAGTTGAACATTTCCTCGTTTATGTTCTGTGCTGGAAATATACTTGTGCTGTCACCTGAATGCACTCCTGCCGGTTCAATTTGTTCGCTTACGAAACATTGTACAGTCGTGCCGTCAGAAATAAAATCTATATCAATTTCAAGCGCATTAGAGAGAAACTTGTCGATCAATAGGGGGGTGGAGAACTGTTCACTAGGTAACCTGTTGAGATAATTTTCAATATCGGTATGATAATTGGCAATGATCATACCTTCTCCGCCTATGACGAATGAAGGTCTTAATAAAACGGGCAATCCAAGAGATGCGGAATGTTTAAATACCTGAGATTTGGATAGTGCCACCTTGTGTTCCGGCATTAGTAATCCCAAGTCTTTTAAGAGTATCGCGCATTCTTTTCTATCCTCAGAAACTTTAATCGATTTTGAGGCAGTTCCAAGTATTTTGTATCCGTCTCTCTCAATATCTTCTGCCAGATTGATTGATGTCTGCCCACCAAATTGACAGATTACACCAGATAAGCCATTTTTTTCATTTTCCAGAGTTTTTAGGACAAATTCTTTTGTTAATGGCTCAAAATATAGCCGATCTGACATGGAATAATCTGTGCTTACTGTCTCGGGATTATTATTAACGACAATAGCTTTTAACCCTTTCTTTTGTATTGTTTCGACTGCATGAACCGTCATATAGTCAAATTCGATGCCTTGCCCGATTTTGATCGGCCCTGAGCCTAATATTACTACTTTGGGACCGGATAAAGCAGTAGCTTCGTTTTCTGAACCATGAGTTGAATAGAAGTAGGGTGTAATAGCTTGAAACTCTCCTGCACAAGTATCCACCATTTTGTAAACGTTGATGTTTTTTTCTATTGTTTTTGTAGTTTTTGAAAGCTGATAAAGTTTTTGAATAAACCAAATGTTTATTCTCGTGAGTTTTGCAATTTCGAAAACGGATAATTTTTGTGTGAAAGCTGAAAATATCCATTTCAACCGGTCAACGTTTGGTTGTTTTAGTTGACTCTTCAGTTCTTTTTCATTAGCTACCAAGGGTTGCCAGTAGTCTTTCTGATTTAAACCTTCGATTGCCTTATAAAGCGCTTCTTCGAAAGTTCGGCCTATACCCATAGATTCCCCCGTACTTTTCATAGAAATTCCAATGCTTTTGTCTAACATCGGGAATTTTTCGTGAGGCCATTTCGGTACTTTGACTACGACATAATCAAGTGCAGGTTCGAAAAATGCTGTTTTTCCTGTGATAGGATTGGTCAGACCTGGTAATTTTTTGCCGAGTGAAAGTTTGGCCGCTATTCGGGCAATAGGGTATCCTGTTGCCTTGGAAGCCAAAGCTGAACTTCTGGACAATCTTGGGTTTACTTCGATAACATAATATTTACCCGTAAATTGATTTAGCGCGAATTGTACATTACATGCACCCACAATTTTTAACTTTTCCACAATCGTAAAAGCCGCGTTTCGTAAAATTTGATGTATATCATCATTTAGAGTTTGGCTTGGAGCCACGACTATGGATTCGCCTGTGTGTACTCCCATTGGATCAATATTTTCCATATTACAGACAATAATTTTGTTCCCCACATTATCTCGAATTACTTCATATTCTAGTTCAGCCCAGCCGATGACACTTTGCTCTATAAAGAACATTTTTTTAGTGCTCTGAGAATGATTTGAATTAAAATGTTTAATTAATTCGGTTTCATTATTGACAGTAATTCCTCCATTTCCCCCGAGAGAGAAAGACTGTCTTACTATTAGAGGATATCCAATTTTTTTCGCAAAGTTGATGGCGTCGTTTACATTGTTTGTATTTATACTTGGTAGTGTAGGTAAACCAAGCTCTTGAATTTTGATCTTGAATTTCTCTCTATCTTCAGCAATATTGATTGTCTGTATGGATGTCCCGAGAATCTTTAGCTTATATTTCGACAATATTCTTTCTTTCCACACTTTTAGACCCAAATTAAGGGCGGTTTGACCACCAGCAGAAATAATCAGTCCATCTGGTTGTTCTTTTTGCAGGATCGATAAAACTGAATGGACATCGATTGGTTGTATATAGACTTTGTCGGCCACTGTCAGATCCGTTTGTATTGTTGCAGGGTTGGAGTTTAAAATTATAGTTTTTATGCCTTCTTCTCTGAGCGAGATGCTGGTTTGGGTTCCAGAGTAATCAAACTCCGCAGCCTGTCCGATTATTATCGGACCCGAACCTAAAATTAGAACTTTTGATAATTTTTTCATTTGAGAAGTGAGAAAAATTCATTAAATAATTCCTTTGAATCATGGGGCCCGGGATTTGCTTCTGGATGAAACTGTATCGAAAACCATGGCTTTGTTTTATTTTTAATTCCTTCTATACTCCTATCATTTAGGTTAATATGAGTAACTATCCAATCTTTCGGCAGGGAAGATTCTTTGATTGCGTAGCCGTGATTTTGCGAGGTTATGTAAGCCTTTTTTGTAGTTAAGTTCTGCACAGGCTGATTTAATCCTCTATGTCCAAACTGCATTTTATAAGTTTCTCCTCCTATCGCAAGTCCAAGTAATTGGTGTCCAAGGCAAATACCCAAAATAGGAATATTTAATTGAAGTAGTTTTTGAATCACACTTATTTCAAATATATAGGCACTGGGGTCGCCTGGACCGTTGGATAGTACAACACCGGCTGGTTTGTATTTCAAGATTTCGTCAGCCGATAAATTCTTCGAGACAACTATTACCGTGTTATTATGCTCGATAAGATTTTCGAGGATGCTTTTTTTGTATCCGTAATCAATAAGTACAATTCTTTTTGAACCGTCTCTGTTATATGTCTTTGTTTTTTTATCGGCAATCTGTGTAGTGATTGGTCCAGCTTTTTCATTAAATACAGTCAAAACAGACTTGATACTTCCTCCTTTTGCTATTAGCCTTACGAGTTGTCTTGTATCTATCTGGCTTATCCCACCTACTTTATTTTTTAATAAAAACTTATCAAGGTGAAAGCCTTTGTATGGTTTTGTACATATCTCACTGCATACGATACCTTCAGGTTGAATGACTTTAGATTCAGCAAATTCCATATCAACACCATAATTACCAATTAGAGGGTAGGCGAATACCAGCAACTGTCCAATATAGGAAGGGTCTGTTAAAGCTTCGACGTACCCCGTCATGGCTGTTGTAAAAACAAGCTCTCCTAGGTACGTCCCGCAGGCACCATGGCCTGTTCCATTGAATATCTGTCCAGATTCAAGAACTAGTAGTGCTTTTTTCATGTCTTTTGGTTGATATCTATATTGATCAGGAAAAGGATAAGTGCCTTTTGTGCGTGCAATCTGTTTTCGGCTTCTTGAAATACCACAGACTGTGGACCGTCGATCACATCGCTTGAAACTTCGTATCCCCTATGGGCTGGTAAACAGTGCATGAAGATAGCGCCAGAATTAGCCATACTCATTAGTTTCGATGTAATCTGGTAGTTTTTGAAGATGGAGAGTCTTTTGTCTTTCTCGGATTCTTGCCCCATACTAACCCAAGTGTCAGTTACTACTACATCAGTATTTTTTAAGACTTGAAGTGGATTGTGACTGGCTTCGAAAACTAATTTGTTTGCCTTAGCTATTTCTTTCGCTTTGGATTCTACCACTTTATTCATTTGGTATCCTTTTGGAGAAGCGTATTTGAAATGCATTCCTAGTTTTGTGGCTGCAAGGGCAAATGAGTGTGTAACGTTATTATTTCCATCTCCTACGAATGCTATAGTCAGACCGGACAATTTTCCTGTTTGTTCATAAATCGTTTGGAGGTCAGCAAGAATTTGGCATGGATGCTCTAAATCCGAAAGTGCATTTATTACCGGTACCTGCGAGTATTTTGCTAGTTCAATTAACGTCTCATGCTTGAATGTTCTTGCCATGATAATATCCGCCATGCTAGAAGTCACTGTCCCAATATCGGGTATGCTTTCCCTTGTCCCTAGCCCAATATCATTTGGTCCGAGATATATTGCGTGTCCCCCTAATTGAGTCATCCCGATTTCGAAAGATAATCTAGTTCTTAGGCTTGGTTTTTCAAATATCATGGCCATGCTTTTATTTTTCAGGTATTCTGGGTTCGCACCCTTTTTATAGAGCTCTGATTTTAGTTTAATGGCGTTTTTGATTACCTCCGTGATTTCTTCTTTTGTTAGATCGTTTATTGATAAAAAATGTTTGCTCATGACTTAAAAGAAAATGAAATAGACAGATAAGCTCCTAATTACTGAAGCCTTGACTTTATATGCTGTGTATATGGATTAGAATTGAGGGCAGTAACAATAGCACCGCAAAGACTTCACGATCTTTCGTTCGCTGCGGCGTAGATATGTAGTTTTAATTTTTTGTGTATAAAAATTCACTTTGAGCTTTTTTGTAAGCTTAATTAAATATGGGCTTTAAGGCTCTTCGAGCAGGCCTTTGCCCTGCAAGCATAAAGTTTACTCCTAGCTTATAAGTCTCCTGACTTTTGGGACCTTGAGTTGATAGATAGTCTACAATTGGGACGTCTGAAACATTTGTGAAGCCCGCCTGTTCCATAGCAGCTATAGCTTGCGCAACATTTCCCCACCTATTTGGGTTACCAGCTGGAAATCCACATGTCCATACTGCGATTCCACCTGGGACGAGAACCTGCCACATCTGATCTAGGACTCTTTGTGTTGTCTGAAGGGCAAGGGTATGATTTGGAAAATCTGGAACTGTAATTGGTTTCAATTTACCGTTCACAGGCGCTACTAAAGTACTCAAAGGAAAATGCGCAAATACTGAGCCAAATCTGATTTCACCAAAATGCGGATCCATACCGGCCCAATCGCATTGGTGGACAGTTACTTGTGAGTAGCGAGCCAAAACGTCATCAAGCGGAGCCCGAAACACATCAATGGCGTGTAGGGGAGGCAGCTGTTCACCCAGGTTTTGGGTAAGAGCTGAGACCAGCGTTCTACAGTGTTCTCCTGATGCAGGTCCCATTATTAATGCTGGATGTCTTGCGATCGTGTCGGCATGATACGTTATAGCTGGCCACAGAGCAAGTACATTTGATGGGTGGTTCCAACTGGCAACCATATAGTGTCTAAGGTTAGCTTGAGTTTCTTGCCAACCTAAAACCGCTCGTAAATGAGTATTTAAATAATCAAGAAACGATGAATCCTGATAAAGATTCGCAACTAATTCCCAAGCAGTAGCAAGTGGGTCGTCAGTAAATCGACTAAGTCTGTCGTCTTTCAATACAGCTTGGGTCCAATCTGTCATATCTAAAACTGGTGGGAGCAAAGAATTTGGAGTACCATCATGGTGTATCCCTACCTTTGGGATAAATTTCCCTCCGGGATCTAATTCTCCAGGGAGTCCAAGGTGGTAAAGAGTCCCATTAGGATTTCCTCCCTCGATTTTCGTTCCAGCTTGAATCTCCATACCGGACATTGCTGTTGGGTGATTCAGTTGTGGGAAAGCCGTTCGCGCCGTATCTACTAGCTTAGCATATTGCTCCTCTGTCAATGACTGCCATGGGTCTAGTTGTTCAAACATAGTTAGCTTTGTATAACATTTAAGATAATTTCCGACAGTTTTTCGAGATCTTCTACTAAGATTTTTTCGTTTGTTGTATGAGGATGCATCCCTCCATTTGTTAGATTCAAAGTTTTGATGCCCATCTCGTTTAGAGTGTTTGCGTCACTCACGCCTGATTTCGTTAGATAATAGACATCTAAGCTGGCTTTTTCTAACACCACTTTAGTTTCTTTTACAAATTTATCATCCTCATGGTGTTCATATCCCGGGCAGAAGCCTTTAGTTTTGTAATTTATTTTTACATAATATTTTTTTGCTTCATTTAAAAACGCTTTTTTTATCTTGGCCATTATTTTTTTAAACATTTCCTGCGAATAACTTCGAACTTCGCCCCCAATCAAGACTTTGTCCGGAATTGTATTGACACCCGGACCTACCTGCATAGTCCCAATATTCATCGTGGTTGTTGTTTTTTCATCAACCATCCCGACAGGTAGTTTTTTTATAGCTTCTAGAGCGGGTACAAGAGCATTTTTTGTTGCATCTATCTTAGAAACATGACCAGCTAGACCTGTTAGTTCAACGTAGAAATTCTCACAGTAGGTTGATCGAAGAACTATACCGCCTATTGGGTTCGAGGAATCTAGGACAATACACTTCCTTGATTTAAAATTAAGCTTTTTGATAAATTCAACATTTTTACCCGTTTCCTCCTCGCACGTAAATAATAGCTCAATCGGTTTTTGTTGCTCCTTTTTCCCTTTGAGAGTAAGGTAAACATATGTTTCAATCGCGTCCATTATCGCGGCGACAGATGCTTTGTTATCAACACCCGCAATAGTATTTCCTTTGCTCTTTATCCATCCTTCTTCAACAAAAGATACAATGCCTTCACCGGGTTGAACAGTATCGAGATGGGCGCAAAACATGATCGATTCATACCCAGAATCCTTGGAAGACAGAGGAGGGCAGAAGTTGAAATTATTCGCCAATATATTACCCATCTCGTCCACCGTATAGTCGAATCCAATATGCTTCAGCCAAGCTTTCATAAACTCAACCATCTTCTTTTCTTGTCCGGATGGACTATCAATCTTAGAAATTTCGATAAATTTTTCAGTAGTTGTTTTTTTGTTCATATTAAAATTTTTAATTCCCCCTCCCACCCGAGAGGGGGAAAATGATAATTACATACCGGCAATTTCTTTTGCCTTCGCATACGTCGTCGCTTTAGTATCCGCAATAAATTTAATTTTTCCTGAGACCCACTCTTGCAGATTTTGCAGTTGGGCATGCTTTGAGAGGATTAATTTATTCATCACATTCTCATTTGCTCCTCCGATGTGATTTCTCTTATCTACCGCCACTACCGGATCTAAGATCATCTGAATATCTTTATCCATAATATTTAGAATAGCGTCAAACTCTTTTCCGGTTTCAATGATTTCTTTTGCAGTAATGTCTTTCAGGAACTTACCAGTTTCGATTGCTTTATCAACAACCTTTCCGACAATCTTATAGACAAGTCTGTAAGGTGTCCCTGTTTTCTGGGCAATAAAGTCAGCAACATCAGTAGTCATCGAATAGTTTTGGTTTACCAAATCAAGCATTCTTTGTTTCATTGGCTCCATAGTCTTTATTGTAGTTAAAACGGCATCAAGACAGGCATTAACCTTTTGGAAGCCTAAATCAATGTATTCTTTTATTTCCCTAGAGTCTCTGTTGTAGCCCATCGGAAGACCACTTAGAACATTCGATGCTGCGGTAAATATCCCAGTTAGTTGTGGTCCCATACTTCGGATAAGCTCGATCGCATCCGGGTTTTTTTTCTGTGCCATAATTGAACTGCCCGTTATTGGGTGTAGTCTTTGCGCGACATCTTCCCCAAGACTTATAGTCCCATGCTCGAAACTTGTGAATATCATCAAATCGCATGCCATTTTATTTAGAGCCATAGTAAGGGCACTAAACCCTGAAAGGATTTCAAGCTGAAATTGTCCTCTACTAGATATCACTGCTTGAGGTATTTCCCAGACCTCATCAAACGCAAGTAATTTTGTGGTGTATTCCCTATCGATTGGCCATGAAGTTCCGTACGACTCAGCCGCTCCAAGCGGATTTAAATTAAATTTATCGAAGTAGAATTTCAAAGATTGAACGGCCATCATAATAGTATCTGCGTATGCAAGACACCATTGGCCAAATGTTGTTGGTTTTGCTGGTTGCATATGAGTATAGCCGGGCATGACAGTATGAATGTGGTCTTTAGACTTAGCAATTAAAGCCTCGACAACCTCATTTGATTTTGCAATGACTGAAAGCAATTCCTCTTTGACGGAGAGATTCTCAGTTACCATTATCTGATCATTTCTACTTCGACCAGTATGCGCAGCGAGTCCAGCTTCACTTCCAGCTTTTTGGATTATCATATCTTCGAGAGATAATTGAGCACCCTTTGCCGGGTCAATTTCGAAATTCCCTTTGTCGTATTCTACTTGTATTTCAAGAAGCGCTTTCAATATTTTCGCTGCCTGCTCCTTGTTGATAATATTCGTCTTGTAAAGCATCAGTACATGAGCAATTGTCCCCCAGATATCGAATCCGGCCATTTGTTTGTCAAGCTGCATCTGGGTATTTGAGACGATAAACGACTCAATTTTTTTGCTCAACTTCACAGTAGTATCTTGTGACATGGTTAAGAAAATAAAAAATAAAATTACGAAATAATATTCAAGATTAATTTTTCTAGCTTCGGCATTCCATTCAGATTGCTTTCTCCCTCTAGATCAAATTTTGATTTGATGTATTCCCATGAAGTTGCGTTATTCATGACTGGTCCAGTGATGATATCTATTGGGTAGTTGATTTTGTCTAAAATTTCTTTACACCCCCATACGGAAACAAAATCTAAACATGCGACGATGTTAGCCTTTACGAACTTATTGAATTTTTTATTGCTGATTAATTCATAAACGCCGTACTCATCTTGAATACCAGCACCGCATTCTACGACTATCAGATCAGGATTCAGTTTATTGGCTTCAAATAGCAAACCCAGGGTTCCGCCAATGACCTTTTCGGCTGGTTCGCAAGTAGTAGGCATACCCGCATCAATAAAAAGCTTGTAATCAATAAAACCAGAGTCATACGCTCTGAATGAATCTTGCAAATATGCCGCTCCGCAGGCTTTGATTGCGACAGGGTGGATTCCTAGTTTTTTTGAAATTTGTCCGATTTGTTTCATCACGGTGGTCTTGCCAGCTTCCATGCTAGAGCCTAATACAGTAATGATGGGGGCGGACTTTTCAAGAAATTTTTTATGCTGGATAGAATAATCCATGATATTTACTTGCTTTCCATTGAGCATGAGCGCTCCAAGTATTTTTAGATCTGGAGGCGGGTTTCCAAATTTAGCTTTATTTATACCTACCAATTTTCCAGCTACTCCGGCAGGAGTTGTCATTGTGAGCACGTCACCTACTTTTATTACTTTTGGGATATCGCTGCTGTAGTAGCTAATAGCTCTTCGTTTTCCCAAAACAACGGGTATGATATCTCCTTTGTAAACTGAGCCAAGCCTTCCGTTTTGGAATTCAAATTCATTGAAAGTATTTGCATGATCGATGACTTCAGCTATGAGAACCATCCCTGAAGCAGAATTTATTTTGTCACTGAATTCAACCTCATTACCTAGATTTAGATTCTTGACTATAGATGAAATTTTATCTAATTTAATTTTTTTCATGACTGAGTGTTTGATGATGTTTAGAAATAGAATTTGCTATCGCTCCTTGTAGTCCGTAAATCTTACAAAAACCTTCAACGTCTTTCCCGCTCCACAATTTGTTTTCCTCTCCGTAAGTAGCAATCTTGGTATTCATCAATGAATATTTACTTTTAACGCCAATAATTATTACGTTTCCTTTGTATAATTTGACTCTTACCTCTCCGCAAACTACACTTTGGCTACTATCTATCATCATCTCGATATCTTTGACAATGGGATCGAAATACTCTGCTTCGTGTAGGAATCCTTGATAAGCTTGGCTCAAAATGTCTTTCCAAAACATTTGATTTTTAGTAAGTACGAGCTTCTCTAGTTCCCTGTGAGCTTTGATAAGTATTTCGGCCACTGGTGCTTCAAAAGCAACCCTGCCTTTGATTCCGAGTATGGTATCTCCAAGATGGATATTTTTGCCTACACCATGCTCGGCCCCCAGGGTATATAGGTGGTAGAGCAATTCCACCGGGCTTATTCCCTTCCCATTAACTTTTATTGGCAAGCCTTTCTTGAAAGTTAGAATTATTTCTTGCGGTTTGTCGGGCGCATTCTCAATCGGGTTTAATGTTGGATAGGCTGTATCGGGTGGTGATTCCCAAGAACCCAGAGTTTCCTTTCCTCCCACTGTCGATCCAAGCATTCCGTGATTAATCGAATAAACTTTATTGACCTTTTTTATTGGAATGCTATGTTCTTCTAAGTATTGATACTCTTGATCTCTTGTCATAGATAATTCCCTAATAGGTGCTATGATTTTCAGCTTTGGGGATAGTGTCCTAATAGCACTATCAAATCGTACTTGGTCATTACCAGCGCCAGTAGATCCATGCGCAACTGCGAAAGCGTTTTCTTTTTCTGCTATCTCTATCACTTTCATTGCCTGCATGACTCTCTCCGGTCCTACTAAAAGGGGATAAACTCCACCCCTTAGTGCATTGGCTTTAATCACGTATGAAATGATTTTTTTGTAGTAACTGTCCTTTGCGTCAATGGTGAAATGTTTGATTGCACCTAAAGATTTTGATTTCTGTTCAATTTCTTCAATTTCACCCTTCTTCGTAAACCCACCTGTATCTACAGTGACTGTTATTACGTCGTATCCTTGTTCTTGTAAATAAGGTACACAAAAAGTCGTATCTAATCCACCCGAGAAGGCTAATACAACCGTGTTGTTATTAATCGGTTTTGGCATTTTTTGATTTGTAATTTTATATATTAATAAAACAAATAATTTTTGGCTCCTGTATTCTTAAGATGTATTTAAATATAGATAAGTAAAGATAAATATCGGTCAAATCTATGATGAATCAAAGGTTCCGACGGCGATCCATACAAAACCTAAAGTCTTTGGTTAGTGTTTTATCTTTATTTTTCATAATTTGCTTAGATCGTAATTAAACACAAAAAAAACTCTCATCTGTTCACGTTGTCTGACTTGCATCAGATTTTTACGTGAAAGGATGAGAGTTTTCTCATGGTACCACCTTCCTTTATTAGGTTATTGCTAACCTAACCTTGCAATCTCTTGTTCAAGCTCCGAGAAATTCGACACTTGAATTCAAGATTTTGACTTACTTTCTCTCGTGATAATTTCTTTGAGAGATTTCTTCAGTCAAGGAACTCTGAACGCGTTCGTTTTTTGATCTATTTACCAACCTTGCAGCTACGTTGGCTTGCTACAAATTCTCAAAAAACTACTATTTCCAGAGGTTTTTTAAATTGTTAGGGATATTGTACTATAAGATATGTGGTTTGTCAATAAAAATTTTTTTAAACAAATCCTTAATTCAAACTTTGTTAATTTAGAATTTTTCTTTGCTTTATCCCAATTAAAATAAAGTAAAGAGAAACTGCTGCCATAAGGTGTTTTAGGGTATGACCGCTTGTAGTTTTATTTATTTTTCGATTAGTCTTTCTTCCCCCAGTACTTCGATTTTGTCTCCAACTTTAGTTATAGCGTCTCCATTTTTTAACAAATAAAGTTTCCCCTGTCCCGGTTTCCAGTTCGCTTCAATATGATCTCTTAGCGCATCTTCATAATGGGGATAAATTTCGAAATCTATCAATCCAAGACCGAGCAATATACATAATTCGGGATCCTCTTCACCTATATAGAATTGTGCTGTATATTGTGTCTTTGAACACACCATACTTCCACCGCTTGAACCGACAACAACTGCACCATTCTCAAACATTTCAGGCAAAGCTTTATTAAGCTCGACTCTATTTATCCAATAGAGCAAATAACTGACAACTCCGCCTGCGAGCCACAAAATATCGCTTCCCATTATTTCTTTTATTACGTTGGTGTAGTGGTTAGATTCGAGTTCCACTATTTTTACGCGAGCTCCGGTAGATAGAGCAGCGCGGATACTACCTCCACCTTTCCATGATCCGTAAAATTCGCCGTTCGCGGCAGTTGGAACGTATGCAATTTGTTTATTGGCAAAGCTCCCTCCAATAAATTTCTTGAGTTTTTCCATTGACTCAGGATGTTTGGCCTCGGATGCTAGAAATAGTCTCTGCATGGTTTTATATTGGTTAAGTAAATATTATACTAAATTTAGATAGCTTGCTTGGAAATCAAAGACTGGTAAGATATTAGAAATTCTTATGTAAATGCTATGAATACGAAATTTGCTTAATATTTTAAATTGCCCTAAAGTGATCAAGCTAATTATTTAACTTTATTTATTGTCTCGATGTCAAAGAATTTAATGGTAGTTGTGTTATTGCTTGTGATATTAGTGGGGGGCTATTTTTTAATGGCAAATAAACAAGCTCCAAGTGATGTAGGGAACGAACCTATAGGATCACTAACACCGACAGTTACTGAGGAAGCGAATGTTGAAGCACCTGGTGAAAATACTAATGCTCTTGCAACAGATACGGTGACGCCGCCAGTTGAAGAGAAAGTGATTTCCTATACCGATTCAGGTTATTCACCGAATTCGCTGATAATTAAAAAAGGCGATAGTGTAGTTTTTAAAAACGAGAGTTCGAAATCCATGTGGCCCGCATCAGCCATGCATCCTACTCACACAGTATATGATGGAACTTCGCTGGAAGAACATTGTCCAGATTCGGATGGCACGGCTTTTGATGCGTGCAAGGGTTATGAAGTTGGTGAGAGTTGGTCTTTCACGTTCGATAAAGTCGGTATCTGGAAGTATCATGATCATATTGACGCAAGTAATTTCGGAACGATTGTGGTTGAGTAGATAGTAATTAGTTTGAAGGAAGATAATAGACAGTGTTGGTTTTTAGTGGAAAATTTGAAACTTAAAAGATTTGTCGTACTTCGACCCCTCGACACCTGCCTGACTGCGCCAGCAGGCAGGAGTTCTGGGCTGACTTAACTCAGTATGACAAGTCTTTTTGGTTCTTTCCCTAGGTGTTATAAGTTTTCCATTTGGAGCCACATAACGGTCAATGTTCGAAAGAAGTTAATACAGTCTATCGGCCTACTAGTAGTGGGAAATCAGCTGAATTTTTGAAAAGTAGCAAGTAAATTATAATCATTTTTTCACAAATAATTAATCTATATCTTGAAATAGAATGACCCAATACTTCAAAGTAAATTGATTAATTATTATCATACCAATTCTATCTATAGAATGTTTATCAAACCATTCTCCTTGATCGAAGAAATAGAATCGACATCTGTCTTCAATTACTTTATCAATATTTTGATTATCAGAAATGGTAGCTATCTTTAAAAATACATTTAATAATCTAATTCTACTAATAGCAAAACCATCTCCAGAAGAATATACAGTCCCATACACTCCGGGTGAAAGTAGATTATTGTATGCGAGTGAGGAGGAAATCTCCTGAACCGATTTTGTAGAAGTAAAATCTTGCGGTAATTTATCAATAATTGATTTAAGTAGAACTTCTTTATTAATGTCTTTGTTTGGATATTTCCCTTCATATATTTTCACAATTGCATTTGAATGTTCCAGAGAATTTTTAAATATTTCATAGAATGGGTCCCCCTCCTTCAATGTTACTAGTTCAGGTAACTCTTCAATCTTTGTATTTGAAAATTTATATAAATTCAATTTAGTCTCCCTAGGATCCCTTTTATTTATAAGGCCTTTCATTCCTCCTTGGGCATAGATTTTACTTGGTTCTGAGAAAGTCTCAAATCTATACAGTTTGAGATTAGAATCATTTAAATTATTAAATTTTAGATATTTTTGGTATATTTCTTCGTATTTTTTAATTTTTTCATAATCTATACCTGTGAAAAGCAAATATACTATTGATTCAATAGCCATATTTAATTTATCTAAATCTAATAGTCTATCAATTAATTGAATTGAACTCTCATAATCCTGTTCTTGGAGATATTTCAATATAGAACTTCTGTCATCATAGATATCCATAATGTCCTCTAAAGTATCTCTATATTTCTCAAGAAGATCAAAAATTTCAGGATTTGGACTTAATGCAACAAGGCCTATTATGAATTTAGCTTGAGATCTTAGGTAGTCAAGTACTAATTTTTCTGTTAACGGTGCTTCCTTCGAAATTTTCTGTATTTGTTTTACTATGTCTTCACGTGATTGGTTAAGTTTAATTATCGAGTTCTTCTTTTGTTCTTTGATTTTACTTCGTATATCAGCTGTATTCGTTTTAGTATAGGAATTGACTAAATGTACTAATAATTGTTCTATATTTTCAAACTCCCCTTTTTCAATCATATACAGAATTCTTTGGTCTATAATATCGAAGAGACTTTCCCCTTTACTATTTATATACTCATATAATCTTTCATGACCATAACTATTCATACATAAATCCACTAACTCTATCAACTCTTCAAATGTACTTGGATTATTTATGGTAATTTGTTTTTTCTCAGGGCGTTTTGAGTTATCAATAGTTTCTATTTTTTTGATTTGTTTTTTAGATTCAATCTTTATAAAACTATTGTCTTGCATGTTCTTTTTTTCTTTATTACCATGTTTCTTATTATTACGAAAAGAGATTAAAGTAAGAAAGCACAGAAAATAGAATAATTGTTTAAGTTTATACTTCATAGAGAATTAATATAGCAATTATAGTAATTTGTTTTGTTGTGTATATGTAAACTAAATTTTGGTTGTAATAAATATATTTAAATCACCAAATGGATTAATATACATCTTTGAATTATACAGAAAATTAAATAATTCTGTTTAAAACAATGATTCTTTTATTCTGGAACAGGAATTTAAGGGTTTGAAAAAATCAAAATGATCTAGAAATTAGTTCGAACAACAATGTGGGGTAATCGTGAATAATACTGTGTTTATTGAGGTTTCGAATTGGAGCGGTGAACGAGGTTCGAACTCGCGACCTCTTCCTTGGGAAGGAAGCGTTCTACCAACTGAACTACCACCGCTTAAGATGTCTTGGTCCTTGCTATAAATAGCGCATACATTTCCTCATATGTATTCCATATTTTGTCCCACGATAAGCCTGTGGCCTTTTTCGTATTATTTTTAATCATTTCTCCTCTAATTTTATCATGTTGAATCAGGCTTCTAATCGTTTCGGCTAGGATCTTGCTATCTCCAAAAGGAAAAAGTTTGCCATTTTTGTTTTCTTCAATTAAATACCTAGCACCTTCAGTCGGTGTCGCAATAATGGCGTTCCCGTGGGCCATGGCTTCAAGCATCGCAAGACCATAAGCTTCCCATTCTCCAGGAAATATAAAGATTTCGGATATATCCAGTATTTGATCGCGAATATTGTCATTTGGATTTTCAAAAATCGTAACTGTTTGGTTCAATTTATTTTCTACAATAAATCTTTTCATATTTTCCAAAGCACCTGCGTCATTCCCGATAAGCGCGAATTTGACTCCGGGCAAGTCATTATGTAAGTATTTGATTGCGTGTAAAAGTGTAAATACCCCTTTATATTCGTGAAATCTGCCGGTGAAAGAGATCAAAATGCTTTTTTCGCCCATACGCAGTTCATCCCGTAGTTTTTTTGAAGTGCGTGTTTGACGCAAGTGATATTCATCAATACCAAGTGGCAGAAACTTAATTTTTTCTGGGCTGATCTTATATTCATTAGCGAGCCATTGCGCTTGGTAAGGATTGACTTGCATTATGTAATCATAGAGCCAATTTAGGTAGATTCTCTGAATTCGAGTAAAAACAATTTTAATAAGTTTCCCACATCTTGAATAGTCGCTTCTAGCCATGAACGGACCGTGTGGAGTATTCACGAAAGTAATTTTACGTTTCGAAGTGAATCTTTTGATAATTAAGCAAATATCATGCCACCAAAAACCGAAGCCTTGTGCGTGTATTATGCGCGCATTAGATTTCATCAGGCAAATGAAAAGCTCCGGGTTGAAACGTGCGTAGTAATACCTTTGGAAAAAAGAGGTCATTCTCACAATTTGGTAACCAAATCTATTCTCAATTTTTTCTAAATTAGGTAAATGTTTGTGCGTTAACACTGAAACTTTGTAATTGGCGAAAGCGAGACGCCGAGCAATCTCAGAGATATAAAGCTCAACTCCACCTTTAAACGGGAAAGCAAAAGGAGCAACAAATAATACATCTGGTGAATTCTCAATTGGTGGAGATCCTCCTTTAAATTTTTCTGTATTTGTATCCTTTGGAGGTTTCCGAAATTGCGGTTGAATATACTTATTTAAACTTAGTCTTTTCTGAAATATATTCAGTGTTGCTTCTGCGGTTCTATCCCATGAATATTGTTTACGCGCTAGCTCTGCCTGCTTGTCTAAGATCTTTTGATCGGGTTTTGACTTCATCAGTTGGAGCATATCGGTTGCCGTTCCTTCAACCGAATCGAGAGATGTAAAATGCGCGTATTCGTTAAACAACTCTTCATATACGGGTATTCGGGATAGCAAAACTTGTTTCGCGTTGCAAATAGCCTCAAGAGCCGCAATGCCAAATCCTTCATTTTGAGATAAATGCACTACAAGCTTCGCATAGTGAATCATGATAGGAAGATCGTGCTCGTGCGCGAATCCGGTAAAAATTACTTGATTATCTATACCAAGTTGATGTGTCAGGTCGTTTAGTCTCTTCGCTTGTTGCGAATTCGCAGTTACTTTTCCATTCAGACTTCTTGACCATTCGCTAGATACACAAACAAAACGTATTGCAGGCATTTCAAAAGCGAACTTTTGAAATGCCTGCAAAAGGTACTCTAGGTTTTTGTTGCTCTCAATACCTCCAAAGTATAATATGTATTCTCCATTTATCCCGTATCTGTCAAAAATTTGTTTTTCGTAGCGCTTATCTTTAGGCACGTAGACTTTGTTTTCGCCTATACCTAACGGTATTGCAAATATCAATTCGTCAGGTATCTTTAAGGTTGTTGAAATAGATTTTTTTGCTGTTTGCGAGATAGTTACGATGGCATGTGAATTTCTTAGCGATTTATTTAGTAGATGTTTGTAAAACAGACCTTTGATAAGGTTATGTATTGAAGATTTTGCAGAATAAATTCCAGTTTGAAGAGGAATCAAATCATGTATTACTGTTATATTCTTCCATGAACCTCTGATTGGGGTACGCTCGAAATTAGGACAAAAATAGATATCAGGCCTAATTTTTTTTAAAATAGGTCTTAATGTCATCGGACCCCAAATTAGTTTGTCCAAAATAGAAGTTCTAACCGCACCTACGCTATGAAAGTGAATATTGGTTTGATTAGATAATTTCGGATTGAGCCGCTCAAAGGTTTGCTTCGCACTTAAGAATCCAATAAGGTGCCATTCGTGTGATTGGTCTGTCAGAAGTGAGTTTAGAAGGTTCAAGGTGTAATTTCCAATTCCTCGAAATGAATACTGATCAAAAAGACTGGTACAATCGATGGCTATTCTCATATCGGTTATTGTTAATCTTTAGAATTTTCAATAAGTGCCAGGTACTCTTGAGGGGAAAATATCCCCAGTTTATGGATGTTGCTAGCATGCTCCAGACCCATATATCGCCAGTGCCATGGTTCAAAACTATATCCAGTTATACTCTGTTTACCTTCCGGATACGAAAGCACAAAACCATATTTCCAAGCATTCTTATTCAACCACTTATAAGCTAGGGTATCCTCGAATGGTTTAGCTTTGTCAATATATTCTGAAGTCCCGAAGTCAATCGCAATTCCGAGTTGGTGTTCACTATGCCCAGGAGTGGCTGTGAGCTTTTCAGCCCGATTCGGCCCTAGTTGTTCGGTAAAACGAGTATTTATATCATATTGGTCGTCAAAATCACGATAAGCAGAATTAATAGCAAGAGAAATTCCGTCTTGGCTGGCTGCGTTCATCATTTTCAGAAGATCGAAATAGACTATCTGGTGGACTTTGACAAGTTTTCCCTGCATTTGGAATTCGGCAAATTCAAAGTTTTTTTCAAATCTGGCTTCAACACAGTGTAATTTGTCTATTTGTAAAGTTAGTATGTCTTCTTTCGGGTCGAACAGTTGACAGGTAGGCGAAGAATCTAAGCCAAGTATTTGCTGATTTGTGGCTTTGAGCCAAGGATTAACAAAGAGCCATGTTTCAGAAGTATTTCCGACTTGGTCCGCAAATTTTAGTTTTAAAATTTTGTTATACTGATTTGTGGACAAATGTACGGGATAAATATACGTATTATCTTGGATTCGAGGTTCGCTAAGCGAGAGAAAGCTTGAGGAATTTATGAGGGATACGGGTTCGTTACTTTGCAAGAAATTTTCTCCTTGATTCAATCTATCATCAATTACATTCTCCTTGAGTTTTACAACGGGCGGGGTTTTGTCTACATATGTTTCGTTCTGTTGCTGATAACCATTCGTAGGAAAGAGGAGGGGATTAGAGAATAAGATTAAAGGAATGAAAAACAAATAAATAAACGATCCAAATAATTGATACCTTTTGCGTTTTTCTTCTTGACCAAGAAACATAGCTTTTATAAACTAAGATGATTTCATTTAAACATTATAATATTTTACGATGAATAATACGTTTAGTGCTATGGTAAAAAATATTGCAGCTTTCTCTGGCTTTATCGGGTGTGCTGTAATTATAGCTTTATTATTATTATGTTGTGCATTAACTTTCGTTGTATATGGATTTACTTCCATGCCCCAAGGGTTTGTTGAAAAAACCTATACTTCGGAAACACTTGAGGATAATGGGGTCATGGAAAAAATATTCATAATAGATGTCGAAGGTGTCGTTGCAGATGTGGAAGATGGTATCCATAACTCATCGGTGGTTGACTATATTTTAAGTTCTTTGGATGATGCGCAGAAAGATCAGGATGTCATTGGTGTTATATTGCGAATGAATACACCCGGTGGGACGGTGTACGATACTGGGCTTATCGCAGATAAAATTAGCGAACTCCAAGCTGGTGAAAAGCCGGTGGTGACAATTATGGAAGATATCGTAGCGTCTGGTGGCTATTGGATTGCCGCACAGACAGACTATATTTATGCGAATCCTCAGACGATTACTGGAAGTATTGGAGTTTTGCTACAGACGGTAGAGTATGATGAATTATTTAAAAAGGTAGGTTTAGAGGAAGTAATAATCACCAATACTGCTGGGAAGAATAAAGCCCCGAGAAATCTCAATGATCCTGAGACCGAAGGATATAAGATATATAAAGCCATGCTTGATGATACATACGAAGAATTCATAAAGGTCATATTGGCTGGTCGAAAATTAAATCGTCTAGAGCTAGAACCAATTGCGGATGGTAGGGTATTATCTGCAGGACAAGCAAAGCAATATAAACTTATAGATGCTTATGGTGGATTAGAAGAGGCTAAACAATATATCCAAGAAAGAACTGGCAAAGAGCTTTTTGATGTAATCGAATTGAAAAGGAGCGAATTGATCGGATTTAGTTCATTCTCGAGTAAAGTGAAAGTGTTATTAACAAAAGTGGATGATCCATTGGCAAAGACGGGAATTGTGGTTTATGCCTTACCGGAGGAGTTTTTTAATTAGAAACAAGTAAAGAAACTACACTTGTTAATTCTTGAATTTCGTGTTGTCTTCATAACGCTGAGCCTTATAAAATAAATACTTCAATGTCAATCATCACAGCCTTAAAAGCTGGGTCGCGACCTGAGCGTGTTAATGTATTTTTGGATGATAAATTCGCGTTTTCATTGGATCTGGGTGTTGTTGCCGAGTTTGGATTGGTCAAAGGTATGGCAATTGATGAACAGTTGAAATTAGCGATTGGCAAGCGTGAGATTTTCCTTAGATCCTATTTTTACTCTCTGTCAAAGTTTGCTCGACGCCCGCATTCAAAATTTGAAATTAAAAACGCGCTTTATTTGTGGCTAATGAAACATCAGAAAAAAATAATTTCACAATTTGGAGAGGTATGTTATGATCAAAAACTTTTTTCGCAACAGGTAATTTTGAAGCTTGAACAAGAGGCAATATTAGATGAAAGGGCTTTTGTGCAATATGTTTACCAAAGCAAAACCAATAAGAAAAGTTTAAGAGAAATCCATCAGTTTTTGAGGAGTAAAGGTATACAGAAAGAATTAATCGATGAAGTTTTAGAAAAAGATCTGCAACACGAAAGTGATCTGGCTTTTAAATACGCGAGGGTTAAATTTGAAAGTTTACAAAGTAAAAATTTAGAGAAAAGAGAATTGAACAATAAACTTTATCAGCATCTGTCACGTAAAGGATTTGATTTTGAGTTAATCAAATCGGTAGTAGAACAGCTTGTTGATTCTAATCATATATGAGCGAATGGTGAAGTGGTAGGTTATCATTTTTTTACCAAATATATTTATTATTTTTATTCAGTTGGACAAAATTCAAAATCTGAATACTCCAAACTTTGTGTCGGATGTAGATCAAGAGAAGTTAGTTGAGAATGTGGTTAAACTCTGCGCGCAACCAACAATCACGAAAGATAAGAATGAATATCTTTGTTCGCAAATTGTACGTGATATATTTACGGAAATAGGAGTTGATAGCATTGAAATGTTTGAAAAGGATAAGGGTCGTTCAAATCTTGTGGCCAGGATCAAAGGAAAGAAGAAAGGTTCGGTTCTAGCAATTATCGGCCACACTGATGTAGTACCCATAGATGGCCAGAATTGGAATAGTGATCCATTTATTCCTGTGATAAAAGAAGGAAAGATTTACGCAAGAGGAGCGATAGATAATAAAGGTCCATTTGCGGCAGCTTTTGAAGGTGTTAGAATATTCATTGCAAAATATGGTCGCGAATTCGCGGGTGAGATTGTTTTGATAACTGCTGCGGATGAAGAAATGGGGAGTACATATGGAGTAAAATATCTATTTGGTGAATGTGGAATGAAATGTGATTTTGCTTTAGTACCTGATGGAGGAGAAAGAGGTGAATTGATATATGGTGAGATGGGTGCGTTACATATTAAATTTACCACGCATGGAAAGGCATATCATGGATCAGTACCCGAGAAAGGTATAAATGCCATTGTTCCTTTAGCGGAATTGCTAGTAGGTATTAATAAGGTTGCTTGGACAGAAATGAAAGGAGATCCAGAATTTGACCATACTGTGCTTAATATCGGATTAATCCAGGGTGGAACCGCTGCAAATATAGTCCCAGATAGCGCTCATTTTTCGGCAATGTGGAGATACCCTGCCGGTATCACTGATAAAGATATAGTGGTCAAAGTTGAGAGAGTATTGGTATCGGTGAGAAAATTATATCCTAAGGTGAAATTTGGGTATGATACTTTGGCATTAAGTCTTCCGCATATTGCGAAAAAGGATAGTATATTAGGTCAAGCCTGTCAAAATGCGTGTAAAAGACTCGGTTTGAAGACTCCAAGATTAAAAACAATTCGTGGATTGTCAGTTGCTAAATTTGTCAACCAGGCTTGTGGCGCGGATGTAATTGTTGATGGCCCAATGGATGGGTCAGAAGGTTTGATGCATCAACCTAATGAAAATGTAGATATTCTATCTTTGGTTAGTTTTGCTAAATACTATGCGTTGGTATTAGAAGACATGATGACTGAAAAGTAAGATGTGGTATACTCAGAGTAGAGAAATCTGGATCTTTAAATATTAACCATCAGACATGGCTAGACCAACCTTAGCCGAGCGTATCAGGTCGGCACGAGAAGAGGCACGTTTATCACAGCTTCAAATTGCCGTGGCGTTAGGAGTATCTGATAAAACAATCAGTGGGTATGAATCCGGTAGGATTAGTCCGCCAATATCAAAGTTGGAGAGGATAGGAGAGTTATTAAAAAAACCTATTGGCTATTTCGTGGGTGACGACCCCAAACATTATACTGTGGCAGCTAGATTGCGGTCTCTTGAAATCGCTTTGCGTGATATTAGGCAAGATTTGCGAGAGATAAAATTGATTGCCTCAAATGGCGGTTTAGATGTTTAAGATATTGAACTTGAGGTAAAAAGCCCTAAAGTGCTAAAATCATAAAGCTTTTTTGATTTTTATCACAAATTATTACTCATACTATAATGAATATAGATTTTGCTAAAATTGTCGAAATGCCATATATGAAAAAGAGGATACCAAAGATAGACGTGGGGGATACTGTAAGTATATCATCGGTAGTACGAGATGCGAAAACAGACAAAAAAAGAAATCAGGAATTCAAAGGGTTAGTGATCAGCATGAAGAATAGCGGAGTTCGCCAGACTATAACGGTGAGAAAGATTACGGACGGGGTAGGAGTGGAGAAGATTTTTCCGATTCATTCACCCGCGGTAAGCAAAATTAGTATCCTCAAGAAGGGTAAAGTACGACAGGCAAAAATATTTTACATGCGCGATAGAATAGGAAAGAAAGCAGTCAAAGTGCAAGCGAGCGGAGTTCCAGTAGAATATATTCAATTGACAGAGGAAGAAGTCAAGAAACTGGAGGTAGAAGAAACTCTTGCTGTCGAAGAACCAAAAGCCGAGGAAATTCAATCAGAGAAAGTTGAAGCGGTTGAGGTGGCAGAGGTCACCGAAGGTAAAGAATGAGATAACTGCCGATCGAAAAACTAAGCCATAGACTTTGTGCGAAACTAAGTAAAACTAACATATAGGGTGACATAGTAAATAAAGTTTCGCATAAAATCACATGTATAATAAAGAGCGTACGGGCTCTTTTTCTTTGAATTGATAAAAATGAAGAAACAAACAAATGGTCTATATCCTACATATGAAAGCTCATTGTTAGATCAAGGCTATCAAGCAGTTGTAGGGATAGATGAGGTGGGTCGGGGGGCATGGGCTGGTCCAATGTATGTTTGTGGGTATATCTTTACTCGAGAGGTTAAATATGTGGACTCGATAAGAGACTCTAAGACCTTAAGTCGCAGACAAAGAGAACTAGTCTATGAGCCTTTGGCTAATTCATCTGTCTATCGAATCGAATCAGTAATCCCGGATGCCATTGATAAAATCGGGTTGACCAAGTGTATGGTTGGCGCTTTTCAGAAGATTGCAGATTTTGCAAAAAATACCCTAGGCAGTAAAGTTAAAATAAAATATTTGGTCGATGGCAATTCTTTCGAGACTTACGGTAGTGACGTCGAGTTTATTATCCGAGGAGATAACAAATACTACTCTATAGCCAGCGCGTCTATACTTGCTAAAGTTGAAAGAGATCGGTTAATGGAGGATATCGACCGCGAACACCCAGGGTATTTGTTTGCATCAAATGTGGGTTATGGTACTGCCCAACATCGCAAGGCTATTGAAGAAAACGGATTGGTTGCGGGATTACATCGCAACAGTTATATTCACTTTTAAATAACCGAGGTTTTTCCACCTTTGCCGATAATTGGCAGGTCACCTTGTTGCCAGAGTATTTTGAAAAGTTTTATTTGTTCGTTTGCGAAATGTTGATTAACTATCTCTACTCCATAAACTGGTTCGTCTAGGGTATAAAAAGCTACGACATTATTATATATTAGAGTTTCTAGCTCAATTTTGAATATTTGTGGTGAGATGCAACGGATATTCATAACTTTCTCATGAAATTCTACTTGTTTCGTATATTTTTCGTGAAAGTGTTGGTTTGTTAACTCAAAGACTTTTATTTTCCGGCTAATAAAATCTTTTCTAACTATCTCTGCTTCGTCATAACCAAAGATATCATTTAGAGAGGCATAACTTGTTTCATAAATATAAAGATGATTTTTCGCCTCAAGCGAGTTGCGTGTAATATGGGCGACCCCCTCTTTGCCATAGTATGTCTGAATCTGAGAAGCTACATCCGAGATATTCATAATATTAATACGTTAAAGTAATACCGATTATGCCTATCGCAATAATTCCGAGTCCAAGTATTGCGCGAATATTAATTTTTTCATTAAGGAACAATACTGCGAGCAGAGTCACGATAGCGCTACTTGTGGCAACGATAGGTGAGGCTATTGACGCCATGGTTGTAGAAAAACTGATCCACATCAGTCCAGTCGCAATAACGTTGAAGAAGGATCCGGAAAAAATATTTTTGTAACTGACTAAACCAGTTAATTGACCCTTGAAATTTTCTTTCTCTAATTTCAAAAAGATAATTGCTATGGGAACCTGGACCAAAGCTAGTGCAAAGAGGAAGGTGAAATCGCCTGTTCTATCAATTATATTTTTGGAAAATGTGTCTGAGATACCAATCCCTATGGCGGCGATTATGGGTATCAAAATCCCATTCGAGCTTTTTAGCTCCTTTAGGCTGAATTTCGAAGGTAGGTAGGTGACAAGCGTTCCGAGAATGGTGATACTTACGAAAAACACCTGTATCGTACTGAGGATTTCATGGTTAATAAAGCGTGAAAAGAAGATGGTATAGAGAGGATATGAGCTGATAATTACCGATGTGATACTTAGTTGACCCTTGGATAACGCGTAAAAATATAGAGCTTCAGATAGGATTGCCGAAAGTATGGCATATAGAAAAACAATCGGTAACGAGGAAATATCTACGCCCAGGAATAATGACAAGGGTACCCAAATGAATAACGCAAGAATAGTGTCTAAAGCAAAAGCTACGGATGGTGAAATATCCTTGTAACTTTTTTTGAGGGATGTCTGCCCGATGGCAAGAAAGAAAGAAGCGTAAACCGCCGAAACTATCCCGTGCATATTAAATAATTAGTTGATGTAAATATTATAGCGTAATTCACTTAAGAGATATCTTTTTCTAGAACTATATGAAAATCGAAAAAACCCAGTTTTCTATAGAACGCTATTGCTTCTTCATTATTGGTGAGCGCTTTAACTTTGAATCTTTTCGCGCGAAGCATCAACGACCATTTGTGACATTCATTAAACAAGAGTTTGCCTACTCCTTTGTTCCTATATTCTTCGTCCACATAAATATTTTCGACTTCCACGATTGGGGTAGTTAAGCGCGAGAGATAATCGGCGTAGAAAGCGGTTAGATAACCGACCGGCTTTTCGTTCAAAAACGCAAAAAGCACTAGGTTATTCCAAGTTGTAAGTTTATGGGTAAAATATTCGCGTCCGTTTGGTGAGTATGTCCACTCTTGATTGTAGGTATTGGTATATTTGCTTTCATATTTGAACAATTTTTGGCTGTACTCCAGAAGCAATTCAAGATCGTTTGAGGTCCCTCTACGAGTTGTAATTTCGGCGAGTTCCATGAAATAGGTTTTAAGATAAAAATATAGTGATAGTTTGAGTTTAACAAATAGCGATGAGTTGTGAAAGGCATTTAGATGTATACTGTACATGATTAACTTTAAGTTTTATTTATCATATAACGATGAAATCGAATAAAGTTTTGGGTCAGTTTGCGCTTGTGTTCGGAGTTTTGCTTTTAATTGGTTTGGCACTCTGTATGTTGATTTGGACGCCGAGGGAGATTGAAGATAGAACAAATGAACCGGTTATAGCGGATGCTTCAGAGAAAGCAACTCCCGAACCAAAGATTTCTAAAAAACAAGCCTCGGTCGCGCCAAGTGCTAGTGTTGTGCCATCCGCTGATAGATCGCAAGATGCGTTTGATTCACCTTACGGTATGAATATCCACTCAGGGGATGATTATTGGAAAAAGAGTGACGCAAGATATTACTCGGGTATGGCAGGTCTTTTTTCTGAAGCTGGGGTGCGGTGGGTCAGGTTATTTGTGACTTGGAATACATTCGAACCTGAGGACGGGAAATGGGATACCTCTATGCTTACTAAATTACAGGGTATGTTGGCTGATTTAGAAAGTAATGGTTTAAGTGTTTCTGTAGTTTTAACTAACCCGCCGGAATGGGCGGCTGATAGGGGTAGCACGGTACAATCGGTGGATGTGGACGCATGGGAGGGATTTGTAGAGAAGATTGCCCTGTTTGCGCCGAAAACGCAGATTGATGCTTGGGAAATTGAGAATGAAATTTCGGATAAAGAATTATATACTTCGAATAGACCAAACTACATTCAGATGCTTGTTAGATCCCGAGAAATTATCAAGAAAGCGGATCCGAACGATTTGGTTGTGATGAGTGCGATTGTTCCTCTGAAACAGAATGGAGAGATTACAGTTTACTGGATGAAATGGGCGAAGAATTATGTAGATGTCTTGAATATACATCATTACACAGCAAGCGATGAAAAGCTGACTGGTAAGATAGAATTGTACAAGAGCTTTTTAACTCAAGCTGGAATTACGGACAAGCCGATTTGGCTGACGGAGACAAATATATGTACTTCCACTCTCGGAGATCAATGTCGTGATCCGCAAGATGGGGGAGTGAGACTTCGAAGCAGATACGAAACAGCGCTAGCTGCTGGTATGGCGAAAGTATTCTGGTTTAAGGAAACGACTCAGATGTGGGGTCCGGGCTTATTGGAAAATCCTTATAAAGATAATCTTTCAAGTTATCAGCCACATGAACCTATTTATTCTGCGTATAAAGATATGGCATTGGAGTGATTTATCGAGGGGGAATTCGTGTTTCATCTTTGGCATTTGTGAAACTGTGGGTTTTATACGAAATTCATGAGACTTTGAGGCGAGTATCTTACTTGTCTGTCTTGGACTGTATCCGGGAAGCTAGTCGAAGGGCTACGATGTTGTATTCTCACTATTCGATAGGTAAGGGAAACAGGGAGAATATTGTTTCGAAAAAGTTCTGTGTGGGGTTACTGGATTCAGATATACAAAATAATGTTATAATCGTTTACTTTGAATTTGAAGCTCGGGTCGGTAGCTCAATGGTACTTGCCTACGCCTGCCTACGCAGGCAGGCAGGTAGCAGACCTTTTTGAAGTGAATTTGCGTAAGGGATAGATTTATTGATAGGGAAATTTAAAATTTGTGGGTCGGTAGCTCAATGGTAGAGCAGTGGCCTTTTAAGTCATTGGTTGCGGGTTCGAGTCCCGCCCGACTCACCAAGTGATGATAGCGGAAATTTTAAACTGCCAGAAGGAATTTTAACTTTGTGAAGTTAATGGATGACATGTCTGGAAGGTTCTTTGTGTTTTGAAACTGAAAAATTGCAGGGTATGTTTGTACATGGATTAGCAAGGTTTTTAGTGGAGAGATATCCGGGTGCTCTAGGTTGTTTACCAGAAAGGCCTACACTCGTAACAGGAAGCAGAGCAAAAGGCTTGATGGCTGCAACATACGGATTTCATGTGATCCCTCCGTCCCGGCGAGACTATGAGCGAAGAGAATGGAGAGGGCTTGATGATGCAACATGGCTACCCTTTTGGAGGTACTCTCAAGATCGCCCATATACTTTAAAAAGGATTTTTTGGGCTAAGGAGGGGCTGAGTATGTACAATCCTACTAGCCTATGGGCCACAGTTCATTTGCCCCAGGTTCTTAATAAACAACTTTATGGACAGACCGAGTCACCTCCTGCTACTGTTTGGGCTAATGATGTGCTTTGCTACATTCCGACAGGCCAGTATTCATTTTATCCACTGCATCAAACACCAGAGCCACAAGACCTTGCGGATAATCTTAAATTAATAGCATCATGGAGTGGTAATGAAGGGCCGGTAATACGTGTTCTAAGTACTCATTCGATTGTTAGAATGAATGAAACTGCTGAGAGTAAACATATAGATTTTGGATGGTATTTAGAGTTTGGGTTCGAGAGTATTCAGGATTTAGAAAATCGAGCGTAACGCCATGGGCTTCCTCTTGGGTTTGATCTTGCGCGAGCTGGTAGTAATCTTGTCAGATGTGGATTTATGCTAAGAATGCAATATGGGTCGTCGGTCTTTTCGAATGACTTTGTTGAGTTAAGATCTGGATTATTTCGTACTCCCCAAGTAGCTGAATTAGTTCATGGTATTTGCCCATTAGCTTGCGAGACGGTAAACGCACTTGTTGAACCCTCTGCTTTGAGCTAGTGATTTGTTCTCTGCATTCTTGGCCGATATCTCCAGATACTCGCAACGATCAAACAGAGAATAATAAATACCCCTATTCCTGAGGTCAATAGCCATAGATTCCCTTGTTGAATCAGGTTCCCTGCTACGATTGCGGCGAGGACATAAGGAATTCTCGTGATCATGGATACCGTTGAGAGAGTTGTCGCGCGGTATTTAGATGAGATTTCTTGGTTTACAATGACTGAAATCCATGGTTCGGAAAGTGATCCTGCAATAGCGGTAGCTAACATCGGAAAGATACCCCAGTATTTTATTGGGAATGAAGCGGATAGAAAACTCAAAGCCATAAGAATTGATAAGAGAGACAGACCTTGCAAATCGGTTATTCTTCTTCTAATTCTTGGGTAAAACCGTATTGTCAAAGCGGAAAGCAATATAATGATTGTAAATATTACGCTCTGCGCTTTCGCGTGAAACCCGAAACTATTGGCTAGCGCTGATTTAATAAAGCCTGCTGAATACATAAAATATACACCGGGTAGCAGTAGAATAAAAATCAAATACTTTTGCAGCATCGGGCTAAATAATTCTTTTGTTCCGACACGCAACTGGTTAAGATATATTTTTAAGGAAAATTTCTCAGTATCAACCTTTGGCTCGTATAAGAATAAAGAAGCAATAAAGCCAACGAGGAAGCTTATAGCCCAAGCAAAATGGGGGAGCCTAAACCAATATTCATACATAAAACCTCCGATCAGTACGAAAGAGGCAATACTTATAATCTCGATTATTTTTTTTTGCCCAATAACCTTTCCATATTCTTCTTCTAGCCCTACTTCCTTCAGAGAGTCATAAGCAAGCGCCTCACCGGCTCCAGAGTAGAAAGCAAAAGCAGTTTGAGTTAAGATCCAACCAATAAATATCGTACTTAAGCTATTAGCAGAAGCAATCATCAGTACACCAATGGTGCCTGCAAGAAAACCAACCAGTATAGTCCTTTTTTTCCCTAGCAGATCCGCAATAGCGCCAGATGGAATTTCGAGAAGCAAACCATATCCAAAGCCAAGAGCATCTATTAGTCCGAGTCGACCAAATGTCATATAACGAGTCCAGAAGTAAATCCAATTGCTAGCCACAAAAGCTACTCCATTTATGGTCGAGGCCAAAATGTAGTAGATTGCAATATTTCGTTTAATTTTTGAGGGCAAACCTTTCATAATCAAGATTATATAATAAATTTTGCAATACTTTCTAAAACATATTGAGTTAATATCCGGCAACTTGAGTGTGGGGTTATCATCACAAAATCGCTTAAATATTGTTTCGAACAGTCTGATCAATTATGCCCCGATTGAGTTCTCCTATTTGGGTCTAATATTCCAATATGTATTCGGAATGGATCTGAAAATATTATAGAAAAAACCCATTGGATCGTTTTGATATGCTTGAAGAATTTGATCGGGTGTGTATCCATCTTGCTCTAGTTGTCTTATGATATGAAGATCTATGAGAAATCTCATCGCGAGTTTCACATACAATTGCGTCTCAGGTGTAAGTTCTTTCCACGCGGCGTTATACTTGCCGGGACCAGCATTGTAGCTTATCACCCATCTGACCAATTTGGTTACAAAGTCATTTTGGAAAAAATTAGCTTCGGCCAATTTACTTAAGGTTATATCTAGTCCATTCCAGTTACTGGTGTGAAATTCGGTAAGATACCATTCCCATACTTTAAATTGTTTCTCAGGGGAATTGAGGTAGTCATCGAGAAAATCATTTGTTTTCAGTTCGTTTATACAGTAAATATTGTAATCAGAGTAGGTTTCGTCACGTTCTCTCTGCCTGATGGGAGTAGATGGATTTATCTTGTTATAGTAAGCGACAAGGTTGGGGTACGAAATCTGTGCCAAACCGGCCGCGGAGCCACTATCCGCGTTTAATTGTCCAGAAGATTCAGCGGTTATTATAAAGGCAAGAAAGTTCGGATCAACTCCAATATTCTTTGCCAGAGCTGTTATTTGTGGCTCCCATTGCAGTACTTCCGTGGGGAATAAAACGCTGGATAGTTTATCAGGAGGATTTGTAAATCCTTCTAGGGTTGACTCTTGAATTCCATCAAGGGTTGCTTCTGAGATCACCTCATAATATTGAGAGTACAAGCTTATACCAACTTCTCCATATAAATTTATAATACGTTCAGTAATGTCAAGTTCTGGGCGACCTAAAGGTTCCATCCTCTGTGGAATGAAACTGGTGGGCGAGCATCTTCTATCCACTTCAATGAAAAACCAGCTACAAAGAGCCAAAACAATCCCACGTAGAAAATTACGACGAGCAATTAATTGAAATCTTTCGGGATCTTGTCCCATTTTGTAGTTTTTAGATCAAAGGGCGTTTCTGCCTATAGTATAGTATTATAGAATATATGCTGGTTATATACAATTAGTTTCTTATTTATACAATCTTGAATAAATTTGATACAAAGGTTTGCAATTCAATGTAATCAGTTCATTATTTGATGTAAAATCTATAGACTAAGCATAAGTTTAATATAGAGTGAGAATTAGAACACTTTTTCTTGGAACATCAAATTTTGCGATACCGATTTTGAAAACACTTATTGATCAAGAGTATATCGATATCGTTGGAGTCGTTACACAGCCAGATAAACTAGCCGGTAGACATCACAAATTAGCACAGCCAGCTATTAAAAGGTGGTTGCTCGAGAATGCTGAAGCTGTGACCTTATTTCAACCCGAGAAATTATCCCAAACTGCGCAAGACATACTAACCCAGATAGATCCAGAATTAATTATAGTTGCTTCATACGGTCAGTTTGTCCCAGCCAGAATGTTAGACTATCCGAAATATAAATGCCTCAATATCCATGCCTCTTTGCTACCAGTACTTCGAGGAGCTGTGCCTATTCCCATGGCCATACTCCAAGGGTTAAGTGAAACCGGAGTGACATTGCAAATAATGGAGCAAAAGATGGATGTTGGCAAGATATTGGCAACATCAAGGCTGCCTATATCTGAAGAAGATACTACCGAAAGCTTAATCAAGAGATTAGGCCAGCTCGGAGCTGAACTTGTTTTGGATACATTATTGAGATGGCTAGAAGGAGAAATTGAATCGGTTGGACAGGATGAATCAAAGGCTACTTATTGTTATCAGTCAGATGTTGCAAAAGAAAAGGCTGAAATCAACTTTGGTTTGACCTATCAGGAAATAAGCCGAAAGGTTAGGGCTTTTTACCCTTGGCCGGTCGCCTGGACTCAATTATCAGCAATGAATATAGATAAAAATGCTCTCCAAGGAAAGATCTTGAAAATATTTCAAATACGAAAAGTAATTGAAGATGAGCGTACACAGCATTTTCAGGTAGGAAAACTCGTTAAACTCGATAAAAGGCTTTGTGTGAGATGTCAAGACGCGATAATCGAACTGTCAGAGGTTCAGCTTGAAGGCAAGCAAAAAATGAGGGGGAAAGAATATTTGTTTTTAGTTTGAAAACCTTTATGTTCATTTATTCTTGTGTTTTGTATGGAGTAAATTATTGTTAAAATAAACAAAAATTTAACTTCAATATATTTCAATAAAAGTACTCATGTATTTTGACCAACTTATAGAAAAGATTGAGGATTTTCAAGGACGTGGGGCGCTTCCATATGCAAGTTTCTGGCCAAATTCTTTTAGCTTACCCACCGCAGTTACAAATGAAGCAAATAAGATGTCGAGATGGACCAAAGACGACAAAATAGAATATGAAACATCTGTCTTTGATATTGACGGTAGTATAGTAGCAACCCCCCTTTTGCGTGGTACTAGATATAATGTAAATTCTCGGCACACAGCCTCAGTAAACTATAAGCCAACCCAAGATAACAAAATGCTTATCCAGGAAATATTATTGGATGGAAGAATATATTCACGTAAGACAATTCAAATACCGCCTAAGCCCTTCAAACCATACGTTAAATTTTTATTTAGCATACATTCTCATCCTGTTCACGAAGGCAAAGAAGGAAAAGACGCATATAGTTTTTTTTCTGGGACCGATCTAAATACGCTAATTAGTTCTACTGGATTGTGTCTCGGACTAGTCACGAATGAGATCTGGGTTGCGTGTAAGACTGATAGAACCTTACGTTTAATAGGAGGGATAGGAGAAGATGTACTGAGCAGAGTATCGGGAAGATCAATATTTGATGGAGAAGAGCTGAAGAAACTTATTAAAGAAGAGATAGGAAAGTGGGGGATTATTTTTTACAGAGGGCAATTCGGAGGCAGACTCTCCAGAGTCAATTAATCGAATTACGAGGGACTCAGAATTATAATTTCGCATGAGGTCCAGTGCGTAGAGTTTAATTTATTTGACTTAGCGAATTAGCGATGTCCATGAACAAGAAAAATTACAAAGTAAATGAAATCAAACAAGGTGGTGGTCCTCGAGAAAGGCTTCTAGAAAAAGGACCAGATGCTTTGAGCGATTCCGAATTGTTGGCTATAGTATTCATGATGGGAAATAGAAATGAGAATGTCCTTGAGATGAGCAATCGGGTTCTAAAGGAATACGGTTCTAGATCAATAGCTAATGTTCGGGATGTATCGCAAGTAATGGAGATGTTAGGATTGGGTTTTGCAAAAGCAAGTCAACTGGTGGCTGTATTTGAATTGGGAAGGAGGTTTTTTGCCGAGCATTCGGAACTTATGCCAACAATAAAAGGTCCGCAAGATGTATACGAACTTCTGGAACCAATGCGCAAAGTAGCCAAAGAGGAAATGCGAGCTTTATATCTAAATTCGCGCAATAAGGTTATCCGCGAACAGTTAATTTCTCTCGGAAACGAAAATATGAATATCGTAAGTCCAAAAGAGATATTGCACCCAGCTATCGAACTAATGTCGAGAGGGATAATTATTTCGCATAATCATCCATCTGGCGATCATGATCCGTCACAAGAAGATTTGAAGTTTACCGAGAAACTACGCAAAGCTTGTGAAATAATGGGAGTTAGCCTTTTGGATCATGTAATAATTTCTGCCAGAGGGTATACTAGTTTGATGGAGTTGGGGTATTTAAAATGATCTATATTTCAAATCGACGGGATATGGCAAACTCAGCTGATCTGCTGTTTGAACTTGTGAAATCAAATTTTAAGCTACGTTACAATAACTCATTTTTGGGGTTTGTCTGGGTTCTAATAAGACCTCTGGCTACATTTTTGATTCTTTATACTGTTTGGACAGCGTTTCGAGGGCAAGGAGTTCCCAATTATCAGTCTAAACTATTACTTGGTATACTTCTTTTCACATTTGTCAACGAAGCAATTATTTTTGGTATGAATGGTTTACTGGATAAAGCGCATATTATCCTCAAAGTAAACTTTCCAAGAGAGATAGCGGTAATGAGTTCGGTATTGATGGCTGTGATTAATTTGTCAATAAATCTTGTGATCTTTTTTATACTAGGCATCTTTAATAATATTCATCCTACATTTTTATCTTTTCTTTGGTTTCTTTTAACCTGTTTAGCAAGTGTATCGATCATTTACGGCATTTGTCTATTTTTGGCAGTCTGGATTATCCGTCTGCGGGATTTGCAACATATATTTGAGCTATTTTTCCAATTACTATTTTGGGTAACACCCATTTTTTATGAAGTAGGTGAGAATATCGGTCAAATTGGCGGATTCGTAGGTAAAGTCATCAGCTTAAATCCCCTTGGAATGTTTATTAACATAGCGCGGAGTGTTTTAATCGAGGGTAAAATCGACTATCTAGTGATCTGGAATACAGAAGTTCATAGCGCTATAGTTGTGACACTGGGGTTATTCTTAGGTTTATTACTAGTATTGGTTGGAAGGCGATACTTTGAGGAGAAGGTTAAGAAGGCAGCAGAGTATTTTTAAGTATATTTTTGGCCATATATGACAGACGATAGAGTTCGCTTAAAAGCTACAAATCTTGTTAAAGAGTATTATATCGGCGCTCGGCCGAGACTATCACTGAAAGAGCATTTTCTTTCCCCACTTCATTCAAGTGAGCGTAAGAAATTTCGGGCGGTCGATGATATGACTTTCGAAGTTGAGGAAGGGGAGTTTTTCGGGATCATTGGTCGGAATGGGAGCGGAAAAAGCACATTATT
Source organism: Candidatus Dojkabacteria bacterium (assembly GCA_041918255.1). Classification (GTDB taxonomy): domain Bacteria; phylum Patescibacteriota; class Dojkabacteria; order B142; family WJKM01; genus JAYRWD01. The sequence continues at coordinate 35,501 of JAYRWD010000054.1, forward strand.
AAAGCTTCTGGCAGGAATTATCGAGCCTACTTCAGGCTCAATAATTGCTAACGGCAGGATGGTACCATTTCTGGAGCTAGGAGTTGGCTTTAACCCGGACCTGACTGCTCGGGAAAACATATATTTAAATGGAACGATTCTTGGAATGTCCCGCAAGACAATATCTAAGAAGTTTGATGAAATAGTCTCTTTCGCGGAAGTAGAGAGATTTATCGACACACAGATAAAAAATTATTCCTCGGGAATGTATGTCCGTTTGGCCTTTTCGGTTGCAATGCAAGCGGAGGCAGACATATATATCATAGATGAGATTCTATCCGTTGGAGATTTTGCGTTTCAGCAAAAGTGTTTTAGACTTTTCAAAGCTTTAAAAAAATCAGGTAAAACTTTTGTTTTTGTGTCACACGATTTGGGGGCGATACGAGAGTTTTGTTCTCGAGCAATGTATATCAAATTTGGAAAAATAATTAAAATAGGTGAAACTGATGATGTGATTAAAGAATACGTGATTCATGATCGTCAAGATAGCGGTGTGGATATCCCCGCAAATATTTTTGGGCGAAATACTAATGTGGGAGGAAATGCCGAAGTAGATATCTTAGACGAAGAAGGCAAATTGATGCAAGCTACGATAACTGGTAAACCACTCCGAATCCGCATGAGATATAGTTTGCACGAGAGTACTCCTAAGGATGACTTGGTGGCTGGGTTTGGGATTTATAAAGATGGCGATACATTTATGTTTGGAACTAATACTTTGATCGAAAATACAAAAATTGATTTTAACAATTCTGGCGTAATAAACTTTGGGATTGAGCATCTCCCTTTTCTGCAGGGTCATTATGGAATTTCAGTAGCTATTCATGATAGGGAAAATAATCATTTCGTCTGGAAAGAAAACGCTGTGGAATTTGATGTAGTAAAGTCAAATTCTAGAGATGGATTGATCGATATGAGAGAAGTAAAGATATATGCCGATTAAAGTTTAGTATTGTAAATCTTAATTCTTCAAACAATGTCAGAGCAACAGATTGATATTAAGCTGATTATGGCTGAAATAAAAGATGAAGCAATGCGTCGCTCGAGACAGAGTGATTTTGAAAGGGATCTAGAATTTTTAAATAAATCGGTGAGTATGAATGATGAGGGAGAAGATATGGTAGATTTGCTACATCAGGTGGAAAGAGCTAAACGTTTGGACCTCCCATCAAGCGTGAGAAAGGGATTTCCTGCGCGCATTTTTAATGTATTACTCTTGAAGCTATATTTTGTAATGAAGAAGATAATGAGTTCATTTTTGATTACTCAGACAAAGTTAGACGCGGTAATTATTCAACAACTTTCCGAACTCAAAAAGTCAATCAAGTTTGAACAAATTGACCGTTTTCCATATCAGGAATTCGAACGTGTATTTAGGCAAAAAAAAGAAGAAATGGCGAAAACAGTAGAGGCAGTGAAAGACCAGATACCAAAGGATATTTCGGTATTGGATATAGGCGGAACAAATAAACTTTTTGGCGAAGCCGCCCTTGAACATAATTGTAATATTTTAGTTTCGACCCAAGATTCGGATTACGAAGCATGGGCTCGTAGTCGAGAAAAGATCAGAATTGATAACACGCCATTATTTGAATTTTTAAACAATATGCGAGATGAACAATTCGGTATGGTTGTCGTTATCGACTTGTTGCACTTATATGATATAAATCGTGTCATCGCAATTTTGCACCATGCCAAAAGGATTCTAACTGAAGGTGGAAAACTTTTAGTACAAAATTATGATCCGAGAGATCCCCAAACTTACGTTAGTCTTTTCGACCCGCGTCTGAAACAAGTTATTCATCCGGAGTTGATGAAATTTGTGCTTTCGCAAATAGGGTTGAAAACAATAGATATATCTACAAAAGATAAAAGAAAGTATGTTCTTCTCGCGACAAAATAAAAAAAGAATAGCGCAGTTACTTCCAAGTTTTGCTGAGCATGACGCGATGAGCGATTATGTAAAATCGTGGAATGAGATTTTGACTAAGGGCGGTTTTAGCATGAGTACCTTCGCGCGATTTCTTCCTGGGAGGTCATCCTTGAAGATCCGAAGCTATTTGGATTTTAATCAAAATGAGTTTGATTTAGCTATATTGCATCTTGGAATAGGGGATCCAATCAATGACATTGTGAAAGATCTATCGATACCGCTTGTCGTTTATTATCACAATATTACTCCAGCAAGATTTTATAAGTACTATAATTGGGATCTATATGAATTACTGGTAAGAGGCAGGGAGCAACTGAACGAATTGGCTTCCTTTGCGTGTTTGGGTATAGGCGCGTCAAAATTTAGTGAAAAGGAATTAATCGAGAATAATTATAGGCAAACATCGGTAATCCCTGTTTTTTTCGATCCTCGAAAACTCGGACGTATTCAATCATCTTCGCGAATCAAAAAGTATTTGAACAAAGAGGAAATAACGAATATTACCTTTCTCGGAAGATTTTCAAAACATAAAGCGCAAATAGACTTAGTGAAGGCGTTCTATATCTACCGAAAGTACTACAATCCCAAAAGCCGTTTGAATCTAGTTGGAAATATCGTTGAGCAAGCGTATTTGGGCGAAGTGACTAAACTGATTCGTGCTCTGAAGATCGCGGAGTTTATTAATATACCAGGTATTGTTTCTGATGAGGAAATGAGAGCGTATTATGAAGAATCGTCGGTATTTATCTCGATGAGCGAACATGAAGGTTTTTTTGTACCTGTATTAGAAGCTAATTATTATAAAGTTCCCATGATAGCTTTTGACGCAGGAGCCGTAAGCGAAACGATGGGAGAGGCGGGAATTTTATTGGACACAAAAAAACCTGAAATCGTTGCTAGTACTATAGATCGCCTCGTACGGGATCACAATCTGAGGAAATATATTATTGAAAAAGGCACAACCAATTATAAAAGATTCGACCAGAGCTTGTTTACCGATGTGGTAGTTTCTACCATGAAAAATATTATAAATTCAAGGTTTAAATAGTATTGACATAAAATGGGCGATATTGACGTTCGACAAATAATGTTTGAAATTGAAACAAGAGGGTTTTCGAAATCGTTACAGGATTTGTCCGAGCTGGCAAAAGAAAACGGTCTTGAAATCGAACTAGAAAAACTATTTACCTCTTCTCTGATTTTACGCAGGTTTACTCATGCTCATATCAATCATAAGGGGAAGTTTTTTTTATTGATAAATTTTATACTTGCCGTGTTTTCGAAAATTCTATTTAAGTGTTTCGAGCCAATATTAAAAAGCCAGGAAAGATTTAATGAAGAAATGATAAGAATTATTTTGAAATATTTGATCAATAGTAAGAATGAATCAGAAAAACAAAAAGAATAAAATATTGTTTGTGATCCCTCTTTATGGGAAAGAAATCACGGGAGGGGCAGAATGGCATTGTCGGCAAATCGCGGAGCGGCTGGTAGATACGTATGAAGTTGAAGTAGCTACAACAAAATCTAGATATTTTACCTCTTGGTCGGATTATTACACTGAATCAACAGAGAGTATCAACGGCGTAATGGTTCGCAGATTTAACGTAAAAGCCTTGCGCGACAAGAATCATATTCTCATCGAGCAGCTTGTACGGGCAGATCCTACCGATCATGAGATGTTTTTACATTGGTTGCGAAGTCAGGGACCAGATTCACCTGATATGATAAAGTTTATTGGAGAGCATCAAGCAGAGTACTATAAAATTATTGTGTTTCAATACCTATACGCCACAAGCTATTTTGCGATAGACGCTCTTCCTTCGGAGAAAGTGATCTTTGTACCTTTGACACATGACGAGCCGATTGCGTATTTGCATGGGTTTACCAAAATTTATAAGAAATCTGGATATATCGTTTTTAACACTGAGTCAGAGAGGAGATTGGTGCACAAGCTTCATTTTATAAACGATAAGGAATATATGGTAATTGGTGCTGGGGTTGATTATCCCACAACTGTCGATGCCAGTATATTTACATCAAAATATAATTTAGACCAATACTTAATCTTTCTTGGTAGAATCGAACCTTCAAAAAATATTGATCTTCTAATTGATTATTTTTCAAAGTTTAAAGTCGATTATCCATCGAACTTGAAGTTAGTTTTAGCCGGTGAAATTGTAAAGCCTCCGAAGAAGTGCAAGGATGTTTTGATGACAGGCTATATTGATAGAGCACAAAAGTTTGCCGCGATAAAAGGAGCAATTGCATTGATAAACCCTTCGGAATTCGAGAGTCTATCTTTGATTGTTTTAGAGTCTTTTTTCATGCAACGTCCGGTTATCGTCAATGGAAAATGTGATGTGACCCGCACCCATGTGATTGAATCAAATGGGGGATTGTGGTTTGAAAATTATGATGAATTCAAAGGGACTATAAGATATTTACTTGAGCATTCGCAAGGTGCTGAGCAAATGGGAAAGAATGGTTATGAGTATGCTGCAAACCTTTATACTTGGGATATAGTTATGAAAAAATGGAGAGAGGTATTAGGAAAGTAAAGGTGTCGAAGCTAAATAGTGTTTTGACGGGACTGATTTATCGATATTTAAACTTGAATATGTCTGATGTTAAGTAAGGCTCAAGAAAGAGAGATACGGAGAATTTTAGAAAAGTTTAAAGTGGGAAATAAAGGTGAAGAGATCGTACACGAGGTAAATCCAAATCTCCCGAGGAATTCACGCGAGAATTACTTGTATTTTTTCTTGTCTTGTGTGATAAATTTTCAGCGAGACTCTGCGAGACTCTGGAAGTCAGCGCTCGAGACTTGGGAGGATGAAAAAACCCGACAAGTATTCTTCCCCGAATATGTTTGCAAGATTGAGATTAAAACATTGGCTAACATGATGCTTAAGCATAAATTAGCGCTCCAGCCGAATAAACACCCAGATATTTGGCACAAAATTTCGATTACATTGCATAATTATTACTTTGATGATCCGCGCATGTTGTTAGAGGAGGGAGAATATAGGGTTTCTAAGATAATTAAAATTATTAGTGAATCGAAATCTGAACTTTTTCCGTATTTGCGCGGGGTAAAATTATCAAATTATTTACTGGCAGTTTTGAATTGGCGTACTGATGCTAACTTTTCTGATATTTTTAATCTTTCAATAATTCCCGATACCCACATTGTCCAAAGCACTATACGCTTGGGTTTGGCTAAGGAGCATGTTAAACCTATCGAGGTTGAAAAGATATGGCGTCCAATCCTCAAAGAAATGGATATCTCACCACCGGATATGCATAGCGCTCTATGGAGATGGTCAAAAGCGAAGTATCCAGCAGTGTAAGAGGGTTTAAAGGTGTTGAACTTTGAGGGAGAGTAAATTCTTTTATATTCCTATTATTCTTCTAAATCAATTCGAAAACTGCGATTGATCCAGATTCGATAACCTTTTGTTTACTTTCTGTAGCACCCTCTTTGTTTTCTGCGCTTTGCCCTAACTTCGGATCAACCTCCAGCACCCTATCGGTTGAAATCAGACGAATAAAGGGGTTGTCTAGTGTGAAATCGATTAATTTATCAAACTTGAGCTTTAGGCTCTTTTCTTCGGTTTTATCTATGGTGGTGGTATTTAGGTCAATTACTAGATATCTAAAGTTTTCTAGCTTCAACTTGGTGGCGATTTCCTCTTTAGATTTGCTTTCCGAGTATAAAGAATTAAAATTATCCAGCAGAGAATCATTGTAAATTCTCGTATCGTTGTTATCTATGAAATAAGTAATAAATGTACCGATTCGGTAAACATAAGCTTCCGGATGTGAGTTTATTTCCTCGATGGCTTGGGGATATGCCGAGTTTATGAGCCTAATGGCCTCAGTCTTAGAATATGGGCGAGTTAAATATTTGCCTATCGTAGAGCTGAAGATTTGCTGATTTGTATTAGTCCCAATATAAAAGACAGCGAAAAACGCAAATATTATCCAGAGTGTTGTTATGGTGTGGGCGCTGGTATACAGAGCTTTTGTATATTTATCATTTCTTAAATCTTCAGATAACCAGATACCAGAAAGTAAAAATAAGATCGCGAATCCAGTGATCCCGTACCAATAAATACCTCCAGCGAAGAGTATCCACATTACACCGTATGAAGTAGCAAATATCATGAGGGCCTTTCCATGTGTTGAAGAATCAATCTTCAGATACAATGCGAAGAGAAAAGCAGAGATCGTAATTATCAGTAAGATGCCAGTCCATTCAGGAATATCTTGCAAACTCGTAAGCGTCTGGGAGGTGATATTAACAAGAGATTTGGGTATTAGGTTGATAATGGAAGTATTTATTGGATAATTTTTCTCGGCTAAATCAATGGTGTTTCGTAAGCAATTAACAGCAAATCCTTCGGTTACGCAATTTTGATAAACCCTACCTGAGATGAAACTATATGATCCGATTCCGAGCAAAGCTACCAACAAGAGTAGTGTTAGAATAGGCTTTTCATTTCTAAATCTCCATGCGAATAGTAGTGGCAATAATGAAATTAGTATAAATCCGATTGTGACATATTGACCCTTTACGTTTGTATTCATCACAACGTCATATGGCAGTGTGATGTAGCGGGTTATGCTATCTTCATAACCTGCGTATCTGCGCACTTCCTCAGTTACCCCAGTAAAAACTGGCTGTGTCGGGGCAACTTCATTGTATTTTAGCGGGGTGACAGATTCGAGTTGTATCCCCGACAGGGCAAATTTTTCTTCGGCGCGTTTAATGTCTAGATAAGGTGCTTGCGATCTACCATGGAGCAACCCTGAGAAGGATAGATCTTGGTTTTCCAAGTAATTTCTAATCATCCAAGGAGAAAAGGAAATCAATGAGAATATTCCTATAGTGGCCATGATAGAAATTAGGAGTCCAAGATTGACGATTTTTTTTGCTTTCAGAATAATCCACAGAGTAGCAAAAGTCGAAAGTACAAGTCCGAAACGTGTAAGTATCGACAAATCAATCTTAGAAATAGTTATGCCAGAAAAATTAATAATAAAAGTTTGGAAAGATATAAACATTGACGCGCCAGTCCATAGGATTAGTCCAGCCGATCCGAGTAATTCAAAAGCAAATATGGAAGATATTGCCAGTATAAAAATAAAACTTGTGTATTTAATCCCAAAGGCGTATCCGCATAGTATGCCGATAATTGCCAGATCTTTAAAATGTGTTTGAGAAAGAACCTTAATCTGGTTGACTAGATTATAGATTAGGGATTTCGGTTTGCTTTCTGGGTGAATACTGGGAATAGCGAAATCAAATTTTTCAACAAGAGTTAGGGTCGTGTTCAAAATAACTAAAGTTATAAATAGTAATCCAAGGTCGACCTTCATATCTTTTGATAATTGAAAAACTATAGCAGGTAAAGTTGTAAACAACGTGGTGATTAGAATTGCTGAAGGCCTTTTTAGAAAACGAAGGGATAAATTGTATAGGGCAAGACTTGATAATACTCCGCCAACCCAAGATAAAGTCATCGCAGTTTGGGCACTCTTGAAAAGCACGAAACCGAGACTCATGAATAAAGACCAATTGTAGGCAGGCGAGCCTCCTATGAGGGTGCCTTTTTGGGCTAACAGATTTGGGATATTCATGTATACCCCCAGATCGTCCCACCCGATTGGAAAAGGTCTTCCGAGCAACAGTAAGGTTAAAGAAAAGGTTGTAAATAGAATTACAAAAAGTAAAACTTCTTTGTAATCAATGTTTGGGATTAGATATTCCTTAAAAAAGGCAGTTTGTAAACTTGAGATTGCTACCTTGCGTCTAAATATGAGAAGTAATGTGATGATTGGCCAGCATACTTCGGGCCTTAACAACCCGAATGCTCCGAGCAAAAAAGTAAGTAGGGTATATAATACGATTCCTATGGTGATCTCAAATAGTATTTTTTGAAGTCTATCTTGGTCAGTTGTTTGGATTCCAAATAAATTATTAACCCAGTTACCACAAAGATAGGCAGTCCAAACGACAAAGCTTGTTGTCAGGGCTATTAAATTCAGCTTAAAAAGAAAAAAGGATATCGCCTTCACATATCCAATTTCTTGAAATATTCCATTCGCGTTCCCGTATGCTAGGATTATGGTTAGTGAAAATAGATTGAGCGCGATAGGTACGAAGATCCCTTTAAACCTAAACTGGTAGAATATTAACTTTTCCCAATTTGGTTTGGATACTCGGGTAAGCCATATTATAAGAGCAATCGCAAGTAGAAAGAGTGTTTTCCAGTAGCGAAAATCAGTGATATTTGCTATGAAAGCCACAAAGTTTTTCCCGCCTATTTGGGTAGTGTGTGTATTGAGGTATTCGACGAAAGTAAATATAATCCAGTATAGACTTAAGACTAAGATTAGAATTTGAAGTGCGCTGGAAAGTAACTTTTTCATTGGCATGTTTATCTAGAGTAGTATGATTTTAGCAAAAAGTAGTGAATTAGGCTCTGACAAAAAATAATAAACAATATTTAATACTCAAAAACTAATAAATAATAAATAACAATAATCAATACTCAAAAATCAAAAAATTATAATCAACACTAAAAAATCAAAAAATTATAATCATACTCAAAACTTACGATTTTTAAGATAGGATGCTGGAGATTAGGTATTGAGTATTGAACATTGGGTATTGAATTTTTAAGTTTTGAGCATTGAATATTACTTACTTATTCCTTAGTGATTAAAAAGTATGGATAATATCTATATTGTGATACCAGCATTCAATGAAGCTAAGCATATAGGGACTGTGGTCCGGGATGTTCAGAAACAGGGCTACAAGAATATCGTAGTTGTAGATGACGGGAGTGCTGATCAAACAGCTTTTGAGGCAGAAAAGGCGGGCGCGATAGTTGTGAAACATATGATAAACTTAGGTCCTGGTGCCGCTACTCAGACGGGATTAGAGTATTCGTATTTGCGTAATGCCGATATAGTGGTAAGTATCGATGGTGATGGGCAACATGCTCCCTCTGATATTCCAAGTGTTATCTCAATATTGCGAGAGGGTCGATACGACATTGTTTTCGGGAGTAGAAAACTTAAAAAAAGTAACTTAATGCCGAGAATGCGAAAGTTCTATAATTTAATAGCAAATTTTATTACATATATTTTATCCTCGATATGGCTAAGTGATAGTCAGAGCGGATTTCGAGTATATACACGAAAAGCTTTAGAAAAGATTAAGATAAAAACATCTGGTTTTGAATTTTGTAGTGAAGTATTGATGCAGGTACATAACGCTAAACTGAAATATTGCGAGGTGCCAATTAATGTCTATTACACAAAAGAATCGATGCTAAAAGGGCAAAATTTCGCGACTGGGGTTAATACTTTGATGAAATTATTTTTGGAGGCAATTACAAGATGACTATACTTTACTATCAGGTTTTAGTTGTGCTAATCGCGGTTTTGTTCTTGCTTAAGGGTTTTTCGCATTATCTGCGCAAAGATAAAACTATTCGTGAATTGATTGCCATTGTTTTCTTCTGGGGCGTAATCGTACTTTTTGTAGCTTGGCCAGAAGCATTTGCGAGATTTACGAAATTCCTAGGATTCCAAAGTTTCATAACCGCGATAATCTTGTTTTGTCTGGCAATACTTTTCTACATGGTTGTCAGCATATTTTCCAGAGCAGAAGAGGATAGGAAAGAGCTTGTTGAGTTGGTAAGGAAATTAGCTATCAAAGATGCAGGAGAAAAGCATGTCCAAAATAAATAGCAGGATACTTTTTGTACTAGAAAGTTTCTATCCGAATATAGGGGGTGTTGAAAACTTATTTTTGCTCCTCGCGCAGCAGCTAGTGAAGGAAGGTTTTCACATCGAAGTAATTACATCGCGACAAAATAATTTAAAGAAATTTGAAAATTACCATGGAATTGATATAACGCGAGTGTGGTGTCCTTCACGATATTTATTTCCAATCCTTGCTTTACCACGAACTGTTTTCTCAGCTTTCAAATTTGATGTCCTCCATACAACCTCTTACGCGGCTGCGTTTCCGGCTTGGGTTGCCGCAAAAATAGCTAACAAAAAGAGCGTAATTACTTTTCACGAGTACTGGGGAGATTTGTGGTTTAAACTGCCTTTTATTTCAAAGTTTTCTGCCGGCTTGTTCTTTGCTATTGAAAAAATAATTGCCAGGTTGTCATTTGACAAGTTTATCGCTGTATCGGAAGCTACAGCTGATTCTCTTAGAAACGCCGGAGTTATTGAGAAAAAGATGGCTGTTATCCATAATGGCTTAGACTACCAAGCTTTATCCGAATCTAGTCAAAGATTTAGATTTGGTAAAGAAGCAAAAAAGGATTCATTGCCTTTCACTTTCCTATTTTTCGGAAGACTTGGAGTTTCGAAGGGATTGGATATTTTATTACCAGCTATGAAACTTTTGTCGGAGAGATCGCAATATGTGAAGCTTAAAATCGTTGCTTCCAGAGATGATCATAGTATCTTAGGTTGGATTGAAAAGTATGTGAAATCAAATGGACTTGAAAACCGTATTGAAATATTGCCTCCCCTCGAAAGAGAAGAATTGCTAAAAACGATAGTGGGAGCGGATTGTGTTGTCTTCCCTTCGTATTCAGAGGGTTTTTGCTTCGGTGTCGTGGAATCATCAGCTCTTGGGGTGCCGGTAATTATCTCAAATAAAGGTTCCCTTCCCGAAGTTGTATCGGGTAAATATTTGATTTTTGATAAGATGGATTCCGAGTCTCTTTGCGATGCTATGCGGAAGGCATGTCATGGAGAGTGGAACGAAAAACCGTTAATTAAGTTTGACATTTTAGAGATGGTAGGGAAATATATAAGAAGATATGAAAGGTTTTGACAAATTACAGGTTAATATATATAATTAGGTACTTATTATATATAGAATATGAAAGTCTCACAAAAGGTAGCTCAAGTCTATGAATTGCAAAAGAATATCTCTAGGATTACAAAAGAGGTTGAGAACAACCCTTATGTAGTGTATGAGGTTCGCAAACACAATCAAAGTAAGACTAGACTTATATCCACTAAATTGTATGATGAACTTATGCAAAAACTTGAAGAACTCGAAATGTTAAATGATCCTGAATTGGTCGCTTCGTTAATACAAAGCGACAGGGAATTCAATAACGGTCAGGGTATAGCGTTGGATGAGGTTCTAAGAGAAATGAAAGCAGAAAATGTTTAAAATACTTCTTTCCTCCAAGGCTGCCAAGGATTTGAGATCGATTTCTCAGAGTGGCATATTAGATTCAATTGTACTTTGTTTGAATGAAATGAAAGACAATCCTTTTCGCGGTGATGTTCGAAAGTTAGAGAACTTCCCATACGCAGAGTTTAGAAAAAGGAAGGGAGACTATCGAATACTTTTTGACATTAATCTTGACAACAAAAGTATTGAAATAAAGAGGGTCATTCATCGTAAGGATGCATATAAGGGCTAAAAAGTAAGGGAATTAGTTATAATGATTCTTCAAGAAATGATGTAGACCTTGAGTTAATCGTTACTTTGGCGCAAAGTGAAGGTGAGTATCCAGAAAGAAAGGTAGCCTTTTTGGAAGATTGTTTGGAGGGAAAAAAGGAGATCAAGATGGGCTAGTGGTATCTACAGGAGGCTATAATAATCGCTGTGGGGGTAATTTGGTATACTAGACGATGTTCTTTATTAATACGTCTTGACCAGTAGCCCTTTAAATTTCTTTGAAGCGATTCGGGTTTTCCGATACCCTCGAAGGGATGGATGCAGATATCGTCCTGAGTTATCCATTTAGTGCGGAGTAAGATTTAGAGAGTAGATTCTATCCGAGTCTTTAAACTTAAATCTCACATTAATTTCTCTCATAAGTTTTTTAACAACCTGCTTAATAGATACCCCTGTATTTAATTCAATGTGACGCGCTACTGCATTGGCGGCAAATACTATCTGTATATGTGCCTTTATCGCATCTTCTTTCCTATGGAATATTGGTCTGGCTTTTAGATCATGTTTTGTCATACGAAATGATTTCTCAATCTTCCATAAATCAGAATACCTTTCTACAATTAATTCTGCTTGTAAGTGAGTGTTTGTTTTGTAACTTTTGATACCAGCTAAGAATCTATGTTTTTCAACTAAATTCCGGTTAATTTCTGCTCGCTGTGATGACACCTTTAAATATTTAGCTCTCAATCTCTTTGAGGGGTTTGTTGATAAATAGCCTGCTTTTTTTAAGGCCTTCTCGATCTCATAGAGATCTTTCTTTTCTCTTTTTATTGAATAGTGGTAGACAACAATCCTACCTTTATCTCGAATTTCTACTGTTGAATTATCCTTACGTTTCAATTTTTCAATAGTTTGCAATAATCTAGGTTTGTAAGTTGTAATTGTCCTGTTGCCTACTATGTAATTCAAACCTTCTGCCTCAAGCGATAATAGGTTATCTTCAGATAACATTGCTGAATCAGCTATTATTGTCAGGTTATCAACTTTAAATTTATCCTTGAATGCCTTTATGATTGGTACCATTGTGTGTCCTTCAAATGAATTTCCTCTAAATACCTCGTAGTAAATTGGAAACCCGTTACTATCTACAACTAAACCTATGAGTATTTGTGGTTGACTATGTTTACCATCTTTCGAAAACCCGGGTATTCTCAAAATCTCATCTGGTTTAGATTCGAAGTACAAAGTCGTTACATCGTAAAAAAGTAACGAGAAGTCAAATGACAGATTGTTTTGTACATACTTAACTAACTGTAGCACCAATTCATCCTTGTTCAGTTGTATTAACGCCCTATACAACGAAGCATAGGAATATTTAATCCCAAAGTATTCTTCTAACAATTCGATGGATTCAAGTTTTGAAGTTGGTTTAACTATTCGTATTATGGTTAGATCACGTAATACTTCACTAGAAGTATCTGGAAAGACCTTTTCAAAAGACTCTTTTAAATAGTTGTACGTTTTTGTTCTTGAATAACCCAATGGTACGAGATCTGTTTCATTGATTGGCTTCTCAAACAAAGAAGCCTGGTCTTTACTAATGAATTTGTGAGCTGCTTCAATCAATCTGGTCTCTTCTTCAAGATTACGTGCAGAGCCGATGTGTTTTACAAGGTGAAAGTGTTTTCCTTGATAAGTACCTACTTGTATCGAAATATTTCCAACAGAATTTTTTACTTTCCTAATCCTCATAGGTGATTATACCTAGTGCGGTGGTATCTGTTCCACAATCCCTAGAATCCCTTACCAGTCTATGTTCTCAACTTGTACTGTTACCTTTGGATAACTCAGGA
>JAYRWD010000055.1:0-2466 GCA_041918255.1 Candidatus Dojkabacteria bacterium
CCAAAATCTATTACACGATAAAAATTCCAACTTGATTCCTTTTCTATCTCTCCTAAATGTGCCTCTCTATCGAACCAGTTACAGACCAGACCCGTCCTCTGTACAAACTTCCCATGCTCCCTAACACGTCTAGCCTCAGCCGTTAAATGTGATCCTATCTTTGCCATCTGGTCTTGGTCCAAGAAAGGATTATCCTTCCAACTCGCCTCACTAACAAATATATCAGGATCATCGGTTGCTAAATAGATATCATCATAAATCCACGTCATACCATTAATTGGTGTCATGGTTAGAATGATATCTAGAGGTATTCCAGCATTAACTCTAACAGCACACTCATCCCATATATCCTTTGGCGGTTCCTCGTCAAACCAAATAAGCCTTTTCCCTGCGGACTGAAATTTTTCTCTTCCTTGTTCATAAGATTTAAAAGTTATTACGCAACCATTATCCAGTTTAATTCTACCCAGAGCATCTTTTTTAACCCATGTCTTATCAACTATCCTATGCGAGGGGATCATCTCCATTAATACCTTCTGAGTCCCCTCGATTTGCAAGTCGAACGATGGGCAACAAGCCCATACCTCTATCGGTAGATCGATCTTTCTATGCTCATGATTGGCAAATATGTATCTACAAACCTCCTGACCTCCCCACCTAGTCTTCCCCACACGATTCCCCCAGAACAAAGCCCTAATCATCTTCATGGATGCCGTAGCTTCTTTCTGTTTTTCGTGCTGTCTCTCCATTAGAAGCTTGCAATATAGCTCAGCTTCTATCTCTTGCTTGGATAAGTTCATCTATCGAATTTCGAAGTGAAGTATTGTCTGTGGTTATCTTCTCGCCTAGTGTTGTAATATCATTCTCAAATCTATCCCTCATGTCGGTCACATTTTTGGCGGTAAAAATTGAGAAGGGTTGCGAATATAGCCCAGAGAGTGCATTTTCGATTAACATATTCTTTTGGTAGTCCTTCGCCATCTTATATGCGTCGAAAAATTCTTTGTTTTGGTCCATCCAATTCAAAAGCGTTTCCCTGTGAACACCTATAGATACGGCGAATCCCTCAAAGGTAGGTAACGAGTTGGGTTTTCTTACTATTTCTTCTTTGGTCGTTCCGTCTTTGTAGGTAGTGATAATAGGATATTCTTCATAGGGTTCTCTTTTAAAGAAGTTGATAATTTCTTCACAAAATTTAGGATCGTATTTGGTTGGTCTCCCTACTTTTCTGTGTTTCATTTAGTTGTTTTAGAATTTATGTTAATCAACATCGGGATCTGTCTTAGCTATCCTCTCTTCAAGCAAATCATAAGCTCTGCCCACAATTAAAGGCGGTTGGTATTCTCCTATTAGTTTTTTAAGCAACACTATTTCTTCCGCAATTAGTTCGACATTTTCCTCTACATTTATTTTCATACCCAAAACATAACGCTTTAGTTTTTCTTCGCCTGCTACTATTTTTTCTTTATCGTTGAAAAAAAGGGAATTTAGACATACTATTTTTAGCGTGAGAAACTTTTCTTCCCCTTTATTTTCCCCATCAATAGGTATTGGTTTTCCGTCTAGGTCCAGAATTACAGAACCCATATTGATTGAAGACATTGTACAATGCTTAATAGGTAAGATCAGCTATTCATAATAGCATTTTCCCTTCTTCTCGTCTCTCGTTTGGTAATCCTATCTTCTAATTTATTATCCATCAGCCAAAATCCGAATCTTCGCAACCATCGTGCGAAATGACGTATGCCGTAGGAATAAATATAGAAATAAAGACGACTGATGTAGCTGCTAACACCAATGCCTAATCTAAAAATCGGTAGATGTTTGTATTTTTGCAGTTCCAGGCGTAACTTGCGATTTTCGTTCTGTAATCTGTTGATTTCGTCCGGAGTCATGACTAATTAGTGGATAATCAGATAGTACATGGTGACATTTATTTTCTTTTTTGTCAAGCACTTGACATCGGTGAGTTAGGTATTTAAAATGAAAATGAATAAGTGGCTGGAGATCGAAAAAAGGGATGCACTTCCTAACTGCTTTCTTTAGCCACATTTTACCAAAAACTATGTTAGACAAATTCATCAAACAGATTCGAAACCTTTCTAGAATGGGGTTTACCGAAATCGAAATATTCCGGATTTTACGTGCCACAAGCGAGCTATCCGCCTTGTCTGATGATCAGATAGAGACTTTTATTTTGGACAATTATGTGAGTCCAAAACGTAAAAACAGCAATCTTGTATAGCCTAGTATACAAACTAGATTATACTTTTGTATGGTGCTCTATACAATATAATACCTGACAAAACTAAAAAGCGTTATTCCGCTTGACATGGTTTTTTAAGCGGTGTAAATTGTAAGTGACAAATCGACAATTCTCATACGAACTTAGATTATAGAATTGGAGATGTAAGGTCTTTCTTTGTCGATTCACCTTATATCTCCGATTGTGTAATTTAACTTTTA
>JAYRWD010000056.1:0-29233 GCA_041918255.1 Candidatus Dojkabacteria bacterium
CACCCCCTGCATCGTCTACAAGTTTTCATAACTTCATCTCCAATACTCCGGCACAGAGTTTCACCCGCTAAATCCCCAAAAAATAACCTTAAAGCTTGCATACTTTCCCTAGAGACATCTCCTCGAACTTCTCCATTCCCAGTGGTTATAACTACATCGGCAGACATCAAACAAAATTAATATCTTAATTCCTCGAAGTATATATATATATGGAAATTGTCAATATTTAATGTTTCTATTTCTATGGTCCAGAGCTCCTTCTACTTAACTTGCCGACACGATATTTTTCGGTGATAAAGTTCGTAGCAATCACGTTATTCAAATCATATTGTGTTTCGTGATAAACTACGTTACTGTCAAAAAACCCTGAATTTTCAAAACTTTTATATGCTGAATTTTAAGAAGTACACCATCGCCATTATCGGTGCAGGATATCTAGGTCAGACCACCGCCGCGGTTCTTGCCGCTGCCGGCCATAAAGTTTTTTGTCTCGATATCAAACCAGAAATCGTCCAAAGTTTAAATCGAGGCAAGCCTACATTTTTCGAACCCGGTCTTGAGCAAGTTCTTTCCATCGCCCACAAAAAGAAAAATCTTATCGCCACGCTAGATTACACAGAAGCCATATCCAAAAGCGACATTTCTTTCATTTGCGTCGACACTCCAGCCTCAAAATCCGGCGAGCTAAGCCTGAAGTCAGTAATGAAAGTCGCGCGTAGTATGGCGCAAGTAATGCCCGAAAACCATTTGATCGTAATGAAAAGCACAGTCCCGATCAGGACCTCCGAAAAGTTCATCAAATTCCTTTCCGCGAAAACCAAGAAAAAATTCCGCTACGCCAGCAATCCTGAATTTCTAGCCGAAGGATATTCAGTATTATCGACCATGCTTCCGGATCATATAGTAATCGGCGCTTCTGATGCGAAGAGTTACGACCAGATTTTCAAAACTTTCGAGCTAGTCGATTATTTCGCCAAAAAAACCGTGAATGGCGAACACCCCAGCGACGATAAGATTTCTAAAAAACTATTACTTACATACGCCCAAGTAAATCGAAGTAGGTTTAATTACGATAAACCATACGCCGAGAGAGTGATCAAAGTATCGGTCCCAAGCGCAGAATTGGTTAAAGTCACGGCAAACGCTTTTCTGACAACAAAAATTTCTTTTGCAAACTCAATCGCCAATATATGCGATCGCAGCGGTGCGGATATTATGGAAGTTGCTGGTGCCGCTGGCGCGGATCCTCGTATTGGAATGGATTATTTCTACGCAGGCTTAGGCTGGGGAGGCGGATGCTTCCCGAAAGACGCGCTCGGATTAGTGACTCAATCGAAAAAACTTGGATATGATTTTTCTATTTTGCGTGAAGTTATATCAACTAACCGTAAACAAGCTGATCTGGCCTATTCGAAAGCTCGAAGAATGTTGGGCAGGACGGCGAATAAATCTGATATCGCCGTTCTGGGATTAGCTTTTAAACCCGGTACAAGCGATACGAGAGTTTCTCCAGCTATTAATTTAGTAAAACGGCTGGTCAGAGGAGTTCAAAGTATAAGGGTATTCGATCCGCAAGCCATGGAAAATACTAGGAGAGAGCTCGGGCATATCAAAAAAATTTCCTTTGCGAATAGCGCGATTGAAGCGGCGAAAGATAGTGAGTTAGTAATTTTAGCTACCGAATGGCCTGAATTTTTGAATCTAGATTTCAAGGAACTAAAAAGAGTTATGTCGAAACCTAAACTTCTAGATTGCCGAAATGTTTGGAATAAAGACTATTTGAAGAGTTTGGGATTTGAATACGTAGGAATTGGAAGATAGAAATTTATCAGATTTCATTTCTCTTTGTCATTCTGGCTTGCCTGTCTATCGACAGATAGAGCCGGAATCTCATTCCTCTCCAAATCCTTTGTCTTTACTTCACTCCTCACAATGCAATCCGATTCTGGATGCGCTCACTTCGTTCGCTTATCTATCCGCCCTTGGAGGACCAGAATCCCATCCTTACTGTCTTTCTGGCCTGCCTACGCAGTCAGGGGAGCGAAGCGACACCACCTGCCTGCGCAGGCAGGGAATCTCGCACCACATCAACTCTTCCCTTCTCTTTGTCTTTCTGGCTTGCCTGCCTACCTCTCCTTTATGTCACCCCTGTGCAAACAGGGGTCCAGTACTTCCCTTCTAACCTAATAAACAGAAACTGTAAACTAGTCAGAAAGTCCCAAGATTTTATACAAATATCTAATACTAATTAGAGTAGAAGAACGGGGTGAATAAGTTGACAGAAAGCGTATATATATATATATAATTGCGTTATAAATCATTACTTAATAGATATGGAAGGACGAAGATCGTTAACTCCAGCACAAAGAGAGGCAGCAGAATATGAAAAACGTTTAAGGGCCGAAGCAGAAAGCTTAGCAAGAATTCAGGCAGAATCTGGGGGTCTTGCAGGTTTAATAGATCCAGACGTGACAGCCGATTTGGCCAGAATAGATAAACAGCTCACATTTTTAGGCCTAGTAAGAGAGGTAAACGCTATGCCACTCTTCCCCGCCACGGACCAATAAATTTAATATTTGCTGATTTTCATCTATAATATACACCTGTTCCTCTTATTTTATCCCCTTCTTCTCTATGTCCGCCCTCTTCAACAGGTCTGTAAGCCCAAATATTTCCTTCATCATCGGGATAAATCTCTGGAGAATATACTGCTCTCCCTACGGGTTTTATTATGGTAGATCCAGGTTGCTGAGTTCCATCTAATTTCCCACTCCCAGCTTGAGAACCCTCTTGCAGTCTTTCCCCATAACCCATTATCTTTAATATTAATAACTAATTTGAGATCTCGAAAAGTATATATATATATACACTTTTTGTCAATCTCATCTCTAAAACACCTTCTTTTCAAAACGTGTATAATTTATCCATCACAATCATCAACTTTTCAAAATATGCGGAAATATAAATTCGCCAAAACTTTTATTTTGTCCATTTTCTTCACTACGCTATTTCTTGTCGCGCAAAACATTTCATATGCTTCGTCCGCGTGCAACGAAGTATTTGTGGATGTCAAAACGGACAATGTCTTTTGCAATTATATTGAATATCTTTTTCACCAAAACGTAATCTCACACAATCAAAATTTCAACCCCGACGAAAATATTACAAAAGCGCAACTTCTTAAACTTATATCAGTCGGGTTTAAACTAGATAAAGATACAGACAACGAGACAGTTCAAATATTCCCGGATGTAGAGGACACAAACGTTTTCTTCAACTATATTAATTCACTAGCCAACCACAATATACTACCCGACCTTCCAAGTGAGAATTTATACCCCGCATCTTTCGCAACAAGGGACTACACCATAACAGTTCTTGCTAAGGCTTTAAGTATCCTCGAAGAGCAACCAATAATTTCCAATTCAACAAAAGTAAGCTTCTCGGACCTTTCTGCAAACACTGAATTAAATGATTATGTAAACTTCGTACTTGAACAGAATCCAACTTTAAACGACGAATCCAAGATCATCTCTGGTTTTTCAGATGGGACCTTTCGTCCAAATGATTTAATTACTAGAGCGCAAGCAGCGAAGTTAATTACAAACGCAATGAAGACAGCTGGAATCAATCTTGTGGCATGTGAGTTGGAATATTGCCAAGATATGTTTATAGCCGAAGACGTAAATAGAACCTTAGCCGGACAATTTTTCTCGATAGCTTTTGACGGAAACTGGAATGACAAATTGGAAAAACATGTTGGCTTTTTCGAAACTCATTTATTGAGCCTCGTAAATACAACGAAAGAGCAGGATGTAAACTCCGCGCAAATTACTTCCTTATACCACGCGAACCAGAGGGCCAACGCCTCCTTCTTTGCCTATGACACGGAAAAGGAATCCTCGACTAGTTCTCTTGAAGACGCCCTTGTAGCAATAGATCCTAACAAATTACCTTCTCAAACTTTCGGAGAATTACTTGCCAGTCTTGCCGTCAGTGATGGCACCGGTGCTGGTGAGACTAAAACTGAAATGTTGGAAACTCGAACTATAGCAAATGGATTCTACGTGGCAAAACTTAAGATGTCTCAGGTTGCTTCTCCTGATGGAGGATTGAAAGATATATACGCGTGGCTTGGTACGAAAGTTGTGAAAGATGTCATCTATATATCAATTATCCAATTTGAGGAGGACAAAAACGCAGAGGAAATGCTACGCCTATTCGACGGATTCAGCATCGTTTGAAATTCTTGCGCGGTACTATTCTTTTCCACTTGTATTTTCCCCTCGCAATTTCAATCTTTCTAAAGAGCGTAGGCAGGGAATCTCCTACCATTCCACCCCTTCGTCATTCTGGCTTGCCTGCATACCCCCTCGTCATTCTGGCTTGGCCAGAATCTCGTACCATCCTAATCCGTCTTTCCATTACCTCTCTTGCCCTCTCTTCTTGTCAGTCCAATGCTCCTTTATGTCACCCCTACGCCTGTCCGCCTCTGGTGGAAAAGCAGGGGTCCAGTCTTTTGCTTTACTATGGCTATATTTCCCCAACAGAGATTCGCGAAGTCATAACACCCCTTCAATTCCCCTCTTATCTTAAGAGGGGAAAGAAATAATTGTCATTCTGATACCCCCTCGTTGTCACCCCTGCGCCTGCCTACCATCCCAACCTGTCTTCCCTGCGTCCTTCGTGCTGCTATTTCAATTTATAGTATGTGCCTCTTTTTTCACCTATCTGTTCCAAGAATCCCTTCTCTGTCAAGGCCTTAAGTAAGTAAAATGCCTGCTGTCTTGATACTTGCAGCTCCTTTGCAAGATCGCTCGAACTAATTTCTTTATACCCTTGAATAATTTCGAGAGCTGCTTTTTCTTTCCGCGTTGGTCTAATATCAAAAGACAATTTATTAAGCCCGTTTTGTACCTTAACCAAAGCGCTTTGCAACGAATACTTTACACCTTCAGTAAAATATTCGAGCCATTCAGTTTTATCTCCTGAATCTGCTGTATGTAATTTATCTGAATACAAATCTCGATCAATATCGTAGTAATCGTCTAAAACAAAATATTTATTTATGAGATATCCATACTTGAGGAATAATAGTGCTGTTAAAAGTCTGCAAACCCTTCCATTTCCATCCTCAAAAGGATGTACATAGACAAATTGATGATGAAATATCCCTGCTTTTATTACTGCTGTGTTATCTGTAGTTTTTAACCATTCAAGTAGTTCTTCCAGTAGTCTCTTTATTTTGTCTTTACTATGCGCGGGTGGGTTATGTTTTATAAATATTTCACCATCCTTTTTCTTGCGCCCAACGACTACACTGGTATCCCTGAGTTTGCCTTTTAATTCGTCATTCACGCCGTTCAACAAATCCCAATGAACTTTCAATAGAAACTCGATATCGATGGGTTGATTGATACCGCTATTTAAATTTTGAAGAATGTGGAAATAATTTAATACTTCTTTCTCGTCCCTGTTTGTTGGCACTCTTTCATCCAATAGTAAGTTAGTTACATCGCTATGTGTTAATGGGTTGCCTTCTATACTATTAGAAGCGAAAGATGACTGGGTTAGGTTATCTCTTTCTAGGTTTAAAAGTAAACTTTTTGGGATTTGCATTCCTTCGAGTTGACCATAAAAGCGCTCTATTTCATTTATGTTTGTTAGTAACTCTCGTGTAAGTGTGAATATTGGCTTGAACATTATGTTAAGTATTAAGCAAACAATTATGACAACTACATTATATACTTAAATCTAGTTATGTCAAGTATTAAGTAATGAATTATGACAAGATAAATTTATTAGATAGTCCCAGAATTCACACTCCTGTATCATTCCTGCCCCCTTTGTGTCATTCCTGCCTGCCTGCGCAGGCAGGCGCCTGTCCGCCTCTGGTGGAAAAGCAGGAATCCAGTCTTTTGCTTTACTATAGCTATATTTCCCTAATAGAGATTCGCGAAGTCATAACACCCCTTCAATTCCCCTCTTATCTTAAGAGGGGAAGGAACTTAGTTGTCATACTAACTTACCTTGCCCCTCCTTTATGTCACCCCTGCCTGCCTGCGCAGGCAGGCGCCTGTCCGCCTCTGGTGGAGAAGCAGGAATCCAGTTTTTTGCTTTACTATGGTTATATTTCCCCAACATGAATTCGCGCAGTCATAACACCCCTTCAATTCCCCTCTTATCTTAAGAGGGGAAAGAACTTAGTTGTCATTCTGGCTTGCCTGCATACCCCCTCGTCATTCTGGCTTGCCTGTCTATCGACAGATAGAGCCAGAATCTCGTACCATCCCAATCCGTCTTTCCATTACCTCTCTTGCCCTCTCTTCTTGTCAGTCCAATGCTCCTTTATGTCACCCCTGCCTGCCTGCGCAGGCAGGCGCCTGTCCGCCTCTGGTGGAGAAGCAGGGGTCCAGTTCTGATTATCGGACGAAAAATATGACACTACGAATTTGAAAAAGTGCGCCTTTTATCAAAATACATAATCCTATTTGAAGAACTGATTCAGCTATGTATCTCCCCTCTTTACCAAACCAGTGGGGCTGGGTCGTATAGCTGGGATTGAAGGAATCCCATTAACCAGAGGAATATAACACGAAGGTTTTATTGTTTTTCCACTTAGATCGGTTGCATAGTATGCCTGCGCCTCTCGCCCTTCTTTTGGCACTTTATATCTCTTCCGCTCCCTTAGAACCATTCCAGTACACAATACACAATGAACACCGCACATAACCTTAACTGCGTCATCAGTATAAGTATTGACCACTTCTGCACATTCAAGCCCGCCGATTACGGGAACCGTTTGGTCTCCGACTTTTTGAGTCGCTGGTATACCTGTAAATAACTGCGTATCTGGCGTAAAAAGCATAATTCTACAGCTTAATATCTTAATTCCCCGAAGTATATATATATATACAAATTGTCAATGCTTTGCGATAATCATTATGTTTATCTCATCTCACTTCTTTCATGCCAGGAAAACAAAGATCTGTCTACCTCTCGGTCACGGTACACGTTCGAAACGAAGCGGAGAACTTACCAGAGTTACATTCTCGACTTTTGAAAACCTGTGAAAAAATTGGAAAACCATTCGAAATCATCTACATCGAAAATGCTTCCACAGATAATACCCTCGAAGTCCTAAAAACACTCAAGAGGGCTAAAATCGTAGTACTACGCTGGAAGCCATACATGGGAAAAGCGCAAAGCCTAGCTATGGACGCGGGATTCAAAGAAGCCAGAGGAGAAATTGTTGTGTCCATCGACGGTGATCTACAAGTGGAACCAGAATCAATACCCTCTCTAATCGAGCTCATTGAAAAACAAAACTTTGACGCGGTGACAGGATGGAGAAAAGATCGAGCAGAATACAAAGGAAAGATATTAATGCTTCCGGTACTCTTACTTCGGAAACTCTTTGAATCAATTCGGCATAAATTACTCAACGAGGGGATACACGATCCGGGTAGCTCGCTGAAAGCTTTCAAAAAATCAGTAATAGCAAATATAAATCTATACGGTGAGAAGCATCGATTTCTAATAGCCATCCTAAAATCAAAAGGTTACAAAATCGCCGAAGTTATAATTCCTCATCATCCGAGAAAACACGGCCTGTCTAAGTACAATATCTCAAAAGGCGTGCGCTCTTTCCCCGATCTACTATACAATTTCGTAGCAATCAAATATCCCGACCGTCCTATGCAAGGATTAGGAACATTCGGTTCGCTACTTTTGGCAGCAAGCGCGAGCATGTTTGCTTTGGAAATAATTCTAAAACTATATCTCACAAAGTTCCATCTTGAAAATCTATTGCTCTCGATCATCGTACTTCTTGCCACAGGAGGCATCCAATTTATAATCGCTGGAATTCTTGCCGAGATGATAATAGCTGTAAATAATAAACAGGGAACAAACCCTCACTATACAATAGAAGAAACGATCACTAACGACTAGAAGTTTAGATAACTCAAAGAAAACTCCCCTATTAATCTAAGCTATCATTCCTATCCTGTATCACCCCGAATTTATCGCACACCCCTCTTGTCTTTCTGACTTGCCTATCTATCGACAGATAGATCCAGAATCTGCTCTCTTTACGATACGATCTGATTCTGGATGCGTTCGCTTCGCTCACTTACCAGAAAGACGGAGAATTGTAGGAAAGTGTTTTAATTCACCTTAAATGTCATTCTAGTCTGTCCACCACTTCTTTATGTCACCCCTGCGCCAAGCAGGGGTCCAGTCTTTTGCTTTACTAAAGCTATATTTCCCCAACAGAAATCCTAGCAATCATAACACCCCTTCAATTCCCCTCTTATCTTAAGAGGGGAAAGAACTTGGTTGTCATTCTGGTTTGGCTATCCTTTGCGCCACCCCTGCCTTCTTTGTCATTCCTGCCTGCCTGCGCAGGCAGGCGCCTGTCCGCCTCTGGTGTAGAAGCAGGAATCCAGTTCTGATTATCAGACGAGAAATATGCAATTACAAATTTGAAAAAGCACGCCTTTTGTCAAAATACATGGATCCCCGCTTCCCTACCTGCGCCCGTTGAGGGGTCGAAGGATGACATCGGGATCGCAATATCACATTAACTTTTAATTATTCAGAAAAGTTAATCTTCGCCCTCTCCCTAAGCCTCTGATAATTTTCAGTAATCGCGAAAAAGTCTTTTTGCATCGAGAATTTCATCATTGCTTCAACTAAAGACAGCAAATCTTCAATACTGCTTCCATCAACCCAAAGAGTCTTAGAATAAAGTTCGTTGTGCAGATTCACAACTTTATTATTCAATACTGCCTTCGTACTAGACTCTTCGCTCGCAAAGCCAACACCAAGCACGCCCTGCTGAAACGCAAGTAAAAGAGCGTGCACACGATTTGTAATCACAAAATCAAACTGCTGCAACAATCGCTTGAACCCATCTAAATCATACTCTCCAGTATCAATAAATTTTACCGATGTCTTCGTTGCCAATCTTTTCAATATTTGTCCATCCATTTTCGGATTAGTGCCAGCTAACGAAATTTTCCACCCCGGATGCTTTGCCCTCATAGCCAAAATCAAAACCGCATAATACTCCTCAAGTTTTCGCGCACCCTTCAAAATAAGCAATAGCTTTCGGTTACGCGGACTAGCATATCGGCTCTCAAATAATTTCAAAATTTCACCACCCTCCTGCTCTAGAAATACCAGATCGGCACTGAGTAGAACGTTTTTAAAATTTAATTCATCAGATAACAATTTATACGATGCCGAATCCCTCACTGTAATTTTTTCCGATAATTTACCAAAGACCTTAACTAACAATTTACCCGTACCCGATAACGGACCGAACCCGACGCCCAACCAATTCACTTTTTTCCCCAGAATTCTTGCCAAAAGAGAAACAAGACACCAAACTATTATCTGGCTTCCACGAAATGGAGTGAGGATGTCAAAGATACCTTTATCAAAGAATAATCCACCGCCGCCAACGATAACCTCAGAACATGACCATAAGCTTTGAAAAACCCGCAAAAGATTGAAGATATTAATAATATCCAGATTCGTGGGACATTCGCCCATTTTGATTCGAAGTTTGACTGGGTTGAAACTACAAGCCCTAACTCGATAACCCCTAATCGCGCAAACATTACACAGAGCTTTCAAAATCGCAACATCGCCAAAATTATTTCCCCCGAAGGATCCAAAGACTAAGGCATACTTTGAAAATTTCTTTGTTGCTAGCACTTTCACTTAAAATCTTAAATTAATTATTCTAAACTTGTTTTGATTAATTGCCCACGAAAACTTATTTCCCATTCTTATGTACCAAAACATGATTGAACAGATCCAGATATTTCGGCAAAATATTTTTCCAGTCGAAAAATTCGGCTCTCCGCAAAGCTTCCCTCTGCATAGTGGCAAGTTTTGACTCATCGCGAATCAGCTCCAACAATGCCTTCCTGATACTTTCAGGATTGCGTCTTACCAAAAGTCCTGCTTTCCCTATTACTTCAGCGCAAGCAGTACCTTCAATAGCGATACAAGCAATCCCGTGCATCATAGCTTCCACTAGAGACATTCCGAAACTTTCAACAGATGAAGCCGAAACAAATATCGCACTTGAAGAATATACTTTCGAAAGCTCTTCTACGCCTAGCCAACCTAGAAAATGGGCATCTACTTCCAAATCTTTCGTGAGTCTCTCCAAAGTTGGTCTTTCCGGGCCTTCCCCAGCTATCATCAAGGGCCAATTAACTCCTTTACAGGCTCGTATCAAAATATCCGCGCCTTTGCGCGGTTGGAGTTTACCAGCAAAGAGGATTTGTTTCTTTTTTTCTCCTGAAAATCGTATGAAGTTTATTCCGTTTGGAATTACCGTAACTTTCGCAACTACCAAACCTTGAATCAATCGCTTTTGGAATTGTGAAGGCGCCGTAATCATGTGCGCCCGTTTAGCGATATATTTCCACGCTGGGAAGGTTAACCTATGCCCGAGTCCGAATCTATCCGGATTGTAGCCCGGCACATCCGAACCATGAGAGGTTATAACGAGAGGTATCCTGAATAGAAATGAAACCAAGACGGCAATCGCTCCGCCCGGGATTATAAAATGGCAATGAATCAAATCGTATTTATTCTGAGCGCACAACAGCAACGCCTTCAATAATCCAAATGGCAGGAAACTAAACATTTCGAAAGTATTACACGATTCCTTCTTTTTGCGAAAACATTTCACCCGATAGACAGAAAGATTTTTCGTCTGCTCATTCTTTAAACCCCGAAATCCCATTGTTACAATATCTATAGTGTGTCCTGCCTCAGCAAGTTTGCTTGCTAGTTCCCCAGTTACAGGACTTGCCCCCCCACCAAGCGGAGGATATTCGTGGTTTATTACTAATATTCTCATTTTCAATAACTCCAAAATAAGCTACAGTTTTTCAATAATCCCAAGTTTAAAGAACTTCATTCAGATACTCACTCATAACAATAACTTTATCTATTTGATATCGTTGCATAATACTTTTCACAAAAGGATCTTCCTCAATCTGATTCGCTGGGGCTACACGGGCAATCTCATTTAATTGTTCAATATAGCGCTTTTCAAAGTCAACCGCTTCAGTCGGTGTGAAAGGCGTATAACCATTGATCATAACAGAATTCGCGCCCGAAATTTCAAATTCATAGATAGAGTTAAAAAATTCATTAGAATCGACGATTGGTAGAAAAAGAATTTTTTGATTCGCAACAACTTCAATAGTTCGAGGCAATCCTGTCAGACTGATTGGTTGAAAGGTATAAAAACTTAAAATTGCAAGCACAAAAATCACCTGCCAAAAATATCTAAACTTAGGTTTCATAGCGTAAATTAGAGTTGACCACATAATTGGAAGCAATGCGAACACCAGAAAAATAAATCTAGAAGGCGTCCGACTGAAATTGAACCCGGGAAGATATTTATACAAGAACGGATAGAGGAATGAATTTGTACCCAAGGCCAGCACTACGAAAATACATGTCATAAGGAAGATCCCCAGGTCGAATGTCAATCTCTTGTTTACCCAGACCTGTTTCAGAGCAACGAAGCCAAACGCTATGATAATTATCAAACCCGCACCCATATATATATTGTGCTCATGCTCCTGAATATTTGGTCGGACTAAATCACCCAATTTTGGCGAGTACAAAGCCACAACCTCGAGTGGTCTACCTTCGGCTAAATTCGTTGTTTTTAGCGCGGGTACAAATAATAGTGATGAGTACAAAAACGCCATAAACCCGCCCACGATTATTGGAGTAAGTACATTTCGAAGATAACTTGCGATCAACTGTCTATCTAAATTTGCATAATCAATCACAACCGCCATACCAAAGCGTAATCCAGAGTAAAGCAATAAGAAAAGCATGAAAAACTTCTCGACAAATCCAAAATACACGATAACCCCGACGCAAATGACCTGAATTATAAATATCGAAGTTTTAGGAAAATTTAACAACTCTGGTGTCCGTAACCTTCGAGCTCTATCAATTAGAATTTCAAAGAGTAATATCCAGAATAAAACAACTGGAAATAGAAAACCGTTTCGGTGCCCCACAAGAAGTTGATGTACCCGGAAAGGAGCCAGTGCCACCAAAACACTAGCAGTAGCTGCAGGCCAAAACTCTAAAAATCTGCCAAATCGTTTGCGAGTGAAATACTGCGCCAGAGCCCACCCCGCTAGGGCTGTCAGTGGAAAACTTGCCAAAATACCCAGATTATAGGCAGTTGGATCATTGAAAAATATATCAAAAAAAGTGAATCCCCAGAATGGGGAGAATATAACCCTTCGCAAGGTTTCACTCGTATTTAACTGACAAGAGGAAACTTCACCTAAACATAATTCTTTTTCGTAGCTAACCTCTCCCCGCGCCAAGTTTTTCAGGTAATTCTTTTGCTCCCGCATGCTGGCGACAAGGTTCAATTGATCGCCCCATATTTCAGTATGAGCAGCGCTTTGAAAATAGTTGTTCGCAATCTCGTTTGTAAAACTCGAAACAAGCGGGTATGTAAAACCGAAAGCGATAAAGATGTTCAACGCTAAAATTAATAATGCTTGATTCACAATCTTCTTCATATTTGAAGATTCCTAAAGTTAAGTACCTAGTGCTATACCGAATAGACTTTCACGAATGCAAGTTAACGAACCAAATAATAAACCCCCGCAGTGAAAAAGTTACGAAAATATCGAATCGAAGAGATAAGCTTAAATTGTACTTTGGGTTTAAGACCGAATTTGTATTGATAGATAGGACTAATCAAGAAATACTTTTTTGCGATTAGTTGTATATCATTCGATTTACATATATCTTCAAAATCATCCAGCGAAATTCTTGTTTTGCTGATTGACACTAGTGCTTCGACCTTTTTCTGGTTTTCTCCAAATGTTTTCAAGATTAACTGATACAATTTCGATGGTAAGAGATGGAAGTATGGCATCTTAGAGAGTATTTTACTTGTACACGCCTGTTGATGCCCACCGAATGGCATTTGCCAAGGTGGAAAAGTAATGAATATCGTTCCATTTGGCTTTAGATATTTTCGCAATACAATTAAAAGTTTTTCGTGATCCTCGATATGTTCTATGACATCTTTCAGAGTAATTAAATCGAACCTATGATCAAATTGTTTAGCAAAACGACTATCCAAAATATCGCCCAGTTCAATATTAGCTTTGCCCTCTTTGATTGCCTTTTTCAAATACTTTTTCGAGAAATTAACCTTCTCGGGCATAATTTCGACGCCCTCAGCCTTTGCGCCCTGTTCAACAAATGCTTGTATAGCGCCCCCTTCACCCGATCCAACATCTAGTATATTGCTTTTTTCATCCAAACGAACATTTTGTGAAATCAAAAACGGAATTACATGTTCTTTTGTATCGATATATTGGATATGTGTATATCGTTCTTTATCTAGGTGGAATTCGAATACCATAGCTATTCTTGAATTAACAATTATAAAGTTGGCAGACCTCCTCTAGAAAACCATACCCTAGATTTTGAAGGGAATGTGTAGTATGCATAACGATTATAAAATCAAACTTTCTTAATTCCAAGTCAATATCTAAATTTTCAATTGATTGTGGATTTTCCTCGTTGTTTAAATCTTTGAGTGTTCTGAAATAATAGTAATACGCATAATTTTCAAACATCTGACGCTCTAGCCCAAGCCTGAAAAAAGTACCATAATAACTATCCGCTATGACTAAAACGTTGGGCTTAATCTCATCTTCCCCCTTACTAACCCGGATTACAGGATAATATATTTGTCCGCATTGCATGGGTAAAAGCAAATTCATCAAGAGTTCCAATTCATTATTACGACTTGCTCTCTCTTTAGTTGGAGTATCCCATCCGCTGGTAATAATTTGATGCATTTTTATTTGCCCCTGACTCTCAATTCCCGCGAAAACTTGATTCATCGAATCTATCATCCAATATTCGCTCCAATGCGCCCCACATTTCGGATAAAGTGCGTAAACGGCTGTAGTTTTATTTTGTTTGAATTCTTTATTAAAATCGAATACCGAGAGTCCGTGGTCTTTGAGAAAGATCGAGTATTGAGCATAATTGGTTTTGGTATCTGGGCTTATTTGAGATTTTTTGTAAGGTAATTTCTCTGGAAACACATCCGCTTTACTTGGTGCCAAGACAAAAATCAAATGTTTACCTCTCTCTTTTAGTTTTAGATTTGCCAAGATGGCCAAATCAGTCTTTTCTTGAATTTCCTTTTCTCCAACGAAATCTTTTCCCCAAAACGCATCTATATATTCCTGAGTAAATAACTCACCTTTCTTCCCAATCACGACTGCCTTAGACTCGTGGAAAATCCAATAATAAATTTGGTTATGTATCCTTACTAATAAAGGTCTTAATTTAATATTATCTTGCATAAATTTTTCAAAATTCGACTGGAATTCTCCACTAAGAAACGATCTTCGAGATACCATAGGTAAGTTAGTTATCTCATATACCCCTTCTAATTTTTTGAAAGACACGAAATTTTGTATCTGAAAACAAATCGGCATGATCAGCATTATCAAGATCACAAAATATATAACTTTCGATAATCTGCCTTTATTCATTCTTGCCAAACAATCCATCAAAATTTAAAATAAATAAATGGACTAAATCCGTTAGCCAGTAGAAATGCAAGTGAAATTATCCAACCAAAAAGCGAAAGTACAACCTGCGAAATCAATTGTATTCTTAAGTTAAATTGAGGGAATTTAGATTTACAACTATTCCACCATTTTGATTTGGCTACAAGTGGGAGCAGACAAATCGCATTAGCCAGCAAAAGAACCGATAAAACGCTGGGTTCGATAGGTATCGTATCATTCCCTTTTCTCCACATAAACATTGATTTAATATATTGGGTAGCAGTGACTAGATTTTCAACCTTGAAATAAACCCAACTCAAAAGAACGAACATTTGAGTTAAGAATCCTGAGACCACCGGTCCAATCCTGTGATATATCTTGCCTAAATTTAGGTCCTCAAGAATAATCATGCTCGCGTGTAGAAGTCCCCACACAACGAAATTCCACGAAGCCCCGTGCCATAGGCCAGAAATAAAAAAGACAACAATATAATTTCGATATGTAGAAATCCGACCGTTTCTATTACCCCCTAGTGGAAAATATAGATATTCACGCAAAAAGCTACCTAGGGTGATGTGCCATCTTCGCCAAAACTCCCCCACACTTGTCGATAGGTATGGATTTGAAAAGTTTTCTGGGAATTTGAACCCTAATATTGTTGCTAAGCCTATTGCCATATCGGCGTATCCGGAGAAATCAAAATATATCTGCATTGCGAACCCTAAAACTCCTAACCAAAGTGTACCCGTCCCAATCTGCGACGGATTCGCAAGGAAAACGCTTGCGACAAATGGACTTAGCAAGTCTGCGATCAATACTTTTTTTGATACTCCAAGACAAAACCTTGTAAATCCTTTGATTTTAGCCTGATTTGTTATTTGAACCAACGCAATATTGGTAATTTGATCAGCTATTTCTTTGAATTTAATAATTGGTCCAGCTATCAATTGCGGAAACAAAAGGATATAAAGGAGATATTCACTAAACTGTTCAAATGGCGGATGAGAGCCACGATATACATCTATCACATATGAAATTCTATGGAATGTAAAGAATGAAATACCTAAAGGCAATAAAATATTAAATGTATGATCACCGAAGGCAGGAATGAAAGAAAATGTTTCGAATAGGAAATTAGTATATTTATAATACGCAAGTAAACTAATACTGAGACCTAGCAGAAATAAACACAGCAACTTTTTCAGAGTCGCGTTATTTGACTTATGCAAAATCCTTACTATGTAAAAGTCAAATGTTAATGTTAAGAGAAGTATTGGGATAAATTGTGGTACTCCCCATGCATAGAAGGCTATGCTTGAGCATATTAGGAACAATCGCCGGGAAGTTCGGGGTATAAGTTCATATCCGAAGAGAACGACTGGTAGAAAAACTATTAGAAAAGTTAAGCTCACAAAAGACATGGCGTATAGTATGCTGAAATATGTGTACGTCGGATTAAGACTGAATTCATCGATTCCGTCCCAAATTATACCCTATGAACAATACAATCATTCCAGATTCTCTTCGAGATTACCTGGTAGTTTCTATTCCTGGAAGCGCAAAAGCTTTTGATAGATACATGAAATCAAATTTTTTGATATAATCTCTAATACGAAAATTATCACTTGGCACCGCCACTTGATATGTTTTCCTACGTTAGATATAGTGTAAAAAGGAAAATTTTCTGTAGTTCTTTGACAATCTAATTACTCAAAACACTTGTGAAATAGATATGTTAGAGTATTACGGTTACTCGGCAGATTAGAAAAACTTTCTCTGTCATTCGCCCTAAAGTAGTACAAAACCTGCTTTTACGGCGGATCCAGAAAGATATCTGGATGTCGCCCCTTGTCATTTGAATGTAGTCCAGGCTATTACGCCTTAAAGGCTTACAAATGGTAAGTTCGGCAGGACGGAAAGTTTTTACGAAATTAATTTTCTTAATTTTTTTCGTTGATCTGCCTTGCTAGAGATTCGGGGCGGACTTGTCCAAGCCTTTCTCCGGCTAATGATCATATAATATTCCCTATCGCGGGAACGAAATATGACCAAATATTTTCCTGATAAATTCCTTTCCTTGGAAAACTTTTATTAGTTTTTTGAAAAAGGTCATCAGTCTGAGTTTAATTTTAAAAACCTCACACTGATGTTTTTTGGCCCTTTGCGGAATTGAGGCCATTTAGATCAAATCCGCGCTCACGTTTTCCTCGTCTGTAACTAATATTTTTATATATTTCAGACAAAGGAGGCGTTATTTTATATTTTATTTTTCTTACGAGCATGAATTTTACTAAGCTCGCAACAAAAGGAGCCGCTGGAGTAGTCTCAGCATCAATGCTGTTGGCTACAATGAGTCCAGTATTTGCGCAAGACAATACTTGGTACCCATCGAACAACAATACCAACGGTGTACGAATGGTACTCATGGACAACGAAACCGACCTCGCCGACTATACTGTTGCCGAAATGTCCATGAAGGAAGACGAAGAAACTAAAGATCTAGGCACCAAGTACATTTATGGTGATGGTGGCGATGATGATTCTAATGTCGATAGCTATAACGAGATGCGTTTTTACTTTGACAGTGAAGAACCAACAAAATTTGCTATCGTTGCAAAGGATTCGTCAAACACAAATAACCCTGTTTATGATGTTTGGGCCTACAATGGTACTAGCACCTACCAATATACCGTAGTAGATGACACACCTAAGCTTGATATCGACGATCTAGAATCAGATTTTTACGATGCAGCTATTGCATCTGGAGATGTTGTAGACGATACCTGGAGTGGAACTACTATTCTAGACATCGACGATACTGGTAGTGGCACCTCTCTTGACGAAACTATCGGCAATAGCGATCAAGAAATCGGCGACCCCGATGTATTGGCTGATTATATGGATGAGGTATGGGTATACGTAGCCTACACTGATGCTGACGATATACATGCTTATCACTTTGATCTAGATCTTGCTAGCGATGACTCAAGCACGACTCCAGCAGAACCAGAAGTATCTGTTGTAGCAAGAGGACCATGGATGCGCGTTGATATCACTCCTCCAGATGATCTGGGCAGTATTGTTGAATATGTGGTTGAGATAAGTCCTGCTGCAGAAGATGATACGGATGCTGTAGATACCACAAGCACAAGAGTATTTTTTGAAACTGAGGAAGATGATCAAGATTATGACATTACAGTTACCTCAGTAAATGCAGAAGGAGACACTTCTGACGATGTTACTGAAGAGAATGTTAATTCTAATCTTGTGGACATTGATGTGGAATTAAGCGACCTCGATTCAGACTCGCCACACTACAATGATGTTCGTTTCCTTTATCAATTAGGCGTGATAGACGGATCTAGTGGTGATTATAACGGTACCGATCCTGTGGCCAGAGCTCAACTTACTAAATTCATTGTTAACGCTTTCGGTCTTCCATTGGATGTGAGCGGAGAAAACTTTAATGATGTAGACTCTGATCATTCACTCTATTCCTATATACTGGCAGCAAGAAATGCTGGGGTTATAGTGGGTTATACGGGTGGAGACTTTAAGCCTGACCAGAATGTCACACGACAAGAAGCAGCTACTATGATTGCTCGAGCATCTGAATATTACGATCAGGATGCGCTTCCATCTGGAAATGGATCATTCCCAGACGTAGATGAGGATAGCGACCATTTAGAGGCAATCGAGGATCTTGCTGGATTTGGCGAGGATGAAGGTTGGATGCCAGTCTTCAAAGGCTACTCAAACGGCAAATTTGGACCTGACGATCCTCTCACAAGGTATCAGATGGCCTCTATTGTCCTAAGAGCTGCTGGGCAAGTAGAGAAATTCTTTGACGACAATACTGACGCTGAGACATTCATTTATTTTGATAGTACAGAGACAACACCAGATGACTACGATTCTGGAACAGCGACTTTACTCAGACCATTTGTTGCACCTCTCGCAGTCGAAGGGTTCAGCGACGATGATGGAGCCGCTCCAACAGATGAAGTAGAGTTATCGTGGGATGAACCTGATACCGATGAAACCTCTATTGATTTCTTCTACATCGAAGTAAAGAAATCAAGCGAAGACGATTCTGACTATGACGTCATGGATAGTACAGAAGATACAAGTGATATTG
This sequence comes from Candidatus Dojkabacteria bacterium, assembly GCA_041918255.1. GTDB lineage: Bacteria > Patescibacteriota > Dojkabacteria > B142 > WJKM01 > JAYRWD01. Next base: position 18,757 of record JAYRWD010000056.1, read on the forward strand.
ATGAAGGCAGAGTTGATGCCGACGTCACCAGTATTACTGATGACGGGCTAAGTGATAATACTTCATATACATGGAGAATTAGCGCTTGCAAATATATACCTTTCGATTTTGCTCTTGACGGTGCTGGTGCGTATGCTGACCAAAGTCTGTTAGAAGCAGACTCCGACGAGATGTCAAACTGGGTATGTAGCGAAACCGATACCACATCACATACAACTGACGAAAGTTAATAATCTCTGAAGATATTGACGTATAAATGTGAATAGGTAGAAGTAAAAAAGACCCCTTTAACAAGGGGTCTTTTTGTATGCCTATAGACAATCAAGAATTATCTATTACCTATTCGCTTTTCGTATAATAAAATAATGTCGATGAACAGTTTTTAGCTATTTTTCATCCCTCTGACTAATCTCCACTAACATCGGACCAAGATTATCACCAAGGTATTTTGAAATCGCTTGGATCTTATCATGTGCTTCCTTTTGTGAATTATTTGAGATACTTTTTGAAGCTTCGCTAGACATTCGTTTGGCTTCGTCCAAAATACTCTGCATTTTAGTCTTTTCCTCAGGCGTCGCCTTTGTGAGAATAGAACCTACATCTTGTACGGCGTTATCTATAAGCAGATTTACACTTCTCAATTCTCGTAATACCTGGCTATGCGCGTATTCATTAAACATTGCGTTATCCTTGATATTTTCTACCCCAAGCAATAACATTGCCTCTTTAGTTGATTTGATCTTCGCATACATGGAATTAATACCCTTAGTCGCGTTCTTATACGATTTATCCTTCGCGAATCTGCTCAAAGTAAGTACGAAATTATCAAGATCTTTATCCGCTACTCTCAAAAACAAAGATACGTTTTCATCTGAATTCAATTGCCCCTGATCAGCTAACGCTTGAAACACTTCCAAAAGCTGGTCTAAATTCTCGTTGAAATACGTCGCAGCGATCTTGGAGTTATCTACCGAGTCCTTTGTGGTCTTCAACTCACTAATTCGCTCAACTGCATTGCCTAAGTGAAATTCAATCTGCCGTTGAGGATTCTGTTTTGTTGCCCCCATTGCTTTCTCCAAAGCTAAATCAATAGGGTATAGCATTTTGCCGGGATAGGCGCTATTACTCGCAAACACAATCAACATTACTAACAAAACAAGTCCAGCTAAAACATACCCCAACATCTGCTTATTAAGTTTAACTTTCGACAATTTAACCCTAATCCGCACTATATATTTAAATATTGTCTTTAGGTAATCCATCTGAAATTGTTTAAAATATGATGTTAAGCCATGAGATTATATCATTAGCGGCAAAGCATATTCTCGCGTTTTTGGCTTTTGAACATAGACGAAGTATAATATGTCTAAATTGTGAATTATGTAAGCTCATTTTGTTGTCATCCTACCCGTCCGCTGTTGGCGGGAGCATAGTCGAAGGAGACAATAAAATGCTCGGTGTAGGGATTCGTCCTTCGACAATGATTTAACAGGCTCAGCATGACAAGGGTTATGCACATCGTAATAGCACAGTTTATATAAAGACTAATTCACAATTTGAGCAATATCTTGTTTTAAAGGCAAACAAATCCACAATGAAAATTCTTGTGACCGGGGGCGCGGGCTTTATGGGCTCTGATTTTATTCGATTTTTGCTACAGTATAAGCTCGCTGAAAAGGTCGTAAATTACGACCTCCTGACGTATGCCGGCAATCTCAAAAATCTTGAGGCGATATCGAACGATAAACGCTATATCTTTGTATGTGGTGACATAGCTGATGAAAAACTACTGAAGGAAACCATACAATCTCATCAAATTGATACAATTGTAAATTTCGCGGCCGAAACGCATGTTGACCGATCTATAAATGATCCAATGGTATTCTTGCGAACAAATGTGCTTGGAACTGCAACGCTCTTAAACGTCGCCACCGAACTCAAACTAAGACTCCACCATGTTTCGACAGATGAGGTATTTGGTTCTTTAAAATTAAATGAAAAACGAAAGTTTGTTGAGACCACACGATACGACCCAAAAAGCCCGTACAGCGCTTCGAAGGCTGCCTCCGATCATCTAGTCAAAGCTTATTTCAACACCTACAAGACAAACGTCACACTCTCAAATTCATCTAATAATTATGGCCCTTACCAATATCCAGAGAAATTTATACCTGTTATTATCACCAATCTATTAAAGGGTAAGAAAATACCACTCTATGGAGATGGCCTATACACCCGGGATTGGCTGTTTGTGCGGGATCACTCGAAAGGGATCTGGGCGATATTGCAGAAAGGGAAAAAGGGCGAATCGTATTGTCTAGGAGGCGGAAACGAAACACGAAATATTGAATTGTGCAAAACAATATTAAAAGCGCTTGGCAAGAAGGAAAACTGGATTGAGCATGTCGAAGATAGGAAAGGTCATGATCGAAGGTACTCTATTGATTATTCAAAGGCTCGCAAATTCTTGGGCTGGAAGCCTGAAGTGCCCCTCAATGAAGGGCTTACTCAAACAATTAATTGGTACAAAAATAATATAAAATGGTGGAATACTCCCCCACCCCGTTTAGCAAAAACTCGGAAAAAGACCGAGGTGAATTATGCGTTTATCGATAGTCAGAATCTAAACCTAGGAATCCAGTCTCAGGGCTGGGAATTAGACTTCAAACGTTTTCGGGTTTATCTAAATGATAAATTTGGCATTACTAAAGCATTTCTATTTATTGGTTATCTCGATAAATTTAAACCAATGTATGAACAGCTTAAATCATACGGTTATGTTCTGATTTTTAAGCCAACGCTCGTGCATAACGATGGAACTGCCAAGGGAAACGTAGATAGCGAACTAGTACTTTACGCGTCAAAAATTGAATATGACAATTATGATAAAGCAATCATAGTAAGCGGAGATGGGGATTTTTACTGTCTGATAGAGTATCTGGCAAAACACAAAAAACTAAAACAAGTATTTATCCCGAACCGCCGTTCCTATTCACGCCTCTTAACCAAATTCAAAAAATATTTCTTTACGCTTAATAATTTGAAACCGAAGCTCAGTAAGCAATAAAAATGGGAGTGTTGCTTTAGGCACCAACGCCTAAAGACTTCCCTCCCTCGTGATAAACTTATTATATCATAACAAAATTGTCAAAATGAAATACCTTATTTTCGGCAACGGGTATCTTGGAAACAAATTTCTAAACAAACTCGGACCCCAAAATGCGACGATGAGTTTAGTGGACATAGCGAATATTGACGAAGTAAAAAGAGATGTTGAAACATATAATCCGACTATCATTATTAATGCCGCTGGTGCTACCGGAGTGCCAAATATTGATTGGTGCGAAGATCACAAGGCAGAAACTGTTTATTCTAACGTTACTGGACCATTGGTACTAGCGGAAATTGCTTTGAAAAATAATATTCAAATGGTACATCTTGGAAGCGGTTGCGTCTATTATGGCAGTTCTAGACAGGAACACGAAGAAACAGAATCGCCCAATATTTCTGATGTGCTTAGTTTTTACTCAAAAACAAAGGCATGGGCGGAGCAAATTTTATCGAACTTCCCAGTACTTCAGATAAGACTTCGTATGCCAGTTGATTCAACACCAAATCCTCGGAATTTAATCTGGAAAATTTCTCACTATGCCAAGGTAATGGACAAAGTCCCAAATTCTATTTCAATTATTCCGGATATGGTGGACGCGGCCATTAAACTCAGTGAAAAAGGTTGCACTGGAATATATAATGTCGTGAATCCAGGCCATATCACACACGGAGAAATTCTTAAACTTTATAAAGAGTTTGTTGATCCAAAACATACTTACGAACCAATTAGTGAGGAAGATCTTGCTAAAATGACGAAAACGGCGCGTTCAAATTGTTTATTAAGCACAAAGAAGCTAGAAAACGAAGGGATAAAGCTACCAGAGATTCATGAAAGAATAAAAGAAATACTAGTAGAATATGGGAAAGAGACGAATGCGGATTCTGGTTCTATTTCTCGATAGACAAGTCTTTGCAGTGTCCTCCTGAGCTTGTCGAAGGATGAGTCTGTCGAAAGACAAACAAACTGGAATGACAATGGGTTCCTTCCCCTCTTAGGGTAAGAGGGGAATTGAAGGGGTGTTACGACTACTCGAGTTTCTGTTGGGACAATATAACTTTAGCAAAGCAAAAGACTGGACCCCTGCCTCCGCCTGCCTACGCAGGTAGGCAGGGGTGACACAAAGGAGGGGCAAGCGAGCAAGAACGACAAATAGTAAAAAAACAAGTGACGGGTTATGGTTTACAAAAAAAAATTAATAAATTTTTAATTTAGAATTAAAAAACAATTTAGGAAATGAAATATGATCTGGAGAACAGAACTCTAAAATTCAGTGCGAATACCCTCGCTTCGCTTCGAAAGATAAAAATCTCCATAATGAATGAGAACATGATCAGGCAACTTCTTCGCTCTTCGACCAGTGTCGGTGCAAATTATAGAGAAGCGAATGGAGCGACCTCTAAGAAGGATTTTAGAAATAAAATACACCTATGTAAGAAAGAAATTAAAGAAACAGAATACTGGCCCGACCTTCTTTCGGGAATAAACACCGAATTAGTCAGCAGTCTAAGTCCACTTCAAAAAGAAGACAAAAAATTAAAACTAATATTTAACAAAATAGCATCTACGCTCTCAGAAAAAAGTGCCTAGTCCCTATGATAGCTAAATTACTTATAAATTAACCCATTGTTTCTAATTTCTAAATTTTTAAATTTTTAAATTTCTATCCATGAAAGCACTTCTTCTTGCTGGTGGCAGAGGGACCAGAATGAAACCTCTTACTCATACAAGTAATAAACATGCAATTCCACTAGCGAACAAACCCCTTATCCTCTACCCTTTCGAAATGATAGTTAATGCTGGAATCAAAGATATAGCTGTAATCGTCAATGAAACTAAACCAGAGATAGAGGCAATTCTTGGGAATGGTTCAAAGTGGGGAGTTAAAGTTACTTATCTATTTCAGGACAAACCGGGAGGGCTAGCACACGCTCTAAGCCTTTCTGAAGAATTTATGGGGAATGATAGATTTCTTATGGTTTTAGGCGATAACATACTAGAAAAAGGAATAACAAAATATGTCGATTATTTCAATAGCTCTCAAGTGAATGGACATATATTGGGAGTTAAAATACCTATTGAAGAACATAAAAGGTTCGGTATGGCTACCGTTAATAATAAACATGAGGTTAAAGTTTATATTGAAAAGCCAGGAGTTGTCGAGAATAGCGACCTATACGATCCAAAAACCTCTTACGCAGTACCCGGCTTTTACTTTTTTGACAAAAATGTTTTCGGATGTTTCAAAGGCAAAGACAAAATTAAACCATCTGCACGTGGCGAACTTGAAATTCCGGCTCCATACAACTGGTTAATACGGCATGGCTTCACTGTTACGCTTGACGTAGTAGAAGGCTGGTATAAAGACCCAGGTAACCCAAACGACACCCTGACAACTAATCAGGTTATGTTAGAAACAATGATTGAAGATATTAATGAAGGCGAGGTTGATGAAAAGTCTAAATTGACTGGAAAAGTAAGAATTGAAAAAGGGACGAAGATTATTAATTCGGTAATTAGAGGTCCCGTTACGATTGGTAAAGATTGCCTAATAGAAAATGCCTATATCGGACCCTACACTTCCATTTATCATAAAAGCAGAATCGTTGATTGTGAAATTGAAAATAGTATTGTGCTTGGTGAAGCAAATATTCATAATCTAACAACACGGCTTGATAGTTCGTTGATTGGATGGTTTTCTGAAGTCAGAGAAAATAAAGGGCTCCCGAAGTCATCAAGATTGTTTATTGGAGATAATTCAGTTGTTGAGTTTTAATAGATACACTGCAAAACCAAAATTTATTAATAGTCAAAAATGATTCAGGAAAAACAGGCGGATTTCTGTGTGTTGTAAGTACCAGCTAAAATCTTCCAAAAAGATAGTCTATGCCTTGAAAAACTTGCTGCAATTTTTCTTTCGAGATCGAGCCGACTTTATCTCCAAGCCTCGATTTGTCTATAGTGAATACCTGTGAGACATTGACTACTGTTTCTTTCTCTAGACCATTCATGTGATCCGGGCTAATCAACACGTTCCCCTTTATTCTAGCAAGCTTTATATTTGAAGTAAGTCCCAAAACAACCGTAGTCTTAATTCTCGTTTTGTTTATCGATGTCGATTGTATAACTAAAGCTGGATGTTTACCTGCAAGTTCTGAACCAACTGAAGAAAAAAAGTTAACCCAATAAATATTACCCTGGATTATTTCCATGTTTTTACAATTTCCTCCGAAATCTTAAGCGCGCCTTCAGACCACTCTAGCTGTTCTCTATTTACTTGCGGATCACTAAAGACTTCATCATAACTTTGAGCAATTTCTTCCTCGAGAAGCTGCTTTGCATTCTCTTCTAGGCTTCTCGTAATAAATCGACTGCGGGATAAATTATACTTATTTGCTAATCTGTCTATTGTTTCTAAAACTTTTAAAGGCAGTGTTATGGCAACTTTAACGGTATTCATATAAAGGAGTATAAAAGGTATTCTATCTTGAGCATACCAGAAATTTGGCCTCATAGTCAAATACGATGGTCATACCCCTTCTATGACTAAGGACTTTATGAAAAAAACTTAAAAACCCGGTAGGATTACTCTATATGAGTTTGTGTGTGCCCTCACACTAAGATATGAAGCCGCGTAACCCTGACTAAACCTCTTTACCAAAACACGCCTCTACCAATAGTTCCGCTAGATCAAGCGTTTTAATCTTTTCTGATTTATGTTTGTCCGCAAACCGAGTTGAATTTGTGGTTAAGAGCAGATCTATTTCACTTTCTTCGATCTTTTTGAGCGTTTCCTCAACAATCACATGAGTCACGCAACAATAATATTGAACCGCTCCGAACTCCTTCAAAATCTTCGCCGAATCTACTAAAGTCTGACCAGTACTAGTATAGTCGTCAAATATCAAGACCTTTTTTCCATTAACTTCGCCATCAAGTTTCACAAAGGTAACTTTCCCTGTGGCAAAATCTCTTTGCTTTTCAAACTTAACCATTCGAAAACCTAAATCATCTGCTATCTTCTGTGAATTCACAACATTCCCCTTGTCCAATGTGGCAACTACCCAGTCCGGAGAATTCTTTATGCCAAGATCGGATAAATACTTCACGAAAAGGCTTCTTGCCGACAAATGTGTTACTTTCTTCTTAAACATATCCAGAACAAGTTTGGAATGAATATCCACGGTAACGAATCTATCTACTCCAAGGTTTTCGAAAACACGGATTATTACCTCTGATGATAAAGGCTCACCCTCTCTAAAAATTTTATCCTGTGGCGCGTACGCGAACCACGGCAGAATCATTGTGATCTTCTTCGGTTGCATTCTCCGCACAGCATCGACGATCAGGAAAGTTTCCATGAGATTTTCATTTGTAGGGGAACAGAGAGACTGGAAAATGTAAATGTCGTTATTTTTTGTATCAGCGAGGACTCTGATTTTACACTCTGAACAAGGGAACCGTGAAATCTCTGTTTCGCAAAATTCAATTTTTGCAAGCCGCGCAATATCTTTTGCTAGTTCTTGATTTGAATTGCCCGAGATTAGTAGTTTTTTTATCCTCGCTAAATAAAATGAAAGATACTCCTCAGAAGCCTAATGCGCTATCATACAAAAATATTCTGATTAATTCAAGCCTGTCATTGAGGATTGGCTTAAAAGTTGAGATAATCGGAAGTAACAAATTTTCTGATGAATAAAACAAGTGCCAAACAAAATATTGCTATTATCAAACGTTTCGCGATAACGGATTTCAAACTGCGTTACAATGGATCGGTTTTGGGCTATTTATGGGCACTTCTCAAACCTCTCTTGATCTTTACCATCTTGAATTTTGTGTTTTCAAATATCTTCGGACAGAAAGATCCCAACTATTCTCTAAAACTACTCACAAGCCTTGTGATGTGGAACTTTTTTGCTGAGGGGACTATGACCGGCATGGTTTCGATAGTATCCAAGGCTGGAATTCTCACAAAAATCTATCTGCCCAAATGGGCGGTAGTCATAGCTTCTACCCTACATATTCTATTTACCTATATACTTAACTTATTCATTGTTTTGATATTTTTTATTTTTTACGGCTTCCTACCCAGCTTTGCGGATATTTTTGCCTTGATTATATATTCCTCATGGATATATATACTTATCCTGGCTTTTTCTTTTGTATTCTCTCCTCTTTTCGTAAAATTTCGCGACTTAAATCAAATCTGGGAGGTACTTCTAACAGCTGGATTCTACGCAACTCCGATTATCTATCCCTTAAGCGCGATCCCAGAATATTTACACTGGGTATTGCAAATTAACCCGATGACATTTATTATTCAACATGTTCAAGCTGCGTTGTTTCTGCCTGAATTTTCGAATTTATTGCTCCCAAATCTTATATATTTCAGTATATTAATTATCGGACTTATTACTTCGATAGTTTGGTTTAAAGCGCAATCGAAAAGATTACTTGAGGTCATTTAATATAAAACGACAATCTTGTATAGTCCTCTATACAAATAAGGGTATATTTTTGTAGACATTATGCGAAACTCGATAAAGACAACAGATGTGTGTCATACTGAGCCAGTCGAAGTGCGACAACATTATATCTTCACCCTTCGACATGCTTCCCGAACAAAGTTCGGGACGGGCAGGGTGACATAATAAGCGTAGTTTCGCATAAAGTCTTGTATAATTTGGCATACATTTCCTCTATGTTAAATAATATATTTTAAATGGGTCTCTGGAAAAATTGTATAAGTCTTTACTAAAAAACGCCCTTGTATTTTGATATTACAAATCTTTTTTGGGATGACAGATAACAACACAGTTATAAAAGTAAAACATGTTTCGAAATCCTTCCTAATTCCTCACGAAAGGATCTCCAGCCTTCGGGATGGGGTTTTCTCAGTTTTTCGACCTAAGCAATATGAAAAATTTGACGCGCTAAAAGATGTAAGTTTTGAAGTGAAAAGGGGTGAATTTCTAGGGATTATCGGAAGGAATGGTAGCGGAAAATCAACCCTTCTCAAAATTCTCGCCGGTATTTACAGACCCGATTCGGGTTCAGTGGAAATCAACGGAAAAATTTCTCCTTTTCTGGAACTGGGGGTTGGTTTTAATGGAGAGTTGACCGCGAGAGAAAACGTTTTTTTAAACGGAACAATTCTGGGTTTAAGTGAAAAACAGATAGTGGAGAAATTTGAAAAAATTATTGAGTTTGCTGAGCTTGAAAAGTTTGTAGACACGAAAGTAAAAAACTTCTCGAGCGGAATGTATGCGCGCCTTGCGTTTTCGGTAGCCATCGAGGCCGACGCAGATATTTACCTAATGGATGAAGTGTTAGCTGTAGGAGATGCAAACTTCCAGACAAAATGCTTTGCAAAATTTGAGGGTTTGAAAAAAAGGGGAAACACAATTATCCTTATATCACATGATTTAAATACTATACAAAAATATACCGATTGTGTGATCTTCATTTCAAATGGAGAGATTGAAAAAGAGGGCGATCCTAAAACTACAACTCAATTATATATTAAAGCTAATATTCAATAATATTTATGAACTGGAAATTTTATAAACCGCTATTTGAATATGAGAATCTTCTGGATGACACGGACTTCCCTTGGGCAGGTCATAAGTCGTTTGCATATGATTTAATAAGAAATTTTAAACCTAATACAGTTGTTGAACTTGGGACTTATAAGGGGACATCACTTTTTTCAATGGCTCAAGCACTTAAAGATTCTTCTCTAAAAGCGAAAATAATTGCTATTGATACTTGGCAAGGTGATAAACACGCTGGTTTTTATGATAACGATATCTACGAAGGAGTTGTAAAAATTCAAAATGATTATTATAGAAATGTAAATATTGAATTATTAAGAACAACTTTTGATAAAGCACTAAAGCAATTTAACGATGAATCTATTGATCTACTCCATATTGATGGTTTACATACATACGAAGCAGTTAAACATGATTATGATAATTGGTTTCCAAAAGTAAAAAAGACTGGTGTGATAATGTTCCATGATACACATGAAAAGATGATAGATTTTGGAGTATATAAGCTTTGGAAAGAGCTGAAGAAAAAATATGGATTTTTAGACTTTTCTCATTCTCATGGACTTGGAGTAGTTTTTCTTAATGAAAAGCCCGGTCAAATTAAAGTTAATGTAAAAAACGGGATAGAAAGAATCTATTTTTCAAACTTTCAAACTTCATTAATAAATATACAGATTGAAGAATTGAAACTAATAAACGGAAATTTAGAGAAGGAACTAAAGATTAGAGAGGAAAAAATTGAAGAATTGAAACTAATAAACGGAAATTTAGAGAAGGAACTAAAGATTAGAGAGGAAAAAATTGAAGAATTGAA
>JAYRWD010000057.1:0-18001 GCA_041918255.1 Candidatus Dojkabacteria bacterium
CTAGAGGGTTCTTCAAATATCCAATTAAATGTGCCAGTCTTTTCTGTATTTGGCATTGCCTAGAATAAAGCAACGACTCTGGTAAAAGGAAGTGAATACTTTCTCTCAGGTTTTGCGCTGTATGGAGCAGCTACATCAATAGTCCTAGCTTTAAAAGGTGAAACAAATATCTTTACGTTAGATATGAATAACAGTTTCATTCTTACTCATCCAAAAGTTCATATTCCAGAAAATGGTGATGTATATTCAATTAATGAAGGACATTCAAAATTATATGGTAGCAAAACACTAGAATACCTATCAAAATTGAAGGAGAGACATTTTAGACTTAGGTATATCGGTTCAATGGTAGCTGATGTTTACCGGACCTTGCTCAAGGGAGGTGTATTTATATATCCAGCTGATTTAGAAAATCCTGATGGGAAATTACGTCTCATGTATGAAATCAACCCGATTTGTAACATCATAAGGTCAGCTGGTGGATTTATCGATAGTAACGGGCAAGACCCTCTTGAAATTCACCCCAAGTCGGTACACCAACGAGTTCCCATTATTCTGGGCGGTAATAACTGCCAGTTTATTTAACTTAGTGGCAACAAAGCTTACTAGACGATTTGAGATAATATTTAATTTTGCAAAAGAATTTATCTTTAATCCATAGAGCACCATTCGGAATGCAGATAGAATAAGGTATAATCTTGAAACTAAAGGCTGATTAAGATTTCGACTGCCATCATTTGTATTGAGAAATTAAAATGCATTTTATTTATAATATTTAAATGCTATGCAACAAGGATGCATCTTTTGCAAAATTGTCGACGGCGAGATTCCGTGCTACAAGATATATGAAGATAATAAATATTTAGCTTTTCTTGATAAGTACCCGCTTGCCGATGGACATATGTTGATTATCCCTAAAAAACATTTTGAATATGTCTGGGATATCGATAAGATTGGAGAATATTTCGAGATTATTCAAAAGCTCGCAAAACAAATCCAAATTAAGAATAAACAAAAGATAGTCTATTCCTTAGTGCACGGAGAAGGAGTATCTCACGCTCACGTCCATCTATTTCCGAAAGTTGATGAAAGATTCAATGAAGCAATGCACTCTGTTGTTGGCCAAGAGCTAAAAGATTCAAAGGCAAAAAAATTGCAACGACTTTATATGTTGGATTCTTGAAGTCCCATTACTATCTTTTAATTACAGTTGCTAACCCAGATTTTACATCATTTTCGACTTTCTTAAATTTTACATTCTCTTGCACCCTCCCATCGGAGTAGCGGACGGTTACTTTATCATTTCTAGAAATGGTTATGCCTTTTGAAATAGGCTTTGAGGAACCTGTCCTCGAAGGCTGAGCAAAAGCTGATCTTTCGCTTTTCGCTTTTCCGCTTTTTATTAAATCTTTTATCTCTCTTGTACCAGTATTCACATCTTTGACCTCTTCCACATTTGTACGAATCTGTTCGCGCTGTTGGGGATCAAGTTGATTTACAACTCGCTGAATTTTCAAAAATCGACGCGCTATCTGTGAATCTATATTGGCAATAAGGTTATCGAACATTTCAAACCCTTCATTTTTGTATTCTACCAAAGGATCTTGCTGGGCATACCCACGCAAACCAATACCCTCGCGAAGAGCTTTCATTGAATCCAAGTGTTCCGTCCATAACTGATCCATAGTACGTAGAATTAATAACTTTGCAACCATAGGTAAATCATTCCCAAACTCTGGAATTTTTATCTCAATCATTTTGTCGCAAACAGAATTAAGCACCTCCTGAAATTCAGCTGGAGACTTACTTTGATTGATTTGTTTCAAGGCTTTACTAGCGTTTGATTCATTAGTTAAGTTTAATTGCTCAAGGGCAGCCGTTGCGAGTCTATCTGGGGCCAAATCTAGATAGTCCTCGATTACTTTCTCCAAATCAAAAGTTTGTTGCTCAACATCTAAGTGTTGTTTGATAATCAAATCAATTTCTTTATGCATTTTTTCACCCAGCATATTTAGAATATCTGTTTTTGCTAGCTTTAAATTTTCTTCAGCCTCCTCACTATCCTTCTTATCAAAAGCTTTTGTGACATTATCTAGTAATTCCAATATCCTGCGACGACGAGAATAAAATATCTCACGCTGTTGATTTACCACATCATCATATTCCACGACAGTTTTTCGCACATCGAAATGCATCCCTTCCATACGTTTTTGCGCTCCTTCAATAGATCGCCCGACTGAACGGGCTTCAATCGGTAGATTTTCTGGTAAATTAGTCATGTCCATCACTCGTTTTACAATGTCTCCCCCTTGTATCCTCATGATGTCGTCATCCAAAGAAACATAGAATCTTGTCATCCCGGGCTCACCCTGTCTGCCTGACCTACCTCTGAGCTGATTGTCTATACGTCTGGCCTCATGTCTTTGGGTACCTAAAACTGCTAATCCTCCTAAACTTACCACCTCCTGAAATTCCTCATCCGTTGCATTTTTACCACCAAGTTTGATATCTGTCCCACGACCTGCCATGTTTGTCGCGACTGTAATAGCGCCTTTTTTACCGGCATTAGCCACTATTTTTGATTCTCTTTCATGGTATTTAGCGTTTAATACTTGATGTTCTAGACCTTTCAACTCTAATAATTTAGAAAGGTACTCAGAATCTTCTATAGATGTCGTGCCCACTAAAACGGGTTGTCCTTTCTCATGCATTTTTATTATTTCCTCGACGACAGCTTCAAATTTCACTTTCCGATTTTTGTATACTCGGTCTATATGATCAATTCTAATGGTTGTTTTATTAGTTGGGACTTCAATACTCTCAAGATTGTAAATCTTATAAAATTCTTCCGCTTCAGTCAGAATAGTACCCGATCCTCCAGCCAAAATTTTGTACAATCGAAAAAAATTCTGGAAAGTAATTGTTCCCAATGTTCTGGATTCCTGTTTAATTGCTACTTTCTCTTTCGCCTCAATCGCCTGGTGAAGACCTTCAGAATATCTACGCCCCTCAAGGATTCTACCAGTAAATTCATCTACAATCTTAACCTCACCATTGCTTACGATATAATCGACATCATTTTTATAAAATACCTCTGCTTTTAGAGCATTTTCCAGATGATGAGCGAGGGCATAATCTTGCCAGATATTGCTTACACCAAGCATTTTTTCCATTTTCTCAGATCCATTATCGGTCAAAAACACGGCATGTGCTTTTTCATCGACAGTGTAGTCCTCATCTTTAGTAAGATGTGGCACCAGATCGGCAAATCGAACATAAAGCTCGTTTGATTCTTCAGCTGCGGAAGAGATAATCAGAGGGGTTCTTGCCTCGTCTATCAAGATTGAGTCTGCTTCGTCAACTATACAAAAGTATAACTCTCGCTGGGATATATTCTCAAGATTCATGGTCATATTGTCCCGCAGGTAGTCGAAACCGAACTCATTGTTTGTTCCATATACTACGTCGCACGCGTAAGCTTCTTTTTTAGTACATTCAATTAAATTTAAACCTTCGCAATCGCCGGGATTTTTAACTTTCTGTTTAGATAATGCTTCTTTGATTTCATCTCCCTTCAAAGCTAACGCCTCCTCATCACTTACAAACCGGAATGACTGATCTGGCGTAATAATCCCAACCGTAATACCAACGTCGTGCAAAATGTGTCCAGCATATTCACCATCACGTTTTGCAAGATAATCATTGGCTGTCACAACATGTGATCCTCTTCCTGTCAAACCATACAATGCAGCTGGAAGTTGGAATACGAGTGTTTTTCCTTCTCCGGTTTTCAACTCGGTCAGTTTATAACCCTGGGCAAGTATTACTGCGGCGGTTAATTGAACTGGGAAATGACTATAGCCTATTTTACGCTGCAAAATTTCACCAATGGCCGCGTATACTTGTGGTATTTTTTCGAGAAGGAAAGCCTGTAGCTTATGTTCTTTCTGGACATAGCTTTCATCTTTGTTTGCTGGCATAAGAGAAATTTTATATTGAGCCGGTATTTCTTCCGCTAATTTTGTGACTTCTTTTCGAATCGCTAAAATTTCATCTCTAATTTGAGCATCGGAATAAATCTTGTATTTCTGCAAATATTCCTGTATTGCTTCAACTCTACTGTGAGCGTTTTTCAACGCTTTTTTTGAGGGATCAAATAGACCTTTTATTGAAAATTTCATATTTCAAAAAACAATTAATTTATGCCCTAGTATAATAGCACGAAGCGAGCAGAAGGCGGTTACATGGTCTTCGGAATATTGTATTATGTATTAAGTAAGAACTTAATGAACTATTCATAATGAAACTTAGAAATTTTGCATATATTTTACTAATCTCTATTACACTTCTTTTCATTGCTATAGCCTTTGTCTTAATAAATACTGCACATGTTGTTATATCTAATATCAAAGTAACAAACCTGAGCGAAAATTCGGCAACTATAATTTGGTTAAGCTCGAGGCCTACGGAGAGCAAAGTCCTTGTAACCCTAAATCCGTTATTACTAGAAGAAAAATTTTTAATACAACCAGATAAGGAGATCCTGCAGATGCGAGATGATCGAGATCGGAATACTAATAGCCCCATCCATTCTAAAAAGAGATACACTCACCATGTCACTTTGACCCATCTGAAACCAAATACCACTTATTATTACCAAATAAATACCGGATTAATCAACTCGGATAACGATTCGGTTGAAACCGCAGAATTTACCACAGATGAAGTCAGAGCACAAATCTCGGCCCCCGATCCAATATATGGCAAGATTGAATTAGACGATCAGAATAACTTTCAAGACGCAATTGTTTTGGTAAATATTGAAACACCCAATGGCTCAACCCTAGAACGCTCTTCGTTTGTTTATCAAAACGCATTTTCGCTTGATCTCGCGAATTTGACTATGGAAGATCAAAGTAAATATAGCTCAAACAGTGCGGATCACGAAATATTACGAATATATGGCTACGCTGACGAGGCGATACGTACTGTAACTATGAAAATACCCCTTGATCAAGACCAACCAACACCTAATGTGTTACTGAATTTTGGAGAACAAATTCAGATGGGAGAAGAGGATCCAGCCATAGAAGGCAAAGATTTGAAGTACTATACACACGATCTTATGATAAATTCAAGAGCCCTAGAATTAATCCCGACGAATTCTTTAAACGGCATATATTGTAGTGTAGCAAACGCATGCCAGACTAGCACTTTCCGTCAAGAAGAAAGTGAATTTAAGGAAAATAAGGAGGGATATTCAAGAAAGTCCCAATCGATAGATATCTTGCCCGACAACACCGTTGGTCCAAAAATTGTAGAGATTCCTGTCCGCAAATCAATTCAAAATCACGGGACTAAGCTAGACGCGGGACTTACAGCCAGGGCATTTGCACAAACTCCAAATATCAGTTATATGGAACCCGGTGTCTATACGCTAGTTGGTGAACAGGTTTCAGCTAAAACCATTGAGGTTGAAGAATCCTCCAATGTTAGATTATTTTATGACAATAATGACAATGGTATTAAAGAATCCAATGAGCCATATTTAAGTGATAAAGAAGCAAATAAGGTTCAATATAAAGTAAATAAAATCGCTGATTTAATCGAGTACACATTGTTCGAAGGATGGAATTTACTTGGTTTCCCTATGTTGATGCAAGGTGAGTCAACTTCAAATATTCGCATGGCCTCTGAATTGTATCAAGTCATATTGGATCAACTTGGAGAAGCAACACATATCTGCGCTTATAGAAATGGAAATTTTGTTATTTACTCTAACCGATTATCACAGAGTGGAATAGCAGAATCATTCGGAGAGGATTTTGTATTGGTAGGCGGGGAGGGCTATTTTATAAAAAGTTTGAAAAACACCAACATAGTCTTAAAAGGGCAAAAAGCGATGGGATCGATACCCGTTCTTGTTAATCCAGGTTGGAATTTAATTGGACTTTATTCTGGACAACAGCGTGAAACTTCTGGATATGAGATCCTCGAGGATATGTCCAAACAATCCGTAGAACCTGAAGTGCTGTCTACATGGAATAGCGGACTCTATTCAAATATAATCGTTTCAAACGATCAAAGATTTGGAGTCGACTTCGATGTAAATGAAACAAGCGGATACTGGCTTAAAAGCAACTTAAAGAACATAAAGGTGTATACCCCACTCGGCCAACTCAGTTAAAACATTATGAATACATAAGGGGCATACGGATCACAGTTACTCCTTTACCTTTGCTATCAACACGAGATAATAATCACTTATTCCAGGCTTACCTGTTTCATCACTATTTGTAATTATTTTAAGATATTCTCCAGTATTTTCGGGTTCGAATATTGTCTCTTGTGCCTTCTGACGAAGAATTACAGACTCTACCCTAAATATTCTTGAATCAAATGCCAACTCATCTCCACTTTGAAGTTCATTCAAATTCCAAGATGCTCTTTCATGTGTCCTTCCATAAAACTTTCTATAGCTGACTATGATTGCCTCATTTCGATTACCTCTATCTTTCCAAGGTGGAAAACGAAAAAAGCCCGTAGTATACTCGTAGCTCCATGGCAACAATATCCATCCCTGCTCTTCTAAAGTTGTAATATCGTTCGAACGAACAATATCAGTCACAAGATTTATTTTCGGTACTACTAGAGCATATGTCGTATTTGAAACCATAGCAGTGTCTTCTACCTTTTTGATAACTTTTTCGGAAAGTAAAGGTTCAAGCTCACGAGAAATATCTTCTGGTATTTCAAAGTTATAATTGTTCGTAGCTACGTTAATACCTAGTACCCCGCTTCCATTTTCAGGAATTACTGAATATATATCACCTCCCTGCAAGGCAAAAACGTATACATATACCCCGAATATTCCGGCTAAAAGAAGAATTGCAAGAAATACAAATAGAACCCCCAATCTTTCCATTACAGAATGAATAAATATATTTAACATCATTATACTACCCTATAGTCTATAAGTCAACGTACCCAAATCACTTTTTATATTTATAAGTGAATAAGTTGACATCAAAAAGACAAGTTTATATACTCAGTTAATAATTATGAAACTATTCAAATGGGCCTAACAGGTGGCGGGAAAAAATAGGTCACTGCAAACTATATACAAAGTCATATCTAAAATGTAATATTAGCTTCTCCCTACTGGCGCAGTCATGTGAAGGGTGAAGTATTGAGATGCGATTTTGCTTTGACATATTCAGAGTGATAACCTTGTGTAAGCTTTACTTAGTTTTGTATAAAGTCAAATACAAATTATTGCTTATACGCCTCAAACGCTATTACAATAAATCCAATAGAATTACATGCATGTTTAGAAGAGAAGGAATTGAATAAAAAACTAGTAAATTATAAAATTATGGAGTCAACCATAGATCATATCGTTGCTCGGTATCATTTCCTAAACATACTAAACTTCTCCGATACGTTTATCCTCGTCAGTTGCTAGTGGTCACATCCAAAAAACTTTACCAAATCTTTGTTGACGGATACTTTGAATGAAGCTTTATCTTTATCTATTCTTAGGGCTTAGCAAATCTAATCTCACCTAATCTTTTATATACCGGACCTTGGGGAGTGAGTTTACTTTCTACCAATGTAACAGCCTCAGCTGTACTCTCGAAATCTGGTACCTCGAACGACTCAAATTCCTTTTTCAATTTTCTTGCAAAAGCTCGCGAACCGGATTGTTTCGAACGAGCTATAGTCAAATGGTGAATTAGTTTCTTCCTATCTTGTTTTGTCACAAGTTCACTACTACTGAATAATTTCGAGACTTCGGTTGCTTTGGAAGACAACATGTCGAATTCAGAAGATTCATTCACACCCAAATATAGTACGTTCGGTGTTACTTGGTATGGAAAGCCAAACTCTATACTCCCGAAATCATATTTAAACTCTTTTGTATCCGAAATATTTGACCTCAATTCTTCAAAATACCTATGAGCCGTATCTTGACTAACTTCATTTCCCAAAAACTTGATGGTAATATGCATTTGATCTATCTCGCAAAACTTTAAACTCCTTTTATAGTGAACCATTCGTTGACGAAAATCCCGCAAATATGCACGGGTTTTATCATCAGGGAAAAGTCCTAAAAATAATCTCATATAGGTAGATAATCAAAATATTTGTATTTAGCTACATTATTTAAAGATTCAGCTTACATTAAGCGATTTCATAATTTCATCACAACTCACAATTCCAGCTTCACTAGTACTAGCGCACTTGGGAAATAGATAAAATTTCCCCTCAAAATTATCAATTTCTATACCCTCCCTGAATGAGATCCGCTCACTTTGAGGACAATCACTCCTATCACAATAAATATCCGTGCCATAGTATTGATTAACGACTGTGTAATACCCATAAGTATCAGGTATTTGACCGGAGACTTCACTGGCGCGAATTACTTTTGAAGGGCTATTTGTGACATCCACATAGGGGAAGTCATCCACACTGTATTCCCTATTCCAGGTGGCCAGATCAGGAGGAAACATCATATTAACTTCTAATGTGAAGTTTTCACCAGCTATCTCAATAATTGATGGCACGGTCACATCCAGACCTTGCTCTACTTTATAACCAAGGGTAGTAGTGAACGGAACATCGTAAGATAACTCATATTTTTTCACTTCCAGACTATTATCCTCAAGCTGCGAGGTCACTTCCATGTTGATGCTTTGGCGATGACCTTGTTGAAAAAAAAATTGTGTTCCACTCCCTTCATTTGAATTAACGTTGTAAATCAAAGTTGACAACACACCTGTAACTACAACAGCTACTACCCCAAGGTACAGTATTGGCTTTTTTCGTGGCATGGCTACAAATAAACTGAATATATGCTTTAGTTTATCACACTTTTGAGCTTACAGAGTTCACTAACCCTGTTGCCGTTTGGCCTTATGATAATTTATATAAAAAGAACCGCCATTCGAGGGAAATACCCTTACCGACAAATTATTTTCTTCATTAATATTTAAATAGGTAGGATCGATATAAAAAGTTAAAACCGTAATACCTGCGCTATAGCTTAACTCCGACAACCCAGCGGTTACGCTATTGGAATAGTCTAGTTTGCTTATGTACCCCCCACGCGCCACGTCATAAACTTTGACTTTACCACCGTATAGATAAGGAGTTCCAGCCACTTTCGGAACTTGAACCTGAAGATAGCTTTTACCTGCAGGATTTGTCCCCTTTGTCATCTTACCCTTGAGCACATGTGGGTCAACATTATCTAAACAATAACTTCCGCTACTCCCATTTTGACAATTCATTGTAACAGTATATATATCAGCAGGAAGGGTAGACACGAGATTATGACTAGTGATATTTGGGTAGACAAGAGTCTGACCGGATCTTGTAGTCAATTTTAAATAAGTGGATGTTGGGGTAGTTGTCGTAAAACGATAACCATCTAAAACAAAATTCTGTGAAGGCAACCCTAAATGTAAATGAGTGCCAGTTGTATTCTGTGGACAAGCTCCTGTTTGATTATGCGATCCATAATAAATATTTCCCAGATAATTTCCTTGAGAAATTGAAGAACCATCTTGGATTGACGTAGGTATAGAAGAGGTGATCAAATGTAAGATTGAATAATAATCAACACCATTCGCGTCCCGTAAAACCATGTAGGATTGCGTACTACCTCGACAAACATCAGTTACAGTTCCAGTAATTGGCGATAATGCTCTTCGCGCGTCTTCTGCGCTTACCGTTGGAACCATATCTATTGCCCACATTCCCAAACCATCTAAATGCCATTCAGGATATCTACTCGATGAGACCCGATAGGGAGTATAGGATTGCCATGGAAATTTAGGAGCAACCGATAATGCCTCAAAATCACTTTTTTGATTTTCCGAGATTGGATAATCCCACATTGCATATTTCGATTCCAAGGACAGTTCGTTCTCATCAATACTGTCTAAAACATTAATTATATTTGTCGCACCCTTGTACGCTACCTGATATTTGCCTTCTTTATCACTTGCAAATACTATCTTTTCTCTTGTTCCCTCGCGTATCTCAATATCCCCAGAAAGATTGAATTCACCCGTGTCGTAATTATCTTTTCCTCTGATGGTCAATATTCCCCAATTTTTTTCTAATCTAGCACTCTCAATAAAAACAGTGTTATCTTCAAAATGTCCGAGATTCATTTCTCTTACCTCCTGATAAATGGCTTCTTTAAGGTCCTGAGGGAAAAGTGCATATTCAGCAACAAAAGACTCTATTAATAAATCCTCCCCCTCATTGTTATATGTCACTAGATAGTTATCAGCTTCTGAAGGTTTTTGCGTTTCAGCTCCCAATATTGTTCTCGGAGATGATACGCTAAAAAGAAGAACTAACAAACTCATCAAAAAAACATCGACAACTTTCGTACTATCTTTTGTCACTTTATTTGCCTCCTTTGTTAAGAAATAAAGTAAGAGAGTAAATTAATGAATTGAAAAAGAGCAACCGCTTCTCGTCTAGAAATTAAATCCAACCTGCCGCTGCGATCACGAGAATCCCAACCATGAGATATTCCAGAACAATTTCTCTACTTAAATCTTTAGTCGCGTAGTGGTGGAGCAAACCTACCGAAATATAAATGCACACGAACAAAACTAGCGTAGCTTTTAAACTATCGAAGCGAGCCCCAACTGATACAAGCATGGCTACTATTGCCAGAATTAAACTTATACCAAGAACCCAGAATATTGATTTCTTACCCTGTCGCCATCCATATCGCATCTGATTTAGTATTAAAATTCCCGCGCAGAGTATAAAAATACCTAAAAAGACAAACCAGCCTGAAAAATCGAAAATGTAATACGCTGAAATAATATCGAATGCCCCAATGCCTAAAATCATCAATTTCAAAAAATCATAAATATGGTGAGTATTCATCTCCAGCTTAAACTTGTCTTCATAATAAGCTCGGATATTCACAAAAAGATTGATAAATATCAAAGAAATAAAAGCCAATATCACCAACCAGATACTGGTATTTGGCTCAAAAACTATAAATACTACTACCAACCAATAAATAATCGAGGGGAGAACGTAATGTAAGATGTTTTGTATAGGTGCTTCTCTATCGTTGATAATAGACATATTTAGCTGTATCATTTTTCTGCGCGCGAATCCACGAATTGCTACTATCTCCATCAAAAGTAGTAAATACAAGATAATAGAACCGAACACAAAATGTTGAAAAGGAGATATGGTCAATATCAACATTAGAAGAGCAAAGCCGGCATCCAGAAATAATCCAAAGATTATCGACTCAAAATTGTTTCTAATATATTTCATAAAACTTATAAATCAATTTCATATCTAAAATTTACTAATTAAATAAATGCGCAAACCAAGAAATTGTCAACCACCTAGGCTTGTTAAGGAACATGATGTTACACCAAAAGGTTTGAACAACCCCACAACGAAGCAACAAATACAACTTTTTCATCACTTCATATAAACTTTTAAGTACTAACTCCCGTTAAAATCCCGCCAATGCCGGTTGCGGAAAAAATCAGAATAACAACAAAAATAATTAATCCTATTTTAAGATGTTGGCTACCATATCGATGAATATTTACTGTGGAGTTATTAATCAAATATCTATAATCCAACCACATCAACCCCGCGATAAACAATAAAACAGTTATATCAAAAAGCTGCATATAATTTATGGAGGCAAAAAATTCTGTAAGGTCTATCCTGATAATCCTCGTAGGGTCCCCCCCCCTAGCAGTCGCCCCTAAAACGTTTAGACTCTCCAAATAGCTTTCGTAAATACCCCGAAGCGAGATATCTGTAGAAAATACATTCCCTGCCACATCTGTGCTTTCAATTCTCACCGATTGATTCTGCAAATTAGTATCTTCCAACTTAAACGTAAAATACCCCTGGTCGCGCTGTCCGTAAATAGTTTTCTCATTACTCAAACGCAACGCCAGTGAAGCAACATCTTCGGGTACGGATAATTTCATTTCTACTAACGTCGAATCCAGACGTTGGAATCCAACTAAAGTTAAATCTTTATCTGATATCCGAGGCGGTTTAGTATCAATACTAAAATTCAGTTTGAGTTTTTCGGTGACATACTCACCCTCAGCAGCCACTCCCTGAAATTCTAACGTGTTTTCTCCTTCTGGGAAACCATCCCAGTCTTGCGGGGGAGTAAATTGAAATTCGCCGGCGATCACAGGTACTCTTGCTTGCAGGGCTCCATTGATATATATATCCACAGAAGCTATATTGCTAAACGCCAGACCCTTCACAGAAATATTTGGGTCATTTGTCATCAAATTTTGAAGAGGCGAGACAATACCGATACCCTGCGCTTCGAAGTTTGAAGGCTCAGTTGATGACATTTGGCTTTCAGGAGAAACTATGTTTTCAGTTATTGGTTTACCAAAGTGTACTACTACCAAAGAATTATCTGATTTATCTTGAAATGTCCCAGAGAGAACACCCACCCCCATTTCGGTAAATTCGGGTTTAATAACATTTTCTTTATGCGTTTTACTGTTCATCCAGGCTTTCATCATGGTTTGATTGTCGTAGAAACCTTCAGCCAAATTCTCACCCGCGACTTGATATTCATACCCTGCTTCCTGGAAATATTTCCATGGCGAAGTATTATCTGGACAATAATGGCTCCAACAATTGCTCTCCATCATGGCATGTGCCTTAGATAATGCTGATTTTATTAGTTTCGAATCTAAAATTAGGGAAGGCAGATTATATTTTGCCCTTTCCCTATTGTGCAGATACACGATAGAATTTGAGTCGACCTCGGCTTGTATTTGTTTCGCGAACGGTAGCAAAGGATAAATTAAATTTGTCGAAATTAGAATTACTATGAAAATGCTTAAGGATTCAGCTTTCAAAAGCAACGCTCGATAGTTATTTCTGGGGGTAGGAATCAATAAATCTTTACAGCGGTTAGCTAATTTCTTCATATGCCTTTTCAAAAATTAAATTTTCGTTAAATTATTTTAGCTCGAAATGAAAATTATTCATATTTTCTTAGACGCGATATAATTTAACCATTAAATTAATTCCGAGAATTATGAAAGTTAGAACCAGATTCGCTCCAAGTCCTACCGGTATGCTTCATATCGGAGGGATCCGAACAGCGATGTACGCTTACGCAATGGCCAAAAAAAATAATGGAGATTTCCTTTTACGTATTGAAGATACTGATCGCAAGAGATTTGTTGAATCTGGAGTAGACGATATTTATGAGATGCTCGACATGTACGGTCTGACACCTGACGAAAGCGATAGGCACGGGGGAGATAAAGGTCCATATACTCAATCGAAAAGATTAAATGTTTACAAAAAATATGCTCTTGAGCTTGTGCGATCTGGACATGCGTATTATTGTTTTGCCAGCAAAGAGGAAATAGAAAAACAAAAGGCTGGTCATGATCAGGCCACTCAATTCAAATTTAATTCTCCGTACAGAGATATGTCCATCGACGAGGCAGAGAAAAAGGTCTCTGAAGGAGCTAGTTATGTGATCCGACAAAAAATCCCACCAAACAGAGAAATTATATTTGAAGATGCTTTGCAAGGTACTATAAGATTTCACACCAATGATGTTGATGATACAGTTTTGCTAAAATCCGACGGATATCCTACTTACCATCTTGCTGTGGTAGTTGACGACTATCTAATGGAAATTAGCCACGTTTTTCGTGGTGTGGAATGGTTGCCAAGTACTCCCAGACATTTATTGCTATACGAGGCATTTGGTTGGAAGTGCCCGTCTATCGCGCATCTTGCGATAATATTGGATCCTGATGGAGGAAAACTCTCAAAGCGCAAGGGAGCCGTATCTGCTAGGGAATTTATTAATCAAGGTTACTTGCCCGAAGCCATACTGAATTTTATTATGCTTCTGGGCTGGGCTTCACCTGAGAAAAGAGCTTATGGCAAAAGCGAGCGAGAGTTATATACCCTAGTTGATTTTGTTGACCTCTTTGACATGAAAGATTTGAATAAGTCAAATCCGGTTTTTAACCGTGAAAAATTAGTGTGGTTTAATCAAAAATATATTGCGGCCTTATCGGGAGATCAACTTGTGATTCGATTTTCTAAGTGGCTAAATGAGCATGATGGATCGGATGAAAATAAGGATGACAGAAAAATTTTACGCGAAAAAATTGTTGAATATGGTCCTGATTATCTTGAATCAATCTTATTGTTAATTAACTCGCGGATAAAAACTTTTTCTGAAATTCCTAATTATATTTGGCATTTCTACTTTCCTCCTAAAAAGATTGATTTTAAAATTTCAAAAGATACTGCCTCGCTTTCTGATGTACAAATTAACGGAGTTTTACAAGATTTTGTAAACGAGTTGAAGAAATATCCCCACTTTGTTGATTGGTCTCATGATAAATGGGAGGCTCATACGCGCGGTATTGCCGAAAAGCTTAAAATTAAAGCCGGACAAGCATTCATGGTTTTGCGTATCGCCCTGCTTGGTTCTCCATTTTCTCCTCCTTTATACGAAAGTATGGGAATTATTGGAACAGAGAAAATATCAAAACGGATGAGTTCGGCTGTAAGCTAAAACGATGTTGATTGAGTAAAAATGTACCGGGTACGAGAAGTAAGTTGTCTTAAGCGCTAGACAGGACACGAAAGTTGAAAATTATCGAATTCTGCGGTTACGAAGTTGTCTTTTTGTTCTGATCCTGTGGAAATTCCGACTTGTACATCTCCCGTGAAAGCCGGCAAAGTTCCTATTTCATAGGTTCCATTGTTGTCAATATACATAAATTTAACCAAATTGCCTTTTCTCTCAAGCTTAACTGATCGTGCCAAACCTTGCCGGAAAGAATTCTTGAAGACTCCTTGATTTTCATTATCTACAAATGAAGAAGCAATATATCCGTCGTTTAGCTGCCCCACATAGAAAATATTTCTTCCGTCTTTGCTCTTCGCGATGATTCTTGCTTCGCCTTGATTTTGATATTTGAGGTTATATATCTCGGCTTCTAGTACGAAGTCACCAGCAAACTGTAAGTTGGTATATATTTCAGCCCAATTCTTATCATCTAGCAATCGACGCATTCTACCGTTTTCAATATTTACCTGATAGTGCGCAGAAGCTTCCCAGATTTCTTTATTTAGTTTTTCTTTATCGAAGTTATCATATATACCTTGCGCGCAAAGATGTGTCTCGGCTGCTTGAGATACTTCTGGGGCTTGTTGGCGGCTGAGTATATAGAAACTTACCGAACTGCCTACAATTCCGAAGATGGCTAATACTGTGAGAAATCTATATATTGTACTGCTTTTCTCTTCTGTATTTGGTGTGTTTAGCTGAGTAAATTTCATGCTGATTTTTGTTTTTTTCTATTGTATTTTAGCAGAAAAATACAGAACTGTTTCAATACTCCATATATAGAAAAGGGTTCGATAAGCTATTCTGTAGGGTTGGCAAGAAACTACTTGAGATAAAGTAAAATTGCCACGAAAATCATGCCAACTCCCAGCCAAATTTGTTTTGATTGATCCTCTTTATACTTAAAGTGGCTGAATAAAAATGCCGCTGGTATTGAAAGTGGTACCATAATGGATATTTGCGAGCCTTGCAAACTATAGATGATGAATGATTGTATGAAAAGGACAGGGGGTAAAATCCCAAGTAATATCTTGCCTTGTCTTTCGCGGAACATATTTGTTAGATCAATTATGGGGTTAACTTTATGGAACTTGAGTGTGTAGGATAACCAAATTAGTGTCCAGAATACTAGATCCGCTACAAACCTCCCAGAAATAAAAGCCCAAAAGTCAGGTACTATCAAGGTGGCTTTTTTGAATAATACAAAAGAAAACCCAATGATAGTCGCAGCAAATGTAGCATAGACTAATCCAATATCCCATTTTATTCTCTGATGCTGGCTTTTCTGAGGCCACATGATGCAGATTACTCCTGCAAAGGCTAATATTGCACCGACCGCCCTAAGCCATGTCATTGGTTCATGAAGAAAGATGACTAATAGCAAAATACTTATAATAAAATCGAGCCGGTTGAGTATTTGTACTTCGAAAAACTTTGAGATTGTAAAAGCCTTTATGCTCAGGGAAAAACCAATGGCCGCAGTTAGGGTAACCCCAAACCACAAAATATAGAAAGTTGAGTTGCTTGGTAATTGAAATTTGTCGAAAAGTATCAACGCCAATATTCCCACAAAATGTCCAGCTAGATTCGGACCATGCAGGATAGTAAGGGGTGAGATACCCTTCTCTGCCAAGTGTTTGCGAATGGTATCCCAATACGGTAGGATTATGGTGGTGAGGGAAAAAATCAGAAAATAGAGTATTTGGAGCATTTTAGGTTGAAAAATTCACTTTATCTTAATCATTGCTAAATAAGCTCAAGATTTATTAATATACAACATGGATAAATAATTGGCAAATCGAGTAGCCCATAATAAATATTTAAGATATAATTAGTCTACTTTGGTATTTATGTATGTTATAGCTCGATATGCCAGAAAGTCTTAGGCTTTTTCCAATAAGAGATAACAGGACCTTTATAGGTTGTATAGGAACTCCTCCTCCTAATGATACTAGAATTCCGAAAACACGTACTGACAGAGAACCTCATGAAATTTCTTTCAACGATATGCCTCTTTCTGAAATTGTTGCTATCGATGGAGGTATACACATAAATAATCCCGTACTATTCCAGGAAATGCTTGGACTCTGGATACAGGTAAAACACCATAATTATATAACTTCAACATGGGAAAAATTATCAGACGACCAACAAGTTCAGGAATTGGTTAGCTTTGTTGAACGTCTTACAGATCCATCTAATACTCGCGTAATGCTCGCAAGAAATGAAACGGGACAACTAGTTGGAGCTCTAGAATACGTTGTCAGGCAGAGCGGATCTAATTTAACTGCCCCGACACCATCAAAGTTTAGAAACCTTCTTATACAAAATAATCTTCCTACCATGCCGGATGGAAGAAATTTAATTGGGCTAAATTATCGTTACATCAGACCCGATTGCCAAAATCGAGGGATTGGCGAAGCATTTTATACTGAAATTATCAAAATGTATAGTCCCCTCTATATGCTTTCATGGACAAGATCTCCGCCGCTTATAGCAGCAGCCATGGCTGCAACAGATGGTTATAAAGAAGGTCACTACCAAACATATTTAGGAGGCGTACCGCTTGGTCCCTATCCTCCGAATAAAATTGTAGACGCTTTACTAGATGCTGGTGCAACATCTACCCCACCTCATGCTTCTATTCTCGATATGTTAGCCTGGGCTGACGCTGATCAGGAACCAAAGTTTTTGTCTGCTCAAAGACATGACCAGGTTGAGCTACCTCCTTCAGAGGTTGAGTGGCGTGATAGAAGACTCGCAATGCCTTATCTACTATTGACTCTGATGTCACGCCTCTACTGGCCCCCACTGCATCCATTGAAATTCCAAAAGGGGGAGGATCCAAGTGAAACAAAAGGATTATTATATCCACTAATAATTATTGACACTTCATCGTTTACTAGATGGGATACTGCCAATACTGCAATGCCTACCAAATACACTTTCTGTCTGGACTTTACAACCGTGTCTGATATACGAGAAGCAGCACTTAGATATTTACTAAAGGGTGTCCACCCAAACTTAACCCCAGTTCAACTAGATATTCTTGCAAACGAATTTACAACTTACATCTTGAGAAATAATCCCATAGATCCTGAATTGTTGGAAAAGTTAAGGGCATTTGATCCCTATACATACGAATTCGCTTTCCCCGATTTTGGAAGACCCTTGTCTGAACTCTATTTAAGGATTTTGGGTCATGAAAAATACCAACCTGCTTCTGATGAGCCACGCGCCCTGTATCATTATATGCAATTGATCAAAATGGAGACTGACTCAGAATAACATCATGATGAAGTATAGTATTTGGAGCATTTTAGGTTGAAAAGATAATACCTA
>JAYRWD010000058.1:0-13392 GCA_041918255.1 Candidatus Dojkabacteria bacterium
ATAGAAAGTGAAAAGATATGGCTCTACGCCTCTGGAAATAATAAATGTTGACAGAATTGATAAGGATCCAAACAGGATAAGGGTGATAAATGACTTTGAGATCCACTTTTTCGTGCTTTGCAGAATTAATGCAACCCAAAGCTTACCAGGTGTATACTTTATCATTGTTATTTTAGAACGTACTTCAGTATGGGGAGAATAAAAAAGATTACAAAACTATATGGCGAGATTTTTCAAACCCTGAAATTGGCTTATGAGATAAGCGGTGGTCTATTGATAATGTACTATTTTACCGCTATGCTCGGCGCAGTAACACCTGTTTTGCTAGGGTTTATGTATAAGATTTTTTTAGACAAGGTAATAGATGTTCAAGGGATTGGTGTTAGCAATCTTTCGATAACATTGGTAGGGATTTTTTTGGGTTATTTGACTGTACAACTAGTTAATGTTGTCTCTTATTGGGGGCTTAATGTGGGTTACTACGATTACCTTCTTCGCAACAGACTTCAAACCGGGTTGATGCGTAAATTTGTCGAGAAGCTCTGTTCGCTGGACATGGAACATTTAGAGAATTCTGAGGTCCAGAATCTAATCGCAAAGGTCCGTGATTCATATCTGTGGCAGGTTCCTGACTTTGTACGGGTATTCAATTATCTTTTCGCAGATATTGTGGGAGGAGTTATCGCGTTTATTGCTTTAATCCAATTTGGCTGGTGGGTGCCTTTGCTTTTTTTCAGCGCATTCCTGCCGCGATTTTATTTCAAATTGAAAAATGGAATATTTGTCTGGTCTATGTATGGCTCAGGTGCGCCACAGGCGAAGAAGTTGTGGTACCTTGGTTGGCTTCTTACCGATAAATTACCTATTGTTGAGACTCGAGTTTTTCAATCTCAAGAGATTTTGATGCGAAAGTTAATTGATATTCAAGAATATTTATTTGATTTAAACAAAAAACCTCTTGATAATTATCGATGGGTGCTTATTTTTGCTCCGATATTTGAAGGAATTTTTTTTGCGGCGATAATTTTAATATTCTTACCAAATGCGGTAAGTGGGGCAATGACGATAGGCACATTGACCTTTCTGATAAATACCCTAGATAATTTGCGTATTAATTGCGCTTGGGGAGCAGCACATTTGGGAGAGGTCTATGAGAAAAGTTTATTCATAAATCCATTTTTTGAATTATTAAATTTGCCAAGACTTATCAAAGAAAAATCCCATTCACATGTTCTGCGGAATCTACAACCACCGACTATTGAATTTCGGAATGTATCGTTCATTTATCCCGGGTCCGGTGAAACTGTTTTACATAATGTGAGTTTTACAATTCAGCCCGGCGAAAATGTCGCATTGGTTGGGAAAAACGGTGCTGGAAAATCTACATTAGTTAAACTTCTTTGTAGGTTTTACGATCCCACGTCAGGTGAGATTTCCATTGATGGGGTGAATTTAAAGGAAGTTAATCTAAAAAGCTGGTATGGGCGTGTGGGAATTCTATTTCAAGATTTTATGCGTTATCATTTTTCCGCGAAGGAGAATATTATGCTTGGCAGACCTGGGTTGTATGATGAAGAAAAAATGGTAGAAGCAGCGAAGAAGGCAGGGATTCATGAGTTTATCGAAAAACTTCCTGATAAATATGAACAGATTTTTGGAAGAGAGTTCGAAGACGGAATGGAAATGTCGGGCGGACAATGGCAAAAACTTTCAATCGCGCGAGCTTTGTACAAAAATGCTTCTGTTCTAATATTGGATGAACCAACCAGTTCTTTGGATGCCCAAGCGGAATTTGAAATATTTAACAGTTTAAATGAGCAATATGAAGATAAAACATTACTATTTGTTTCACACAGATTTTCGACTGTAAGAAATGCTGATCATATTATTGTATTCGAGGGTGGTAAGGTAATTGAAGAGGGAACTCACCAAGAGTTGATCGAAAGAAATGGCGAGTATTATAAGATGTTTAGTATCCAGGCGAAGGGGTATAAATAGTACTTTAGTTTTGCACTAACTTAACAAATACAAATCCGGGATATTCTTCTGTTGATATTTCACCGTTGTCATTTTTAAAGACTCTCCAGATTGACTGCTGAATCGGTATTACCAATATGCCATCTGATTTAAGTTGTTTGTATAGCTTTATCGGCATATATTCGGCGCTTGCCGAAACCAAAATACGATCAAATTTTTCTTCCGGTAGTCCTAGAATTCCTTTTTTGGCCTTTAAAATTTCTGCGTTTAGATTTGGATACTTCGCAAGATTATCATTCCCAAATTTGACAAGTTCTTCAATGATTTCCAACCCTGTCACCATTCCAGTTTCTCCCACGATATTTGCTAGGATGGCTGTAGTCCAGCCGGAACCAGACCCGATATCTAGTATTTTCTGTCCCTTTTTAGGTTGCAGTAACTCCAGCATGAAAGCAACCGTATAGGGTTGAGAAATGGTTTGTCCGAAACCTATTTGCTGCGGTGTATCAGAGTAAATTACAATCTCCGGTGTATCTTTGTTTACGAAATCCCTTCTGTCTATTGCAATGAATGCTTGAATAATCGAATTTGTTCTTAAAACACCGGACCTGATCAATTCGTCAATAAGTCCTTTATTGTTTGAGTTTATATTTGAAACTGACATTTTCGTGTTTCTTGAAGTTAATATATTTTATAGATAATCGAATGTTATTGAAACAAAATTATTAAAACCTAATTCCAATTCTATTTTGAAAATGGTATAAAACGGTATCGAATTAATTTTTATTTTCATGGTGATGAACACCCTTGATGAGATAAAGGATGAAATTAGAAGGAATGGAGTTGAAGAAAAAATTGAGGCCTATCAGAAGTTTTTTAAGACAGGGAAAGGCGAATACGGTCATGGGGATAAATTTCTTGGCTTAAATGTACCGACCCAGAGAAGAATTGCCAGAGAATATTTTTCGAAAGTGTCTCTTGATGAAATCAAAAATCTTTTAAAAAGCTCTTTTCACGAAGAACGATTAACAGCTTTGTTGATGTTAGTTTTTAAGTTTGAAAAAGGCAATGTTGAAGGCAAGAAGAAAATTGTTGACTTTTATCTTGCGAACATTGATAGAGTAAATAATTGGGATTTGGTAGATCATACCTCGAGTACAATACTGGGAACTTATTTGGTTAATAAAAAAGATAGGGCTATTCTCTATAAACTAGCAAAATCACAAAATTTGTGGCAACAAAGAGTAGCCGTAATATCCACATTAGCCTTTATTCAACAGAAAGATTTTGATGACATTTTGAAACTAACAAAAATATTCCTTACCCATAAACATGATCTGATGCACAAAGCAGTGGGGTGGATGTTGCGTGAGGTAGGGAAAAAAGACAAGTCAGTTTTACTGGGGTTTCTTGAGACATACTCTAAACAAATGCCACGTACTATGCTGAGATATGCGATTGAGAGATTAGATGAGGGGGAAAGGCGAAGATATATGCAGAGATAGTAGTTTTTGTGATAATCGGATCCGATTCGAAAATGTTATTCACGCAATTACTTTCCTAGGCGTTTGTAAATAGGTCAATAGGAGATTAACATTACGGTAGCATGCCTAATATTTAAGTGTTACAGGAGCTCGTAAAATGAGGAATTATATCCAATTTGTTTTTCTTGCTCGAAAAATACAAACTCTATTTACCTAGCAAAGTTAGCAATAGTATGAAGGCAATAATTATTCCAGGGAATTACAATACAGACATCACGGAAAATTGGTTTCAAAGTGTCAAAAGCGGACTTCAGAGGTTGGGATTAGATGTGATCGCGGAAAATATGCCAGATCCTGATTTGGCTAGAAAAGAATATTGGCTCCCTTTCATCAAAGAAAAATTATCAACTGAAGATGCAATTTTGATTGGTCATTCCTCTGGTGCTGTCGCAATTCTAAGATATCTTGAGGAAAATAAGGGTAAACTTGCTATTTTAGTTGGTGTTTATTATACAGATTTGGAAGATGAACATGAAAAGAAAAGTGGTTATTTCGACGAAGTTTGGAAGTGGGACACAATCAAAAGTAATACTAAAAAGATTGTAATTTTTGCTTCGAAAGATGACCCCTATATCCCAATTTCTGAAGCACAATATATCAAAGATAAACTGGATGCTGAATACCATGAATTTAACGATGAAGGACACTTTGGATCGGATGTAAATAAAACAGAATTTCCTGAAATAGTTACAGCAGTTCAAAAGTTTATTGAGTCCCCAAAAATCAAATTCTAAAGTTTCCCTTTTCGATGTTGCACTAAATTTTAATTCTTCAGGAAATATAACACGTCTTATGGGGTCCCGCTCGGTTGCACAGGGCTCTCCCATATTTTGTTCTGTTTCACTCCGCAAAACATCGCATACACAAAAACGTTATATGCAATTTAAAGATTATTTTTCTAGCGGAGATCAGAGTTGGTAGGTTTCCTAGGAAAAGTGAACTTGATTTTTATTGTTTTGTAAGCGGATAATAGAGCATTCTCTTCATGGCATCATAAAAAAAGTTACTTACAAATTTTCTAGGTTTAGTTCCGAAATATGGCACAAACACTAATCAAAAGGTTTAACCAGATCTCAAAGGAAGATACGAAGCTTGCGGGAGGAAAGGGCGCTTCTCTTGGAGAGATGACTCAAGCAGGAATTCCAGTCCCTGAGGGTTTTGTAATTCTCTCTAGCGTTTTTGATCAAGTGATTGGAAAGAATAATTTGAATATCGAGATAGAAGATATTTTAGATAAAGTTAATTCAAAGAAAGGACATACGCTTGAAACTGCCTCTAGGAAAATTCAGGAGATGATTCTATCCACGGAAATGTCCGAAGATATTCAAACGGAAATTTTGGAATCTTACAAGAATTTAAACTGCACATTTGTTGCTGTTCGCTCCTCTGCAACATCAGAAGATTCAGCTTCAGCGGCTTGGGCTGGACAATTAGATAGCTTTCTGAACACTAACGAATTAACCTTATTGGAAAATGTGAAAAAGTGTTGGGCTTCTTTGTTTACTCCCAGAGCGATTCTTTATAGATTTGAACAAAAGTTAAACAAAGATAAAATTTCTATTTCCGTTGTCGTGCAGAAAATGGTTGATTCAGAAGAATCAGGAATTGCTTTTTCTGTTCATCCTATTACTCAGGACGTAAATCAAATTATCATCGAAGCTGGTTTTGGTTTGGGCGAAGCTATTGTCTCCGGCTCAATCACACCGGATGACTATGTTGTAGATAAAAGCAAAGTCAAGATTCTGGGTATTAATATCAATGAACAAAACAAGGCACTCTATAAAAAAGACAAGGGCGGAAATGAATGGAAAGAATTAGGAGAAAAAGGAAAGAAACAAGTTTTAACTGAAAAAGAGATTATTGAATTAGCTAAATTGATTATAAAAATCGAAAAACACTATGGTTTTCCTTGTGATATTGAGTGGGCAAGGGAAAAGGGAAGATTTTATATTTTGCAGAGCAGACCAATTACAACGTTAAACAGGAAAAATGCGGAATCAGTGAGAAAAGAGCTAGAAGAAATAAAAATAATAAATAAAAGAGGACCCCTTGAATTGGTCGTATCTTATCCACCCCAAAATGTCTTACTATTAGAATATATGTGTTCCTTTTCTTATAGCAGGGACAATCCCGCATACGCAATAATGAATTATAAACCAGGACAAACAGCTGTTATTTTGCAAGAAAAACAATTTGAGGTATGGACAAATCCCAAAGATAAACCACTAATAAAAGATCAAAAAAAGATAGGCATAATTGATAGAAACAGTAGAGAGTTTTGTTCATACGCCAAAAAAGAACTCAAGAAAGTTATTGATATTACGGATTCAGAATTAAGTAGTTCGACCAAATTTATACAGACATTAGACCAAGTAAACAAGTTAAATCGAAAGGTGTATTGGTATTTTACACTTTATATTGAAGAGTGCTTTGTGACGAGGAATGAGAAGCTTATTTATCAGCTTCAAAAAACGAGAATGTTATTCGATGATCTTACATCAAAATATTTATGGAAAACGTTTGATAGGCTGATTGAAGTTTTAATAAATGTTTATAAGATTCCTGAAGAAATGACCAAATGGGCTACGACTAAAGAAGTTGTTGATTTGGTTAGAAATCCAAGCCATCTTAATATGTATCATTCAATTATAGATAGACCAATCGCGTGGATAATTATTAATGGCGAGCCAACTACCGTTATAGGTGAAAAAGTTAAAAAAATTAGAGAGTATCTCCACAGACAGGACCCATTTAAGATAAAAGAAAAGCAAAGTTTGTCTGAGAATTTGATAAAAGGGTTCATTGGGAATAAAGGATACGCTATAGGCGAGATACAGAAGATATTGCCAGAAGATTTTGGAAATAAAAATAAATTAAAGGAGTTATTAAACAAAGATAATTATATCCTTGTAACCTCTATGACTATTCCCGAGGCAGTAATTTATTTTAAGAATGCAAAAGCTTTTATTACTGATGAAGGAGGAATTACATGTCATGCGGCTATTATTGCGAGAGAAATGGGCATACCTTGCGTAATTGGCACAAAGATTGCCACGAGGGTTTTGGATAACGGTGATAAAGTTGAAGTTGACGCAAATCATGGTGTAATTAAAATTCTAAAAAGAGCAAAGAGATAGGAATTATAAAAAAATAAATTTCATCTTATTTGGTTCTCTTGACACCCCATATGCGGTTCGGGTTCAGCTTGTCCTTACCCACAATTGGCGATGCGACAAGTAGTTTATGCTAAAATTATTTCATCACCAAACATCACATACACGGGGATGTTAGACAAAATTGAGTTTGAATAGAGTTTAAATAGGCAAATTATTTTTTGAAACATAAATATAACAAAAATGAAAAAATCAATGGATTTATTCGGACAGGCATTATATGACCGTTTCAAAGGGGAAAGGTATCCTTTTTATATTGAAGTTTATGGAGACAAACAAGAACATAAACTTGATAGATATTTTAGATCAGTAGATGAATTATCAAAAGTTGAAAAAAAACTTATATCTATGTGTTTCGGAAAGATTCTTGATATCGGATGTGGAACTGGAAACTACATCCCCGCATTAGAAAAGAAAGGTAAGGTTATTGGTATTGATATCTCGCCCAAAGTTATAGATGTTGCAAGAAAAATGGGAATTAAGAATTGTTTCATAGCTGACATTTATTCTTATGATGAAACAAAAAAATTTGATACCATCACAATGTTTGAAAATAATCTAGGTATGGGAGAAACGATTGATGGGACAATAAAACTTTTAAGAAAAATATCAAATTTACTTCACAAAGATGGACAATTATTAATAATTTTATCTGGAAGAGCAAAAGATAAAGATTATTTGGAGACCGTATTAGTACCAATTTACAAGGATACTAGAGGAGAAAAGTTTAAATGGATAAATTTTAATCCAAGATACCTTACAAAACTTTGTAATAAAATGAATTTCAATTTAAATATTATAAGTGGAAATAAATATTATTCATTAGTTAAGATAACAAAAAAATAGTTTATCAAAAATAATAAATTTGGGCTCAAATATTATTTATTTATACTCAATATGAAAATTCTGATAAGCTCAATCGTCATTATTATCATTGGTGTGGTGGTTTATCTTGAATTATACCAACCAAATATTTTATTAAACGAGGATGAAGCAGTGAGCTTACTTACCGATAGAATAGTCAGTGATTCACTTTATGATTCGTTTACAACTTTACAATGTTTGGATTTTAATACTAGTGAAACCACGAAAGAATATTTTGAATTTAGTGTCTATGAGATACATGGGGATGGATGTAAAGGAGATCCTAATACCTACCCAAAGGTTGATACTTTTAAAGTAATGAGACGAACCAAAGATATTTTTTATATTGATTTTAGAAATGGCTCATACTTACCATATGATCCCACTAGTCTAAAACGGTAATTATGATCAATAAGCGGTCATAAACTTTGAACAATAGTGGACTCGCATTTTAACCTCCCTTGTCGCATATTGTCACGTTCTTGATAAAAAGTCAGAGTACTACGTATTAAAATTGTTTCGAGTTCACCCAGGACTCAGCATATCCGAGCATTGTGGGAAACAAACCTTCTGTTCTGTGTGAATATAAAATATGGCACAACAAATAAAGCAGAAAATTTGATTTATCATTTATTTATCAAAGCAAGAAATGCTTTTCGTTTCATTCCTCACCACTTTCAAAGTAAACTCTGAAAAGATAAAATACATATTAGAGATGATGAATAAATAAATAAGATCCATCAAGGAGATGAAAAAGTATCTGCAATCAACGGTTTTGACTAACGGATTTTTTCTTGTTCCGTTAGCACTATCAATATATTTTGGGCTTTATATTCACGCGCTATTGATTTTTTTAGTTTTTGTCGCGTCCACCCTCTATCATTCCAGTGACGGTAAGAAGGGAATTTATAATGACTATTTTTGGGCTATGATATTGATCTCATATAATCTGTATATGTGTTATTTAGGAAGATTTGATTTGATCCTTTCTTTATTTACTTTCGTATTGGTTTTTGTAGCTTTTTACTTTCGTTATCAGCAGGGGAACGGAAATTATAATTATTATCATTCTCTGTGGCATATAACTTCAGCAGGTATCACCGTTGTGAGCATCTTGTGGTATATAGGTTGGGGAATTTGATTATTAGGTTCACGTGAGAGGTCTGATTTCGTAGACATGTCAAAGAAAAAAAAGAAGAACATCCCATTGGGGAACAAATTAAAATAGATTTAATAATATTCTTATTAATATGCAGATTATTAAACGAAAAAATACTGAAATTCTCCATGATACATGCGGAGAAATCCAAGAGATGTTTAGTTCAGAAAATATAAGTATTTCTTACGCGAACATAATTAGCAAATCTACACCACATTTGCACCGCAAGACTGATGAAATTTACTACGTGCTGAGGGGTAAAGGCCGGATGACAATAGAAGATGAAAAAGTAAACGTAGAGAAAGATGACCTAGTCCTTATTCCTAAGAATAAATTACATACAATCGAAAGAACTTCAGATGATCCATTGGAGTTGTTAGTGATTACTCATCCAAGGTTTGATACTAACGACGTGATAGATCAAATCCGCTGATAATTTAAAACCAAACCAATGAAATTAAACAAACTAGAGTTTATGCTTATGAATAACCCATTACGCGGGTTTATCCAAGAGTACTATGAAACAAGGATTTTATACAAAATGTGTCCATGTTCTCCCGGTCATTTCGATAGAGTGCTAGAAATCGGTTGTGGTAACGGCACTGGGACTAGACTTATTAAAAGATATTTCAAACCAAAACACATAGTAGCTATAGATATGGACGAAAGAATGGTAAAGATTGCACAAAAGAACAATAATGACACAACAGTTTCCTTTCAAGTGATGGATGCCACAAGGTTAGATTTCCCAGACTGTTATTTTGATGGGGTTTTCGATTACGGAATGATTCATCACATTCCTAATTGGCGTGACTGTGTGAATAACTTAAAAAGAGTGATGAAGCCAAGTGGAAAACTGATACTTGAGGATTTATCAATTGAGACTTTCGCGAAAAATGTTGGAAGAATTTGGAAAAGTATATTGGATCATCCTTATGATTCGATGTACACCACGGAAGAATTTTTAGAATATTTAACCGAAAACAATTTTGAGATATTTAAATATCAAGAATCAAATCCTTTTGGTTTAATTAGGTTTTTTTCTCTTTGCGCAGTAAATCGAAAGAAATTAAGTCGGGCTGACTCGACTCGAACGAGCGACCTCACGCACCCCATGCGTGCATTCTAGCCAACTGAACTACAGCCCGGATTAAGTTTTGAATACAAATAGTTATAAAGTAAATGCGACCTTCCCGATATACATCGGGACATTCTAGCCTCTATCTGTCGATAGACAGAAACTGAACTACAGCCCGATATAAGTTTCAATCATAAAAATATGTAAAAATAGTAGCGATCTTCCCGATACCAATCGGGACATTCTAGCCTCTATCTGTCGATAGACAGAAACTGAACTACAGCCCGATTTAAGTTTTAGTTGCAAATAATTTTAAAATAAATGCGACCTTCCCGATATACATCGGGACATTCTAGCCTCTATCTGTCGATAGACAGAAACTGAACTACAGCCCGATTTAAGTTTTAGTTGCAAATAATTATAAAGTAAATGCGATCTTCCCGATACCAATCGGGACATTCTAGCCCTGGCAAGAGGTTAGTTTGACTATATAGGAAAACTAACTACGGTCCGATTTCGCAAGAGAAGTATAGCAGGAAATAATCGTATGTTACAAAGCATTCGCATTGGAGTTCTTGTTCGCATTATTCATGTGGTAAAGTTAGTTATCATTAGGTAGAATAGTTAATGATGAGAGTTAGATAAAAGTTCAGCATTGCAAATTATGAGGACATCAAAGATGATTAATTTTGGAATAAAATTTTTCTCTACTATTGTTATAGTATCGCTTATCTGGTTAATTGCATCCATTTATTTAATAAGCTCTCCTCCAGTTGATATAAAAATTTCAAATAGAACCGAGCAGGGGTTTACGGTTTCGTGGACTACTACACGAAGTACAATAGGTTCAGTTTATATCATTGACAAACAAACGAATACGAAACGGGCTTATCTGGACAAAAGAGATATAAATGGTGTGCCGGGTTCTTATATTACCCATTATGTACCTGTTTATGGACTTGCTCGGGATAATCCGTATGAAATACGTATTCGATCTGGATTGAAACTGTATGATCACGATAAAAATAACGCGCAGATTCCTATTCAGACCATACTGCCGGTAATAGCTAGTTTGAATACTCCTGATCCATCCTATGGGACAGTATTAGATCAAGACGTTAAAGCTATTGTGGGAGCAATTATCTATGTCCTACCAATTGACCAAGATGGGGAGAAGGGGACATTGGTGTCAACCTTAACAGATGATGAGGGTAAATTTATTTATAATATCGGGGATTCTCGAAGAGAAAAGGTAAATGAATATTTCCAGTATTCCGGAAGTGAACATCTGATTTCGATTGATATTGGAAGTAATAAAGTTGTTTCATTTTCTGTCAAAGACAATCTTACAAGACCAATGGATGCTATCAAGATTAATAGGGGCGGTAACCAGAATGAGATTTTAGTTAATGCAAAGGCTCGTGGTCCATACGATTGCGCTATTTCGGATGCTAATGACGCAATTTGTAACAATCGTGGGGGTTGTGCTGATACTCAGGTAAACGGATGGGTAAAATGTGCTGATGGATATGATCAGCCTAATATAGATGCACCGCCATGCACTTATGTTACCAATGGTTCTGGTGAAGGAAATGAATGTTATAAACAATGTGATGGAGTAAACGAGTTAGTTGATCCTCCTGTGCTTGAATGTTGTGGTTCACCATGGTATAGGCTCAGGCATGAAAATGAGTGTGATCCCAAACCCCAATCTACTTCATGTGATGATGGGGCTATAGAGAGTGCTGATCTAAGTAGTACAGGAGATTTTACTTGTATAAATCTGGTTAATGGTGAATGGTGTTGTAAATCGGTGAAGCCCACACAAGTCTCTACCCCAATCAAAAGTACTCCTGTAGAAACTGGGATGACAACTTCAACGTATTCTATCTCCTGCGATGGCGGGACTATAGAGAATGCCGATCTAAGCAGCACAGGAGATTTTACCTGTAAAAATTTGGGTAATGGCAATTGGTGTTGTATAGGGGGGATGTTCGACCCTACATATTCCAATGAATCTTTTTCTAGGAAAGCTGCAGAATATAATGCTGAATACATTCTTAATCAAGCTCAGATGAATGGTCTCGGTGATAGTCTTGAGAAGTGTATAGATACGCAAGACATCAAGACCTGTCGTAATGAGTTTGTAAAAGAGGAATATCTAGTGGGAGGGGCGAATGAGGATATTGATGAAGTGGTTGACATAATTAATACCGAAAGTAAACTAACAGCCCAATACAAATGCGGCTCGAATTCCTGTGAAAAATGCACCGACGATCAACTAACTGACACTGGGTTCAAGGATAACATGACCATAAATAACAAAATATTGACAAGGAAAGCATATGCTGCGACTTCTGAGCCCGCCACGGTAAATGTTTGTGAACAGAATATAGCTATAGTTGATAAAGAAGTACTGGAAGGAATCGAGGGTGAAATTCAAAGTTGGTGTACTGGTAGAGATGGAATTTGTAGTGAGCAGTATAGGGACCTTATTTCGAATCTTGTGGTCGGAATCCTTCAATCAGAATCAGGTGGAGGGAATGAATTAAATTCGTGCGTTGCTGAATGGGCAAGATTGGAATTTTCTGATTTAGAGGTTTTTTTGTCAAACAATCCTGGTTGTAACCCTTTTTTTGCTAATATCAATAGTACTGGTTTACCTACACAATCGGAGGTAGATATAAACACAGTGGGCATATGTCAGAGTACGCCAGACCAAAATATTGCGGTCAATGGTTGTATCCGAGGTTTACTCGGTGGCAACGGAAATGAAAATGGATCGACATCGAACTTCAATGCCGATTTATTTTGCGGTTCTTGTTATCATAGTGAAAGCGGTGTTTGTGCAAAGAATGGTGTAATATTAACACCAGACCGAACCATGTTAAACAACCCAGATTCACTTACATCTAGAATTTGTGGTAGTGGGGAAAAGAGTATATATAGTCATGCAAAAGAACTAATCGGAAGTGATGAAATTGATCCTAATAAAGCAGGCTTTTTTCTTGCATATTATTGTCCTCCTGAGGTAGCGTTAGATGATCCGGATTGTTTGCTGGCTCAGGCTGCTGCATTATATTTTTATAATGGAAATCCTGATCTATGTACCGTATATCATTCTCAAGCTACTTGTGCCGAAATGGGTTGTGAGGGTGATACAATTTCGTGTTATTACGCAAATTCATATCTCTTAGCACTAAGAGAGAGGACTACACTTGATATCCCTACCACGTTGCTACCTGCACAATCTAGAGAGGGGAATTTTTTAAGAAGGGGTTTAGAGAAAAATGCCCGAGCACAGACAATAGCAAATCCTGAATTAACTTTGGTATATGATAATGCGGATCATCAGATTTACGACTACGAAGGTTACAGGAAAGTAGCAAGGTCAAGGGTTCAGGGTGATGCCCAATCCGACATCAATAATTATTTGATAAATTTTATAAACAAGACGGAGAATCTGGGCAGTGGTAACTATCAGGCGCTTTCCGGTAATACACCGAATGTCATGATAGAAGGTAGTTTTGCTTTAGGTTCGTCGATTTTGGTAACAGTACCTTCTTTAGTTGGTTATACAGTTGATGTGGCAAACAT
>JAYRWD010000059.1:0-6051 GCA_041918255.1 Candidatus Dojkabacteria bacterium
GTTTGTACAACAAGGCAACAAATTAATGCTAATAAGAAACGAGAGTATAATGATATTTCCTCATTCCGTCTTATTGCCTTGTTGTACCATAGTTTGGTGATACTAAAAATATTAAGAGAGGTTACGCAAATAACTTCAACTCTTGGAATAAACAACAATCCTTTTATAAAGTCTTAGAATTAATAACAAAGTTAGCTTTAGCCTTATTTCTTAACTAATTCGTTCCATATAACATCACTCGCGTTAAATCCACCGCTTACAAATCCACCGCTTGGCCATAAATGATTTCCTCCGTCCAATGAATACAATTTAACAAAACTTCCACCATTGCAGTTGTTATTTTGTTTTAATGTTACATTCGAAATGTACTCAGACTCGCTAGTTTGCCCAGAGTTGCATCCATCTGATTGAACCCAGAAATCAAACGCTTCATTCACTGAAGTAAAACTAAAAGTAGCATTAGGAGCGAATTGAGAGGGTCCACCTATATAAGGGACAATTCCGTCATTCTTACTATGAATGATCAAAATTTTGATAGGAGCGGGTGGAACGGAAATTTTAATATAATTCTGGCTTCCAGGTTCCGCACCCCCAATCGCGCCCGCTACAATCCCAGCGGCACTATAAGTTTGAGGATAATTTGCAGCCATGTTGTACGCTAACATTGCACCACCAGAGTGTCCCACGATAATAACTTTACTTGGTTTTAGATTATCCTTTAAATAATCAGTGAGTGCTTTTATATAACCCAAATCATTACTCGAATTGCATTTGTAAGCAGCAGAATTCCAAATGTAACCTGTTTTAAAGGCATTACATGCGGTTCCATCAGGATAAGCAACTGCTGTCCCACTTGACGCTAAATTAGAAAATCCAGTTGAAGATTCCATGAAAGCGCCATCTTTACCAGAAGGATGTAACGCAACAACCAAAACATTTCCTGGTTTATATCCATTTGCAACAAAAAGTTTGTAGGTTCTCTTTGTATTAGAAAAGCTATATATGTAATTGCCTGTTTTCAACATTGCTTCTGGAACTGACGTTACACTTGGTGTTAAACCACCAGTTAAACTTGGCGTTATAGTTGGTGTAGTGATTTCTGTGGGTGCTGGAGTAGGCGTAATACCGGGAGATACCTGATTTTGTCTAAATCTTCTTATAATACCAAAAATTAAAATCAACAGCAGTATAAAAACAAGTAGTCGAAAGATTGGTCTTCTTCTCATAAAGATGACTTAAAAAATAAAACTTTTGTTATATACAAAGTCAATATAACAAAATACATTTGGCTGTAAGTTCTAGACCCTAATTAGAGTCTGGACAATTGATTTGTTGGCTTCAGATGTTATCCGTCTTAAACGGTTAGCTCTAATCGCTCTGAATATGCCCAAAACGATTAGAAGCAACAATAGAAACACTACAAACCCCACAATTGGTCTTCTTCCCATGTTACTCAAAAATAAAAATTAAAATAACTTCTTATTTGCTTCAAAAAAGTTAAGCGAAACTTCGGTCGCGTTTATCCCTAATTTTTGATTTAGAACCTCAGATTCAACAGGCCATATGTGCCTTCCACCAATTATTTGATAAACATAAACATTTTTCATGTCTTTGCAATTAATATACTTCGAACCTTGCACATTCTCACTTGTTACATCTAATAAAGGAGCAGATAAGGAACAACCATTAGCGTTAGTCCAATATGCCTCGCTATCTGCATAAGAAAGAAAATTAATAGAATGCCCAGGTGCGAACGCACTTGTGCCACCATTTATTGGAATAGTTGAGTCGTCACTCCCATGAATCAGAAGAACGGAGGTTGTTCCGTTTGGGGCACTGGCTCGTATCAAATCGTTTCCATTTGGTGGAGTACCTCCAACCGCTCCAGAAATAATACTAAATGCAGCTATCTCATCAGCCATTAACCCTGCAAAGCCATACTCGAACATTGCGCCACCAGAAAAACCAATCATATAGATCCTTTGCCTATCAACCGCAAAATTAAGCTCAAGCTCACGTATAATATTCATTAAAAATTCATTATCTCTAGCACTTCCACAACATAAACCATAAGCATTCCATACGTATCCAGTTTGAAAGATATTAGAGGAAGTTCCGTTTGGATATACAACAATATAATTATTATTTTTTGCCAAAGGTGTTAATCCACTCATATTTTCAAATTCTTGTGCGTTCGTACCAGAAGGATGGAGAGCAATAATCAATGGATGCAAAATTTTTGGATCGAAATTAGGTGGAAATTTTATATCAAAAGTACGACCAATATTATCCAGAACTCTAGATTGTGTTGAATCGTTAGCAAATGCTACTTCTTGATAGGTACCAATACCAGATTTCATTCTACTGAGCGCAACAACCTTTGCCATGGCTCCCCTGGTGATGGGTTCGTCGGGGTAAAATCTACCATTCACGCCCGAAATAATACCAGCGTAATACCCATCAATAACATATTGGTAAAAAACATTTGTGTTATTTAAATCGCTGAATACGTTGTTACCCGAAGAAGCAAAAAAATTTGGATTATTTGTAGCGGTTCGTGCAGCATTCATG
The DNA here is from genome assembly GCA_041918255.1 of Candidatus Dojkabacteria bacterium. Classification (GTDB taxonomy): domain Bacteria; phylum Patescibacteriota; class Dojkabacteria; order B142; family WJKM01; genus JAYRWD01. The sequence goes on from JAYRWD010000059.1 coordinate 2,572, forward strand.
ATAAATTTCATAGCCTGACTCCTACTTACTAAATCATTTTCACGATATGTACCATCTTGAAATCCAGTAATTACACCAAAACACTTAAGTGATTGAATCATAACATAAAACTGGCTTTGCGTTGAAACGTCTGAAAATTGCATACAACTTGTATTTGTCGAGATACCAAATCCCTGTTTAACAAATTTGGCCATTTGTCCCCTAGTCACATATTCGTTGCTTTTAAACTGACCATTGGAATAACCGTCGATAACAGCATCATGTTTTAGTGAATCTATATATTGAAAAAAGGTATCTAGCGTCTTTAAATCAGAAAAATACTCTCGAGCCTGAACATCAGGAATTATTAATCCAGAAAAACAAAAGATAAAGCATACCAAAAGTCTTATTGTTATTCTCACATAATTGGAAATTTCCATAACTTTTTAAAACATTCGAAGTTTAACTAAGATCCATAAATAGTATTATACTCTTTCTCTGGTTCAAAGACTCTTTTGCTTTTTTGGCGATAGAAGGCAATAGAGGCCGATACATTTCAATTAGTACTTCTAGAAGTAGTAACAGATTAGATAGAATCATACTTTTATCATTTGGTTTAACCCCGCTTTCCCAAGGTCTTTCTGAAGCAATATACTTGTTACCCATATCAGCCAATGCTTTTGCCTTTTCAAAAGCTTCAAATAGGTTAAACGCATTCATCTGTTGTTTGTACTCATCATAGAATTTGAAAACTTCATTCCGAAAATTTTCAGTAGCTAATGAAGATTGAATGGAAGTGGCATCAAATTTTGAAGACAATGTAATAACCCTATTTAGCAAATTACCGAAATTATTTTGTAAATCGCTTTTGTACACAGCTTCTAACTGACTAGAACTAAAGGAGCCATCCGAGTACGTTGGCAACCCAGCAATTAGATAATAGCGAACACTTTCACTCCCATATTTTCTTAGCAGTTCAAAGGGCGAGATTACATTACCCATAGTTTTACTCATCTTTCTGCCTTGTTCATCCATAATCATTCCGTGCACAAGTATTTGTTTTGAGTTTTTTAAACCAGCCGAAAGCAACATGGCCTGCCACATTGCGGATTGGAATCGGTTATTATCTGGACCACAAAGCTGAACAACTGGCCACCACTTATCAAATTGTTTTTTATCTGATCCATATCCAATGGCAGTAATATAGCTTACCAAAGCATCAAACCAAACATAGATGACTTGCTCATCATCTCCGGGTACAGGCACACCCCAGGGCAGATTTTCTTTTCTTCTGGAAATACTAAAATCCTCTAAACCTGCTTTAACAAAACTAACCATTTCATTAAACTTGGATTTAGGTCTAATAAATTCAGGATTATTTTGATAAAGACTAAGCAATTTTTCTTGATAATTCGAAAATTTAAAAAAATAGTTTTCCTCAGAATAATCAATCAACTCTTTATTAATATGATTCGGGCATTTTCCCTCGACAAGGTCTTTAGAAGTTTTAAATTCTTCGCAACCTACGCAATATTTTCCAGTATAGTGTTTCTTATATATATTGCCATTTTTTAAACTGGTTAACCAAAATTGTGTGGCAGCCTTCACATGTTGCTTATCGGTCGTTCGAATAAAAGTATCATATGAAATGTTAAACGCCTTGCAAAAGTCTTTAAAACGTCCAGAATATTTATCAACAAAATCGTTAGGGCCTATCCTTTCCTTCATAGCAGCCTCATAAATCTTTAAACCGTGTTCGTCAGTACCAGTATTAAACAATACATCATACCCCTCTTGTCTAAAATAACGTGCAATCACATCAGCTTGAATAAATTCAAGAGCATGACCAATATGAGGTTCAGCATTTACATAAGGTAGCGTTGTCGTCAGATACAAAACTTTGGTAGATTTCATTTATGTAGTGGATAATATGACCAATTATAGTACTTTTAGATCTCAATTCAAATTAGCACCTATTACATCTAAGTGCTAATTTGTGATAATATTAAGAAAAAGATATCATAAATTATCCTTAAGCTTATAAGATGGATCACAATAATCAATATAACCCATTTGGAGATGACGGACAAAATTATTCAAATGGTAGAGAGCAACGTGATATAAGCCAGCTTTTTGCTGAGCGTACAAAGAATATGATACAAGAAGCTGCCAAACATGCTCTAAATAACCAGCAACGGCTTATTGATACCGAACATTTGCTGTTCGCACTAACTATTGGGGATGAAGTAGTCGAAAGGATTTTTACTGATCTTGGAATTAAAATCTCAGAATTAAAGACAATACTTGAAGAACAAACAAAACAAGGAAACTACAACGGAGATACAATTACACTTACGCCAAGAGCTAAGCTCGTAATGCAGTTAGCTTTTCAGGAAGCAATGAATCTAAACCACAAATACATCGGCACCGAACACATTTTCCTGGCTCTAATTCGCGAAGGTGAGGGATTGGCTTCGCAAATTTTGACTAATTTGGGGATTACCTATGATTCCGCTAAAGTCTCTGTAATCAAGATAATTGGAGAAGGTGATAAAGAAGGATCTAAATTTTCTGGAAAATCAAATACTCCAACTTTAGATAAATTTTCTAGAGATTTAACAAAACTTGCCGAACAAAATAAGGTTGATCCTGTGATAGGAAGATCTGAGGAGATTACACGCGTGATAGAAATACTTTCGCGCAGAAAAAAAAATAATCCTGTACTGATCGGAGAACCCGGTGTTGGTAAAACTGCTATAGCCGAAGGTCTTGCGCAAAGAATCATAACGGGAAATGTCCCGGAAATATTAAAGGGTAAACGTCTTGTCGAGTTGGATATTGGGCAATTAGTTGCAGGATCAAAATTTCGAGGCGAATTTGAAGAACGAGCAAAGAAAATTATTAACGAATTAGAAAAAAGCGAACGGTTTGTTATACTCTTTATTGACGAGCTTCATACAATTGTTGGCTCAGGTGCACGCGAAGGGGAGATGGATTTATCAAATATGTTAAAGCCAGCATTAGCCAGAGGAGAATTACAAGTAATCGGAGCAACAACACTTAACGAATACAAAAAGTATATTGAGAAAGATGCTGCTTTAGAACGAAGATTTCAACCAATTTTAATTAAAGAGCCAACGGTTGAACAAACTGTCTTAATTCTAAAAGGAATTAGAGATCGTTACGAAGCTCATCATAGACTGAAGATTTCAGATGAAGCCCTCGAAAGTGCAGCTGTTCTCTCAGATAGATATATAAAAGATCGCTTTCTACCAGATAAAGCAATTGATGTGATTGATGAAGCTGCAAGTAAAGTCAGGCTTGCCACGACATCTGAACCACAAGAAATTCGCGAGAAAAGACTTCAGATTCAAAAACATGAAGCTGAAAGAGAGTCCTTGACACGAGCAAATCAACTAAAAGAAGCAGCTGAACTAAAAGTCGAAATCGAACGTATCAAAGAGTCTCTCGTACCACTTGAAAATCAATGGAAGCAGAAAA
>JAYRWD010000060.1:0-1577 GCA_041918255.1 Candidatus Dojkabacteria bacterium
ATTTTTTAAGTTATTACTAATTCGCACTGCGCCAACCGCCCTGACGTTATGCTCAATCAAAAAAGTCTGGCAGGGTACGTACACCATCGAATTACGTACTTCTGGCTTAATACCACCGCCAAACCTAATGTCATCTACACATGTAATTAACCGTGCATTTTGATAGCGAATAATACGCCAATCTATCCACCGGCTTATTCAAAAATTCATTCAAATCTGCACCGGAAGGAAACAACTCATGCACTCCCTTTCTTGTGCGGCGTAGCATCTCTTCAACTTGATACGCACGTATCTTTCTGTCGCTCGGATTCAATGACTTTCCTTTCATAATCTCTTCCCTTTCTTTAGCGCTTCGATTAGCATTGATTCTGCTGATTCAACAGTAATATACTCAATGCTTGTAAACTCATGTACCCTTGCATTACCGATCATCTCCTTTGCAATCTCTCTGTATGTTTTGTCTGGGTCTATTTTGCGGATTTCAGTAAAGAATAGTAATCCGCCGTGTTTATCTTCACAGATAAAACGTCCTTCGTCCTTGGTTTTTCCACCTGTGAACCAAAACTCACCGTATGAGCCTTCGCCAGCATAAATACCTTCAACATATTCACCAGCTTTGAATGTTGGTTCTAGATTAGAGGGTGTGTTTTTTGATTCTTTAATCATTCGTTCAATTTCCTTTTTGTCTGAATCACTAATATCATTAGAGGAAAAAATAATCTTTTCTTCTTTCTCAGGTTTTTCAATTATTTCTGCCCATTTGTTTTTGTCTGATTCGTAGATAGTTATATCAGTGTCGTGTGAATGCCTTGTAAGTAGAATGTCGTGAGGAGACCTTGGGTCTTTTTCAAGATAAAAAATTGTGTCTCGTAATTTTAAGTCATACTCCTCATCATCATAGGCATCCTTTAACCTAACACCAAATTTATACCTCCACTCAGCATAAGCCAAACGCTCCTTATCTGTGGCTTTATCCCATATTGAAATGTTATGGAGCCAGTTTAATTGTATGTCGTTTTCTGGGCAGAAGTAGCCTAACGAATGTTGGTTTTCATATAAGAACGTCTGCACCTTCTCAGGCAGTTCTTTAAATTTTACTGATTTCATATTACCTTCAAATTACGTTTATACTTAGTCTCCATTTTCATTTTCCACGCCTCCAAATCTTCAACACCTGCCGGAATCCCAATCTTTATCTTAGGGTTACTCTCAGGTATGTAATACCCAACTATTAAAGGCTCTTTCTGTCCTGTCCTCTTAAGATAGGCTCGTGTCTTTGCTCCCTGTGCAGAAATAGTTATTTTTCCGTTGTCAATATCCTCAAGGTGGTTGTATATCTTATTGCTCATAGTTGTATGTAGTTTAAGGCGTGACGTAATATTCCTAAATCTCTGTATGTCTCGTGCATGGCCGCTTGAATGGTTTTCAATGTGCGTGTTTTCTCTAGCCTACATTGATAAGTTTCTGCGTCAATATCCAACACTCTGAAGTATTCACATTGTAGTTCAAGCCTCCTTTTCTCAAGGTATCTAATAGCGTGCGATTGCTTCGGCTCAATAGGATTGTACCCATCCTTG
>JAYRWD010000061.1:0-1569 GCA_041918255.1 Candidatus Dojkabacteria bacterium
CATAAGAGACTTTCACTCTCTGGGGGTCTTTTCCTTTGAAAAAACTTTATATTCGCCATTCAAGGCGCACACACACAATATAGCCAATAAGGGTTTCAGAGGTATGCGAAGGTTTGTAGCCCGCTTCAACTTTTCGTGTATCCTGATAGGAAATCCCCCGCAATCCCTTACTGGCCATATTGTCAAACGTTATGTGTAATAGACCAAATGGAAGATAGACCTAAAATAAAGGAAATGATAAATAGAATTGATGAAGTTCTTTATTATAAATGGGACCCAATTGGTGTTTCGAATGAACCTTGCGCCAGAGGAGAATACTCATCATATGCACTTTCACTTTTACACTCAATCATTTCAGAAATTGTAGATAAACTATCCAAAATCGAAAGTGAATTAATGGGATTAACAGCAAATCATTCTAAAAATGAGATTATTGCCGAAAGACTCATTCAAGATAAACATGCAATAGAAGAAGGATTAAAATGAATTTAACAGTATTTAAACAAGTTCGGGAAATCATAATTAAATACAGCTTAAATTCAAATAAAGATGAATGACATCAGATATGAAATGATTATTTATTGGAGTGAAACCGATAAAGCCTTTATAGTCGAGGTTCCGGAACTATCTGGATGTATTGCAGACGGTGAAACGTATGAAGAAGCAATAGCTAATGCTAAGCTAGTAATTAGTGGTTGGATCGAAACGGCTATTTCTCTTGGTCGAGAAATCCCAAAGCCTAAAGGGAAATTAATGTTTGCATAAAGTGAGAAATCACGATGCCAAACAATGCACTGGACGGACAGACTTGCTACCGCTGCGTCCGTCACAATTGCTAGAACGTTATCGGTCAGGCTGTAAGGACATCCAAGACACCGGACAAATAGACCATTAAAAAAGAAATTTGGTTAGGATTAAAATTAACGATTATCATTTTATTATCAATGTGTAAGCGTTCAGGGAAGTGCATATCAGCAGCTAAATATAGAGGCGATACCTTTGGTTACAAAAGGATGGATCAGTCAACAAGGATAGAGCGGATAATCCAGGGATATGAAGAGGGGAGTAAACCTTGCTTCCCATACTGAGGCAATTAAAGCATCTCTGTTTTTTACGTAAGCGTTCAGTGTATTACAGGTGTGGCTCCGCTGTGATGTTATATTAGTGGATTAATTAGAAAGTTGAATGCTGAATTTCAGTTTCTTAGACCTTGTAGTTAAAGAGTACGAATTTCGGCCTTATTCATTTTAGCTAAAAGGGATTCAAAAATCCGTTAAGAACAAGAATTCGACTTAGCTCATCCGCCATACTGTTTGAGCCCAAACGTAATCAAAATAAGAACATTTTGATTTTTGTTAAATGATTCTTAATCAAGAAGATATAATTTGGCGAGTTTATTTTGTTTAGGATTTTTGGATGCTTTTTAGCGTTAAGAAATGAATACAGCCTTGACTTTCCTGCCTGCGCCGAAGTGTGCTCGGCAGGCAGGTTGGTCCTTTTGTGTCAAGACAAAAGGACAAGGAAAGATCGAACGAAGAATGGAAGGTTGACCACCATGAGATTCCATAA
>JAYRWD010000062.1:0-161317 GCA_041918255.1 Candidatus Dojkabacteria bacterium
ATAACCTTTAAATCAACTTCTTATTTACAATAATCACTCATTTTCCCCCCCTCTCCAGCGGCTGGGAGACTTCGAATAATAGTTTCATCTTCGTCTGAAAGATAATCAAACCAACAAACAGCATATTCACCATATTCATTAATATTTTGATGTTTGGCTCGGAAAGCGGAATCATAGTTAACCCCGTTTGTTTCTCTTAGATCATACAAACCAAAGTCGACAAAAACATTTCTTCCATTTGCGCCACTGGGAAAATTCTCAAATCCAACTTTTGTAGCGACATGTTCGCCTTCGGTCACAAAAACTGGGGGTAGTATCACAGTTGTTCTGCTATCACCCTCGCTACCCATTGGAATATTGTCTAGTATTTCTTCAAATTTAGAGGTCAGCTCCCGCAAATGGTCTAGTTTATACATAATGCCACAGTCATTAATAAAATAGAGAGAATATTGGACTTCTCCGAGTTCTAAATGTCGGGCAGCCTTGAAAAGGTTTCCATCCATCGACGCGTACACATCAACCTCATTATTGGTGTTCCTATCAAATCGGAATCCTCCGTGTGGCTTGTAGTCACCCCCTCGTTCCTGTCCCGGGTACAAAATCCCAGTAACAAGATTAATATCAACAGGTGCGGATAGGACGAGTGGTTCTGGGCAGGCAGGCGGAGTACCACGAGCTTGCCAAGATTTCCCATCAAACGACCAGCCCAAAGTATCTTTTTTTGAAGTAGATCGAAGCATATCCTCTTTATTTTTGGGAAGAAAGAATATCGCTCCAACTATAACTGAAACGATCATTATGACAAAAAGGATAGGGTTTCTTTTATGCATTGAGATATGTAATGGTAATTTGTAAAACAGTGGCAAAAGTTCCCCATAGAAGAAATGGAATATTGGCGTAGACGACCCAGTGTAAATCAGGCGATGCGTGCCAGATTGCATAAAGTGCCCAGATGAGCGTGCCGAGGACGAGGAGAATATCGAGCGAGGCCAGTAGATTATTTTTCAGCCCAAATTGAATTGGCGTAAAAGCAAAGTTAAAAATAAGATTGAGCGCAAAAGGCAATGCTATTACCCATGGAATCTGCTTTGTAAATGTCTTATAAAACACCGTGCCGAAAGTTATGGCAATAATCGCATACAAAATTGACCATACCGGCCCAAAGAGCCAACTCGGGGGAGCCCATGAGGGTTTTATTAATGTTTGATACCAAGTGGAGGTGGACATAAATTTATTTTACCATTTATTTTAAATAACTATCAAAATATATTGCGTGGCAGGTGTAACCGGCGGGGTTCTTCTGCAAATAGTCTTGGTGATAATCCTCGGCCGGCCAAAATTTGATAAAAGGCTCGAGCGTTGTGACTACTGGGGCAGACCACCTTTTTGAATCATTTACTATTTTAATAAAATCTTGGGCTTGCTCTAGTTCTTCGTCGTTTTGGTAAAATATGGCACTCCTATAAGATGTACCCTTATCATTCCCTTGTTGATTAAGTGTGGTTGGATTATGAATCTGGAAGAAAAAATCTAGAAGTTTTTTATAAGAAGTTTTATTTTCATCATATTCAATTTCTACCGCTTCAGCATGACCGGGATGATCATCATAAGTTGGATTTTCATTCTTTCCACCGGTATATCCAACTTCTGTATTTATCACACCGGGCTGGTGCCTAATTAAATCCTCAAGCCCCCAAAAGCAACCTCCTGCTAATACTATTTTTTTAGTCATATTTTTAATTTATTGATCGATTAGTGCAAATATCTTACCCTTTGACGATTTTGACTCTTGGCTAAGATAAAGTTTGCGCCAAACTCTCCCTCTACTGGCTGTTCGTGTGAAAAAATTGAGATATTCTTCTTTTGCGGTAGTTTTATTTCTTTCGTAAAACAGTCATATCGGTGTAACAAACTTGTGGTTCTAGTTCGGTAGGACTATTCATAAGGATAATTAGCTCAATTTGACTATTGGCTGTGGAATTTAAGATACTTTGTCTTTCAGATTGGCTAAGCAATTGTAGTCCTAGATTGACGACCGGCTGATTTAACTGGTTTTTGCTGTAGATGGAATTCCCTTCATTTACCAAATCTATCATTACGCGAATTAATTCGGCAGAACCAGAGGTAATAGTAAAGCCATCACATGTTTTAGTTTCCTCCCATGCGGTTCTCTCGACTGGAGAATAATACCCCTTAACGATAGCTACTCCTAAGGGCTCATCACCTATGTTATTGAATAGGCATTGGTCAATTGTACACACATAGTTAGTTAGGTTATATGAGTTACTATAAGCGTCATCATTGCTCTCTGATTTTGTTTCTTTCAAAGTTTGATACTGATTTTGAAGTTCACGTAGTTGATTCTCTTGAGAAATAACTCGTTGAAGTAAATCTTGTTTGTCTGTTCCAGGGCTGGATTGCTGCCAAAAATGGACGCTAACGCCAACAATGAACGCGGTAAGTAATACGGTGGCGACAACAATGAAAGAAAGTTTGTTGTTTGAGGACAGTTGCTTGATTTTCTGCTTCATAGAAATAGATGGTTAATTATTGGTATGATTTTAACAAATCTGCGAGAAAGATATTGAATAAGTTAGTAAGGCGAGTCGTTTTCTGGAACTTTAGGCTATTGGGAGGTTGTTAATGATTTCGGATTATGGACAGGATATTATCCCTTCGCCGTGGATTATCTTTAGAGAGAAGGGAATATAACCGTAAGGTATAATCTTGTAATATATTCTTTTCATTAAACATGTTTCCAAGCAAAATTACACTACAAAATGCAAAAGCAATAGGGGTTATGGAACTCTTCGCTTCAATGGTTGGTACCCTAGCTTATGTATGGGGAGGTTTTGCTGTTGATTTGTATGCAGACCATTCTTCCGGCGACATGTCCTCCATGACAGTATTAGTAATGGATTCCTCAGTAATGACTGTTTCTGGCCAGATTGATTCAATAATGAAGTGAATAATTTCTCTTATCTCATTTCCTTTCCATGGATACCGCCCGCCCGCATACCTTTGTAGCGACCGATCGTCGGACAGAAGATATAAATGCATCAGCCCGAGTCTCAGGTAGGCTAAATCCCCCTGTTTCAAAGCCTGCAGCTTAATCGAATCCACAAGCGGAGCGTACTCTTCGATGGAATCCGCTTCAAAATCATGATGAGCAAACCACCCGATGGTGATGTAGGATAGATAGTCTGCAATTGTGCGTTTTCTCACTTTGATTTTCATGGTTTAGACAATGACAAGGATGAATTAATATCAGGTCAGTGTTGTAAGACTTTCTGACCATGAGCAAAGATAATCAGAATAACAACTAAAACATAAGTCTATCTTCAACGTTTTGTGAACATTATATTACTTTAGATATTTTTTTTAAATTTAACACAATTTTATTTCCTTAAATATCAAGCAAAGCGCCTCGACAATATCTTCCAATTTTGGCGGTGTTTTTTGGACGAAGTTCGAACTTTTTTTGAGGAAAATCCGAATTCCGAATTTTAAAATCCAATCGCTAGGGCGGGCAAAAAGGAAGGGGGTTGGGGGGAGGGAATTTTCGCCCGCCCTAGCTTTCCGATTCCAATTTTTTTCCGCCACCGCCGAATTTCGTGCCAGCAAAGCTAACGTACCCCTTATGTTTCAAAAGGTATTGCTGATTTTAAATCAAAACCCGTTTGTGGAGTTAAACAAAATACAACCTTGTATTGTTTGTCATTCTTAATTCCTTTTATAGTGTTTTCTATTTTTCGTTTATTCTGCAATGCGTAACATTCATGCATTGAGTGAATTGATATATTTATCCAACCCACAAACTGCTTCTGATTGGTTTTGTTTACAGATATATCAAAATGCTTCAAGTGTTCAGAGATACGCTTGGAAAGATAATCAAGATCTAACTGTTGCCCCTCCTCATATACTTGTGTATCAAAATGAACTGAAAAAGTGTTGTTTTTACCATCTTTTGACTCAAGCTGAATCGTTAATTGATGTTTTTGTTCTTCTTTTCCTACACGGTTTTCTTTGAAATCAATTTTGATCACTTTTTTTGAGCTATTACAATAATTTGAATAACCAGAAATGCAAACTTCCATATACCCACTCGGCACTTTGTTGTGCACAAAAAATTTAGAAATTTTTACTTCTACATAACCATTATTACCCACCTGCGTTAGTTCATTGTTAATAAAATATATAGTGCTACAAAGTGAGTTCTGCAAATATGTTATTATTTTTGTTCTAAATTGATCATCTATTTTTTTCCCGTCTCGCAAATCAATATGATTATACTTTCTTAAAATTTCGTTCTCTTTTACAAAGATCATTCCTCTAATTGTATCTTCAATAAGTTTGTAATTTAAATCCAAGTCAAGAATAGACTTTACTGAGATAATTGTATTGTCATTTTCCCAATCACCAACCTGACGCATCTTTTTTAATCCTGTATAACCATCAGATGAAAGTTTATTAAAAGCCACAAACTCTCCTTTTAATGATTGCATCTTTTTTATTATTGCTTCCGTTCTATTGTCTTCATTTTTTAATTCAGCAAATACTAATTTTAAACTATCCTTGCCTATTTTTTCTTCTAATTTTTTTAAATCTTGATCCAGTTCATCTAAATTATTCTTGTATAGCCACTGTATCCAGAATATATCCATTGGATTCTCAACTTTTTCGACCCACTTTTTAAATATTTCTTGAAGATACTCCTTAATATATGGTTTCTCATTAATACCAATAGAATACTCGTTCCAATCGTTTATTTTCGATTTGCTGATAAATTATTTAGGCATTATATCAATCACGACTGTTCGATTGTTTTAATTTCTTCGGTTGTGAGTCCATAGAGTTTATAAATTGCTTCGTCAATTTCGCTATCAAGTTTGTCAATTTCTCGCTTTAGCATGGCCGGGATGATCATTATAAGTTGGACTTTCATTTTTACCGCCGGTATATCCAACTTCTGTATTTATCACACCGGGCTGTTGTCTAATTAAATCCTCAAGTCCCCAAAAGCAACCCCCTGCTAATACTATTTTTTTAGTCATATTTTTTCGTTGCTAAAACCCAAGGGACATGATGAATTTGGGATAATGGAAAAAAATTATTTTAGGACAAATATCTCGTCCATACATAAAAATCATAATTCACCCTTAAACGCTTTTTGCATCAAGGCTTGAAATTGGGTTTCTAGTTCAGCGGATTGTGCAAGCATTGATTGTTTAAGTGATTCTGTTTTTTGAAATAATTCGGCAAATTTATTTTGAAGTTCAATGGGAGGTACAGGAATCATCACTCTTTTTAACTGTCCAGAACTTATTCTCGATCTTGTTTGACCATGAACATATTCTCCAAAAAAATGATGAAATTCAGGCAAGTTTAATAGATTAACAAGAAACTCTTTATTTAAAACTTCTTTTGGTAGGCAATGCACACAATCAGCCTTATGAACAGCCTTTTCTACAGAGCTGGGAACGATACAAGCTCTTATATTTGGATCACCAAGTGTAGCAATGACAATGTCGCCCGGATGGCAAGTGTACTTTCTCAGTTCTTTTTTGTAATAGTCTTTTTTTATATAGGATTTATTTGCATCCTTAAATTTTCCAACTCCAATATTTTGTAATCTAATGACCCTGATTCCACTTTCAGAATAATGCTCAGTTTTTAATTTTGACCCAAAAGGGCCATCGCTAAGTTTTAAACAAAGATCATTAAATGGAATTTTTTCCCACCCTTTCTCATTCGTCACTGGATCTCCAAACATCTCCAAAAACACCGACTTCAAATAATCATCCAAAAGCCCGATAACTTGTTTTCGTTTTTGACGTAGCGCATCCGCCTCATCCAGAATTTTTACAATGCGTTTTTGGTCTACGAAAGATATTTCTGGAATAAGAATCTCTTTAAATTTTTCGTTATTTATTGCCTTTTGTGTTGCCCCAATAGATAGCTTATCTTTTTGTTTTTGAAAAAAACTTGATACAAAATAATGAAATAAAAATCCTGGATGCCATCCTTCCTGCACGTCTAAAACAAGAAAACCCGTTGATACAATTAGATCGCTCGTATTTTCATCAATAAGCAAAACTTTATTCGTTTCTTTCATTCTAGCTACAATCAACTGGTTTTCAGTAACTAAAAGATCCGCTCGGCTTGGTTTGGTTTTATAAGTTACTTTTTCCGTTATAACTTTATCGCCAATAAGTCCACCGGTAGCCAAATATTCCTTTTCTCCATTAAAAGGTTTTACACGTTGGTTTTTTATTTTAACGGCTTTTGTTATTGATACTTGTTTCATAATTACAAATTTTTTAAATCAATAATTTTCTCAATCTGCGCGATTAGCTCCTCTTTTTTTGGCAAATACAGTTGGTACTCTTTGGCGAAAATCTGCTTATTCTCTTTAGGTAAAGTATATTCCACCACAAAATGATCCTTCTCTTTGCAAAGGACTATGCCAATCGTCTGGTTTTCATCTTTTTCTTTCACCTCCCGATCAAAATAATTCACATACATCTGCATCTGTCCCAGATCTTGATGCTTTAGTTCGCCAATCTTGAGATCAATGAGCACAAAGCATTTGAGGAGCCGATTATAAAAAACCAGATCAATATAAAAATGCTTTACCCCGCTGGTAATTCTTTTCTGTCGAGCAACAAACGTAAAACCTTTCCCTAATTCCAAAAGAAATTGCTCAATGTTATTAATAATCTCTGCCTCAAGCTCTTGTTCCGTATACTCTGGTTTTTCTTGTAAACCCAAAAACTCCAAAACATACGGCTCTTTGAAAATATCTTCGACTTTTTCTATAACTTGCCCTTTTTTCGCCAGTTCTTTAATGCCTTTTTTGTCACGACTTAGAGCCAGCCGTTCATACAGAGAAGTGTCAAATTGACGGGAAAGCTCGCGTACCGACCAGTTGTTTTTTTCACACTCAATTTCATAAAAACTTCGTTCATCTGGATTTTCAATGCTCATCAAGCGAACATAGTGTGACCAGCTAAGAGGAAAAGATTTCGCAGACAGTGTCTGCGATTTTTGCCAGATAAGATAAAATTTTCGTATTTGTTCTAAATTTCTTTCAGAAAATCCTTTTCCAAAGCGATTTGTTAAATCAACGGCAAGTTGTTTAAGCACCTCTTTCCCATATTCTGCCCGTTCTTTTCCTTTTTGTTCAAACTCGACTATTTGCTTGCCAATATACCAATAAGTCGTTGTTAAAGCCGTATTGACCGCTTTATATGCTAGTTTTTTCCCTTGATTTAAAATATCACTGATTTCAATAATCAGCTTTTTGTAATCATTGGCATTTGAAATGTATTTTTTTTTACTTGTTTTCATATTATTTAAGTTAGAATAATTAATTATGCAACGATGCGTTGGGCAATTTTAAGCATTTTTTAAATTCCTAATCCCTTCTAAAATTTCATTTTCCAATGTTTCAATCTTCCCCAAAATTACTTTTGGATATTCATAAACCACTTCTTCGTAATCCGTTACTTTGTAGCGATTGATACTTAAATCAAAATCCGCTTTTTCTATTTCACTTTTTAGAACATAGAAAAATTTACTGTTCAATTTATTTTCTGTTTGCTCTTTTCTCGTTTTCCATTTTTCCACAATATCCGGCAAATCACCGCCGCCGTTAATTTTGCTTCGTTTGTCGTCCAGCGAGTAGCCGTCTGATTGCATATCATAAAACCAAACCTTTTCTGTTTCTCCGCCTTTTACAAAAATCAAAATTGCCGTACTTACTCCGGCATAAGGCTTAAAAACTCCGCTTGGCATTGAAATCACGCCTTGCAATTCACAATCATTCAAAAGCATTTTTCGAGCTTGCTTGTGAGCATTGCTGGAACCAAAAAGTACGCCGTCCGGCACAATCACGCCGGCTCGTCCGCCGATTTTCAAGGATTTGATGATTCTATTTATGAATAACAATTCGGTTTTGGAGGTATTGAGCGAAAGCGATTCATTGATATCACCCTTATCAATACTGCCTTTGAAAGGCGGATTCGCCATGATGCAGTCGTAAAAATTATCCTCGTCATATTTTTTGGAAAGCGTATCTTTTTGCTCAATATTCGGATGAGAAATGCCGTGCATCATTAAATTCATCAGACCAATGCGCACCATGCTTTCATCCATGTCATAGCCATAAAAAGTTTTTTCTTTGAGATGCGTCCATTGCCTTTCGTCGGTGAGCTTATCGCCTAAATCTCCGCGCGTTAGTCCGTTTTCATCCGTCTTGCGGTGTTCTTTGCTGGTGTGTGCCGTCAGAATGTACTGATAAGCGCCAAGCAAAAAACCGCCAGTACCGCAAGCCGGATCGCAAATCGTGTCGCCAAGTTTTGGATCTACAAGTTCACAAATAAGCTGAATAATATGGCGAGGTGTGCGGAATTGACCAAGCTTGCCTGCGCTAGTGATTTCCGACAGCAAATATTCATAGAGATCTCCTTGTGTATCTTGAAAAGCCTGTCCGTTCGATTCCTGTTTAGAAATTTCTTCAAAAATCTCATCAATAATATTCACCGCTTCCACCAAAAGCGATGCTTTGGAAATAATAAAAACCGCGTTGCCCATATGTTTAGCGAATGGGCTTTCTTCTTTGCCGATAGTTTTTAGAAATGGAAAAACTTTTGTCTGAATATGCATCAGCATTTCACCTCCTTCCATCTGTTTGAAATGGCTCCAACGCAAAGTTGTTTTGTCTATTTCCTCGCCCTTTTCCTGTAATTTGATCCTTCCGGTAAATATAGATTTGTATGACTCACCGGTAAATTCCGCGTCTTGTCTTTTCTTGATATCCATCTCATCTAGGCGCTTCATAAAAAGCAAATAGGAAATTTGCTCGATAGCCGTGAGCGGATTGGATATCCCACCGCTCCAAAACTTATCCCAGAGCCTGCCGATTGATGATTTAAGCGTTGTATTAAGCATAATGTAAAATTTTATTAGTGAACGACAATATCTCCGTTTGCAATTGCGGGGTGAACAGACCCAAGAAACCACGGGCGTGTAGTTTGGTAAATGGCTCGCTGACAAGATCTTTCTTTGTAAGCTCGCCGTTGTTGATAATGAAATCACGAAGCACAATCAAAAACTGAATTTGATTAGATGCGAGCGTGTTGTGTTCGGCAATAAACTCGGCAAAGGCCTCGGAAACTTTTTCCGAAAAAGTAACGAGACCGCCAATGCCCATAATGTATTTAATCAAATCAAGGAATCGCACTTTGCGGGCATCATAAGCTTTTTGCAGATTTTCTTCGGTTGGATAGGGATCATATTTGTTTAGCGTGTCTGCTAATTCTTCAACTTCTTCCGGGGTGATTTCATCTCCTTGCTTGATTTTCTGTAATATTTCATTTTCTTCTTCCAGTTTCTTAATCAATGCCTCTACCTTTTCACGATATTTTTGAATGGTCATACGCTCATGTGCTGGTCCAAATTTGATAAATTCTTTTTCTCTTGTTATATCTCTTAAATCCAAAGAATCTTGATCAGGTTTAATGCCTTCCTCGCGGTATTTCATCAAAGGAGCGATTTTTCGGATCAAAACTTCCAAGGCTTCCTCATCCGCTTTTTCCAAATAGCCATGATGTAAAACTTCTTGAATAAGCTCTTTTTCTTTGGCGACAACATTCACAGTCAACGGCAGGTCTGAAACCATTTCAATAAGTACTTCCGCAAGTGTTTTTATTTTTTTATCCTGACCATCTTTTTTATCAAGCTTGGCGATAGAATAATGCAATACTTTTAGCTCGAAACTCATCGCTTTATAATCTTCACGGGTTCGCGTGCGCATGAGCGGTGCGATTTCTTTTTCTAAGAATAATTTTTTGTCATCATTGAGTTTCTGCCAAAAGGTTTCATCAACTTTTTCAATCTTACTTTTTGCATCCAAAATCACCACATTATTTGCCGGTAGCTTAGCAATGTCTTCTTTAAGTTTTTGAATGGTTTTTTGTGCAAGCTCCGTATTATCCTGCGATTCGGCAAGATTAAGTTTTTTCAATTTAGTCTCAAAAAGAAGGACAGGAAGCGGTTTTGATGGCTTATCTATTTTCCCGGTCGAGTTCATTTGGAAATATTCAAAATTTTCCCAACAATCAATGATAAGGAATTTATCTTTCACTTTACACCAAGACTTTAGCTTTTTTGGCTCCAAAAGTCTGGTTCCTCGTCCGATCATTTGCCAAAATTTGGTATAAGAAAAAACCGGTTTAGCAAAAACAAGGTTGACCAGCTCGCGCACATCTATGCCTGTATCAAGCATGTCAACGCTAATGGCGATGCGTGGAAAATCTTTATTGATGAATTGATCGAGTAAACCGCCTTTCCCATAGACGCGAGGATCATCCGAAACAATCACTTTGGCAATATTGCCTTTGTGTTCAGGATAAAGATCGTCAAACACTTCTTGCAATCTGCGGGCGTGCTTCATGGTCATGGCAAAGAAAATAGTTTTTCCCGGCAGTGTTCCGCTTTCGTCCTTGATACACTCTTCCATAAACTCTTGAACGATAAGCGCGTTTGTTCCTTTATTTGTTACCTTTTTTTCAATGTCACTGCCTTCATAATTTATTTCCCTTGGTTCTTTGCCGTCAGCAAGAAGTTTTTGTTGTTCGGCAATAGTAATATTATCTTTTCTAATGCCTTCTTTTTGGAATTTGGTGCGGACTTTCAAAACTTCAAAATCGCTCAAATAAGGCGGTTTATTATTTATCGCTTCTTCATACGAATAAGCATAAGTTGGAACACCATCTTCACATTCAAAAATACCAAAAGTATTATGCTCAATCGCATCTTTCGGCGTGGCAGTCAAACCAAGCTGAATAGAATCAAAATAATCAAAAATATTTTTATACACATTATAGATTGATCTATGGCTTTCATCAGCCACGATCATGTCAAAAAAATGCGGACTGAGCGGGCAGTTTTTATCCTCAATGATGTTAAGCATTGTCGGATATGTAGCACAATAAACATGTCGATCAGTCGTAATTTCTTTTTCGCCCACTTTTGGCCACACAGGCGCATTCGGTAAAAATTCCTTAAAAGCATCGAGCGCTTGATTTCTCAATGCAATTCGATCAACTAAAAATAAAATTCTCCGAACTTTATTGGCACGCATAAGTGCTTCAATCATCGCTACGCAAGTTCTTGTTTTTCCTGTTCCTGTCGCCATGACGAGCAAAGATTTTCTTTTGCCTTTCTCTAAATTTTCAAAGACTGAACGAATAGCCTCAATCTGATATGGTCGTCCGGCAATTTCTTTTTCGATTAATTCTTGGGAAAGCGGTTTTTCATTTTTACGTAAAAATAGCATTCTCTCCAAATCTTTTTTAGTTGGAAATCCGTAAACTTTGCGAGGCGGGTATTTTTCAGTATCCCAAAAAAATATGTCATTTCCGTTTGTATAAAAAACAAATGGCATGCCTTTACTAGAATTCTTTTTAATATTTTCGGCGTACTGTCTTGCTTGTTCCTGTCCGATGCGAGAATCTTTTGAAGTCTTTTTTGCCTCAACAATTGCTAATGGAAATCCGTCGTCCCCAAGCAATGCATAATCAGCAAACTGATGACCTTGATATTTAGTTATGGGTTCTCTCACCTTATCAGGCAAGCCAACCCAAATATCCATTTCAGTGGTTATTTGAGATGGATTATTAACATTCCAACCGGATTTTAGAAGACGCCTATCTATAATTTTTTGTCTTGTTTCAGCTTCATTACGTTTGGCCATACTTTTATTTCACTAAAGCTTCAAACAAAGCACCGGAACCATATTGTCTAATCCCACCTAAACCCAAAACTTGGCGGAGAGGGGGGGATTCGAACCCCCGGTACCGGTTTAACACCAGTACGACGGTTTAGCAAACCGCTCCTTTCGACCACTCAGGCACCTCTCCAAGTAATTAGCAATTTCAGATAAAACGATTATACATGTTAGAGTTTAGCAAACCCCTGCCTGCCTAGACGGCAGTCAGGCAGGGCTCCTTTCGACCACTCAGGCACCTCTCCAAGTAATTAACAATTTCAGACAAAACGATTATACATGTTAGAGTTTAGCAAACCCCTGCCTGCCTAGACGGCAGTCAGGCAGTGCTCCTTTCGACTATTTCAGACTTTTCCAAATTAATTATCATCTTTTTTAATCGCTTACGGTTATGTGTTTTTTTCAATTCCCTTTCTCTCTTTACAGCTTGTTCCCTTGTCCCAAAAGTTTCAACATAAACTAATTTGAAAGGTAGATATGGTCTTAAAGAAATAGTCTTGCCACTGTTGTGTTCTGCTAATCTTCTTTCAATATTTGCCGTTTGTCCAATATATATTCTAGTTCTTTTTTCGTTTGTTAAGACATAGACAAAATATCCCATACCTTTGGTTTAACAAAAGATTTTAACATGAAGGAAGATAACACGTGAAATATATCTTAAAGTTGGTTTGAAGAGATTCTTTTTGCGCGAATAAATCCGCCTCCACTTGTAACTTCCAAGAAATTTGTTGATAATAGAATAAGACTCGAACTTATCGGGTTGTTTATTAACTGCCAAAATGGGATACAAGGGATTCAACCTGCTCAGACCTCAGATCACCCCAGAGGATCAATGGGATAAAATTTATACTTGGGTCAACACATCTGCCAGGGTCATTGTAATATTTGTAGAATTAATAGTCATTGTATGTTTTGCAGCTAGAGTAGTAGTAGACAGGAAAGCGAGAGATCTGATGGAAGAGGTGAAATCGAACCATGAAAGATTAGCAAATTTAGCTGATGCTGAAAGTGAAATTAATATAACAATCCTCGATCAGCAAGTATACAGGGGCCTCTGGAATAGTTCGTCTGGCTTCGCTCCCTATATCACCGAGGTTTATGCTTTAGTCCCATCCATGAATAGCTTAATTAATGTCACCATAGATGGAGAGGGACAGCTAGACGTTACGGGTGTAGCTAATCGTGATTTAGTCTCTGAATTGGAGGCTAAAATGAAGAATTCTCTGAGTTACAAAACAGTTGAATTAAGTTCATTCCGTCCTGATCCCGAAAACACAACAGGAGATGGTAGTTTTCAAATCAAGGCTCAAATAAATAATGTTTCCAGAATACCCATCAAAAATACTTAAAAATTATTAAAGTTTAAGATAAATTGGCAATTATATTTTCAAGAAAACTATTGACAGATATATTAAACGATCCACAGAAAGGAACGTTTACAATGGCTATAGGCACCATCATAGTAATAATTTTTATGTTTTTAGTCGCAATCCGCCCAGCGCTTTCTTCGGTTTTCGCACAAATCGCAAACAATAAAATTAGACAAAATATCATAAACGACCAGACAACCAAAGAAGAAACACTTGCGAATTTGATTTCGCTCCAGTCACAATATGTAACAGAGTTGGACCTTTTGAGAAGCAGTCTACCAGAAGATAATGACATAGAATATTTGCTCGCTAATGTGGATGCCTATGACAATGCAAGTGAACAGGTAAAGGTTACTGGTTACACAATTAGCTATAAAACGGATAAGGCGTATTTTCAAGAAATGAGCGAGTTGACGAATTTCGAAAAGGCCCAGATCACATTTAACTTTGAGGGCAATAGAGAAACCGGAATAGCACTAGTTGATTTTCTGGAAAATTTTCCAAGACCGATTAACGTCCTATCGGTTAATATCGGCAGAAACACCTCGAGCTTTGTCCCGAATGATATAACAGGTTCGGTATCCGCAACTGTCTATTATCGAAAAGAAGTGTCAGAAGAACAGATTCCCGAAACAGAGGCAACGCCTACTGTGAGTGGCAGTCCCACTACTTTAGATCAAATATAGATTAGCACAATATTATGTCATTAATGAACATACCCTGGAAAATAATTATTGCTTTCGCGATAGTTGCGACGTTTGCTATTACCGCATACGACATATTAGTCGCAAGCGAAGGAGATCAAGAACTTGAACAGTATAAGGTGGTGACGTCAGAGGGTAAATATGATGAAGAAGTCATGAAACATCTCGGGCAGAAATTCCACGATTTTGAGTATATAGGATCGGCGGAATTGGGCTCTCAGAGGTAGAAAGCACTCATAAACTCTAAATAACGAGCCAAAATAAAAGAAAGATAACTTTCAGTATTGCTTTGCTGTCAAATTATATGGTATCATGCAACTCAACCCTATGGCAAAAATAGTGGCGGAAGGGCGAGTTCTAAGACAGTAGAGGGTTTCGGGGTTCAAGGATCTTAATTGCTTCTAAAAAAATTAAAACCAAGCTTGATTAACAATACTCGAAAACTTTACTAACAAATCAAAATAATTGCGAGACGCACGCCGTGTGCGTTTCTTTTGCTGTAGAAGGCATTTTGATAAAAATTCGAGGATTAACCAAGCTAGAAATATAAAATTATCTTTATATATAGCAAAATGGCAAGCCTACCAAAACGCCTCAACCTTGCGAAATTTGAATATCCGGCGCTTTCTCCTGATTTGATAGAAGCACAAACACGCTCATTCGAGCTATTCACCCAGTCAGGATTGCGTGAATTATTTGATGAGATAAATCCAATAACTGATTATACGGGCGAAGCGTGGGAGTTGACATTCGATGAGGTCGAATGGGGAAAACCAAACCATACATTCAGTCAGTCGGTTAAGTTAGGATTATCATACGATCGTCCTGCTTATGTGTACGCACGCCTTACCAATAAAAAAACAGGAGAAATAAAGAAACAAAAACTCTTCATCGCTGATCTTCCAATAATGAGCGAAAGAGGCACCTTTGTAGTAAGTGGGAATGAAAGAGTTGTTGTGATGCAAATCTCACGAGCAGAGGGAATCTTGTTTTATGAAACAAAGATCTCTACCTCTTCTCACAGACTTTATGGTGTTAAATTGATGCCTACGCGAGGCAGATGGTTTGACTTCGAAATAAATAAATATGGAGTTATGTCAGTAAAACTTCTTGAAAAAAGACCAAAAATTTTGGTTACAACTTTGTTGCGAGCCCTGGGTTATGAAAAAAATGAACAAATTAAAGAACTACTTTCGCCTTACGATAAAGGGGAAAATCAGTTAGTTGATAGTACTTTGAAACGGGATCCTACCTCTTCTCAAGACGAAGCACTGATTGATATTTACAAAAAACTAAGACCCGAAGATTCAATCAGTTTGGAAGCGGCAGAAACATTTTTAAACAGTATCTTTTTTGATAAACGGAGATTTTATCTGGGGAGAATTGGTAGATATCAGTTAAATAAAAAGTTAGGATTGGATGTTCCGGTAAAGCCTGAGAACTATGTTCTTTTCAAAGATGATCTAGTAGCTGTAGTGCGATCATTAATAGAAGTAAACGCGGGGCTCCGCAAAGAGGATGATATAGACAGCTTAGCAAATCGTAGGATCAGAGGTGTAGGAGAGCTGATCACAGATCAAATCCGAGTTGGAACACTGCGTATGGAAAAGAATATTCGAGACAGAATGGGGACGTATGGCACAGATGAACTCATTACGCCTTCGGTTTTGGTAAATACTAGACCTATTATTGCAGCTGTTAACCAATTTTTCGGAAGTAGCCAAGTTTCGCGATATATGGATCAGGAAAATATACTTTCTGAAATAGAAACCAAAAGAAGAATCACTGCTGGTGGACCAGGTGGGTTAACCAAAGAACGTGCTACTTTCTCCGTCCGTGACGTTCACAGCTCGAGCTATTCAAAGATTTGTCCAGTTACAACTCCTGAGGGACCATCAATCGGTATTGTTTCTCACATGTCAATTTATGCTAGGATTAACGATTTCGGTTTTCTTGAAGCGCCGTATTATCGGGTATTATCAAATGTTAAGCTGGATCGTTTAAGCGAACCAAAGCGATTAGTTGGGCTTATGTTGAGAGAAGAGGTAAAGGATGCAAAAGGTAAAGTTATTATAAAATCTGGTACAAAGATTACGAACGATACCTTAAAGATTCTAGCTGAAAATAAGATAAATGAAATACACGTACATCCTACTATCACGGACGAAGTAATTTATCTTAATTCTGATGATGAGACTGAATACAAGATTGCCGGCGCAACTGCGCGTGATGCAAATTCACAACTTGTAGGGGAGTCGGTGTTCGTCCGACACGAGGGCATATATAAGAAGGTTCCCATCACAGAGCTGGATTTTATAGATATCAATCCAGGACAAATTGCTGGAGTAGGTTTTTCTTTAGTACCATTCTCTGCTAACGACGATCCCAATCGAACTCTAATGGCCTCAAATATGCAACGACAAGCCGTTCCATTGGTCCATCCCGAGTCGCCAATCGTAGGTACTGGATTTGAAGAGATAGTGGCACGTGAATCAAAACGTGGAGTTTTCGCTGCCGAATCAGGTGAGGTATTAGAATCAGACGCTGTTTACCTGAAAATTAAATATAAATCTGGAAAGGTAGAGGAGTTTCATTTGGATAAGTTTACTAGGACTAACCAAAACACAACATTCTCACAAGTACCAGTGATTAGAAAGGGTGAAAAATTTGCAAAAGGTGACGTGTTGGTTGACGGACCAAGTATGCAAAATGGTGAACTGGCTCTTGGTCGAAATTTATTGGCTGCATATATGATTTATGATGGTTTTAACTATGAAGATGCAATTATTATTTCTGAGAAATTGGTTAGAGAGGATAGTTTGACTTCGATTCATATTAAGGAGTATGCACAGGAAATTCGAGACACTAAATTGGGAAAAGAGTTAATTACGGCAGATATCCCGAATGTAGGTGAATATTTGTTACGGAATCTAGATAAAGACGGAGTTGTACGTATAGGTGCAAGCGTGGGTAGCAAAGATATATTAGTAGGAATTGTCGCACCAAAAGGCGAAGTTGAATTAACTGCTGAGGAAAAATTGTTAAGAGCAATATTCGGAGAGTATGCTCGCGATGTTAGGGATAACTCTTTGCGGCTTCCTCATGGAGATTCTGGCATCGTGATAGGGGTTCAGGTCCTAGATAAAGATAAGGGTGACAAATTAAATCCGGGCGTGTTAAAGCAAGTAAAGGTCTGGGTAGCTCGAACCCAAAAGATTACAGTTGGAGATAAATTAACCGGGCTTCATGGAGATAAAGGAGTAATCGCGAAGATATTGCCTGAGGCAGAAATGCCATTTTTGGAAGATGGAACGCCCATAGATATTATTCTTTCTCCTATGTTCGTCAAACGTATGAACGTAGGACATATGAAGGAGGTCAATTATGCTTCCCAGGCGCGTAAACTCGGTATCAAGATTAAAGTTCCTCCATTTACTGGTATCTTCGAGGATAAACTTCAAGAAATGTTGAAAAAAGAAAAGATTGATTGGTCGGAAAAGGTAACATTGTATGACGGTAGGACAGGTTTGCCATATGATCAAAAGGTAAATGTCGGGCCCAGATATATTTTAAAACTCAATCACTTATCTTCTGATAAAATTCATGCGCGATCTACTGGTCCATATACAGTTGTGACTCAACAACCCCTAGGTGGTAAAGCCCAATTCGGTGGTCAACGTTTCGGAGAGATGGAAGTTTGGGCTCTGGAAGCACATGCCGTACCTATGGTTTTACAGGAAATGCTAACTATTAAATCAGATGATATTATCGGTAGAGCTTCGGCATATAAATCAATAATACAGGGCTTGCCCATCGATCCACCTTCTACACCGGAGTCGTTTAAGGTATTCAAATCTGAGTTAAACGCTCTAGGAATAGGGTTGGAGGCGATCTATAAAACAAAGGATGTACAAGAAGATGAAATCGAAGACGATGAATTATCAATTGAAGTCGGACCCAACGGGGATGAAACATTGAAAGAGATTGTGTCTGACGAATTGATACCAGAAGCTGTCGCGACTGAGGTTACAGAAATCGAATCGGACGAGAGTTTTGAAATCAAAGAAGGGGCTGATCTGGAGGAGTAGAACAATATTTATTAATATCTAACAATTAATAATAACTAATATGCTTAAAGATCTTAAAGCCCTTCGAATATCGGTGGCATCACCAAAACAGATTTTAGCTTGGTCACACGGAGAAGTTCGAAAACCAGAGACTATAAATTATCGGACTCATAGAGCTGAAGTAGATGGTTTGATGGATGAGAGAATATTCGGACCAACTAAAAACTATGAATGTTACTGTGGCAAGTACAAGAAAATTCGTTACAAAGGCATTGTATGTGATCAATGCGGAGTTGAAATTACAACAAAAAGAGTGCGCAGAGAAAGGCTTGGTCATATTAAATTGGCCTGCCCGGTAATGCATGTTTGGTTCTCATACGGAATTCCAAATAAATTATCTCTGATCTTAGATATCCCTCAGAAAAAACTAGAAACAGTAATATATTATGCTAGGTATATTGTTACTTCTTATGACGAAAAAGCTAAGAAAGAGGCGCAAAAAAATTTGAAAGCAAAATTTGAGGAAGCGAAGAATGTCTTGAAGGAAGAATATGAAGAGGATCTCGAGGAATATAAACGGGAGATCAAAACGGAAATGGATGAAGTAAAAAAGACTGAGAAGCACAAGGATAAGGTTTCTATGAAACTAGAGATGTTGCAAGGAAAGCAGGATAAAGGAATTGCCAAGCTTCGTTCGTTACATAGCCAGAAGCTTTCAAATTTGGAGGAGAAATTTGAGGGTTTGAAAACTCTGGTCTTGCATCTAAGAGATGGATCAACAATCTCAGAGGATGAGCGGAATAAATTGCTCGAGTATGATATTGATTTTTGTGAACTTGGGATGGGAGCTGAAGCTATCAAAAAGCTTTTGATAAAGATAGATCTTGATACAGAAATACTCGATCTTAGAGATAAGCAGATAAAAACTCGCTCAGTTTTAAAAAAGAGGAGATATATTCAAAGATTGAGATTATTGAAGGGTATGCAACAGGCTATGACAGAGCCAGCTTGGTTAGTAATGGAAGTGGTACCTGTATTACCACCAGATTTGAGACCAATCATCCAATTACCCGGAGGTAGATTTGCCACATCTGATCTTAATGATCTATATCGCAGGGTAATCAATAGAAATAACCGACTACTTAGGCTAATAAAGCTTGGAGCCCCTGAAATCATTTTGAGAAATGAAAAAAGAATGTTGCAAGAGGCTGTAGATGCTCTCATTGACAATAGTCATCGTCCTGGTACCGCCGTCCTGAACGCGAGGGATCAGGCATATAAGTCGCTATCGGATATGTTGAGAGGCAAACAAGGGCGATTTAGACAAAATTTGTTAGGAAAGCGTGTAGATTATTCAGCCAGATCGGTCATTGTAGCTGGTCCAGAACTAAAAATTTATCAGTGTGGGTTGCCGAAGACGATGGCTCTTGAATTGTTCAAACCATTTGTTATTAGTGAAATTATCTTAAGCGGTGTTGCCCCGAATATCAAAAGCGCTAAACTAGTATTTGATTCAAAATCTCCTGAGGTATGGGATATCCTAGAGAAGGTAACTAGCACTCATCCAGTCTTACTAAATCGTGCGCCCACATTGCACAAACAAGGTATCCAAGCATTTTTTCCGGTTCTAGTGGAAGGAAATGCCATACATCTTCACCCGATGGTATGCAAAGGATTCAACGCTGACTTTGATGGAGACCAAATGGCTGTGCATGTGCCACTTACGAAACGGGCTAAGGAAGAGGTCGTAGAGAGAATGTTTGCGAAATCTAATATTTTGTTGATGGCTGATGGTTCTCCCGTGGTTAATGTCCAGAAAGACATGGCACTTGGTCTATACTATCTTACAACCGTAGATGAAAAGTTATCCGCGGCAAAGTATTTCTTAGCAAGCACCGAACAGGCAAAGGGTTATTTCGATCAAGGGTTGATCAAATTGCAACAAATGATAAGGGTAATGTACAAGGGTTCTCTAATTGAGACAACAGTAGGTAGGCTAATGTTTAACGATTTGTTGCCTCAAGATTATGAAGTAATAAATAAACAGGTCGATAAGAAATTAATGGGAAAGATCGCATCTAAGGTTCTTGAAAAGTATGGAAGCGATATAGTCATTAATATGTTGGATGAGGTCAAAACACTTGGATTTAGAAGTGCGACTTTGTCAGGGATCTCTGTAAGTTTAGAGGATTTCGTCGTAAGCGAAAATAACGATGGATACTTGAAAGATGTAGAAGATAAAGAAAATCAATATACTGAAGACTATTATATGGGACTTCTTACGTTTGAAGAAAAGAAACGTTTGGTAGAGGAGACGTGGCTAGCAACAATTGATAAAGTAGCAGAAGACACATGGAACAATTATGTCAAAGTTAATAATAATCTCGTCGCAATGAATAATTCTGGGGCATCTCCAGTCACAAACCCTCTAAGACAGATATCTGGCGTAAAAGGATTGATTCTAGATCCGCAAGGCAGAATTGTTGAACTGCCAATAAGATCAAATTATAAGAAAGGGCTTTCAACATTAGAATATTTTGTGGCGGCTCGTGGTACTCGAAAGGGTCTTGCTGACACAGCTTTGAAGACTGCGGAATCCGGTTATCTTACTCGAAGGCTTGTTGATATCGCGCAAGATGTCATTACCCGCGTGGAGGACTGTGGGACATCAAAAGGAATCAATCTCTATCGAACGTCAAATCGTAGGCAGTCTTTTGGTGAGAGGATAACGGGACGCATCTTGGCAACAGATGCGGTTGATTCGAAGACGGGTGAAATTATAATAAAAGCGGGGGAGTTAATTACTCGAGAGTTAGGGGAAAAGGTAGAATCGAACCAGAATATTACAACCGTGTGTGTGCGGTCACCTATAACTTGTGAAACTTCAAAGGGTTTGTGCACAAAATGTTATGGTTATAATCTAGGTACAGGCACTCTAGTCGAAAAAGGTATTGCCGTGGGTATAGTAGCTGCTCAAGCAATGGGAGAAGCCGCAACTCAGCTGACACTTGATACAAAGCACTTAGGTGCTAGAGTAGGTACTGATATCACCCAAGGTTTGCCACGTGTGGAAGAACTTTTCGAAGCTAGGGTACCAAAAGGAAAGGCTACTTTGTCAGAGGTTAGCGGGACAGTCAAGATTATGCCAACCGATGAGGGAGGATATGAAGTGGTGGTGGTTTCTGACGAGAAGACTTTAAAAAAGTATAAGGTAAACAAGGGCGACAAAATTGAATTCAAAAAATCTAAATCAGTTAAAAGAAATGAATTAATCTTGACGAGGACCGATGGAGAAAGGGTATTAGCTCCAGATGCAGGTAAAGTACAGAAACTTTCAAGTGGCGAGATACTATTAGAAATCGACCAAGAATTAACTGCGACATATAAGTTGGGTAGGGAGGCATTATTGAAAGTCAAGGATAGGCAAAAAGTCGCATGTGGGGAACAACTTACAGAGGGAGCCTTGGATCCGAAAGAAGTTATGAAACTTGTAAATCTCGAGGCAGCTCAGAGGTATATTATAGACAATATTCAGGAAACCTATGGTATCCAAGGTATAGCAATTGATGATAAACACGTCGAAATTATTGTAAGACAGATGTGTCGATTTGTTACAGTTTCTGATCCGGGGGAAAGCGAATTTTTGTCTGGGGATTATGTCGATTCTTTGGAGATAGTATCTGAGAATAGGAGACTGCGAGAATTGGGGAAGAAAACTATTAAGTCTGAACGTCAAATGCTTGGTTTGACTACTGCTTCGGTGAGAACAGAAAGTTTCTTATCTGCGGCGTCATTCCAAGAACAGGTACGGGTATTGACAGATGCTTCCTTGATGGGAAAGATGGATCCTTTGAGAGGACTCAAAGAAAATGTTATAATCGGCATGCCTGTTCCGCTGGGGGAATTTTCTCGGGAGGATTAGGTATTCGCGAAGTTAGTTTTTTACACATTAATTTAAAGTAAGTATTTTATGGCTCGTATTTCACAATTAGTCCGTAAAGGCAGACAACCAAAAAAATATACAATCCGATTTAAGGGATTAGAGTTTCCTTCTACCACGAAGTACAAAGCTATCCAATTCAATTTTAATAGCTTGAAGAATAAGTACTATAGACAGCCAACACCACTGCGAAGAGGCGTATGTATAAGCGTATTTACAAGAACGCCAAAGAAACCAAACTCAGCTTTGCGAAAAGTTGCGAAAGTTAGATTGTCAAATAAACAAGAGGTGACCGCATATATACCTGGTGAGGGGCACAATCTTCAAGAGCATAGTGTTGTGTTGGTACAGGCTGGACGAAGACCTGACTTACCTGGAGTAAATTATAGAGTTGTGCGTGGAGTTTATGACACCGCAGGTGTGGAAGGTAGAAAGCAGGGTCGGTCCCGATATGGAGCAAAAAAGGGAAAAACAAAATAAATACAAATGGAACTTAGGTTAACCTAAGAGTATTTGACTATTCAAAAAATAGTCAGAGAAGATCTGGAATACTCCGCTGTGATCTTCTTCGCGGAGTTTTTTTATGAAAGGATATATTAATTTAGTAATTCAATCTTATGCGAGGTAAAGCTGCGAAACTGAGAAAAGTAATCCCAGATCCTGTTTACAATAGTGAACTTGTGTCTAAGCTTATTTGTATGATTATGCAAGACGGCAAGAAAGATACTGCTAGCCGTCTCGTATATTCTGCTATCGAGTCTCTTGGCAAACAGGCTAAGAAAGACCCAATGCAGGTTTTGGAAACTGCGATAGAAAACGTTAAGCCCAAAGTCGAAGTGCGATCTCGTCGGGTAGGTGGAGCAAATTACCAAGTTCCAGTACCAGTAGAAGATCGAAGACAGCTGTCGTTAGCCTTACGATGGATTATTGAAGCGACACGTAGCACACGGAAGAAAAATCCGTTTGACGTAGAGCTTAGCAGGACACTATTCCAAGCCTACAATAAAGAGGGCGCAGCGTACAAGAAGCGAGAAGAAACACATAAAATGGCTGACGCAAATAAAGCTTTTGCTCATTTCACATGGTAGGGGATTTGTCACTCTGGTTTTGTATAAAATGGTGAGTCGGATTTGGGTGGGGTATGAATCACGAATTTTAAAGTGGCAAATATGACTTTATATGACATACGGTAATGCCTTCAATAAATTTTACATGGTTTTATCAGTCCTAATTTAAACTTCCGTTTGCCTCAAATGCGTGTTGGTGCAGGAAAGGACAGGTAGGAGGATAAAAAATAGGATTTAATACAAAACTTTATTAAAACATCTGCATTAGAGAAGGAGTTCTTGAAAAATATAAATTGACTTTGACCGTGTTAAAATTGTAAGTCTTGAGAAAATAATAGCCGTTGTGCGAAACTTAAAAATGCTAACAAACATATTTTATGCTGAGTTTGTCAAAGTGTCACAATACTGTATCTTCACCCTTCGACAGGCTTCCACTAGAAGCGGACGGGCGAGGGTGACATGGTAAGTGGTTCGGGGTGACATGGTAAGTGTTCAAGATGACATAGTAAGTGTATAGTTTCGCATTAAGTCTGATTATGAAAGGAGGGCCAGGGTAGCTCAGTTGGTCAGAGCACGGGACTCATAAGCCCGGGGTCGTGGGTTCGATCCCCACCCCTGGTATATATATCAAAACTGACATCAACAATTAACATAGGATTACGATAGATTCAAATTTACTCATAATTTAATACTTAATCAAAAGACTCATGAAGGAGAAGATAATAAAAAACACGAATTCACCCCAGCCAGGACAGAAAAATATTGAAGTTCCGTCTGAGACCAAGCAGCGCATAATGAAAGAGTTGAGTCGTGCCTCTGGATCGCAAGTGAAAGTATTTGCGTTTTCAGTTAACCCTTTTGTAATATTAATTACTTCGATCTTAGCAGGATTGTTTATCTTCACACTTTTGCGAGGTTTCGGGGGCAAGACATTCGAAAAAGTTACAACTGGGGAATTTATTGAGCATATCAAAAATAATGAATATTCAAGGGTTGAAATTACTGATGCCTCAAAAGCTTTCGGACAAGGAAAAAAGTACGAAATTTTAGAACTAGGCGGGGGGCAAGTCGACACTAGCTTTCTCGTAGACAAAGATGGTGTTGATGTTAGTGTTAATGATGAAGATTTTGTAACATTAACACCGGTAGAGTTAGCAGCAATGCTGAAGGGACCGAGCCTGCGAGAGTTGTTGAGTTCTTTCAAGAGTAAGGACGCTGTCAAGTTTGCTGATATCGTGTTGTTAGGCAAAAGTTTTGTATTGGCGCGAATGGTTGGTCAGAATAGTGCTGATGTATTGATTCGTGCAATCAATCCCGAAGAATTTAAAAGCTTCTTGGTTAAATCAAATTTAAATATTGAAAATTCAGCTTATGAAATAGATGATCTGACATCTGCTGCTGGAGAGATTAGTGCAGCTAAGTTTCGAAGTAATTTTGAGTTGGGGAATTATACAGACGTATGGAGAGTCGATACAACTCTCATTGGGAGGCTTGATCCAAAAGTGGTTCTAAATCAGCAAATAGATTTCGGTCCTTTACAGACAGATTTTCCGCAGTTTTTGCAAAATGAAGGTATTAATTTTGATAACCCATCTATTGAAATTGTACAGATCAAAGAGCAAAAGATAGATTTTGGAACCGTGATTCAGATTATCAGCATGATACTAATTGGATTCATGGTATTTAGCATACTGCGTGGGATAAATGGAAATAGCAAGGGGTTGATGCAATTTGGTATGTCACGGGCGAAACTCTTTTTTGGCAAGAAGTCTGAAGTTACTTTCAAGGATGTGGCGGGTATTGATTCGGCTAAAGAAGAATTGGAAGAAATCGTGGACTTTTTGAAGAACCCAAAAAAATTTACTGATCTAGGTGCTAGAATTCCGAAGGGATTACTTCTAGTGGGCGCTCCGGGGACAGGTAAAACACTTCTTGCAAGGGCAATTTCTGGAGAAGCAGGAGTACCTTTTTTCCATACCAGCGGCTCTGAATTCGAAGAAATGTTAGTCGGCGCGGGAGCGAGTCGAGTCCGAGATTTGTTCGCTAAAGCAAAGAAAGCTTCGCCGGCTTTAATTTTCATAGACGAAATTGACGCAGTCGCGAGGAAGCGTGGCACAACTATCCAGTCCAGTTCGACCGAACAGACTCTAAATCAGATTTTGGTTGAGATGGATGGTTTTGAGAAGGCAACGAATGTTATTGTGATCGCGGCGACTAATAGACCAGACGTATTAGATCCTGCTATTCTACGCCCGGGAAGATTTGATAGACGTATAGTGATCGAATTGCCGGATATAAAGGGTAGAGAAGAAATATTGAAAATTCACGCTAAGAACAAACCGCTGGACGCGGATGTTAATCTTACTAAAGTAGCAAGACGTACTGTAGGTTACTCAGGAGCAGATCTTGAAAATATGCTGAATGAGGCTGCGATTATTGCTGCGAAAGACAATCGAAAGAAAGTCAAGGCACACGATATTGAAGAAGCAGCTAATAGGCTTGTAATGGGTCGAGAACGAAAACTGGAACGAACCCAAGAAGAAATTAAGCGAACAGCGTACCATGAAGCTGGACATGCGATAGTGGCGAAACTTACACCTGAGTCTGATCCGGTTCATCGTATTACCATTGTTTCACGAGGAATGGCGCTTGGTGTCACCATGCAATTACCCGAGCGAGATAAATATTCACAATCTATTACTGAGCTGCGCTCCAGGCTTCGGGTCCTAATGGCTGGTCGAGCTGCCGAAGAGTTAATTTATGGACCAGATAAAATTACAAGTGGAGCTTCGAACGATATTGAGAAAGCCACAAGTATTGCTCGCAAGATGGTAAAACTTTTTGGCTTTAGCAAAAAGCTTGGAATGGTAAAATATGGGGAATCAAACGAGCTTCAGTATCTGGGCTACGGCTATGGAGAACAGAGAGATTACTCTGAACATACAGCGCAAACTATTGATGACGAGGTTAAGATGATAGTGGATGAGGCTTACGCAAATGCTCTGGATATTTTGGTAAAGCACAGAAAAACTTTGGAGAAAATTACTGAGGATCTAGTGATAAAAGAGGTGATGGAAGGGGATGAATTTGAAAAGTATTTTAAGGAAAAACCTGATAATGTAAAGTCTAAATCGGGAGAATAGGCTTTTATTAGTTGGATTCAAAAGACCCCCAGATAGTGGGGTCTTTTTTGTTGATGAGGATTATATGGATGTAATAGAAAGTTATCGCAATATTTGATAGGAAAAATATCGAACTCTTGATATGCGGACGGAATATTTGTATTCTGTAAGTAGAAGAAAATATATTTCTTGGTAAGATCCAAATTCTGTAATTTGATTTATTTTGCAAATTTAATGTTATGAAATTATGAGGAAAACAATAAAGATTTTTTTTCTTGCGTTATTCCTACTTTCATTGCCATTGTTTTGGGTGTTGATCGGATCGATTACTAATCCTATATCGAACCTACAAGTAACAAGTGTGAAAGACTCGAGTGCTTCGGTTGTGTGGACTTCTGAAAAACCAAATAGAGCACTAGTTATATATTGGAATGTGGAGAATTCCTCTCTATTTAAAGCTATTTTGGAGGGCAACCTGGCATACGATGATCATGCCATGATGGAGGGTGAGCGGGGTATATATAGATATATTTCCGAGAGGGACTTAACCAGACTTGCACACCATAACACTATGAGGGATTTGGATTCGAAGACAGGTTATGCCTATGCTATTGTCAGCTGGGGGGGCGTTCATTATTCGAAGCAAGATGTGTTTACAACTGGGGAAACTCTTAGTCAGGTTGCTCTACCAGATCCATTTTACGGGTTAGTACAGGGAGATATTGTTAGCGATGGTTATATTGTATATGAAAGGAAAAACGGATTTGATCCTCTTCGCGTTTCGCAGAAGCTTTCTGCTCCTATTTACAAAGGCAGCTATTCTTTAGATCTATCAAATCTTCTAGACAAGGAAGAGACTGAACTTTTTGAACTTACTGATGAGAATGATACGCAAGTTGTGTCATATTTCTATAATATTGATGGAAATCTGGTGAGCGGCGCTATGGAAGTTGCTCCAGATGCCGATCAACCTGTGCCATTGATTCAGCATGATACTAATGATATTGCTTTACAATCTTATTTTTCTCCACTAAATGAATCTCTAACTTCTCTTCAAGGGAATCTAGAAATAATCTCATATGCCGGTGGGGGAGGAAGCACACCAAGCTGTGGAGGAAATGAATTTCAAAAAAGTAGTGGTCCAAATGATAACGACTGTCGTGCATGGTGTGAAGCACATGAGGGGGCAAATCTGTGTGCTAGCCATGGTGCCACTTGCAATGACTCAATCAGAAATGGATGGATACTTTGCACCCCTGATACTACAGGGGGAGAGGGTTATAAGGGTGTACCACCCCAGTGTATCTACGGTACCGATAAGTTTACTAATCCAACTAAATGTTATAAAGACTGTGGGGAGGGATATATTGAAGCGGAAATAGAAGCAACTAATGTCCCTGGTGTCGGCTGTTGTATTCTAGATAGGTGGAAGGATAATCATTCAGCATGTAGTCCAGGTGTAGTTGCTGCTTCCCCCCCCTCAGCATCGGATACTGGGGAGATATCTGGAGGGGGTGGAGGAGCAGCCGAGAATTCACCGCCAAGGATTGTTGGGTCATTACCGGTCTGGCGTATTCATAACTGTAAGCCTTTTAGTTTTACGCTGGATAAAAATATGGTTGTAGACGATGATGGAGATTCATTAACTTTCAAGGTATACCTTGAGGATAGCAATTTGTTGCCAGCGTTTATGAGATTTGATAGCAAGTCTTTGACTTTGTCAAATGTTGAGCATAGTGATAGCATCTCATATGGGCAAGGGTCTCAAGTTTTGTTCATTAGTATAAGCGACGGTAAAGAAGAGATAACCGAAGAGCTTGATGTTATGGTAGTCGGAGATTCAATTTGCAGTAGTCTAGAGAGTAGCGACTCAATAGTTGCTTATGACACCGCTAATTTGGTACTTTCTGCAATGCAATCAGAATGTAAGTATTTTGACAATAATTGTGGAGGTGATACCGGGTGCTTTTATGAAACAAATACGAGTAGATGTTTTCCTAATGGGCTTATTCAGGAATGCATTGACGCAACACAAAATAATGATTTTTGTACTGAAAATCTGTTTTTGGCTGTCGACAATACTAGTTTGGCAGCAAGCTTTGCTGAAAAAGCATTTATTGTTAAGTATATACCACCTGGAGATTTACTAACCATTGCTAACTTCGAAACGGAGGATACCGAGGCAACACTTAACGCCATGCAGTCACAATGTAAATTACTCGAACAAGATAGAAGTTGTGAGTCACAAGAGCCGGAGTGTATTTATAACGACAAGGCTAAAAGATGTTTTCCTCGTAGCCTTTCGGAGGGTGAGTGCAAGGGAGCGAATCGTGATTTTGCTGCTTTTTGTTCTTTGCCAATGCTCATCAATACAGTTTACAATATCCAGGGTTCTCCAAACATAGAAGCGGAGTCGTTTATTAGAAACTACTTAGCCCAAAAGAGTTTACCGACAAGGTGTGACATACCTGGTTTTGAAACATATGAGAGATTTGAAGTAGATGGTAGTGGTAATGTATATTGTGTTAGTTCAAGAATTTTTCCCCAAAATCCATCTCTATGTGAAGCAATAAAGGTTGATCATGAGAGTAAAACATATAGCTTTGTAGATTTTGCTTGCAAGCCATCCCAGAACCCAAATTCGCAGGCTACAGAAGCATCAGAGTGTTCCGATTCTGGTATCTACTTGACTAGTTTAACAACTGCTATGCAAGGACGGTGTGCGCTTTTTGAAGATATGCTTAGTTGCGATATTCACAATCGCAATATAGGAGCATCGAATCAAGGCAACTGGGGATGTTTATGGAGTCTCGGATTGAATAAATGTTTAATGGATAATGTGTATAGATCCGCTGCAGAACCATGTCTTACCTTAACTTGTTCGAGTGCACAAACTTGCTTAGATGGAATGGGGAGTTCTTCTCTAGAAGACTACATTTCGCAATTGACTACTCCTGAAGAGAATTGTGAATGGACAACAGGAGTTTTTGGTGATGTTGATTATAATAAATACGTTGTAATAAACTCCAGTGATAAATACTGTGTAAGTACATCCCCTTATACAAATCCAAACTTTAATGTGGGACCAGGTTTTTGCAAAGCTATAAAATACCTACCCACCACTCAAAGTTATGTCTTCACTGGTATTCTTTGTGAAGAAGTGGGTATTGTTCCGGTGGATATTCCTGGTGTTGCCGAAGTATCCAGAAGTAATAATGATGGGCTGGCTTCGCTTCTTGATGCTTGTTCTAATAAATCACAAGAGCAGGTTTGCCGTTTTTGGGCAAACTTATATTCATTAAGTACTGAGGCAAGTCCGGAAAAGATTAATGAGGTTATTGCGCTACTCGCCGGTACACAAGACATATGTGATTCGGCAAATACGTCACCTCTTTATAATTACGGTATTCGGTGTACAGGGTCGGTGATTAGTGGTATTGATCTATCTGGTCGAAACCTAGATGGGGAAATTTCGGGAGCGATTCTCCCCACTGAACCTTCTAACGAATTTAATGTCTTAAGTCTTTCGAATAATGCACAACTCAGCGGTGGTTTTGGAGAAGTGCAATTAAACACAATTTTCCCGAATCTAAATTCTCTTTATTTAGAAAATACGCAACTTGGAGGAGATCTAGGGTATTTGGCTGGAGGTTTTCTAATACTTTCTCATTGTAATTTGGCTGGGACTGAATATAATACGGATAGCTTGTTCAACATTAATTGGGCCTCCAGCATTGGTAAATGTGCTGCATCCTTAAATTCAGATTCTGGAGCGTTATGGCCTGGGAGTCTTGTTTTTCCTGCGAAAGCACGAACCTTTGATCAAAATGATGCCCCTGATTACCTTGCACCAGGGTATTATTTACTTCAGGTAAATCAGATCGAAGCTCGAGATTATGAGATAACTGAAGATACAGTGATCAATTACTACTACGACTTAAATGGAAATGGACATAAAGATTCTGATGAGAAATATATTCAGAGTGCAGATGTTAAGAACCTACAGGTGGCATTTAAAAAGAGGGCAGATATTACTGGATTGAATCTGAAAACGGGTTGGAACCTGATACATTTCCCTATGGTTATGAAAGGTGAATTCACTTCAAATATTGCTAGAGCGGGCGATTTGCTTGCGGGGTTGAATAAATCCGGAATGGGGGCCACGCATCTCACGACATACAGGGATGGGAAATTTCTTGTGTTCTCCCAAGATTTGACAGGAGGGCAGCCACAACAGTACGGAAACAATTTTGCGATCCTGCCTGGAGAAGGGTATTTTGTGAAAGTCAAAAAATCGGGCATGATGACGATCAAAGGTAATTATGTCGATGGTTCGTTGAATCTCAATATGGTAAACGGATGGAATTTGGTAGGGATTTACAATTCTGCTCAGCCAAAGTTTGATGTATTCGGAACGCTAAAAGCTATGAATACTCAAGGCGTAAAAGCAGAAGTGATTAGTATGTGGGAAGACGGACTTTATAGAAACGCTGTGAGTAAAGATGGTATGGACTATGGTTTGACTTTTGACGTTCTACCTCAGAGAGGCTACTGGGTAAGAGTGGATGGAGAAGGGGTAAAGACGTTTAGTCCATAGGGTATATATTTAACAAAATTATTTTTCGAGATTGCAGATCGTTTAGATGAAAAAATATATTTACGACATTTTCATATTTTGCAGTCTACTTCTGATAGTTGTCGTTTCGTTCTACCTTTTAAATTTACCTACAATTTCAAATGTTTTGGTAACCAACATTACTGATACGTCAGCGACGGTCACTTGGGTTGCAAATAAAAGAAATGTAGGGAATGTAAGGGTTATAAGAAAATCACAAGATAGCGAAACGACAAATTTACCCGTAGTGATTTTTTATGATGATAACGAAACACCTGTATCTGTGGATTCTGGACTTAGTCTATTACACAAACGCAGAAGCGGTAGATTAACTCACCATGTAACGATTACAGATCTTGAGCCGAACAGAGATTACAGATTTGAAATATCAAAAGGAATTTTTTGGCAAAGAAACAACAGGTTTGAATTTTCAACCTTTTCTTCTCCAGACGTTATTGAAACACCCTCACCTTTATATGGACTTATCCAAAGTGACTTATTAAATGATGGGATAGTCTTATACAGTCTATCTGAAAATATGACTGAGAACCCTTCTTCTCAGATCCTATCTGCGATAATTGTAAACGGTACATATTCTATTGACCGGGCATATTTGCGAGAGTATGAAGGACTTAATTTCTACGAACGTAAGGAGGGAGATATTCAAAGACTACAGTATTATTTTGAGCAAGACGGTAAGATTGTACAAGGTGGAAGAATGGTCCCCTTGGGAGAAGAACAACCCGTTTCTACTATTATTCACAGTAATATTGATCCGACCGATGGTCCGGCCATTAGAAACATCTATTCTGAAGCCTCAGCTGATGAAACCTTAAATTGCAATGATTCTAAGTTTTACAAAAATGGTGATACATCACTTCAAACCGATTGTTATGAAGCTTGTAAGGAATGGAACAAAGATGTTTGTTCAGAAAATAATGCTGGTACGTGCAACGATAGTAGATTAAATGGGTGGATATTGTGTACACCTGATACGACCGGAGGAGTGGGTTATCCTGGACCCCAACCACAATGTACATACGGAACGGATACTTACGTAGAACCAACCGCTTGCTTTGAAAGTTGTGGTAGTTCCTGGGAAGATATTACTGACAAGTTAGTTCCTGATCTGGGTTGCTGTAATATGGAAAGAGTTAAGGATTCTCCTAATGACAATAAACTAAAACAAATTTGTTACCCTGATGGAGGTACTTCGGATGGGAACCAACGATCCGGGGAAGGTAGTGAGGGGTCGACTAGCGCAGCAGGCATTCTCGACAATACAAATGAAACTTTGACGGTGAATTTGAATAGCCAGCTTAACAATAGAGAAATACTAATTGAGGTAAGGACCGCTTTACTTTCGCAGGTATTTGATGTGCTAGTTTCGATACAAGTTGATGGGGAGAACATTGTAGATTTAGATATATTGGATTCAAATGGGGAATTACTCTTTTCTGATCAGATTCAGACTGAAAAAGATGTTTCAATAGGAGAACTTATAGAGAGATATAACGCTATAAACGAACCAAAAAGCATTCAATTAACCAATACCTACCGTTTTATATTTACACTTGATTCAGATTATGATAATGAGGTGAATGTAGTTATTTCATATGACATACAATATCCGGATAATCTTGATGCAAATGTCTATTTTTCCGAATTGTCAGATACTCAACAATTTATCAAAGTGTTACAAAGTTTTTGTGGGGTATTAACGGCAAACCAATGTGATCAGACTGATGCATGCGCGTTGAATGACGAAAGTGTTTGCATGCCTCGGATATATGGACAAGAGTGCTGGAGTATATCGGAATCATCGACAAATGCGGGAATTAATGCCTGTCTTGCTAAGCTGAACAAATCAACAGTGGAGCAGTATATCGCGAGTATTGTGCCTCCGAGTAATTGTTCAAACGCATCAAGAATTGGTCTCAATACTTTTACATCTTTGTCAGAAACGAATGATAAAATTTACTGTATTGATCCTGCAGCTACAGGAGATAGTGTAGAAGCCTTAACTTTTGATAAGTCGAATAAAATCTATAGTCTGACACAAATCCCTAGGGAAGATGTTTCAATGGGCCCTGTCGGTCAAACTGGTACTCAACAACAAGGTGTTAATCAAAGTGACTCGGACCTTATATTAAAGTCTATAGCGTATGATCCCAATCAAGAAAAGTTTACATTTACACTGGAATATAGTGGAACATACGAAATAAATAATTTTGGAACTCACTGGTGTTTCCATCAATCAAAACAGTGTGATGGCGGGGATGATTTGGATGTATTTTCCTATAGTTCGGAAAATTGGGCAATGCAAGAATCAAATGGTATCAAAGTGTATACATTTTTCATGACAAAATCTGATTATGCAAAGTTCAATAATAATTTGGGCGGGGAAACGGTTCGCTTTGAAGATTTCTTTAAGAGTCCATTCTATCTTACCGCAGAAGTAAGTGGAAATAGCAGCACTAAAATTTTAGTTTCAAATAGAAAGATGGTAGATTATTCCTCGGATATAAATAAATATATCGAGGACACGAGCATGAGAGGGAAAGTATGCTTTATCCCAAATCTGCCCTTAGTACAATGTACGGGGTATCAAAATGATTCACATAGGGTTATCCTTCAAAAAAATATATGTAACGCACATACTCAAAAGTATGACATCATTGAATTTTACGACGCAGAATCGAGCGAAAAATGTAAATCCAATGAGGTGAGTCTGATTGGAGAAGTAGTTATCGATGATCGGGATATATATTGCGAGATGTTTAGTGATGCTAAGAAAATAGAACAATGTAAGGCTCTTGGAGATATTTACAGAAGTACAAATGGTCCTTACTGGACATACGATGGAAAATCAATTCATGGGCAAGAGATTCCGGGGTCTATGGTACCTAAGATTTGGTTTCTCTACCAAAGGGATATTGATGATGACTCCAACTCTCAACTACAGTCCTTCTGTAATTGGTATGGAATTGAATGCAATGCGGACGGTGAAATTATTGCATTAAATCTATCTAATGTCGGTTTAGACGGTTATATACCAAGTTTTGGTACATTTACCCACCTGCAGACATTAGATCTCTCACAGAATAATTTATCTGGAGATGTCAGTTTATCTGGGCTCAACAACAACTATTTCCCGGAGTTGAAAGCACTTAAGCTTGATGAAAATTTGACGTTGGTTGGGGTGATAAAACAAAGTTTTTTTGATACTTTAAGAACGACGGATGGTCTGGTATGCGATCTTCGTCATACACACATAAGTTTTGATGGAGATGTTGGAGAGGATAATAAGAATAAGTGTCTAATACAGCCTGTGGACAGTCAAATATATCCTCCAAATAATTTGAAAACGCTATTTATTAATGCACATGCGAAATCTAGTATGCCTGAAATAAATCTAGCAACCCAAAGGATTATCCAACCTGGAATATATACCGTTAATATTGGAAATTATGACACAAAAGATTTTGAAGTTACCGAAGATAGCTTACTGAGTTTTTATTATGATACAAATGGTAATGGCAGGAAAGATCCGGATGAGTCATATTTAGATAATGCCACCGATATACCCAAAACAATAACAGTTACTAAAAGGTCCGATCAAGCTGTTTACAATATAGCTTACGGCTGGAACCTTTTACATTTTCCCTATGTGTTGAGAGGTGAGTATACTACAAATATTCAAAAAGCCGAGGATCTAATAAATGAATTTAGTAAACAGGGTGCAGAGATAACGCATGTAGCAACGTATAGGGGGGGGAAGTTTATAGTATTTACTAAGCAGTCGCTTGATAATCCCGACCAGACGTTCGGAATAAATTTTTCTATACTCCCGGGTGAAGGATATTTCGTCAAATCCTCTACTAACGCATCAGTTAAAATACAAGGCAATCAAATTGAAGGGGCAATGCCAGTTGAATTGAATGGCGGTTGGAATCTAGTCGGAATATATAATGGAGATTTGTTTGACTCAAGTTTTGCTTTCGATAAGTTAAATGATATGGTCAAACAGGATATCCCGGTAGATGTGATGAGTAAATATGATGATGGATTATATTCGAATATTGCTCTCGCGAACAGCGTTGAGTATGGCACAAACTTTCGTATTAGTCCCCAGAATGCCTATTGGATAAGGGTCAACGATACTAGCGGTAGTATCGACCGTTACAATTATATGCCGTGAAAAGAGAATATTAGTTCAGTGCGACATTCAAGTGGGACGGACTATACACGAACATAGTGTCTAAAGGTGGAGTAAAGTACGGCAATGATTTCACAGTATTACCTACCTCAGGGTACTGGGTACAAAACACAGGAGAATCAAAGAAGACATATACGCCGAAGTAGACAGAGAATAATTTAAAGATTCTTAAACTAAGAAGCCCTGAGAAATTCAGGGCTTCTTTTTGTTTTTTAAGATATAGGGTGACACCAGAACCTAGAATTCAATTATTGAATTTGGAATTTTGTCTTACTTTAAGATCAATTGGATTGTGTATGCGTTTTGTTGCGTGGGAACAATAATTACTTTTCTAGGGTTGGCGGGGTATAATATTTTCTTTGAAAACGTATTGCAAAGAGGGTAGCTAAAGCTGCTATAAAGTTCCATACAACAAGTTCGGGGTGCGTATCGGTTAATAAATTTTCGATCGCAGACAATGCGTTTACACCAGCTAGGACTTTCAAGGTTTGGGGTCTGGCCAAGAATTCCAGACAAGATTTCATAATTCTCGCTCCCTCTGAGATTGGATTGCATCCAGATCTGTCTTGAGTACTTATGTCAGGGCTCATTACCTTACTTCTGAAAATTTAAAATAAAAAAAGATATGATACATACACATGAATTATAGGGCATTGCCTAGATAAATGTCAAATCCCCGCATAATTCTTTTGAGAAATCCGACAGTCGATCAATAAATTAACTCATTAGGTGTGTGCATTTTTAACCCCATATGAGGTCGCTGATTATGATACCTATACAAGAAGGATTCTAGAGTAGTTTGGATACCTTAGCGATTCTATACCACACCAATTGTGGCGGAGGATTCTAACGAATCTTACGTTCGGGCTTTGTAGTCGTGTATTTATTAATTTACAATGGTACCGTATGTTCCCTGGGCAGGTACCCTTCGTATCCCAGCATTTAACTCATCCAAAATGTCCACACAACTTGTCAAAGACATTCCCTGCGTAGAGCGTGCTTCTACTCTGTCTGTTCGAAGATTGTAGACAAAAGAAACTTCACTTGCTTGCGATTTCACATCAGATTGGAGAGGAGGGGGAGATAGTTGAACACCAACTGCAACTAGGCCTTGATTATCTGGTTTCCATACTAGGGCTGGTAGCCTATCTTTTATAGGTGAATCCTTGGTGGTGTATCTACGAGGGCGAAGTTGAATGGGAATTCGATGAAAACCGTCTTCTCCCATTTTGACCTGTTGCGCCAAGTTAGGAAGGGGATTATTGCCTGTATCGAGGGTGACACATCGGGTTAAACGATGCAAACCTCTCCGTAACATTGCAGTTTTCATTTCTGCGGTCAGTGGTCTAGCATATCGTTCCTGTCTTTCAAAAAAATTATCCGTCGCATCATCTATAGCATCTGACAGATGCGTACCTCGTAACCCTGCAAGTGCCACACCTAGCAGATCCCTAATAATGAAGAAATCTTCCCTCATCATGATTAGAAAGGCGTACATATCTTCTGCTAGATTCGGTAACTTTTCTCGCGATGGATCTGGTATAAGTAGATCCGTCCGTTCTATAAGAACATGTAAGGCTTTTTGATCATCTCCTAAGGCTTCTGAACCCATCGAATCATAATTAATAGATAATTGTCCTATTTTACAAGAATACTTACAAATTTTCAAACTTCAATACTATCCGACATTCCAAGATGTCTCTCGGCAGTTCTCAAATTTATTTATGGTTGCAGTCCAAATACATACCTTTAATATTTTAGTAATTCCTCCCAAAGTTCAAGTTTTAGATAAAGACTAAGGAAAGGGTATAATTAAACATTGTTAGATAAATGGCAAATGTCCAAACCCGTACTTCTCCTTATCGACTCACATGCGATCATCCATCGTGCTTATCATGCCTTTCCACCGACGCTTCGCACCACTAAGGGGGAACAGGTAAATGCAGTATACGGCTTCACTTCGATTTTGTTAGAAGTGTTGCAGAAATTCCACCCAGAATATTTAGCCTGCGCATTTGATTCCCCCGGCCCGACACAGAGACATGATATGTTTGTGGAGTATAAGATACATCGACCTAAACCTGATGATGAATTCCTTTCACAATTGCCTCGAATAAACGATGTGGTTGAAGCTATAAATATACCAGTATTTCGGGTGCCAGGATTTGAGGCTGATGACATATTGGGAACCATAGCGAATAAAAATTACA
The DNA here is from genome assembly GCA_041918255.1 of Candidatus Dojkabacteria bacterium. Lineage (GTDB taxonomy): Bacteria > Patescibacteriota > Dojkabacteria > B142 > WJKM01 > JAYRWD01. Next base: position 37,106 of record JAYRWD010000062.1, read on the forward strand.
CGGATAAAAACGGAGAAAAAGTAGAAATAATTATCGCCACTGGAGATAAAGATCTGCTTCAGCTAGTTCGTCCGGGCGTGAAAGTATACATTAGTGCGACAGGCAATCGATTTGCCAAGTCAATCCTATATGATGAGGAAGAGGTCAAAAAACGCATGGGGTTCGCACCTGCGCTAGTGGTAGATTATAAATCTTTGCGTGGAGATCCATCTGACAATATACCCGGTGTGGCTGGCATAGGAGAAAAAACAGCGACAAATTTAATTCAAGAATACGGAACTTTAGAAGAAATATTTGCGCAGATAGGAAAGATACCTGAGAAGGTTAGAAAAAAACTAGAAAATGAATATGAAATAGCCCAAATGTCAAAGCAATTAGCCACCATCATAAGGGATGTTCCACTAAGTTTTGATCTAGAAAAGGCGAAATTGTCCGATTATGATCCGAATAGAGTTCGTAAACTATTCATGGAGCTTGAATTCAAATCCCTGTTGCGCAAGTTACCGGTTTCGGACAATAAAATTGAAATACAAAGCTCAATGTTTCCGACAAATTCTTCTACTGATTTTACCTACGAACGAATTGATAATAATGAAGAGCTTGCCAAATTCTTAGAATTACTTTCTAGGCAAAACATCTTTGCTTTTGATACGGAAACAACCGGATTAGATAGTTATAGTGCGAAGACCATTGGTATGTCATTTAGCTGGGAAGATCTGCACGCTTACTTTGTTGATCTGCGAAATTTCAAGCCCGGAGAGAGTCAACTGAAACTAATCCGGGAAATATTTAACGATCCAGCAAAGCGAATTGTGGCACACAACATGAAATTCGACGCTCACGCCCTACTATCTCGGACGCCTGGAGGAGATTTTCTGAATGCGCCAATCTCAAATTATTTTTTTGATACCTTGCTTGCTGGGTATGTCCTCTTCGGCGGCCAAAACGGAAATGGTCTCAAACGCTTGGCTTTCTCCCGTCTCGGGATTGAAATGGATGAAATCGAAACGGTATGGGCAACTTGTCCGGGATTTAAGCAGAAGAAGAGTTATAACTCTCAAGAGATTGAAAACTTCATGTTAAACTGCGATTCGGAAAAACTTGCCAAATATGCGTCAAATGATGCCCGTGTTACATGGCTTTTGTATAAACACTTTGATGCTCTATTCCGAGAAAGCGAGAAAAAACTACAGAATTTATTTTTTGATATAGAAATGCCAATAGTGAAGATTCTTGTTGAGATTGAACAGACGGGAATTTCTTTGGACAGCAAATATTTAAAGAAATATGGGGAAGAACTAAAACAAAAACTGAGCAAACTTGAGAAAAGTATATATCGTGAAATCGGTCATGAATTCAATATTAATTCTCCCAAGCAAGTCGGTGAGGTACTATTCAATGAATTAAATCTTCCCGGCGCTAAGCACACAAAGACGGGAGCTTGGCAGACAAATGAAAGGATCTTGCTGAATCTTCGCTCTTCGGTACCGGTGGTGGATTATCTTCTGCAATATCGCGAGCTTTCTAAGCTCAACTCTACCTATATCGACACGCTGATAGCGCAAATAGATGAAAAGAGTAATAGGGTACATACAAACTATAATCAAGCAATTACTTCAACTGGCAGATTAAGCTCTTCCAATCCAAATCTTCAAAATATTCCAGTAGCAACTGAGGAAGGCATAAAGATTCGCCAAGCATTTGTTCCTGCGAAAGGTTATAAATTTATTTCGTTTGATTTTTCGCAACAAGAGCTAAGGCTCTTAGCACATATGTCGGGTGAACCAGCTTTGCTGGGAGCATATAAACAGAACGAAGATGTTCATGCCCTGACGGCAAGCAAAATCTTTGAAGTCCCATTAGAGAAAGTTACAAGGGCGCAAAGGGCAACCGGGAAAACCCTGAACTTCTCATTAATATATGGTATTAGCGCATTCGGACTTTCGGACAGACTTAAGATTCCACGTGAACAAGCGCAAGAGTTTATCGATAACTTTTTTCTGTTTTATCCAAAGGTGAAGGAATATTTTGACCAACTACTTGAGAATGCACGTGTTACAGGAAAAGTAGAAACAATGTTTGGAAGATATAGGGATACAAGCGGACTAAATAATTCAAACTTTGCGATTCGAAGCGCGACCGAACGTGAGGTAATTAACTTTCCAATCCAAGGAAGCGCAGCAGATATGATGAAGATAGCCATGATAAATTGCCAGGAGTATGTTAAAAAAAGTAAAGAGTGCATTCAGCTTGATCTTAGGATGATTTTGCAGGTGCATGATGAGTTAATATTCGAGGTAATCTCAAATGGATTGGAAGATTATGGGAGCACATTGAATGTTGTCATGTCAAAAATAAAGTCAATAATGGAAAATGCTGTCAAGCTAGACGTTCCAGTTGTAGTTGGGGTAAGCGAGGGGAAAAACTGGGGAGAATTAAAGTAAAATACTTGTGACGTTTCTCTGACTTAACTATAATAAATTCAGCTAATATTAGCATTTTTTCAAATGAAATTTGGTCGGTTTTTACTCGGAGTAGGAATAGCTGCGGTTGTCTATAAAATGATCGAGAATCTTTCATTAGTCACCACCATTTGTTCTACCGAACTTCGTATTGTCCCGAATGAACTGTCGGATAAGAGTGAGCAAGAAAGCGAACGAGATATATTAGACGTAATGGATGCGATGCCTCCTGAGAAGGTCAATGTGGCGTTGGCGAGGCTTGCCAATGGGAAGTTCGATGATAATCAGAATATTTTGTCACCGAGGCAGAAAAAAATTCTGAGTCTGATTCAAGATCTTGGACAAGTTGACACAACTGTTTTGAATACAAAAATTCGCGGCGTAACAGTTCGCACGCTGAGAAGAGACTTAAATCTGCTTGAGCAAAAAGGCTTAATCAGAAAAGTGGGTAACACGAAAGGTAGTTATTATGAAAAATCATAGAGGATTGAAATGTCGTGATTGAAACAAATAGATTGTCTCGGGTTTTCTCAGCTGTGTGAGTGTGCAAATATACATCAGTTCTTCCCAATAATGAAATTTTTTAACTTTTCTACGATTCTGGAAGAGCTAGAGCAAATCTCCTCGCGCAATGATATGACGGAAATGCTATCCAAGCTACTAGTCGGCTTACGTGGAAGCGAAATAGCTAAAGCAGTGTACATGCTCGAGGGCAGATTGTTACCAAATTATACCGGGGTGGAATTTAACTTTGCATCAAAACAAATTCATAAGGCCTTATTGTCTCACGCAGAACAGTTAGGATTAGATACTGATCAATTTCGCAAAAGCTACGCTGACGAAGGTGAATTCGCTTATGAAATTTTAGCTCGAACTCATCTGACAGATTCGGGTTTAACCATAGAAGAAATGTACGCAAAGCTCAGCGAAATTGCTCATGCCTCGGGAACTGGGTCACAAGCCGTGAAACAGGAAATTTATACAGATTTAATTCGTGCGGTTTCGGCCGTTGAGGCTAAATTTGTTACTCGAATCATTCTTGGCAATCTCAGACTTGGCATCAGCAAAAAAACAATACTGGACGCGCTTTCTTTTGCCAAAACAAACGACAAATCATGGAGGGATGAGATAGAAAGAGCCTGTGGCGTTCGTTCTGATTTGGGGCAAATAGCTGAGATTGTCCTATCTACAGACACAAATACTCTTAAGGCAAAACTTGAAAAGCTAACTATACTCCCGGGGATACCAGTCGCAAGTAAACTGGTAGAAAGGGAAAAAACGATAAAAGAGGCGTATGATCGAATTCCCAATGCCTTAGTGCAACCGAAATTGGATGGATTAAGATTACAGATTCACTATCAAAGTAAAAATGGTGCGATGAACGTATGGTTATTCAGTCGCAACATGGAAAATATGACTGAGATGTTTCCGGATATTGTCGAGGGAGTGAGGACTGCTTTTCGGAATTCGAAAATTACTTCCTGTGTCTTAGATAGCGAAACAGTAGCATTCGACGAAAAGGGACACATGTTGCCTTTTCAAGAAACTATCCAGCGGAAGCGAAAATATGACATTGAAGCTATGGCTGAAGGAATACCCGTGAAAGCCATGGTGTTTGATGTCCTTTACTTAAATGAGGAAGACATAAGTAGAGAAACCATAGAAGAACGATTGGGGCTACTGAAAAATTTATTCGGACATTTTGATACAGAGAAGAATTCAAACATTGAAATTCTGGAAACAATTCAAATTTCATCACAAAAAGAATTAGAAATATATTTTTACAAATGTCTCGAGAAAGGCCTAGAGGGAGTTATCATGAAAAAGCCAGGGACATATTACGAGCCTGGTACACGAAATTTCGACTGGATCAAGATCAAGGCGAGTATTGAATCACATATGGTAGATACTATCGATGGCGTTGTGATGGGGTATTATTACGGAAAGGGTCAAAGAAATAAGTTTGGTCTAGGTGCTTTGTTGATTGGAATTTTTGATAGAGAGAAAGATAAATATAGGACTATAGCTAAACTGGGGACTGGAATTACGGATCAACTTTTCGGACAGATTAAGGAGGATCTAGTAAATATCGAAGTAGAGAATATGCCGGAGAATTATGATGTGGCAAAAGAACTTATCCCGTCCGTATGGGTAGAGCCGAAAATTATCGTGGTTGTAGAAGCAGACCAGGTAACACGGAGCAAGCTTCACACCGCAGCGCAAGATAAGCACGGCAGGGGACTTTCTCTCAGATTCCCGCGCATGAAAGTGTGGAATAGAAGTGATAAGAATGGCGGCGAGAATGCCACGAGTGAGGAGGAATTGAGAGGGATGGTAAAGATTTGATTTTTTTTTGGAATTATTACTCCGAGTTTTCCGAAGTGTCATCCTAAGTCGTTGCACACTGTCATCCTGAGCCCTTTGTAATGTCATCCTGAGCTTGTCGAAGGATGAGCCCGTCGGGGGGTCGAAGGATGATCTTGTCATGTGATAGAAGGAAGAATGCCTGAAGCTTTCATATTCGCGTATAAGATTACATAAATGTACACATCCAGACTATAATAAATAGGACAGACAAATCAAAATCATATAATTTCAATATGCAATTTATACAGATTCAAGATAAAGATTTTTGGGATAAATTTATTTCTGCAAACAGTTCTTCCGATATCCTGCAAACATGGGAATGGGGAGAGGTTAAGAGGGTAGAGAATTGGTCGCCGTACCGATTCGCTGTATTAGAAACAAATGGGGAAATAGTTCTTGCTGGTCAAATCTTGGTAAAAAATGTTCCTTTCTTTGGCAAGCTCGCCTATATCCCATATGGACCATGTTGGCAGCCAGGTCTATCTTTGGAGCAGTTAGATGATTATTGGACGCGTTTTGAAACAGGGATATTACAATGGGCTGAGACATTAGGGATTTTTGCTATCGAGCTAGAACCGAAATGGAACTTGGAGCAATACGAAGAATTCGCAAAAGTATTTAGAAACTGGCGTAAAACCGGAAGAAACCGACAACCAAAGTACAAGTTGATAGTAGATCTGACTTTGAGTGAGGAGGAAATCTTAATGGCTATGCACAAATCGACCCGCTACAATATCAAGTACGCTAAAAAACAAGGAGTGATAGTTAATCAATATCGTTTTAACGATCCCCTAATCTACAAAAAGATTGATGAGTTTTATGAGTTGCTTCTCGAAACGCAAAAACGAGCTAAAGGATATCCGATTCGATCACAAGAATATTTCCACCATCTTGTCGAAAAATTCTCTCAAAGTAATTACATGAAATTATTTGAAGTTGTTTTTAAGGGTAAAACGGTTGCTATGAATATTTCGCAAACTACAAACTACTGGTCGAGCAGTTTTTATGCTTCCTCAAATCGGCTTTTTCCACATGTGAAAGCAACATATCTTCTCAGGTGGGAATCCATGATGGATGCAAAGAGAGCGGGGGCGAAAATATATGATTTTTGGGGGATTATCCCGAATTCGAAACAACACGCTGGGTATTCTGCTAATAAATTGGGCTTTGGTGGTTTTCGGGAAGATTTCGTAGGGATTCTAATGGCACCGAAGAATATTAAAACTAGCTTATGGGATATTGGATTGAAATTCTTAGCTTTTTTTGCCGAATGGAAACAATGGGCAAGGGGCTTGTTTTAGAAACGTCATCTTTCGACCCTGCTTGAATTTTTGCAACTTCTTCTTATTTTTTTGGAGTGTCATCCTGAGCCCCTTTGTAATGTCATCCTGAGCTTGTCGAAGGATGGGTCCGTTTGAGGTTGACATAGAATGATGGATTCCTGCTGGAGTCTAATCCCGTGCTTGACACGGGGAAGAAATGACACAAAAAATTGATCACCCAAAGCGGAACTCTTCGTATTTAGACTATACATAAATTTAAAGGATTAATTTTCTGAATAATTTTTTACGATCTGTGTTTATCTTCAAATCGGTTCTTATCTAGCTCTCAAATTTAACACGGCAATTTGTCATTCCTGCGCCTGCCTACCTACCTGCGTAGGCAGGCGCAGGTAGGGAAGCAGGAATCCATGCATTATGTTTTATTATCAAGAGTTTGCTACGCTTTAGTCAATGGTTTGCATCTAGCTTTGTTTATCAAGCCAATATTGTCCGTTCTATACTATAATTACTTATGATAACACCGCTTTGAGAATGTTCAGATGATCTATCTATACTAATTTTTGTTTATTAGCTGATGTGACAGTATCTTTCCAAGAAATCGACAGCAAGGACGTTTGGGACAGCTTTGTTTTGGAGCAAGAGAGATATACCTTCGTCCAGTCGTGGACTTATGGTCAGGTTCTCGAGACTCTCTACGATTCGGTATATAGAATTGGAATTTTTGAAGGCAAAGACTTAGTAGGATTATTACCCATAGGGATTGTTAAGGCTAAACGCGCGAATTATTTGCGACTGAGGCATGGTCCAGTACTCAAGGAGAATTTTTTAAATCCCGAAATTTTTAAACAAATCTCAGAATATTTGCAAAGATTTGCGGGCAAAAGAAAACTAGATTTTATTCGTATCCAGCCAGTCTTTGATGGACTGTTTATAAAGGCAGAGGGTTGGCGCTCAGCTCCAACACATAATCTTGACGCACAACACACCCTGCAGTTACGACTAAGGAAAGAAAATCATAATCCGAAGTCAGATGAAGAGCTCTTGTCGGGTATGCGAAAACAAACGAGATACTATATAAGAAGATCTGAGAAGGCAGGAGCTGTAGTGAGAAAGGATTTGGATTTCGAGAACTTTTACTCTTTGCTTTTATCTACTTCTAGGAGGCAACAATACTCGGCTTGGCCCAAAACCTATTTCGAGGCGTTGTTTGAGTTATTTGGGCAGAGCGGATTAAATCTTTACCTAGCAGAAGTTGGCGGAAAGGCGGTTGCTATGGCATTATTTCTGGATTTTGGAAAGTACAGATTTTACCTTGAGGGCGGAATGGAATCAGAATTTGCTAATTATTTCCCTTCATACTTATTACAATGGGAATCTATCAAAGATGCGGTTTTTGGGGGAGTTGAAATATACGATTTTTGGGGTGGCATTGCCCCGAAAGATACTGACGGGAGAAGGTTGGCGAATTATCCTTGGGCCGGAATAGATTTATTCAAGTCAGGATTTGGTGGTGATGAAATTAGCATTTCTCATCCATATGATCTACCGGTCAAGTTTCGATATTGGATCACTTGGTGTTATGAAACAATTGAAAGAAAAAGAAGGGGATATTAACTAATAAAATTCCATGAAAATTTCATTTATTATCAGATTTAAGAACGAAGGGTTAAATATTCAGAATCTTGTTGAATCAATTTTGAATCAGTTAGGTGGTTTTGAAAACGAGATGATATTTGTAAATGACTGTTCAGATGACGAAAGCTATCAATATGTAAAAAAGCTCGAGAAAAATTTTCCACCCAGATCGTCGGTTAAATTGATAAATTTACGTCCCAAGCAGTTTACCTACTCGACAGCTATAAACATTGCATTACCGCATGTCACGGGTGAATTTTTATTTATCCCAACAGCTCATGTTGTTATTGAGGATCGAGAAGCCATAATGAAGATGATTGAAAATTTTCAAGATAGGGACGTTGTGGCGGTTTCGGTCAGAATTATACCCTTTGACCTTCATGACACCTTTTCAGCACTTTCATTAAAGTTGAATGGTACGGAAGAGAGGAAAGAGAGATCACTTTTGACCATTAAAGGGGAGGAGGAGAGGAGAAATCTTGTGAATTACATATTCATGTGCGCTTTTTCGTGTATTAGAGCATCAGTTTTTGAGAATAAAGCAAATTGGTTCAGAGAATTACCTAGGTCGGAGGATCTCGAGTGGTCATATAGGATGATAAACAAGGGACATAAAATCGTACATGATCCAAGAATCACTATACGTCATAAAAACACCGACTCTATCACGCAAATTTGTAGGAGGTGGCTATACTCAATCGTGTCAATTGATCTTATTTTGCGCAGGGGAATAAGCCCACTTTTGAAGGTATACTATCGAACAATGTTTTCCATTACAAAGTTCATGGGTAGAGTAATGAAATCGGAGAAACGCTTATCGAAGAAATGTTTTTATCTTTTTCAACTTGTAACGATTTGTTTTTATCTTCCACTATATATACTTTTTCACGCGGGGGAAATTTCTAGATGGGAGAATAAATATAAAGAATCAATCAATGAATAAGATCGAGGAGGTACAATCACAAAAGAATTACAAAGATTTGTTTTTGAAATCAGAGGAGTCTTTTTTGCAAAGCTGGGAGTGGGGTGAAGTTAAGAGGCACGAATCATGGAGTCCTCTTAGATTGAATGTTTGGGGCTTACCGCTACAGGTTTTATTAAAAAAGCTTCCTTTTTCCAGTGTTCACTTTGCTTACATAGCAAGGGGTTTTAGGGCGGATTGGGTTACTCCGGAAATTTTGACTGATATCTGCGACTTCTTATCAAATAAATCAATATCACATATTTTAGTTGATCCAAATATCAGCGATCCGCAATTCGAAAAGTTTTTCGCGGATAGTGGCTTTATAAATTCAGGATTATCCGTGCAACCTAATTTTACAAATATAATTGATCTATCTTTCGGGATTGAAGAGGTAGGGCGGAAGATGAAGCCTCAATTCAGAAGGGATACTCGGAAAGCTTTGGAGTTAGGCGTCTGTGTTGAAGGTTATCGAGATGGGGGGGATGTGTTAAATCGGTTTTATAATATTATGCAGAGTATATTCGCTCGCACGCAGTTTATCATGCATGGGTTTGATTATTTTCAGACGGTTTGGCACGAACTTACCAAAAGTGATATGGCTAAAATTTATATCGCGAATAAAGGAGGGGTTGATATAGGTGGAATATTTGTAGCGTTTGATAGGTATGGTGCGTACGAATTGTATGGTGGGTTGACCGAAGATGGAAAAAAGCTGAGAATCGGACCGTTATTGAGGGTTGAGGCATTTCGGGACATTATTAATTTGGGAAAAAAGTTTTATGATCAATGGGGGGTGGCTAGTTTTGACGAATTGGGTTTCCGCAAGGATCATGAGTTATATGGGATTTCGGTTTTTAAACAAGGAATGGGAGGGGTGAATATAAAATTTTTGAATCAACGGACACGTGTTTTTAGTAGCTTTTATTACGGATACTTTAGAATGCTTAGGTACCTGAATGGTTGTTTAATTAAGCTCAAGAAATTAATGCGACAGGGTGTCAATAAAAACTAATGCTTCGAAATTTTTTTGAGGAAGGTGGGCGCAGGTAAGACCGGAAGCTTATCTTTTTATTTGGTTAATGCGGGATGTAATCACCTCTTTCTTTATGTCTTCCACCCTTGCCATATCCTGTATCGGTTGTCGGCTCTTTCGGTCTGTTATGATCTTCGGGCCTGGGCGTAAAAGGGTGTCTGGCCGGCTTCCTTGGTTCCCATCCAGGTTGTTCTCTTTTCTTATCACCACCTTTCGCGTCTAGGTAAAGGCCGGATCCGGTTAGTGATAGACCACTATTCTCTGGGGGGAGGGGGTGAATGTGAAGAGCTCCATAAGTATATAAAAATAATATAGGTCGTCAACATTATGTCCTCTTTTTGTTCTTTGTTGAATAGGTCTGAGTTATAATTTACTTGAGTTATGAAATATAGATAATTCCATGCTTGGTATCTTTAATAATTTTTTCTTAATTTAGTGTGCAGATAACTTTAAAACGTCCTTCTAAAAGACTCGGCAATTTCATTTGGTATACAGGAGTATTCTTGTTGTTCTCTATCTTTGTCTTAAAGCTAACTTTGGTTTCCACACAGGTTGATGAAAACTATAATTGCTGTGGAACCGATGCTAATATATCTGGCTGTGAAAAGAACGAGCGGTATTACGACAGCGATCCGAATTGGGACTTTGGTGCTTACCCACGTGAATCGTGTATGAGGCTCAGGAAATTAAACTATTGCAAGACAGTCGATCCTCAAGTACAAATCATTCATGGCAAGGATTGTTTAAATTATAACGTGAAGTATTATTCTATCTATCCCTTTTCGCTCATCTTAGGTTTGATTTTCACATTAGCTATACTCAAGCGCAGGGTATAATTTAACTAATGTTCACTAGGGATGATTCCAACTTTATTTAGTTCAATTTAACTTACGAAGAAATGACCTCAAATAAAATTCTTCTAGTCGGTGGAGGGAGCGGTGGGCATATTTCGATGCTCAAAGCAGCCATTGACGAATTGAAAAAACGGCAATTTGACGTAGAGAATAATCTTCTCCTTGTCGGTGGCAAACTCGGCATGATAAACGATCCGGGAAATTCGCTCGAAGCAAAAAGATTTCCAGAATTTGGCGTACCTTTTGTTTTAATACGTGGAGGCAAATTACATCGCGCATTGAAATGGAAATCTATAACGTTACTTTCTGGCGTCATACTTGGATTCAAAGATGCGTTTTTGGTTTTGCGAAAATTTAAACCTGATATTGTTTTCTCGACGGGTGGGTATGTCGCTCTGCCTGTAGTGATACTAGCTCGTGCGTTGGGGTCGCGCGTCATCATCCACGAACAGACTATGACGGCCGGACTTTCAAATCGAATTTCGGGATATTTTGCGCATAGAATTTTTCTAGGTTTCGAATCGGCGAGAAAATATTTTGCAGCTTCAAAGGTTGAGGTGGTTGGAAATGTATTGCGCACTGAGGTATTTTCAAATTCCCCACCGACGAATTTACCAAGTCTAGTAGCGTTTGTTGAAAGGGCGAAAAAAGAAAACGCTAAGATTATATATATAACCGGAGGTAGCCTAGGAGCGCACAAAATCAACATTTTTGTAAAGGAAAATTTGGTCAAACTAGCAAACGAATATTTTTTAATTTGGCAGACTGGCGAGAATCATCTTTATAATGATTTTGCGATCGGCCGCAAGATAGTTGAAGAAAAAAGTTTGAGTGAACGAGTATTTGTGACCGATTTTTTGCGTGAAGAATTGGGTTATGTATACGCAAATTCTGATATCATCTTTTCGCGTCCCGGGATTAATACCGTTTATGAATTAGCAGTACTCGGGAAACGAGCCATCTTATTTCCCCTCTGGGTTAGCGCAAAGGGTGATCAGGAAGCTAATGCGGTATGGTATTCGCAAAATTTTGCGGGAGAAATTATACGAGAGAAAGATCTCATCTTTTCCGTATTTAAGAAAAAAGTCGAGGGGTTATTATCCTGTCCTCCGAAGGGATCTCTTCACTATCAGACTAATGTCTTAGATAGAATTTTAGATGAAATGGTAAATTAGGAAATTTTTTTTGTATTGTAGTTAATTTACTTCGGGCGGATCGATCTCAGATTTAGGCAAATTCGGTTTGTAGATGTATAATCAAGCTAATTTATTATTAGACCGATATGACCGAAAATGAACAGAAAACACAAAATGAAATTAATTCGGAGAATTTAACAACAAAGAGTGAAAAGGGGGGATATAAGACTGATAACGCTTCCTCTCAAACGAGCTCGGATGATACTTTTGTGGCAATACTTGCCGCGCTCCCAATGGTTGGATTACTGATATATCTTTTGATCCCAGACAGCACTGCCTATGTCAGAAATTACTCTTCACAAAGTACAGCTTTAACCATTTTAGGTTTTGCGGTAGGATCGGTTGGCTCGATTCTAGCGTCTATTCCGATAGTTGGGTTACTTTTCGCAGTTGTCAATAGTGTGATAGGTCTAGTATTTCTCGGGGCAGTATTGCTCTTGCTTATCAACGCAGCCCAAGGAAAACAAGCTTACCGGTTACCAAAGATCGGGCATTTTGCGCAAAAGTATTTTAAATAATTGAAAATCCAAAAGATTTTGGACTTAGCACTTGTATATCCCCCATGTAGTTTGATAAAATAGCATGCCTTAATCAGAAATTAGGGTAGGTATATTGTTCGCTTTATTTCAAGCGAAGGTTCTTTGACAATTGAAAGAGTGATAGGTTATCTCTGTACAAGAGATAAAAAATAGTCAATTCCAAACAAACACAAAAAAAAACGTCAGCGTCGTGAAGGTTCTTACTTCGGTAAGAATTTCGCGACAAACAAACTTAAGGTATCAGTAAACCTCTGGTTTACTGATTTTACGGAGAGTTTGATCCTGGCTCAGGATGAACGCTGGCGGCGTGCCTAAGGTATGCAAGTCGGACGATTCCGATGATGTCGCAAGACAGATTCGGAGTAGTGGCAAACGGCTGAGTAACACGTAGGAATATTCCCCTAAGTCGTGCACAGCTCGCCGAAAGGCGGGGTAATTCACGATACTCCCTCACGGGAAAAGGTTTACCGCTTAGGGATTAGCCTGCGGCTTATCAGGTAGTTGGTGGGGTAATGGCCTACCAAGCCTATGACGGGTAGCTGGTCTGAGAGGATGTCCAGCCAGAATGGGACTGAGATACGGCCCATACTCCTACGGGAGGCAGCAATTAGGAATCTTGCGCAATGGACGAAAGTCTGACGCAGCGACGCCGCGTGGAGGATGAAGGCCTTCGGGTTGTAAACTCCTTTTACCGGGGAACAAGTTCTGAGTGTACCCGGTGAATAAGGACCCCCTAACTACGTGCCAGAAGGGTCGGTGATGCGTAGGGTCCGAGCGTTATCCGGAATTACTGGGCGTAAAGAGATGCGTAGGCGCCCCGTCAAGTTTTATGTTAAATTTCAATGCTCAACATTGAAACCGCATAGGAAACTAGCGGGGTTGAGATAATCAGAGGAAGGCGGAATTCTCGGTGGAGCGGTGAAATGCGTTGATATCGAGAGGAACACCAATGGCGAAGGCAGCCTTCTGGGATTTATCTGACGCTAAGGCTCGAAAGCGTGGGTAGCAAAACGGATTAGATACCCGTGTAGTCCACGCTGTAAACGTTCCCTGCTAGGCGTCTGTTCAAAATAAAGATTAACTTCGGTTATTCTGCGTTTTGAGTGGGTGCTGTAGCTAACGCGTTAAGCAGGGCGCCTGGGGAGTACGGCCGCAAGGTTGAAACTCAAAGGAATTGACGGGGACTCGCACAAGTAGTGGAGCGCTTGGTTTAATTCGACGCTAAACGAAGAACCTTACCTAGGCTTGAACTGTAGCTGCATAGCCCGTGAAAGCGGGCAGGCCTTCGAGGGTGCTACAGAGGTGCTGCATGGCTGTCGTCAGCTCGTGTCGTGAGATGTTGGGTTAAGTCCCGCAACGAGCGCAACCCCTGTCCGGTGTTAAAATTTCTCCGGATACTGCCTTGCCAAAACGAGGAGGAAGGTGGGGATGATGTCTAGTCATCATAGCCCTTATGTCTAGGGCTACACAAGCGCTACAATGGTTAATACAACGGGTTTTGCCAAACCGCAAGGTGGAGCTAATCCTTCAAAATTGACCCCAGTTCAGATTGTGGGCTGAAATTCGCCCGCATGAAGTTGGAATTACTAGTAATCGTGGATCAGCATGCCACGGTGAATACGTTCTCGAGTCTTGTACACACCGCCTGTCAAGTCACGGGAGTCGGTCTTACCCGTAGCGTTCCTTTATTGGAGCTCGACGGTAGGGCTGATGACTAGGGCTAAGTCATAACAAGGTAGGCGTAGGGGAATCTGCGCCTGGATCACCTCCTTTTAGGGAGACTCGGCTGGTTGAACTTTGTTTTTCCGCAATGGACTATGAAGTGAAACTAATGTTTTTGGAGCCGACCTTTGTCCGGTAGGGCAAAGGAAAGATTTTTCAATATTCCTTCATCTTGGGTTCGCCCTTGATGAAATCATTTTTTTTCAAAACCCGGAATTGACTATTGAACCTATCACTCTTTTAGTTGTCAAAAATATGTTATTTAAGAGAACTCTTTTACCGGAGTTCTTTTTTGATCTTGCGTTCACTTGAGTTAATGTTATTTAGGGCTAATGTGTAGTAAAATATCTGGCTATGAAATCGCGAGCTATTAGCTCAGTTTCCACCAAAGGTGGATTCACTTCTGGCGAAGGTTACTTGCCTGCGAAGGCAGGGAGCGAGAAGTCGCAGGTAGATCGTTTATAATAAAACAAGAATGATGTGAGCCATTAGCTCAGCTGGTTAGAGCGCGGTCCTGATAAGACCGAGGTCCTTGGTTCGAGACCAAGATGGCTCATTTAAAAATATTCAAATTACAATATTCAAAATACAAAAATATCCAAATATCCAAATATCAAAAAACAAATTACAATATTCAAAAGCTTATAGATAAATTTGTTTTTTTGTAATTTGAATATTGAGTATCGAACAGTTTTAATAATCTGTATTTTTTTGTAATTTGAACATTGGATATTGAACATTTTTATGTTTATGAAATATGATTTAGAAGAAAGGACTTTGTATTTCGGGCTTGATATTATAAAGCTATGTAAAAGCCTACCGGGGGAGTACATTAACAGGGAAATTGGTCGCCAGTTGATTAGATCGGCTGGAAGTGTCGGGGCAAATTATAGGGAAGGATGCGAATCGCTCGGCAAGGAAGATAAAATAATGAGATTTAAAATCTCTTTGAAGGAGGCAAAGGAAACAATGTTTGGATTGAGCTTTTGAGAGTGTCGGAACAAACAATCGCGAAGCAAGCGGATGATAATTTGAAAGAAGAGAGTGAACTATTGAGAATTTTGGCTACGATAATTAAGAAAGTGAGTAAATAAAAATATTTAAATTATAATGTTCAAAAATTCAAAAACTTATAGATAAATTGGTTTTTTTGGAATTTGAATAGTGGTTATTATTTTGAATTTTGGGTATTGGTTTTTGAAGTTATTGATATTAATCTTATGGGGCTGTGGATGTTCGCAAGAATAAGCCGCCTCCGGGTGCAAGTCCTGGGGCTCCACCAACGAAAAGGAGTGATGATGGTTTTTGATATTTGGATATTGTAGTTTGAACATTGAGTACCGGGTATTTTTATAATTCGAATATTGAGATTTGATTATTTATAGGGGGCTGTAGCACAGCTGGTTAATGCGCATCATTTGCAATGATGAGATCGAGGGTTCGAATCCCTCCAGCTCCATTAGAAAACTTAGTTGTTCCGCGAGGGGGCTAATGGTGAATGTTTACCAGTCCGTGTAAGAAAGTGTAAATTATCCTCTACTATTTCCTTAATTTTGTAGTATTGATCCATCACGAGTCTCATCTGAGGTTCATTTGTCCAATAGAGCGTAGGTTGATTAGGTAATTCATATCCTCCTCCGGTCCCCCTTTTATAGATCTGCGCGCGACCAGATTTTGTTACATCGTCAAATGTTTCAGTAAAACTGTACCCATCGATGAAGCTAGGTAGTTCCAATAAAAATAGCCCGGTATACGATGAAGAAATTCTGGGAGTTGACACACCGACTATTGTACCTGCTAATACGGTATGTAAAAGTGTAAGTTCTTCCAACGAAACACCATATTGAACGAGCAGTCGGTTTACAACACTTTGATTTAGTTGAGATGTATCATACCCACGAGAGTTAAAATTTAAGGATAGTTGGGCCAGATCAAGCAATCCCAGGGCTTTCTTTACATCAGCGTCTTGTGCGTCCGTCACCATTCTTTCCATTTGCTGAGAGTTGGGCAATGTACTGTTCACAGCTTGAAATGCGGACTTTAAATGAGACCAAGAAGTTAGCCCTACATCGACTAACCCTCTTAGTACACACAATGTTAAAAATTGATTGGTCAGTAAAGCGAATTCTGGATGAGAAGAAAAATCACCCTGCGTAAGTTCAGCTATTGTGGTTGTTCCAAGCGCCGCGTTGTCGATCGGAATTTGTGTTCCTATAAGCGAAACGCCAACTAAACCGGCCAAAGAACATACTGTAGCAAAATCAGTATACTCTGGGCCGGTGTGTTCTTTACCGAATATGTGCTCCTTTGCTTTAGATAAATGCAATGTGAGTTGTGGAGGTCCTTCTTGCATAGAATTAGAATAATATTTTGCTAATGGAACTAAATAGGAATATCCTCTAAATTATATCACACTTTAGCCCATAGTACGAGGGGGCTTAGTATAATTACCTTTTTGATGCATTTGCGCTAGAATTGATTGGAGTAATTTTGGGTCAAACTCTTATTCAAGGAAAATGAACAACATAAAGAAACGTCTTACATTATACCTATTCTCAGTATTGGTACTTGCATCGATTCCTTGGATTTTTTTTTCAAATAGGGCAAGCACTAAAATAAGTTACATCGAAACAACTAACTTAACTCCAACTTCTTTTTCCCTTGTCTGGATAGGTCAGAAACCCAGAGATTATAAAGTAATAATATATGATAATGAGGGAAGAAAAATTGGTGAATATCAGGATGACAGAGATAAAGAAGAGGATGCTACGAAATGGATGCAGAAGACGAAGAGATATACTCATCATTTTACAATTACTCGTCTCAGTCCTGAATCTTATTATAGTTGGGAGATTAAAGATAGATATTTCCCAACATTAGTCAAGACTGGGGTAGTCAAAACTCTCAAAGTATCCGAATCTTTAGGTGCTCCAGATCCGTCTTATGGTGTCATCTATGATACGATGGGCTTCAATGTCGGAGACGATGCGTATGTAACTATAAAGCTTATCGACTCAAAAGATGAATCCTCACAAATGGTCAGTACCTATTCTAATGAATTTGGGGCATTTTCTATCGATCTTTCAAGTATTTTGACGGAGGATTTATCAAAGATATTTGCTTACGATGAAAATGAGGCGGTTGAATCGATAAGTGTATATTCAAAGTTGGGAAGCTTCAAAAAAAATATATCTCCCAAATACGATCAACCAGTAGGGCAGATGGGGCGTGAGAACGATTTACTTCAATATAAAATATCTTCGTCAGAAAATATTCGGGGTCTTATAAATGATGGATTAACCTTGAACGCCTATGGTACCGGATCGACTTTTGTGGATCCCCAATGCAATCTTCGTGCTTGTGCTCCTTTGAGTACAGATAATGAAGTTCTTTTTGACTTCGGTGTCGGCGGTGCAGACCAGACAAGTCTTACTGAAGCAAAGAAGCACTGGTGCTATTGCTGCATATTTTGCGGGCAATCAACGTACCAAGGAACAAATGATAAATTAGTAGACCTCTGTAAGGCACAGAAAGTTGCTGACGGTTCCACTCTTGGGGGGCCAACTTCGAAGGAGGGTACTGGTGATGGTGGGTATTGTCCAGTTGATACAGCTTCCTACAATGGTGCTTTAACGGGGTCTGATGGATCGAATGTTCCGAGGCAGCCTGATTCAGAACCTGCATCTGATCCGACACCAACTCCTATAGCTACGCCAGTGGTGGGCAATGAGGGAGATATCGGCGTGCTTACTGGCATTACCGAGAGGATAGATAGATGCCATTCGCTTTTTGTTTCGACAAATGCTGATATTTTTACAGCCACATTCAAGTCTTTATGCGGGACGCTTATGAGTACAATCCCAGAGTGGGTTTATCAAACGTATTTCGCAATGGTATCTAATAGTTTTGATTCGGCCACAATTAATATTTTTAGCGAAGACGCGAAATGTGCGATTCAATTTGGCAACGGTTATAGTGATTTTTCCTGTATGCCGACAAATGAGTGTGAAGCAAGCAAGAAAATAGATTCGGCAAGTTTCGGATGTGCTACCAATCGAGAGGTCTGTTGTCTGAAAAAAGGGAAAACCAACGAGTATGATGATTATATGCAAAAGATTGGCAAGGCTGCATGTCTCGTGGGTTCTAATTACCCGAATTTAGCTGCAGACGCAGATGGAACTTACAATAGTAAATATTTGTGTCGTCCTAGTGCTGAGTGTGGCGAGATATTAAAGCCAGACGGCACGACTCCGTTCACATGTTTGTCGTCAGATTTAACCTGTTGCAAATCTTCTAGCGCAGCAACACAAATATTACCCACCTCTCCAGATGATACGGCTGCCGAGATAGGAGTTGCGAGTACAACTGCTTGGATCGAATCTGGTTTTTTAAATATCGTCGGTGCGCAAAGCCTTTCTGTCACTGCTATACCTACGCAAATTGAAAAGGGATATTATGAAGTATCCGGTGATAACATAACTACAAAATCTCTAGAGATTGAAGAGTCGGGAAGGATAATATATTTTAGTGACTTTAATGGAAATGGTAAACGTGATAGTGGCGAATCTATACTGGAACCTACTCAGCTCGAGGACATCAAGGTCAATATAAAAAAGCAAGCTGAATTGGAGTTGTATAATATAAATACTGGATGGAATTTGATTGCAATTCCTTTTATCCCTATTGGATTAGATGGCAAAGCGGGTCTTAAGGCTGCAGGTCTAATCGCCTTGCTGAATGAGGATGATCCAGAGATAACGCATGTGGTTACTTTTCGGGAGGGTAAGACTTTGATTTTCACCGAGAGGAAGAATGGGTTGGGTCAAAGTTTTTATTACGGGTATGATTTTAGTCTATTACCCGGAGAAGGTTATTTTATAAAATCTATGCGTCCAGGTAAGATTGCGATAAAAGGTCAAGTCTTTGACGGACCGATTGGCGTAAGAATAAACCCAGGCTGGAATTTACTGCAGTTAAAAATTTCGGAAGGTAATGAGACTTTTGCGAGTAGTATCTTGCAGAGTTCAAATGACCTTAAGCTTGACGTGATCTCAAAATGGGAGAACGGCATGTATCAGAATGTAGCCTTTAGCGGTGGGAATATCTATGGGTCAGACTTCTTAATATACAGTACCAAGGGTTATTGGGTGAGATCAACTGACAATGAATCTGTAATTTACAGGCCAGAATAGCGGACCAACATTTATCAGCCCTATAGTACTTGACAAACTGCGTAATCTCTGGTAAACTTAATTATAGAATTAAATTATTATACTTTATAAAATGAGCTGGGGTGAAAACAGACAAGACGTTTATGAAATTCCGAGAAAAACTGCAGCTGTTGGTGGAGCAATTTTAACCCTCGTTGGAGCATTGATAGCAAGTTTCACGCCTCAAATTCAGATAAATCAAAAACCTGGCAAGGGACTTAGATATGATGCAGCAATTACTGATTCTGGGGATACAGGGGGTAAATTTGATCCAGAAGCTTATGATGAATATTTACGAAATCGTGCGAGTGGCAGTGCAAACAATGACATTGAGGAGCAAAAGATACCAAAGGTGGACGATGGGACTCCTCAGTTAGAGGGTCCTCAATCTAATGATGGTAATGGAGGTTCTAGTTATGTTGAGCCGGAAATACCACTACCTTAGTCATAGTTAGTTAATAAAGGTCAAGTCTGACGATAGATAATTCAAGATGGGCTTTAGCATAACTATAGCCCATCTTTTTATTAATGGTGTCATCTTCTAGGATCTGTGAGAGACCAATGACTTTAATTTCCCAAAACCTGCAATAAAATTCCCTAGCTTGGTATTCGAAGGAAGCGAAGCAATATCATCAGAACTCTGACACCAAAAGTCGTTGAAGCTTTTGTGATAGTCCAATAAAGACGTCAGGAATTCCTGCGCGTACTTCGGCCCACTCTGTGAGAACAAATCTTTCAGCCGGTCAAATGTTATTGTATATAGAGGCGCTGTGCTAGGTTCGCCGCTGTAAAAGTTACCATCTTGGTTATATCCGGGGTGCGTGTGCATTGTAAGGTGAGTTAGCGCAAGTGCTTGAGCTAGACGTGGGTGGAAACCTAACTGCAAACAAACATATTCGATGGCTTCCGGTGAAATATGATGATTTTGTGAGAACTGAGTTTGTGATATTTTTAGTGCCTCCAATATCTGTGCTTGAATCCCGACTACTAAGGTTCTTTTGACTTTTTCCATTGTCTCTGCAGGGCGAGAGGCATAGAGAGGATCTTTATCTAATTCATTCAACGGTATTTTACGTCCCTGGAAAACAACGGGCTTATGTTTTGAATTAAACGCAGAAATTGCGGTATTCATTTGATGCCCAGTCCTAGCTCCCCCGTGATAGATATTTTTTAATGCGGCCCGACCAGTAAGGGGCATAGTAAATCCGCTTGGTGGGTTGAAGGCGTTTTGAGGATCGCTATGTAATAGTGTTATGACTTCAGAAGCTATCTCTACTGAGGGGAATTCTTGAGGCGAATACTCCGGATGTTTTATTCGTATGAGCTCTAATAACTTTTGTTGTGTGGATGGAGGTAGTGGGGGAATGTTTAGCAGAGCCATAATGTCTTGATCAGAATACCCCTGCGGTCGGGCAGCTGAAAGGTGAGCAGTTAATGCTGGCAATGCATATGTCGCATAGATAAAGTTTACATCTGCAACTCTTCCTTGAGGGAGAATGGCACTTACGCGTTGGAGGATACGTTGATGTACATTAGGATCTAAAACCCCTTCCGCTCGGGCAATTTCTAACGCAATTTCATCGGGGGTACCCCATAAAGATCGTGACAAAAGATCAATCCTGCCATCCGTAAGTAGATTTGGATTCCGTAATTCTTCTAGCTGTCGAGTTAAAGTTGCTATTGTTGCTCCTTGCTGTTGAAGCTGAAGTCTCGCTTCTTCCAAGAGTCTTTGACTTTCGGTCCCTGCAGCGTTCGCTGTGCGAAGTTGACCTTCTAACTGTCTTATAGTTGCAGCATCATTTCTGATTGTTTCCCCTT
Organism: Candidatus Dojkabacteria bacterium; assembly: GCA_041918255.1. Classification (GTDB taxonomy): domain Bacteria; phylum Patescibacteriota; class Dojkabacteria; order B142; family WJKM01; genus JAYRWD01. The sequence goes on from JAYRWD010000062.1 coordinate 58,189, forward strand.
GAGATACGATATGCCGCTGTAGTGAATTATTAGTAGCTGTTGTGTCTTCAACCTCCTGTTTTAATGCCTTAATATCTGCATTAAGTTGTGCTATTATGCTAGTTTCTGAAGCTTCTGTGGCCATGGCTGTGTTTTAATTAAGGAATTGTTTTATTAAATTTATACTCGTCAAATTCTATGATATTATTGATCTAGTATAAATATATTTAAGAATTTTTACAATGTCTGGAAGCGAACAATATTATGCTTTGGTAAATCCCGAAACTCGAATTGGAAAGGGTCCGAGTTTATTGGAACGAGTCGCAGGCTCTACTGGCGCCATGCTAAGGTCTCCTTTCTCTGCACCTTCGGACCATTACCTAGAAGAGCGCCTAGAAGCGACAGGAAAGGGGTTGGAGGCCACAGCGGATATGCTTCCTGGAGGAGCTAACTTGGCCCAAATGCAAGCCAAAGGGGAAATTCCTTTTGACCTGCAAACCGAAACGAAAGAAAGCAAGATCGTTAAAGCACTAGGAATGGCAGGGCTCGGATTCTTGGCATCTGGTATGAATCCTGTTGGACTCTCATTGGGGGCACTACCCTTCTTTTTCTCAGATAGAGGACGTAGAGCGGGCAGAGATTTCGTCGATCCATATAGCGCTAAAGCAGGCTTGGCGACAGATAAAGCTCGAATAGGTGATATGCAAGCCTCACTAGACAAGCCACTCGAGAGGGGAACGATAAAGGTTCCGTATCCAAATCTACTGAAATTAATTCCTCCGAGCATGTGGGGAGGTGCTTTGCTTGGTGGGCTTATGGGTGGAATAGTTGGTGGGACTCCGTTTGGATCTATGGTGGGTAGGCTTTTGGGAGACCCATCTGTTGGTAAGTATGCTTTGTACGGTGCTTTGTTAGGACCGGCATTGTCAAACTTTAATGTAGCTTCATTGTCAAGTGCTTGGCAGGCTGTACTCGCTAGAACTCCTCCCGGAAGAGCGGGGGGAGGAGGAGGAGGTACTGGTGGTGGTGGGGGGGGTGGGGTTAGTATAGGAGCAATGTTGGGAGGAGCAATAGGTCCTTTTATAGATATTGGAATTTATGCCGCATGGCACGCAGGTACAGTAGCTTTGCTAGGTTTAGTAACCGGGTACAATATTGTAGTACAGGGATTTGGGGGTATTTCAAGTACTTTTACGTCGCATTGGAAAGACATGTCAGGGACGCATGATGTAAAGGGTCCGGATGGTAATACGATTAGAGTACCCGACCACCCGAATATCAAACAATTGGTACTAAAGGAGCCAGGGTTTATTTACGCTGCTCGACAAAGAAACCGTGCGAATCAAATAGCGGTGAGAATGGATCATATCGCGCGAAAGTATCAGTTGGCTGTTTAGAATGAATAAAAAAATAACATGGAGTACGTGGTAATTGTTCAATTTGTACTACAATTAATAGTTGAAAGGGACTTGGAATTAAAAAAAGAACAGGTTGATGATGTTGTGAAGGCGGAATTTGTGGAGTTGTTTCTTGAGAAATTAGCTTATATTATTTCTCAGTCGTTAGTACAGATTAAACCAAATATTCTTGACGGGGATATCGGATCAAATTTCAAAGTAACGGAAGAAGATCTAAAAAGAATCGGATTTGGTAATGCGGATATTTTGAACAAAACATTTGACCTTCTGTTTCTTTTTCAAGAAGAACCACATCTTTATGATGATTTCCTTGAAGCATTGGATGAAAAAATGTATGCTTGGTTTGTGGAGATCATGGATGAAGTAGGCAATCGAAAAGATCAGATTCTGAATGCTCGTATTGCAAAATACCTTATTGGGGCCGGAGACGATCTTTTAGAGTTACAAAAATGGTACAATAAATCATTGAATTCAATTCTACTCGATGAGTAAAATAAATTATTAAATAACATGAATGGATAATAATTCAGGAGTTGCTACTGATTTACATAATCAGAGCGTAATAAAGCAAATGGATGGAGGTACCCCTAGTGCCTTAGCAGCATTTTTGGATTCAATTATGCGCACGGGTTCATCGAAGGATGGAAAGGTGTTGTCAGTATTGGACGGTCGAGGCCTGGTAAAGGATATTAGGATCTTGGATCCGATGTTGATAAATAGGGAGAATCTTGAACTGATGATTAGTGATATTATTGAATCAACAACGAAAGCTCATGATGAACTGACGATATATTTGAAATCAGATGAGGTCATGCAAAGATTAGAGCAGATTTTAGAAAAAAATGAAAAAATTGTAGGAAAAGTTTAGGCTTCTACTAACAGATCTATCTCTGACTTATTTCTTAATGTTTTAATCGGAAGGTTAATATGTTCACCGATAATGCTTCGAAAAATACCGAACCAAGAGATTTGTCAACAGTACAAATACTTATGGAAGAGATAAAATTTATGCGACCAATATTAGATTGTTTGGGTTATAGTAACGAAGAAGGGACTGTGGCATTAGAAACTTTTGTTTATGAAATTGAGATTAATGCGCTCGCAAATATGGTAGAAAAATCTCCCGCTGATATCAAGGAAACGTTTTCTGGATTTGAGGGAAATGAAAAATTGTCCGATAAAGATGTTGAGGCAATCAGACAATTGGTTAATTCAGCCAAATTCAATTCTAATGATATAGTGGAATTTTATAGGGATGCTGTCGATTTTGTAATTGGTGGTTTTTTATCTGATGTAGTATCAGTAATCGGTCCTAGTTTGGTAAAAAAAATCAAACAGATAATTGAAGAGAGAAAGACCGAGAAAAGAAATTTTGCAATTAAATTATTGGATAAGGATAAAACCAATGGCTAAGGAAGCAGACCCTATGTTTATCAATCCTAAACAAATGGGCGGTAGGCTAGGTGTGCCCATGGGGGAATTGTTAAACGAAAATGTGCAAAACCTAAAATCAAATAGATATTTAGAGTGGAGAAGACGTATTGCATTCGGATCAAAAATTGCTGCTTTGGGGCTCACGTTATCTGGTATTGTTCCGGAAGCTCAGACTGGGTTTCAAAATTTTGGAAGTTTGGGGTCAGCTTTAATAGATGTAGCAAAGACGACAAATACTGGAACAATCGGTAATGTTGCTTCGGCACTAACTCAGCCCGAAGTATTTCGTTCTCTTGCTGGTGCTGGTTTGTGGACTCTAACGAGGGGTAGAGAAATGGATGAAAATAGAATGGAAGCCGTTGTATTGGGTTCAGATGATGCGGCATCTAGACCGTCTTCCAAATGGGCTACTTTGAGGAGCGCTTTAAGCCTTGATTTGTTCACAGCCGCTCATCATAAAGCAGCGGCGAGCGGTACCGATTTTTTGAGAAAGTGGGGAAAAAGTCCGCAGACAATCCGTACAGCGACTGAATTTGCCGAGGAGGCATTAAATAAACCCCACATGAAAATATTACGTGCAATGAAAAGATATGGTCCATGGTTGGAATTGGGACTTTCTGCAGCGGGTTTAGCTTACCTCGGGGGTACGCCTGCGCTTTCTCCGGATGTGGTATCTAATTTGAAGCTACTAGCGACGGGAGCTGCTATACATGGAGGCATTGGAGTTGCCGTGGGGGGGGATGCTTATGCGTTGTTCCTTGACAGATATGCAAAAACTATAAGGAGGCAGATTGCCTTGTCGGCTGACTCTTTTGTCCCCCCAGATAAACCAAAACAAAGAAAGTCAGCATATAATACGCAGGGATTTAGATCATATTTCGCTTTTAGTGGAGGAGGTTAGACTCTTTCGGGCAAACAAATCGCTCAGTAACCTGGGGTGGGCGTTGGTGTCACCGTAGGGAGAAGTCCGCCAAATATACTTGATATGCCACCGCTCCTTCCTGAAGGTATAGTCGTTTGATTATGCGCGGTCTGTGCGGCATCAACTACTGCATCTATGGCAAGCTCAATGAGAGCGGTATCTGAGTAACCGTAAGATTCATAAAGAGCTCGTAGAGAGTCTTGAATTTGTGCCTCCAGTTGCGTTCTTGAGGTAATTGGAACTTCTGTACCTGTAGAAGTATCAACTGCAGTACCATCAATAAAAGCATTAATGTGTCCATTTAAGGCTGCTATTCTCAGTGCTTTCTGACCATTAGCTGGATCTCCCAAAAACAACGGAAGCGTTTGCATGCTCGGATAATATAATGCTGCTATCTCGGGATGCGCTTCTTCAAATGCCTTGAGTTGTTCAGACATAGCTGTGTCCGGTACAGCAGCTTCTGCTGACGAAGCTGCTGCAGCTGCGTCAAGTTGAGGTTTAATTATCCCTTCTACGCTATCCTTTACTTGTTCTGCAGCGTTTCTTGGTATGGCTATGAGCTGCGCCGCTGCCTGGCCAGCAACAATTATGGGTGGGGCAAGACCTTCAGTAATAACTTTATTAGCAGTACCTAGCGTCGCTCCTCCTGCATCTGTCAGGGTATCAGCTGCATTAGCTCCTGCTTGAACAACATTAGCTGCGGCCCCGCCTACCTCCGCTCCCGCTTTAATTGCGTCAGCTCCTGCTTCAAGTGCATCAGCCTCGGCAGCAACTATAGGAAAGGGGGTATCTGGAGAGGTACACGCCGATAAGACAGGTACTGCGAGTCCTGCAAGGGTCAAAGTTCTCCAATTTTTTTGTAACCACTCTACTATTCGAGACCCTCCTCGACGGTTTTCTGGCGTAGGGTTTTGCGTGCTAATTTCCAACATAATGGATGATATCAAAAGATATGTGCAAATATATTAAATATTATAGCAATATTGTTCATTTGTCAATTTTGCAATATCTTTTATGTCAAATGCGACAAAAATATTTTCACTTCAGTTAATGTTGTCTGATTAGCACCGCATTCGGCGAAATTTGAAAATATTTTATCGTCAGTACTAAGTTGTGTGCAAACACTCAGATTATACCGTGCATCTACGAATGTAAAATCTGTACCAGAAACGTTCAAAGTTAGATCATCATTAATCAAACTGAATTATTTTTTTTCTTTCCTCTTCAGGCATCATTAGTAGATCAAGTATCGTACGTCTTATAGCGTCATTCATAGATTTGAATTGATCACTTGTCTCTTGTACAAAATCAACATACATATTCGTTCCGGGTGCGCTTTTTTCGAGAGGTAAATCACGTTTGAATCTTGAAATATATTCCAAATGTTCTTGCCAATATGAATTAGCTACCAAAATCATTATCTTCCTTAACTCTTCTGGTGAAAAGTTTTGAATAAGTTGATTACGCAGTGGCTCATTAATTAAAAATTGATGTGGAGCAGATTCCTCAACTTGCGATGATTCCCGTACAACGAATGATTTCAAGCTATCAGTGATTTGACCGGTATTAGTAATTTGATATTTAACCTCGTCTAGGAGTAGTTGATCCACGAGATAATCGATGTCTGATCTTAGGACACGTTCTCTACTGGCATAATAGGCATTAGCTTGTGCTGTAAGGACGTTATTTAAACGTATATTATGCCGAAGTCGATCGGTATTTTGGCGATCTGCTGAGGTTTGCAATTCAGCGAATTGTATTTTATCGTAGATAAGCGCAGCAGCGGAAGGTTTGGGTCTTCGAGCTAGGACTCTGTACAGAGTCTCAGGTTTTGTGGCGGCTTCGACGACATGATCAGTATATGACATATAGGTCGCGGCAGTGCCGGGTGCGCCCTGCCTACCTGCTCGCCCTGCTGCTTGCCTTGCTTCTCTCTTTGTAAGTGGACAGGAAGTTTGCACTACCAACAAGCCAGCTAGCTTTTCTACTTCGCCCTTTTGTTGATCGTCAACATCTGCGCCACCGAGAGGAATATCGACCCCCCTTCCCGCAAGGCTTGTGCTAACAGTGATCGCATTAAGTCTGCCTGCTCCTCTCATTATCATAGCCTCTTCTTCTTCATTGTGTGCTGTTAATAGGGTTACATCGAGTTGCATAGAGCGAAGTTGCCTTGCAATCCAATCCGCCGTATTTACGTCGGGATCTATGACGAGAATTGGGCGACCATTTTTGTGTTCGGTTATAATCCTCGCGTGTATAGCAGATAGTTTTTCTTTGGTAGTTTGGTAAATTTGTGGTGGTTCGATGGTTAGTTTACTTTCCAATCGTGGCGGGACTTCAAGAACAGGAAGTTTGTAGATAGTTTCAAAAAGTTCTGTATCTGCTGTTCCAGTCATTCCGCTCACTCGTTCGTATCTATCAAGATACATGGGGTATGTAGTAAGATTAGCAACCGTGTCTGTCTGATCACTTATTGGCAGATCGTGTAAGGCTTCTAAAGCTTCGTGTAGGCCTAGTTCTAAACGAGTAGATTTTGGTTTTTTGTGTCCACTCTTATCCAATAAAAAAACGCCCTCAGTATCAACAATATAGTCGATACCTTCTGTAAGTAGATATTTTGCCTTCAGACAGGTTAGAAGCCAATCATATGCGAGCATATTTTGCCTTTCTGTAAAATTAACATTCATTTTTCCCGTTGTAGCATCTTCCTGAACTGTTCCAAAAAAAGCATCCCCATCTTGTAGACCCATCATTGAGGCACCTAAATTTATGCCTACGTCTGTGGGTTCTAGAGCATTTTCTTCGGGAAATACGTTAAAGTGTTCTCCTAGACGCATTTGAGAAACTGCTCTGGCAGCATTGAGTAAAATGTGCTTATCTTCTTGTGGCATGGATTTTTTCCTACTAATGAGGATTGGATTTCGTGCGTTATCAATTAGTATATTATCTGCTTCGTCAACAATAAGGAAATCATGTCCCCCTTGTACCGGTTCAGTACCAACGGCTCGGTTTTGGTCACGTAATAAATCGAAAACGAATTCATCTGATTTTCCATAAACTACGTCTGTCTGATATGCATCTGCTCGAGTTGTCTGTTGAAGATGTAATAATCTGTTGTCTTGATGATTACTATTGAAATGAGTCGGGCTATATATATAACTTTCATTTTTATCCCCTATTGCGGCTACCCTGAGGCCAAGTGCATCATATATAGATCCCATCCACCCGGCATCTCTTTGTGCAAGATAATTACTAGTTGTCATTATGTGGGTTGTCTTTCCTGAGACTGAATTAAGAACAGCGTCAAGTGTGGCGGCCAATGTTTTTCCTTCTCCAGTTCCCATTTCTGCTATTGAACCTTCGTGAAGCCCAATACCTGCGAGAAGTTGAACATCATAATGGGCCATACCAGTTAGTTTTTTGGTAACTTCACGAGTTAAAGCAAATACCTCTGGTAATAATCTATCTAATTCTTGTTGTTCATCCTTTAGCAAAGTTTGTTCAGAAAATCTGGCCTTTTGTTTTGCGAGGGTGCGTTTGTGAACGTCTTGTATTTTGTCTGCAGCTTCTAATTCGGATTGAACAGTAGCTCGTTGCTGACTAAATTTATCGCTGAAGCTACCTCGTATATTTACATAATGATTTTTTAAGTCAGGTAGTCCTTGTGATTCAAACTTTTTGCCAAATAAATTGATTTGATCAATTATGGGGATGTATTGGTCATACTCAGGACCCCAATGCGTATTTGTCCCCAAATCATTGGTTTGAACAAGTTCCGTGAGCATAAGATTTAAAAATAGTAACGGGTAGAATGTAGCACCCTTTTCTTATAATATTTTGCGTGACCTTTTATAATATCTAGTATTTCATCTTTGTATATTTGACGCAAGGTTATTGACTAGTACCTGTAATAGTTATTTAGTGCTATTATTATTCCAATGATGTTTTTAATATCGTGTAAATAAAAATATGAACGATACAGCAGGAGTTCAACAACCAGAAGTTTGGAGGACAGTTAAATCTCAAGAAGAAAAGACTACATATGGTCCTATAATGTCCCCAGACGCCCGCGCGGGGTTAGTGAAGGCAGCGAAGAATCTTGCGTTGGTTATCGGTGGAGGATTGCTCGCGAATGCTATAGTTCCCGGACACTTTATAATAGGAGCGAATATTGGTGCCTTTGGTGCAGCGTTGATGGAGTTCGTCAGATCAAGAAGAGGTCAACAAGTTGCTTCACTCACTGCCTCATCAGGGCAATCCCCTGTCCCTGCTGTGAGTAGTGAATCACCCAATCTAGCTTCAGCGCCGGCATAGAAAAGGGTAGGATTAAGATAGTAAGTTGGCAAATTCTAGTTTAGATTTAGAATGTAAAGCAATTGGATTTTATAGTAACTCTTTTAAAAAAAATATTTATTAAGTTAGATATTCAGCCTACCTCTGCTGTGGATGGGTTAGTGGAAACAGCTTTCTCCGATGTAATGCGACTCTCCATTAGTAAGGCCGTGAATCAAAAACTATCTGAGGCTGACGCAAAACGTTTGCTTGAAAATTTGGACCAACTATTGGAGCAGAAGAAATTTGAAGAAATACATTCCACTCTCGACAAGACAATCTCCGAGAGTGAATTTTCTATCTTTTTGGCTGAGGTTTTTTATAGTTATATTCACAACTTTTTGTCAGGTTTACTAGAAGACGGGAAAATTTCTGAAGATAAATATCAGGAGATGATCAAGTACCTTGCAAATATATTTACACCGGAGTTTTTAGCTACTCTTGGGACTGATACGCCGGAAGGTATACTTGACGCTTTGACGAAGTAAAATATTGCTTTGATCCCGATAATATAGAATAATAGTTTTGTATATTTTGTGTCAGCCACTGAACGAATAAAATGGATAATAATAAATATTCTCAGTTACAACAAATAGCGTCGGGAGAGTTTGGGGGAATCGAAAAGATTATAAAATTCGTGAAAGACGGACACAAGCTAGACTCGTTCGCGCTGAAAGCCTTATTTAACCGATTGAGCGAAGAAGGTTATTCCGCCGAGGAATTATTGGAGATTTATTTTGTACTTGATGATTTAGCTGAAAAGGGGACGCTTACGAACGAAGCGATTGAAGCGTTGAAGAACGAAAAAATTACTGGAGATATTGAAGATAAAAAGTAGTGTTTAGATCGAATAATTAATTAATAAATTATATATATGGGGGATCAGATGGAAAGAGTGAAAGTGGGGGGACAAGAGCTGTGGTTGGATTCCGATGTTGCGGCACGCCTTAGGGCGGCGCAAAGTCAGTCGGGTTTAAAAGCTGGGGTTTGGGAGCGATTAGAAGATCTTCAGGGTAAAAGGGCTGAAGTCGATATGCAAAAGCTAAGACAAGACGAAGAAAGACAGAAAAGACAGGAAACAAGAGAGGAAGAAAAAACGAAATCAGAAAACGAGAGGAAAAAAGAAGTTGAAGATACCCGTGGCGAGATAGCCGGAATTAACGTTGATTCTCTTGCGAATTCTGTCGAAATTGGAAAAAAGGCGGCTAGATTAGGTTTGAAGAGTGAATTTGATACACAGATCAGAGCTGTCATGAAAGGTTACGTAGATTCGCAAGCGGGACCGGGAGGAATTTATGAGGATGAAAAAATTAAGGAAATCAGAACAAAATTATCCGAATGGAGGGAATATTTCCCGGCTATCGCAGCTGAAGTCATGCGTACTTTCGAGAGTAGCACCGGGAAAGAACACGTGGAGCGTGCGAAAGCGGATTCTCTAGATGAACTAATCAATAAGAGTGCAAGAACTTTAGTTCCCAAATTAGATTACCTCCACCAACAAATAATGAAAGATACTAGGGATGCATTGGGACGGACAGAATCCACGAAAATAGGTGAAACAAACGCAGATGGATCATTGCTGAAGCCTGAGAATATTGGTCTTCGGATTGAGCCATTTCTTGATGATACAGCGTTCGAGGGGATACAGGGACAGGAAGGGATTCGGGTTCAGATGAAAGATCGGCTTACTGAGCTAGTGATCGCGCGGGTTCGGGCAGAACAAAGATATATCCGAGAGGAGATGAAATTGCGGCAGAAATTAGAAGCTGCTCAATCTGCTCAAAATACAACTAAGGTTGAAAACATAATGCGTGCTTTATCATTTGGTGGTAAAGCATTATTTGCCGGTGGGCTAATTTGGGGTGGGGGATCAGCATTATTTGGAAGCGAATTTATTGGAAAAATTTTTCCAAAGGGGCTCGCTAGTTTGCCCCTTTGGGGAGGTATTTCGATTGTAGGAGGTCTTTTAGCAAATGCGGAGGGACTTTATAGGGGAGGCAAAAAATTATATAGCGAATATAAAGAGAGGAAAAATGAAGTGGCTAACGCGCAGGCCGAGTATATAGAACAGGCGACTAGGGTGGCGGAGTCAAGAAATAGAGATTCGAGAGTGTTGCGAGAGCAAATCGTGTTGGATTTACGCAAACTCACCTATGGTATGAATAGATTGGACGTCTCTAAAACTCGAGAAGTGGCGTTGGGCTCAGCTCCTGTTCAGTTCGGGACTATGATCTAATTTATTTTTAAGAAAAACTGCATTTAATGAATCAGACCTATCTTATTGATTTTCAGGTTGTGGCTTTTTTACTTGATAAACCTCTCGAGAGTAAAGATATTACTAATTTCATGTTGGATTATGCTGAGAAATTGGATGAGGTGCGTCAGAAAGCCGTAAAAATGCATCTTGCCAAGCAAAAATCAAAGCAAGTAGATGAAATCACCGATGTGGAATACGATGAGTTCGTAGCAAGTATAGAGAACTATGATTTTGTGGTACAACCTGAATATCAGGAATTTAGCGATATGGTGGATGAAGTTATAAATCAATATAACAAAAAAATATACGACTTTTATAGCGCAAGGATAAGTCAAGACCAGAAGGATAAATTGAATAAATATATACAATCGAAGCAGACTGAGGCAAATGAACAACATGAGTTATGGAAATCAACGATTTTGCAAGTTCTTGATGAGGCGGAAAAACAAGCTGACGAAGTATCAGTTGAGGAAGCCGTCAAACCGCAGGAATCTGTCAACACGCTCCCACCAGTTTAAATTTTCAGATTTAGTCTTCTACCAAACGGTTTTTTTGATTTAAGATGGAAGAAGTACCAAATAATATTTTGAAGTCATATGATTCGGACGGACGTCTAGCAAGATGGGGATTCGAAACAGCAGAATCGGAAATAAAGCTAGTTGTCCAAGGCGTTAGTGAATTTATTGATGGAAGATTAAGAGTGGGCAAACAACCAATAAGGATTTTGTCCCCGTCTGCAAATACTGGCAAGATCGAGGCAGCCATAAAAGCTAGATATGGGGACCAAGTTCGGGTTATCGCTTCAGACATCGCGGATCTTAGCAAAACAGATCTAAATCCAACGATCACTCACAGTAGGGCAGATGCTAGACGTTTACCGTTTAAGGATAAAACTTTTGACATTGTATTTGATCGTCTTGGAGCCTCTTGGTATGCCGCGAAAGAGGGAAATGATTATGGACATGCAGCGGAGAGTGTTAAACCTCTATGGGACGAATACCGAAGAGTATTGCGAGACGGTGGCCTATTATTACTTGATGCGCATAGGACCTCTCGGATTCCGACTTTTTTGAAATATAGCGCGAGAATGCTGTTAAAGCGTCTAGGTGTAAGAATTAGGGTGGGCCTCGAAAAATCGACAATGGATTATCTCTTAGCAGCTATAGCAAGAGATCCTAGCCCATACGCAGAGGATGCGATATTCCATGGTTGGAAAGAATCTGGAAAAAATGAGTGGGTGTGTGCGCTTGAAAAGGTCTGACTGGATGGCCAATGGGTCTGTAAAATTAATCTTAAATTCTGATAAACTAAATTAATCTAGATATTACTTTGAATTAATGACTACCGGTGAGAATCCAAACTCTAGAGTGGATATTGAAATAACCGGGGATACCCTACGCAATCGTGAAACCGAGGCATTGGGTTTGTGTTGTTTGGAGCGTGATCTCTGGGAAGTAGAATTAAAAAGATTAGGTTTGAGAAGGAGATGGGAAGCATATAGGACCGAGAATTTGCCCGATGGACAGCCAACATTAGAAAGAGAGTTGTTCCCAGTTCCTGACGAAATTGAACCCGATCCAATAATAGCTTTAGAGACTGATGCTTTTACTGGTTCCGCCCAACGCACCTTCTTAGCAATAATCGATGCTCTCGCTTTACGAAGAAGAGATAAGGATGCGGCAAAGGATATAGTGAATTTCTTGGGTTTTACTAGTGCTTTAGACAGAGGTTGGAAAAGACCCAGATTGATTAGCGGATGTTTGGCGGATTATGTTTTTTCTGAGAGTCCTGAATTTATGCAGTATCTGGTTCGTAATACAGAAACAAAGGGGGTTTTTTCTCTTTTGAGAAGGGGAATTAAAACTAATGAATCCGAATCAACTGTGCCATTGGGATTAGACGTTCTTCACCAATTTTGCGATCACCCAATAATTCTATTAAAACTTAGAGAATTCACTCAGACAATCGAGAGATACAATCCAGATGGTAGTATTACATCAGAAGAAGGTGAACAACTCTCAGGTTATAGTTTGAAAGATATCAGACACGAATGGGGGCATGCATTCTATTATTATGTTTTAGGATGTGTCAATATAAATAATAAAAGCTCAACTGGATATGTTACTGGGGCGGATGCGATTTTTCTAGCCCAGGAGATTTTTCTTCACTCAAGCGCTGGTCTACTTCTTCCCCCTGTACAAGTAGAAAAACGTCTTTTGTCAAAAGGCTCGAAAAAGGCTAGTGGAGATAATTCTACTGGGCATGGCGACGACTCAATCCCTTATAATTATAGTGGGGTTAAGTCAATTCCTACGCCTAGGAATATTTCTACTGCCTTTCGAATTTGGGGTTATGACCCTTTAACTCTTCGAGTTGAGGGGTATCGTGAATATGTGACCTGATACTAGCATATTACGAACTAGCGGGCTTGTATCAGCTTGATAAAACTTTTTCAGAGGAGAGTGCATTTCAACTTGCTGCAAATGTTTTATTATTGACTCCTGTAGATGAATGGACGAGGTTTACTAGAAGGGCAATGGTCGAGTCTATGTTTAACAGACGAGAAAAGTTATCTATTGATGAAAACAGCTTTCTGACTAGTGATCGTTGGTTACGTAGGATAAATTCAACCGCAGATGCTAAGTCAGCTTCAGATAGATTCGCAGGGCTGGATAGATTAACCAAGGAAATTTCTGGTTCAAAAACAAAGGGTGACTGGGAAGGTGTATTTAATGAAGCATTAACCGAAGGGAGGACAATAAGCTTAAGAAGAGTTCCGATTGCCCATATTGAAGATCCAACAGCTACACTTATGGAACACGCAAATAACTTTCCTAGGATAGCTTCAATTCGTAGATTTGAGGCGCAAGTGGCAAGGAAATGGATGATGTAATGCCTTTAGTATTGAAAAAAGCCGAAGACGGTACCTACAAAATTATTGATGGCAGAGCAAGGTGTTATGTCGCTCAGACAACCTTAACCAAAAGGACATTTATAAATGCTTATGTGATTGAGTAAACAGGATATTTAATTTAACAAGTTAATTACGCTAGGTAATTCTACTTTAGCTACTTGTCTAATTTATCAGGGACAGAACATCAGATTACTCAATAACTTTTTTATGCAACAAGGAAGCTTAAATCAAAGGAGAGAGTGAATGGGAGAATTAAGAAGAAATATTATGAAGCACAGACACCATATTTTAGAGTGATGCGATCGAAATCAATTAAAATGAGTAAGAAGATTCAGTTGGCTCAGGAATATCAAAAGTTAAATCCAGCTGAGCTACAGCGTAAATTATTTATTAAGTTAAGGGCACTGAGGGAAAAGATTATGGTGTCGAAAACAAATCTGGCAACTACCCTAAAGAAAATTTAACAAAGTGTCGAAAGATATCTTGCAATTCGACCACTAAAAATATTTGCAAAAAATTATAACATTTTGCTATAATCATTTCACCAAAAAAATACGTCATGTTTGCGGGCTTCTCTTGCAAACCTCTGCTCCCAGAATTTTTAAAGATACATTGATGTCCTGTTAAAACGCGGAAATTTGTAATTCGCTTTTATCGGATTACAAAAAGCTGTGATTTGACAGCTTTACGGTTCTTTGAAAACTGAATAGTAGAGTAGGCAAAGATTAGATGTTGTCCTAATATCTAATCTGCATTATATAGACATTTTATTCACGGAATCAGTAAATATAGTCTCTCGCGAGAGAGACGTCGAGAAACAAAAGCAACTCAAGGGTGTATGGTGGATGCCTTGGCTGAAAAAGACGATGAAGGACGCAAGAGCCTGCGATAAGCTTCGGGGAGTTGGCAAATGAACTGTGATCCGAAGATCTCCGAATGGGGAAACCCTTCCCGGGTCATGCCGGGAAACTCTACGTTGAATTCATAGACGTAGTAGAGACTAGCCAGTGAAGTGAAACATCTCAGTAACTGGACGAAAAGAAAACGAATTATTTCCGCTTCGGCGGAATGTGATTTCCCTAGTAGTGGCGAGCGAACGGGAAAGAGCCCAAACTTCGCTTGTAGGTCAAGAACTTTGAGTCTTCACTTCGGTGAAGGTGAGAAGTTTGCGACGCTATTGCAGTAGTGGTTGCTGCGAAGGGTTGTAGGACGCGATGTCGGCGATCTGTAAATCGTCGGGCAAGTTACAAAACTTATTTCTAGCAGAACACGGTTGGAAAGCCAGACCAAAGAGGGTAATAGTCCCGTAAACAAAAGAAATAAGTCTTGCTATTCGCGAACCTGAGTACCACGATCAATGTTAGTTTTCGTGGGAATCTGTGCCAACCATGGCATAAGGCTAAATACTTTTTCAGACCGATAGTGAACTAGTACCGAGAGGGAAAGGTGAAAAGAACCCCTGCGAGGGGAGTGAAATAGTCCCTGAAACCATATACCTACAAACAATCAGAGCTTGTGCGCAGCACAAGAATGTTCAATGAGCAGTTTACAATATTCGATTAAAATACAGTACGAGATATATTGGTTTAATTGGAGATTGATAATTGTGAATTGGAAATTCCCGTGCTGCGCGCGAGTAATGGTGTGCCTATTGAAGAATGAGCCTGCGAGTTACCATGTACTCTTTGTTTAATCCCTTCTGGGGAGGAGGCACAGGGAAACCGAGTCCGATAACGGCGTCAGATTTGCTTTTAGCAAGTCTGGTAGAGTGCATGATAGACCCGAAGCCAGGTGATCTACCCATGAGCAGGTTGAACCCCGATGAAAATCGGGGGGAGGACCGAACTGGTGAATGATGCAAAATTCTCAGATGACTTGTGGGTAGCGGTAACACGCCAAACGAACCTGGTAATAGCTGGTTCTCCCCGAAACAGCTTTAGGGCTGGCCTTAGATTCGAAGCTTGCGGAGGTAGAGCACCGATTGAATTGTAGGGGGCGTAAGCCCTACTACGTTCTCTCGAACTCCAAATGCCGCAAGTGAATTTCTAGGAGTTAGACCGTGAGGGCTAAGCTTCACGTGTCGAGAGGGAAAAAGCCCAGACCATCAGTTAAGGTCCCTAATCTATACTCAGTGGTAAAAGAAGTGAAACTTCTCAGACAGCCAGGAGGTTTGCTTAGAAGCAGCAATCCTTTAAAGAGTGCGTAACAGCTCACTGGTCTAGAGATTTTGCGCTGACAATGATCGGGGCTCAAGTATAGAACCGAAACTATGGTCCAGCACTATTATGGTGCTGGAGGTAGGGGAGCTTAGTACGCTCCGCGAAAGCGGATTCAAGCTGTGAAGGCGCACTGTAAAGTAGCGCTGGAGCGCGTACTAGTGAGGATGCAGGCATGAGTAGCGCAATCTCGATGAAAACTCGGGACACCGAAAATCCGAGGTTTCCACAGCCATGTTAGTCAGCTGTGGGTTAGTCGGTCCTTAGTCGAGGCCGAAAGGCGTAGGCGATGGACAACTGGTTAATATTCCAGTACCGTTTTTTGTTCGCTTGAGTTAAGGAGCAACCAAGTTTGCGATTTTTGAGCCTCGTAAGGTTTGCGGGGTATAAGCAGCTAGCAAGTTCAGTTTGGTAAATCCGGCTGGACGAAATCTTTTCGATTCGTCGAAGAAAATATGTGAACTGTTACATAAAGGGGAGGTGCAAACCAAACTTATTCGAAATAGCAAGTTTGCCAGAAAAACTTCTATACGAGAACATTAAGCGACCGTACCGCAAATCGACACTGATGGATTGGTAGAGTATACCTAGGTGGACGGATCATTCCTTGTTAAGGAACTCGGCAAATTACTACTGTAAGTTAGCGAAAAGGTAGCCCCGACTTAGTTTTACTTAGTCGGGGGGCACATAAATGGCTCAATCGACTGTTTACCTAAAACACAGGTTCCTGCTAACCCGTAAGGGGATGTATAGGAGCTGACGCCTGCCCAATGCTAGAAGATTACAGGAGGAGGTTATTTCCGATTCGTCGGAGAAAAGCTTTCAACTTAAGTCCTAGTGAATGGCGGCTGTAACTATAACGGTGGTAGATATGCAGTACTACCAGTACTTTCTAAGATTTTTGAGTTCTTACGAAGTATTAAAACTGCAGGGCCGTTAAAAAATTTAGCTATATGCTGAGACGTCCAGTCAATGCATGAGTACCTGGTAGGTGAAAATCTCATGACTATGGATAATCAGCAGGAAAGGTTTTCTAAAATTATGTCACATTTAATAACTACAAACCTAAAATGGTATATTGCTGGTTTTGTTGATGGTGAGGGCAGTTTTTGTCTGAACATCAAAAAACGAGAGGATATACCTGGTGGTTTTGTTATCGATCCAACATTTTATGTTTGTCAACATGAGAAAAATAAATTTGTTCTTGAGTTGATTCAACAAATTTTCAAAACTGGATCAATACACAGGAAAACAAGTCCCTTCTCTGTATTCACATATCAGATTGCAGGGGTTAGGGCATGTATGGAAAAAGTTATTCCTTTTTTTAATAAGTATCAGTTACGGGTGAAAGCAGAGACATTTAATCTTTTTCGTCAGGCGGTATTTATGTTAAGTACAAAACAACATAAAACACGTGAAGGTAAGGTTAAAATTGTCGAAATAGCTTATACAATGAATCAATTAGGTAAAGGAAAAAAATGGAATAAAGAAGAAATTTTAGAAAAAATCCTCAGAGACTAAACGCTAAACTCCAATTGGTCAATTGGAGAAGATATAGTCCGACCTCTGTAGAGATACAGAGAATCACTTTAAGTGATCGCCCATTATCATTTTAATGGGTTTAAGTAACAACTTGCCTAAGGTAGCGAAGTTCCTCGGCGCTTAATAGGCGTCGCGCATGAATGGCGTAACGAGTTGGGCACTGTCTCAACAAGGAGTCCGGCGAAATTGAAGTGGCTGTGAAGATGCGGCCTACCCACACCAGGACAAAAAGACCCCGGGATCTTTACTACAGCTTGGCATTGAGATTGATGTTTTAACGCAGAGCGTAGGAGGGAGACTTTGAAGTTTCAGCTTCGGCTGGAATGGAGTCGTCAATGTAACACCTCCCATTATTTCATTAATTTCTTATCTTCGGCCCTAATCGGGTCAAGAGACAGTGTTTGGCAGGTAGTTTGACTGGGGCGGTTTCATACTAAAGAGTAACGTATGATTACAAAGGTCGGCTCAAGCTGGATGGAAATCAGCTGAAGAGTATAATGGCATAAGCCGGCTTTACTGCGACACTGACAGGTGGAGCAGTTACGAAAGTAGGTCATAGTGACCCTTTGGTTGCACATGGGAGCACCATTGTTTAAAGGATAAAAGTTACCCCGGGGATAACAGGCTAGTCTTGCCCAAGCGCTCATAGCGACGGCAAGGTTCGGCACCTCGATGTCGGCTCGTCGTATCCTGGAGCTGTACAAGGTTCCAAGGGTTGGGCTGTTCGCCCATTAAAACGGCACGTGAGCTGGGTTCAAACCGACGTGAGTCAGGTTGGTCTCTATCCGGTGTGGGCGTTCGAATTCTGAGGAGAGTGGCCCCTAGTACGAGAGGATCGGGGCGAGGTAACCTCTAGTGCATCAGTTGTCCCACCAGGGGCATTGCTGAGTAGCTAAGTTGCTATCTTGATAAGCGCTGAAAGCATATAAGCGCGAAGCTAGCTCCAAGATTAGAATTCGTTATCTCGTCGCAAGGCGGGATGTAGGTCCCCTGAAGATGACAGGGTTGATAGGCTCTAGGTGTAAGCTCAGTAATGAGTGTAGCCAAGGAGTACTAATAGATCAAAAGCTTTTTTCTCTTATGTTTACTGTGACGTAAAAGATGTTTTCTCTACTATTCGGTTTTCAATGAATCGTAGTATAATTATTTATATTACAATCATTTGAATTTAGTTCGCGAATTGGATTTCGTGATCTAGCTTCTGGTGATTGTAGCGAAGTGGAACCACCTTTTTTCCCGATTCGTCGGGATTCCATTCCGAACAAAGAAGTGAAACGCTTCAGCGCCAACGATACTTTCCCTTAAGGGGTGGGAAAATAGGTCATCGCCAGAACTAAAAAAACAACCATGTGGTTGTTTTTTTAGTTCTATGAGAATATCCTTGACACATGAATTTGAACTATCTGCGTTTGTGCGGACTGAACGTTAGGATTCAAAATATTTTATTTTCGAGCAGAGCCCCTTTTATTTGCATTTAGGAAATTTGGCTAATTTGAAGCAAGTTCAATTTCAGTGGTAAAAAATTCAGGATCCTGATTTCCAATTTTTCTTTCCAAGGTATCTTTATATATTCGTTTTAATCCCGAAGTAAATTCTTCACGCCTTGTTTTTATTCTGACTTTTTCCTTTTGGTTGTAATTTTCAGGCGAGTATATCTTTACATCTAAGTTAATCGCTGAATCTGGCAAAATTTTAATCTCCGTAATTATAAAGAGTTCAGTATTTCCTGTATTGGTGAATTTCAGATCAATCGGAGTATTTTCGTCCGATATTGATTCTTGCGAAATGACGAATGTTGCAACAACAGAGTTTCCAAATGGGTACATATAATCAGCAATTAGATTAGAACCAAATTTTTCTGAATACTCATCTATCCTAAGACCGGCTAGGATAGCTGCGCGAAAGAGTCCAGTCGCGGTAAATGCCAATGATTCGTGGTATTTCAAACCAGAGGGGATTATGACCAAATCAGTGGATGGGAGTGCCATACCTTTGACTTGAGAATTAAACGAAAACGTTTCCCCTTTATCTAGTGTTAGACTATCAATCTTTTGCGAAAAGGCCTTAATGGCATTTGCTGTTTGCGTGTTACCGGGTTTGATACGGGTTGAGGCTGTCGTTAACAACACGGGGTATTTTATGACCGAGAGTTCGGGTGTAATTAATGGTGTTTTATCTTCAAAAAAAATTGGTTTTACTTCTAAAAAAGTATCAAGATCTTGAATGCCTTTTTCAAGGCCCTTGAGAGTTTTTTCAATATCGATTTGTCTACCTGGTAGGTATGTCCCTAGGATATAAAAATTTTGGGCGTTAACTCGATATTCATAGGGGATAGGATCAATGTCGCTTAGAGATTTTATTTCCTGTAACTTTTCTATCAATTTCTCTTTATCTCGTATTTTAAGATAAACCATCTCTCCATTTAATTTGAAATCAAATATTGCGTGCAGATTTTTTTCGTCAATAAATTCGAGCTCTAGGGATTTTTCGCTTTTATCAAGAGGTGGAAGAACTATTTTAGATAAAATTGTTTTCAGCTCAGCATATTCTTTGCATATACGATTTACTCTTTCATCTTCTTGGCTGATAGGTTTATTCTGCAATTGAAAAAGGTACTCTGTATGGATGGGGTATCCTTTGGTTAGTTCATTATAGATTTCCTCAAGGGGTATGCTTACTTCAGGTTCCGCTGGTGTACAACTAATTAATTTTTCAGGATCCCCATTCTCACTATCGAAGCCAAGTATCGCGGATGAGTATTCGGACAATTCCATGTCCGAAAAGTTTTTAATAAGCCAATTGTTAAGTTTCTCTTTGTTTAAACTCACAATTGTTGTTGGCTTTGGGTAAGGGGTAGGATTTGATTGTCCTAGAATTGATTTTATAAGTGTACTCAAGTTATTTGCCGAATTGGCTACGTTTGGATTTAAAACAATCGGGTATAGTTCGATTGTGGTCGATTCCACAATTCTTTTTCGATCGGAAATGGTTATAGCTAAGGCATTCGGATATGAAATATCCGCAGATGTGTTTAGACCGGCAACTTTTCCGCTCTTTTGGTTTGCCGTTGTAATGGCTTTATCTAGATGTGTAAATAGATAGCTTCCAAGGAGAATAATTACTAGTAAATTGAAGGCAATTAATAAACGAAAAAGACCTTTGTTTGAACCTCCTGAATTGTTTTGGTTATCAGAATTTTCCATCTAGATTAATACTTATGATAGATCCATACACTATTGTAGTCACTAATTTAAACTCTAGCAAGAGAAAACCATAGAGTTTTATTCTTTTGGTTATCGAAAATAGTAAGAGCTAAATCGGATATTGATTATTTAGACACAAAATGATAGAATAACCACATCCTCAATAAAAGGACAAAGTTGCATCTTGATTGTTCAAACACCAAGAAAATTTAAACAACTTTGGGATTTTCCTCATGAATAATACAAACAAAGATAGGTTAAAGGAGTATTTTGAAACTTTAACTGAAGTTCCCCGTACCCTGAAAAGAGGCCAGATTGTCATCGCTAAAGTCGTCCAGGTAAATAAAGGCGAAATGATAGTGGATGTCAACACCCGAAGCGAAGGCGTAATACTTGGGCGGGAACTCAAGCTTGACGATGAAGTTCTTAAAACTAAGCCTGGCGATGAAGTACTTTTATACGTCATTAAAGGAGAAAATGAATTTGGACAGCCCGAATTATCAATTCGTCGCAGTGGTACGGCGCGCAAATGGTATGAGCTGACTAATGCTCAGAAGAATGACGAAGCTGTCAGCGTGAAGGTGATAGAAGCAAATACTGGGGGAGTTATCGTAAGTATAGGTGGAGGTTTGCGTGGGTTTATTCCTACTTCCCAGCTCGACAATACCAGAATTTATACTAATGTTGAGTATAAAGACAAAGACATTGCGCAAAAGGAACTTCAAAATAAATTGGGTGAGCTTATTGACAAGGACATTGAAGTCAAAGTGATAGAGATAGATAGGGAGAAGAATAGGGTTATTTTGTCTGAAAAGCTTGTCTCTTCGCCTGAAGATGCTATTGAGAGAGCACAAACACTCAAAACTATTGAAATAGGAAGCGTATTGGATGGAAATGTTACCGGCATCGCTCCATATGGTTTATTTATAAACGCTCAAGGGTTAGAAGGATTGGTCCATCTGTCTGAGATTTCTTGGGATAAAGTCTCAAATCCTGGAGATTTCTACAAAGTTGGAGATAAGATTAAAGTGCAAGTGATTGGTATGCAAGACAGTGGAAAACGTATAGCATATTCCATAAAACGGCTCCAGAAAGATCCCTGGGATGAGATTATAAATCAATATCAGATAGGTCAGAAGGTGAAAGGAATGGTGAGCAAAGTTGTAGAGTATGGAGCATTTGTACGAATTGATGACAAAGTTAATGGACTAATACATATTTCTGAGATGTCGGACAAGTTGGTCAAAGATCCGCGTGATTATGTCAAGGAAGGCGACGAATTGGAACTTGAAATTATTTCAATCTCACGCAAAGAAAGGCATCTAGGTTTAAGCCTGAAACGGTTGAGTTCAAAAGCAATGAAATCAAAGTCTAAAGCTTCTACCTCAAGTGCGACCAAGACTGAAGCGCAATCCGATTCTGCTCCGGAGCTAGAATCATTGAGTAAACTAATGGACGAATAGAAGCGCAAAAAAGTTTTCGTAAATTATCATAAAAGGTTCGCTAATGTGCGAACCTTTTATTTTGCAGATCAACTATAATATGGTGTATAAGGTCGATCTATTCTATCCATGATATTATATATATCTGAATTTAAGATTTAATAAATAATAATTTAAATGGCACAGACTACAACCCTTGAGAGCAGTTCAGAATTTTCAAAATTTACTGAAAATGCAAAAAAGGCGATTTTACTTGCGTTTGAATCTGCCCGAACTCACAACTCATCATTTGTTACCCCAAGACATCTTTTTATTGGGCTCTTACGATTAAGAAAAGGTATTGCAAACAAACTCTTGGAAAAATTGGGTTTGGACATAAATGCTACTTTATCTAGTTTAGAAAATTTTGAACAAAAAATTTCTGATGTTTCGAATGAACATGGAATTAAATCTATCCGATTAGATGATATGACAAAGGATATATTGGCTGAGGCAGTATTAATAGCAAGTTCATTGACGCATGTGTATGTCGGTACTGAGCATCTTCTATTAGCTATTTTGAAGGTCGATAAACTTGATTTCGTGAGTGATTTAGGCCGTGCTGGGCTTGATTATGAGGCAATAATCAATAATTTACAAAATTATGCTACCTATCACCCAGGTATTTTTCGAAGGGCTGAATCCGAGGGACTAATTGAATCTGACGAAGAGGAGTCACAAGGCATCAAAACTTACGCCAGTGATATGAATAAATTAGCGCAGGAGGATCAGTATCTGCCTATATATGGTCGTAATGATGAAATCGAACGTATGATACATATACTAGCTCGTAAAACTAAGTCAAATCCAATTCTAGTGGGCGAGGCTGGAGTTGGCAAAACAGCGATTGTTGAAGGGCTAGTTCAGCGAATCGTTCAGAAGAAAGTGCCTAGGGGATTTGAAAATAAAATTATCTATAATATCGATTTAGCAAGTATACTAGCTGGTAGTAAGATAAGGGGAGATGTTGAGGAAAGAATTATCGGGATTCTGAATGAAGCTAAGGAAAACAATAATATTATATTATTCATTGATGAGGTACACATGATAGTAGGCGCTGGCTCAGCTGGACAGGGAACGATGGATGTCGCGAATATTTTAAAACCACATCTTACCAGCGGTAATATTTCGATTATCGGCGCCACAACATATGCAGAATACCAGAAGTACTTTGAAACTGACAGCGCGCTTACTCGTCGTTTTCAGCCAATTTTTGTTGACGAGATTAAGCCAGAAGAAGCCATAAGAGTGATGGCGAATATTCGCCCAAAGCTCGAAAAGTTCCATGGTGTTCAGATAACCGATAAGGCAATAGAGGCGGCTGTAAATCTTTCGCATAGGTATATATCTGAGCGCTTTCTTCCGGATAAAGCCATCGATCTTTTAGATGAGGCGGCTGCGGGGCAAAAGATTAAGTCGGGTAAGGCGACGGATAATAGAATAGGCAATATTGATGATGAACTTTCAGGCGTAGCCGAAGAAAAAGAAAAAGCATTTCTAAAAGGGGATTTAAAGTTAGCAGGCGAGTTACGTAAGAAGGAAGTTAAATTGCGTACAACGATGAATTCTGTGGTCAATAAAACCGCGAAACCTAAAAGAGTTATTCTGGTAGATGCGATTGATGTACAGAAGATAGTTTCGAAACAAACTAAAGTACCAGTTGAAAAAATTGATAATAATGCGATGCGGGATTTACTACACATAGAACAAACTTTAGGAAAGTACTTGATAGGCCAACCTGATGCTGTCCGAAAAGTAGCTACGGCTATGAAAAGGGCAAGGGTTGGAATTTCAGACGCTTCACGTCCTATGGCATCGTTTATTTTCTTAGGCCCTACCGGGGTTGGTAAAACCGAAATGGCAAGAGTGCTCGCAAGTGAAGTTCTGGGTGATGTTGAGTCTCTCATTCAGGTAGATATGAGCGAATATATGGAACAGCATAGTGTTTCAAAATTGATAGGATCTCCTCCAGGGTATGTTGGTTTTCAAGAAGGAGGGCAATTAACTGAACGGGTTAGACGTAAACCTTACTCGGTTGTGTTGTTTGACGAGGTTGAAAAGGCACATCCGGATGTATTAAATATTCTACTCCAGATATTAGACGAGGGGCACCTCCAAGATAGTAAGGGAAGGCAGGTTAATTTCAAAAATACAATTGTAATCTTAACTTCAAATATTGGAGCTGACGAAGTAGGAAAGGATAAACTATTAGGGTTTAGTCTGGATGATGATATCTCAGATGATAAGGGCAAAAAGCTACAAGAAAAAGATTTTGATGAAATGCGTACTAATCTTCTCGACGAACTAAAGAATGAATTAAGACCTGAATTACTAAATAGGATTGATGAAATAATTGTGTTTAGGGGGCTTGATGATGAAGACATATTTAAAATAGCTAAACTAGAGATAGAGAAATTGAATGCAAGGCTCAAAGCAAACCATATTCTTCTTGTAGCTTCCAATAGGACAATAAAATATATTGCGCAGAAGGGTGCAAGCAAAGAGTATGGTGCTAGA
The DNA here is from genome assembly GCA_041918255.1 of Candidatus Dojkabacteria bacterium. Lineage (GTDB taxonomy): Bacteria > Patescibacteriota > Dojkabacteria > B142 > WJKM01 > JAYRWD01. The sequence continues at coordinate 82,404 of JAYRWD010000062.1, forward strand.
AATATAAAACGTAAGGTACGTGAGTTGGTAGAGGATCCGTTGGCCGAACTAATCCTTGAAAAAAGGCTGGATACTTCTGATCGGTTAAAGATTGTGAATGTGAACAAAGTTGGAGACTCAATATTGCTCGTCTTAAAGAAATAATCTTCATGATGCAAAAGCAACAACAGGTTGGTTTCTATTGCACAAATTGTGGGCAAAACTATCCGAAATGGCAGGGTAAATGTGCGATATGTAATCAATGGAGTACAATAGTTGAAGAAGAAAAGGCACAATATTTTTCCCAAGAGACCGAATTGGTGTCAAGGCACTTGTCTGAGATAGGAGAAGCTGAATTGACACGGACTACATCTGGATTTCTAGAATTAGATAGGGTTTTGGGTAGTAGTTTAGATGGCAAATCAGCGGGTTTCACTAAAGGGCAGGTTATACTTATAGCCGGTTCACCCGGTGTGGGCAAATCAACACTATTACTCCAGCTCGGCTTTAATCTGGTCAAACAATCCAAAAGATGTATTTATGTTTCTGGTGAAGAGTCCGAAGGGCAAATTGCGGCCCGTGCTTATCGGATTCTAGGTGCCAAGAATCTGACTGATGACGAAAAGTTTGAGATTATCTCTGGTCATAATATTGAGGCAATCCTTTCGAAAATTGAGAGCAGAAAAATGAAAGATGAAATTGTGGTAATTGATTCAATTCAAACTGTCTATTCGTCTGTTGCTAAAAGTGTTGCGGGAACAGTCTCGCAAATTAGATTATGCGCGAGCAAACTAATCGACTTCGCAAAAATTTCAGGTAATGTGTTGTTGATGGTTGGGCATGTAACTAAAGAGGGCGCAATAGCCGGACCAATGGTTCTAGAACATATGGTGGATACCGTCATCCAGTTTGAGGGAGAAGAGAAGACAGGTTTTCGTCTGCTACGTAGCCTTAAAAACCGTTATGGCCCTACAGGGGAGATAGGTATATTCATGATGGCCCCAAATGGATTAAACGAGGTTGTAGATCCATATTCTTTGGTGAACCTCGCGAACGAAGCTGGTGGGGCAGTTGGAGTATGTAAGGGAGTGATATTTGAGGGGAGCAGGGGATTTATTGTTGAAGTGCAAGCTTTAGTGAGCTCTAGTGCTTTCTCTCTTCCCAAAAGAGTCTCAGAAGGGTTTTCACTTTCACGCCTGCAACGGATAGTGGCAATTCTAAATAAATACGGCTATGCAAAATTATTTGATAAGGATATATATGTAAAGATTGCTGCTGGTGTGAAATCTGAAGATCCTGGATTAGATTTGGCAATTGCTATGAGCATATTGTCTTCGGCTCAAGACAAACCAGTTGATAATAAGATATTGGCATTCGGGGAGCTCAATCTAACTGGTAGAGTAGGGCAAGTAATGCATGAAGAGGTGCGTAGGAAAGAAGCGAAGAGATTGGGTCCGACGATTATAATTGATAGCCAGAAGTGTCCTACCGTATACGAATTAAAGAAATATCTAAAATAAATAATTTCCAGTAGAAATATTTTGAGTTTGTTATTATTTTCTTCTGTATCACCGAAGGTTCTGCTGAGATAATGTTTCAGAAGATCTTGAATAAACACCCTGTCCCATTTATTTGAATTAGTAAATATAGCTAGACGGTAAATGGAATAATCGATTTATTATTTAAACAGTAAGACTTTCCATTCTTGCTTTGATAATCAATGATTAATTCTATTGGATATATTATGGAGCGTAAGTTTTAAATTTTGATATCTCATTGCAACTAATATCGTGCTTCTAGTTTTGTAATCATGAAATTGCAAAATACTTTCATACATAAATTCCGTCATAATATTCGTTGTTGAGGTAGGCTTGATAGGGGGGTGCCCTGAGAATCCGGTGTTGAAATGAAAAACAACTAAGAAATGTGGAATAAGATTTTTGGACATACTATGAGGTTGACAAAAAAATAGTTATAGGGTATCATAATAATGAGGGTTAATTTGTGGGTTATTCCCAGAGTCTGGTTCGTTTAATCCTGATTCGATAGTTCGGTCGGGTCTTACTGGGCTCTCGGAATAGACTATAAATAAAAACTCAAGCTGTCTGCCTTCTGCTCCAAATAATTTGAAGTAAAAGGGGGTCGGTTTGGGCAGTGCCGATCCCATTTTTTTAATAGTTCTCTTTCGTAGATTTCTTCCAGCCAGATGATCTTTTCAACGATCTGTAAAGATTAAAAAACTTAATTTTTGATTTTGTGAGATAATCAGATATTCGAAAAATTGATTTCCCGTTCTATTTCAATTTGACATTAGTGAAAAGAAACAAATATAATTTTGAGACAATTCTCGTTAGAACTAGTCGCTTCTGAATTTCAAAATAAATTTCCAAAATAATATTATGAATTGAAGTGGTGTACTCTTATAATCTCCTGGGTCAGATTGGTTTCCTTAAAATCATGCCGCAAAGCAATAAAGTTGTTCTATATTAATACTTATATATTTACCTAAGATGATAAAAAAACCAAAGGGCGAAGATAAAATAGCGGAGTCTATGACTTTACAGGAATTAGAAAGTAAAGCCTTGAGTGATTTGCGCAAATTAGCTGAGGATTTACAGATACAGCAAGTTAGTGATTACAAAAAAAGCGAATTAATTATCAAGATTTTAGAAGAGCAAACACGCCGTGGTGGAAATATTTTTACTGCAGGGGTCCTGGAGGTCATTAACGATGGAACGCATGGGGTTTTGCGATCATTGAAATTCCTGCCAGGCGATAATGATGTATATGTCTCCGGTTCGCAAATTAAACGATTTAACTTAAGGCAGGGCGATTTTGTATCTGGTCAGGCTAGACCACCTAAAGAAGGAGAGAGGTATTTGAGCATGCTTCGAATAGAGGCTGTCAATGGGCAGGGTCCGGAGGAGGCAGTCAAACGCCAGCTTTTTGAAAAATTAATCCCAATTTATCCTGAGGAGCAAATAATGCTTGCAACAGAATCACATATCATTTCTACGAGAATTATTGATTTATTGGCCCCCATTGGAAAGGGACAAAGAGGAATGATAGTAGCCCAACCCAAGGTTGGGAAAACTTGGTTATTGAAAGAAATCGCTCAGGGGGTTGCCAAGAATCATCCAGAAATTCATCTGATGGTTGTTTTAGTAGGCGAACGTCCGGAAGAGGTTACCGATATGGAGCGTTCAATTTCCGGCGAAGTGATTGCTTCAAATTTTGACGAACCTCCAGAGAATCATACGCGTGTTTCCGAATTGGCATTGGACAGGGCAAAGAGATTGGTGGAGCAGGGTAAGGACGTGATGATTTTGATGGATAGTATTACTCGATTAGCTCGCGCATACAACATAACTGCTCCTCCTTCCGGTAGAACCCTCACAGGTGGATTTGATCCGGTCGCACTTTATCCACCTAAAAGATTCTTTGGCGCTGCTAGGAATTTTGAGGGCGGTGGTAGTTTGACCATTATTGCTACCGCACTAGTCGAAACAGGCAGCAGAATGGATGATGTAATTTATGAGGAATTCAAGGGCACGGGTAATATGGAATTGCACTTAGATCGCAAATTAGCTCAGAAGAGAGTATATCCAGCAATAGCTGTGGGTCCATCGGGGACTCGTAATGAAGATAAGCTTCTCTCACCGAGTGTTTTAGCTCAGTCGTGGCGAGTGCGAAGGTTACTGGATAGTTTACCTGAAAAAGATGCAACTCCTATTTTGGTCGAACGTTTGAAAAAGACAAAAAATAATGACGAATTTTTATCTACTCTGCACGAAAATATTGATTGAGATAGATAGGGGGAATAATGTAAATTATTAAAAAGTAGTATTGAATCCAAAAGATATAACAAATTCTGGTACAACTTTAGTCATTTTCTTTTCTGATTTAGTAGCCTATCTTTCTTTTCGGCTACGCCAAATAGGGGTATGGACGATATTGCTTTTCGAACTTGTGACGATTGGTGCGTCAAATCTAAAAAGGGCGATTATTCGCAGAATGTTTTGGGGGCGAACTTCATTTTATAGAAAATTGTACCATGTCTCTATTATTAGCATAACAATAGTTACCCTTCTGAGCGGAATTGTTTCGAGAATTACAGGAATCCAAAATATTGAGTTAGGAATAAACGCAACGAGCAATGAGATATACTCTGCTGATATGGCTGTCCAGTATGCAAATGCGAAGAGTTTTACTATACGCAGTGGAGATGAACTTCCGTTTGATGTGTATGAACATACGGTTACCAAAGGAGAAACTTTAAAGGATATCGCACGTTTGTATAATCTCGAGAATCCGGACTCGATTAAATGGGCAAATGGTTTAGATCCTTACAGTAATTTGATCAAACCAGGGCAAAAACTAAAAATACCTCCGATGAATGGTGTTATGATTATTTCCAAAGAAAGCGAGACACCAAGGGCGCTATTAAAGGGTATAAAGTTGCCTTCTGATGTAAATCTTTATGATGTGCTCGAGCTTAATAATTTCAAGAGTATAGATGAAAGACTTCCTGCTGGACGAGTAATTTTCATTCCAAATGGAAGTAAAGTCCCTCCACCACCAAAAGGAGCACCGGTTAGAGGTGGGGCAGTATATGTTGAATTTTCAGATCTTGGGATTGAACTTTCGCCTGGTACTTTTACAAATCCACTCGGAGATGAAAGCTGTGATGGGTATTCTTTTATTCGAGGATGGTATATCCGTGGTTTTCTTGGTGATCATACTGGGGTAGATTTGGCGAAATCGGGTGGTTGTTGGATTAGGGCCGTTGGTTCAGGAGTAGTAAAGAAGGCCGCATGGCTTCCGGGTAGATTGGGTTATGGAGTAGTAATTGATCATCAGAATGGATTACAAACACTTTATGCCCATGGTAATGGAGTTTTTGCGGTACGCGAAGGTCAGAAAGTTAAAGCAGGACAAAAGATAATGTATATGGGTTCAACTGGTAACGCTTCTGGCGTACATCTGCATTTAAGCGTTGCTTCTTCAAAAGATGATATTATTAATTGTTATACATGCAGGTTTAATCCTAAAAATCTGATTCCGTATTAAGCTTTTAGAATCCCCAAAGTTCTCCTTGGATTGATCTATTGTTTTTGCTAGAGAGTACTCTTCTTAATCTAAGATTTCCTTTTGTTTATTTTATAAAATGGATGAAATGTTGCAAATCCTCTAGATACACTAAAAGTAGTTGTTATTGATTAGGGTTAATTCTTTTTTTGGAGTTATCTAACTTTTTGTTATGACGTGTTTAGAATATAAGCAGGCAATAATTGTCTGAAAATTTGATAAAATCAATTGCAAAATTGCCTTAGTTTATTAATTTGACAATATGAGTTCTAAACAAATTTCGGGACATTATAATCATAGGGATATTGAGGGGAAAATAATCCAAATGTGGCTTAGTACGGCCCTTTACAAGACAAAGGAAATTTCAGAATCTCAATCGAAGTACTATTCGTTGTATTCATTCCCATATCCTTCAGGAGCTGGTTTACATGTTGGGCATGCTGAAGGTATGATTGCTAACGATGTAATGGCTCGTTGGCATCGTATGAAAGGTGATCAAGTGATGCTTCCTATGGGCTGGGACTCGTTTGGATTACCTGCGGAAAATTATGCTATCAAGACAGGAGTACATCCGCAGGATAGCACCGAGGAAGCAATAGCAACTTTCATAAAGCAGATTAATAAATTAGGACTTGGGGTAGATTGGGATCGAGAAGTGGGTGCTCATCGTTCGGATTATTACAAATGGACACAGTGGTTTTTTACACAATTTTATAAATATGGACTTGCCTACAAGGCAAAGGCACCAGTTAATTGGTGCCCTAAAGATCAAACTGTTTTGGCCAATGAACAAGTGGTTGATGGAAAGTGTGAACGTTGTGATGCAGAGATTGAGCAAAAGGAGATGGACCAATGGTTTTTTCGTATCACTCACTACGCCGAGAGATTAGCAACTGAGCTAGAAGAGGTTGATTGGCCAGCGTCCACTAAACAACAGCAAAGAAATTGGATTGGAAAATCTGAAGGTGCTATTGTCAAGTTCAAATTGGAGACAAATAAGGGAAAACAAAAAGATATTGAGGTCTTCACAACTAGAGCGGATACACTCTTCGGTGCGACTTTTCTAGTTATCGCCCCGGAGCACACCATTATATCCGATTTATCCGATCAAATTGAAAATTATAAGGAAGTTGAGGTTTATTTGCATACTTCAATTAACAAGACTCATCTAGAGAGGACAGACCTTAATAAAGAAAAAAGTGGACTTTTGCTTCAAGGTATAAATGCTATAAATCCTGTTAACCAAAAGAAAATTCCAGTATATGTTGCCGATTATGTTCTTGTTGACTATGGAACCGGAGCAATAATGGCAGTTCCTGCTCACGATAAAAGGGATTATGAGTTTGCGAAAAAACATGAAATAAATATTATTGAAGTAATAGAATTTGATAAGTTAGATACGAATGAAGAGTTCTACTCTGGGGAAGGTAAAATGAAAAATTCTGGAGAATATAATGGTCTTTCAAGTCGGGAATTTAGGAGATGTATCATCGAAAAATTAAGCAATGACGGAGTGGCTCAGATTGAGACCAAATATAAGCTGAGGGATTGGTTAATTTCACGGCAAAGATACTGGGGAGCACCGATTCCGATTATATGGAAAATTCGCGAGAATGCGAATAAAATTTTAATTGTCCCAGGAATTACTAATGAGATCGGACAAGAACATTGGTATAAATGGTTATCTAACCAAGAATGTATTAAATCTTGTGCGGAAATACTTGATTATAATGAACAAGACAGTCTTACGGATTGTACCGCACAAATTCTGTCAAAAGGGCTAGATAAACATTCTTGTCTAATAGCACATAGTTTGGGATGCAAGATTGCATTGAAATATGCTGAATCAAATGCGCTAAAACAATTGATCTGTGTTGCTCCATCTAGTGTGGTATTGGATCAAGTTGATATAGAATCTATCTGCAAGAATGTCCAGGAGATTGTGTTGATCTGTTCGACAAACGATCCCTATACTCCTTTGACCGAAGTAAAAAAATTTGAAAAGATCTGGAAGCAATATACAAATGTGGAGTTCCGCTATTATATGGATAAGGAAAATTTTATTGGTGTCGAATTTCCAGAACTGTTAGACTATTTTGGTGAAAGGCAATACAGGGCCTTGAGGGAAGAAGATCTGCCTTTGCTTTTACCTCACGATGTGGATTTTATCCCCAAAGGATACTCCCCGTTATCGCGCTCAGAAGAATATGGTAGAAAGATAAAGGAGAAGTACGGCTCTGAGTGGACCCCCGAATTTGATACAATGGACACTTTTGTGTGTTCGAGCTGGTACTTTTTTCGCTTTGTTGACCCAGCAAATAAGGATAAGTTTGCCGAATCCGAAAAGCTTGATAAATGGATCCCAGTGGACTTATATATGATTGGGGCAGAGCATATCGTCTTGCATCTTTTATATGCGAGATTTTTCACAAAGTTTCTGTTTGATCTGGGGCTTATTAGGCACCGTGAGCCTTTCAAAAAGATGAGGCATATGGGTATTATATTAGGACCAGATAATCGAAAAATGAGTAAAAGATGGGGGAATGTAATAAATCCGAATGACGTTGTCGATGCGTATGGAGCAGATACATTACGTCTTTATGAAATGTTCATGGGTCCTTTGGATCAATCAAAAGCTTGGAACGATTCTTCAGTGAAGGGTGTTCGTCGTTTTATAGATAGGGTATATGCTCTGGCAAGACAAAAAGAATCTTTAGATGAAACGGGATCCGCTCCTTCACAAATCGCTTTGCAACAATTAATAAAGAATGTAACTGAGGATACGCAAAAACTGGACTTTAATACTGCAGTGAGCGAATTTATGAAATTCCTAAATAAAACTGAAAAGGAGGGATTAGCGAATCGTGAGTTAGAGGAGTTTCTAAAAGTACTTGCACCGTATGCGCCTTTCGTCACGGAACATATTTGGCAGGATATTCTTGGGCATAAAGACTCAATTCATATTCAACAATGGCCAGAATTTAATCAAAACCTACTATTGGAACAAAAGATAGCTATTGCGGTCCAAATTATGGGCAAAACGAGAATGGTTTTAGAGTGCAATCCGGAGATTACCCAGGAACAATTGCTAAAACTAGCCCAAGGGAATGAAAAATTGGATAAATATTTCAAAGATGGTTACAAACGTGTAATATATGTAAAAGGTAAGATTATAAATTTTGTTCTATAAATTATGGAATTAGACGAAAACAAAAAGTTTCTTTTGTATTTAGCAGGTACAGGTATATTAATGATCTTATTAGGTTGTGTGCTTCAACTTTGTATAATTCCGGGTAGCAAGTGTCAAATACCATATATAAATGATAATCGTAAAACTTATGTCTATTCGCAACCACCTAATATGGAACTTAAGATAGTGGATAATTACTATGCTGATATCCAAACAAATCTTGGTAGTTTTCGTATTGATCTTTTTGAAAAGAATGCTCCTACAACTGTAAATAATTTTGTGTTTTTAGCTAAAGAGGGATACTATGATGGAGTTACAATACACAGAGTGTTCAAGGATTTCTTGTTTCAAACGGGGAGTCGAACTTCAATGGATAGAGATATAAATAACGATGGTTTCGGTTCGCCTGGTTATGTAATCCCGGACGAAGTCAATTGGGATTCACTAGATCTTTCTGCAGTACAACGGGATGAATTAATTTCATTGGGATATGCATCTTCAGAAGGGATTGTATCCATCTCTATAGAGCAGGATTCAGTTGTGATGGCGAACGCAGGGAAAGGGAATACTGGAGGTAGCCAGTTTTTCATCGTCACTGCCAGCAATGAAGATACGAGATTGCCTGCATTACAAGGGAAGTATACTGTATTCGGAAAAGTAACTAGTGGTTTTGATACATTGAAAAAAATTAATGAGGCTAAAGTGAAAGACAATGATCCTTCAAACCCCGTGCCATCAAAGACTATCGAGGTTCAATCTATTAAAATAACCCAAGCGGGCCCCGTAAATGGACAACCAATCCCTCCAAATGACGATGCAAGTTATGATGATCAAACCGTCAGAGTCAGTCCGTAAATGGGTCAAAGCTGGGGTATATCAAAAAGCTGCCTAATTTATGAAAAACTTCAACTTCGATCTGCTTTTACAGTTAGTTTTTGTCTTTCTATTGGTGAATTCGGTGGTAAATCTAATAGTTTATGTCACCGGAAATGTTCGTGGAGACCATGTCTACACCGCAAGGGCTCAAGACGAGAAACCTCAAAACTTTGCGTTTATAGCGGGTTCCGTAAATAATCCCGGCGTGTACTCACTCGGATCCAATACTAGGATTATCGATCTGATTAATGAGGCAGGAGGGCTTGACGACAATACTGATTACAATACATTAGAAAGACAGATCAATTTATCGCAGAGGGTTTTTAACGAGGATCATATTTATGTTCCATCGCGTCCTTTGAATCAAAGTAGTCAAGGAGGACAAGTGCAACCCGTTCAGACTAGTAGTACCTCAAACTCTGCATTGATCAATGTAAATACTGCCTCGCAAGCTCAGCTGGAATCATTGCCCGGAATTGGGCCTGCAACTGCGCAGAAGATTATAAGCGGAAGACCCTACGCATCTGTTGATGAACTGGATAAAGTATCTGGGATCGGACCTGCTACAATAGCAAAATTAAAGCCATACGTTAGTGTCAATTGAATCAATAATTAATAAGTTACAATTATCAAGGCAGGTGCGTTCGTTACAGTCACGTTACGATTATGCCCAATATTTATTCAGGCAGAATCCATTTATTATTTGGTGCATCCTCTTCATCTTCTGTTCATCCTTGACTATGATGTTGTTGGATCATTCGATGAGCCTTAAATATTTGCCAGCCCTTATTTGCTTAGGTTATTTATTATATAAATTTTCAAAGTTAAATTACGTACTTCTTATCTTTGCTTTGGTATTAGGATTTAGTAGGGCGAGTTTTTTCTATAGTAAGAACTTTGAGCAATACCAAGTAAAAATAAATTCAATTATAGGGACACAAGCTAAGGTCCTAACGGATCCTGAACAAAGGGATAAAGATATTAGGGTTGTTTTGGATACTAGTGAATATGGTAAGGTCCTTGGAATGTTTGATAAGACATTCCGTTCTCAAGGCGGTGAATATATATACGTCTTCGGTAAATTGATTGAACCACCTCAATACCCGGATTTCGATTATAAGGCGTATCTCAAAACGCAGGGTATTAATTTCATTTTGGATAAAGCTAGTTTCGAAGCACAGAGTAATAGAAACAAATCTTTCTCCATAGGTCGAATCGCGGCTAAAATTAGGAGAAACTTTACGGAAGTCAATTCCAGACTTTTACCATTTCCTCACGCAACACTACTCGACGGAATAACACTTGGCATTAAGACAGGTATGCCATCCGCACTTACTGAAGCACTAAAACGGACGGGTACTTCACATATTGCGACCGTTTCCGGATTTAATGTTGGTCTTATCGGTGCCTCTTTGATATTTTTGCGAGGCTATTTCCCAAGGAAGTTGGTAGATTTGGCTATAACCATTGGTATTTTCGGTTTTGTCTGTCTTATTGGCATAGATAATGCACCGGCATTACGGGCGGGGTTGATGGGTGGTGGATTTACTTTGGCATCAATATTTGGAAAGAAGGGGGGGATATTCAATATGCTTATGTTGTCAAGTTTAATTATGGTTATTTTGAATCCATATATTTTTAGTTCAATTAGCTTTCAACTTTCCGTGATAGCATTATTAGGTATTTGGGGTTTTACCGAACATATAAATCGTAAGATAGATTATTTACCTAGTTGGATTCGAGAAAATTTGTCGGTATCCATAGCAGCAGCAATGGCAACCGCACCAATCACTACAGCATCTTTTGGAGGATTATCAATTGGTTCGGTTTTAGTAAACACATTAGTCCTTCCGGTTGTACCAGTAATAACAGTTATGGGTCTAGTAACTACACCGATATATTATATTAGTCATCCATTGGGCACTTATTGTAGCTACTTGGTATATAGCTTATTAGAGTACTTGCTTCAGATATTGAGTTATTTTACGGCTGTAGATATGATTTTTATAGAGGATATCACCATCTCGAATTGGGCTGTTATAGGAGTATATATACTATATATGAGTATAATATTTGAACTAAAGTATAGAGATGTTATATACAAACATCTGAAAACCTATGATATAAAAACTTATTAAGGACTAATGAATTTTCGAAAATATTTATTGGCTGTAGCGATAATAATAGTGTTTCTTGGTGTAACTGTTTGGGGTGAGATTACGGATAAACATTTAAAAATTTATTTTATGGATGTTGGGCAAGGTGACAGTACCTTGATACGAACTCCTGATCGTAAATATCTTCTTATTGACTCGGGTCGAGACGATAGATCATTAGAACAGTTAGGTCAAGTTTTACCTTTTTGGAAAAAGAATCTCGATTTAGTAATTTTGACACATCCCGATATCGATCATATAGGAGGAATGGATGAAATTTTGAAGTATTATGCTGTGAGCCAGGTCTGGTTTGACCCAAGTAATGGACAGACAGGCGAAGTAAGCGATTTACTGAAAGTTTTTGAGGAAAAAAATATTCATAATAAAATCACGGGGCAATACCACGATTTAGTTTTGGGGTGTTGCGTGATATTAAATGTCCTTTGGCCAAGAGATTCAATTGAAGATTTGCAGACAAATGACTCATCAATCACCCTAGAGGTAAGGTATGGTGCGTTTAATGCTTTTTTGGGAGGTGACTTACCCATTAAGTATGAAGATTTAGTTGCTATAGCTGAAAACTTAGACGTTGATGTCTTGAAAGTGGATCATCATGGTAGTAAAACAAGCTCTTCTGAGGAGTTCCTGGCGAGAATTACACCTGAAGTGGCGATCATTAGTGTGGGTAAAAATAATACTTATGGTCACCCAAACGAGGATGTCATAGATCGGCTCAAAGAACGTAATATTGTTACGTACTTAACTCAAGATGTCGGAACAGTCCTTATAAGTACTGATGGAAGTGTCTTTACTATTGTAACCCATAGACCGTAATATCAACCTGTATGTGTATAAGTGGTAATACTAGGGATCAAATAATGTATACAATAATCCGAAATAAGTTTCCCCTAGGCGCTCTTTTGATTTAGATGATAAGAATTTAAGATAATAAATCACCTATCTATATTAAATTAATAAATTACTGTGACGGTTTGACTTGAAAATTTCATTTATAGTTAGTATTATGCATAGATAAATATAACTACTTTCTAGATATGTTCATTGTACTTGAGAGCATTGACGGCGGAGGTAAAGGACGACAAAGATTGGAAGTTTCCAACTTTTTTAAAGAAAAAGGGTTAAATATTGCCAGTATGGAATTTCCTGACCACTCAACACCGGTTTGGGAAAAATACATTCATCCTGCTTTACACGGACAAAGGAAGTTGACCTCTGGTGGGTGGTTTTGCGCATTTTCTCTCGAGAAATTTTTATGGCAGGAAGAATTAAAAAAATACAAGAGTGACCCACATAATCTATTTCTAGCCGATGGATACTACACCACGACACTTGTCTACCAGTGTCTTATCCAGGGTGCTCCTACGCTAGACTTTGCTGTCGAATTTGCAAAGGTATTTGATTTGGTAATACCTGATTTAACCATATATCTTGATGTTGCGGCGAAAACGGCTCTTATGCGAAAACAAAAAGAAGAGGGGAAAGAGGAGATAGATTTATTTGAGGGGGATATCGAGGTTCAGGGTAAAATCCGAGATGCTTTTAAAAAGCTTATTCGTGAGAAAGTTTGGTGTCCATGGCTTGAATTAGATGGCAACGGTACGATTGAAGAGGTTAGGGACGCAATAATTGCCGAAATAAGCCCTATGTTAAAGTTAAAATAAATGATAAACGCCATGAATAACGTCCAGAAGACTTTTTTTATGATCAAACCTGATGGTGTAAAACGTTCCTTGGTGGGGAGGATATTTAGTAAACTTGAGGGTGCAGGTTTGAAATTGATATACGCGAAGATGATATGGGCAACAGAAAAGCAAGCAAGGGGAAATTACCCCGGTACGGAGGAATGGATGCGTAAGTTAGGCATGAAAACTATAGATGGATACGGGGGAGATCGTAAAGCCATTAAAAATGAACTGGGTACTGTGGATGAATTACTTATTGGTAAAAGGATCTATGATCAATTAGTATCATATTTAACTTCTGGACCAAGTATAGTGTGCGTTTGGGAAGGTAATCATGCGGTAGAAAAAGCACGTAAGATTGTGGGGGCTACGCGACCTCAGGAAGCAGATTTGGGAAGTATTCGCGGGGATATGGGGTTCGATTCACCCCAGTTAGCTGTGAGATCGGGCAGGGGCGCAATGGAAACGTTAGTGCATATTTCTGATTCGGCAGAAGAGGCACACAGAGAGATTAAATATTGGCTAGGTAATGATTTTAAGTCAATCCATTATCAACGGACCGATCACGTAGGTTATGGTTTCTAAATTTGTATTAATTTATAATAGACAACGAGTATATTATGAGTATCGAGAGAACATTGTTAATAATTAAACACGATGCAGTAGCACGTGGGCTTGTAGGTGAGATCGTATATCGGATTGAACGTCTCGGATATAAACTTACTGCTTTTGAAATGCTTGTAGCAACGGTCCAAATGGGGCAAGATCATTATCCAAATAGTCTTGAGTGGAAGAAAAAAGTTGGTGAACGGACTTTAACTGAATATAAAGAAAAAGGCTTAGATCCAAAAGTCATTCTAGGCACTGATGAGCCCATTAAAATAGGTGAATTAGTCAAACAATGGAATGTAGAATATCTTACCGCCGGTCCTGTAGTAGCGATGGTATGGGAAGGGCCTAATGTTGTTAAGGTTGTACGGAAGCATGTGGGTGATACAGTGCCTGCTAATGCAGCTCCTGGGACTATTAGGGGTGATTTTAGCTGGGACAGTCCAGAGTATGCAAATGCTATGCATAGACCTTTTTATAATCTTGTACATGCTTCAGGTACTCCCGAGGAAGCTGAGGCTGAGATTGCGCTTTGGTTTTCTAATCTAGAAGTCTTTGAATATGAAATTTTAGATTCAAATGCAATGGGTCTTAAATCGAAAATCAAACAAGATTAATGAATAATTAGTCCGCCAAAAAGATTTTAAAGCCTCAATTTATTTCTCTCTTGTGATTCAGAAGACAAAGCTCATCTTGCGTGGAGCTTGTGAGGTTTTGATCATGTTAAGTGAGTATGCTCCTACTGGGACTCGAACCTAGATTTTGGGCTTAGGACGCCCCTGTTCTATCCTGTTGAACTATAGGAGCACAAGAAAATTTAAATTCAAGCAAAAAATTGCATTAGGTCCTATGTTAGTATTTGAGATAAGCTCGCAAGATTTCAGATTATAACATTTTTACTGGGTTAAATACTTTTGTTTCTAAAAGAAGCAATCTGGTGTATCTGATCAATATTTAATCTTTCTCGATATTAAGGTGTATGCTATAGAGTCTCTTGAGTGGAGATGTTGTTGCGGTTTCTTGGGAGTCTTGTATTAACAAAAGCACTTCACTATTGTCGCTCAACATATATACATCCGTTCCTTGGGTCTGGATGACCCTGTCATTTAGAAGTTGATATTTATTTGTTCCCTTTCGATCGATTATATAAATAGCGTATGATTGCTCTATTAAATTTGAATCGACTTTTTGATTGACTAGAATGACATGAGTATTTGAATTGCTCCAGAATGCTTTTTGTGTAGATCTATCATAATTATCAACAATTGTACTTATAGAAATATCTAGGTCGTCATTAATTTTGTTTTGATCTACAGTAAATGAATATAATTTTTTTTCTCCATTTTTAGTAAACAAAACCCCATTTCCATCTCTCGTGTAAGAAATTATTTCAATATTTTTGCCAATTTCTTTAATGAAGCTTGCTTTCAAATTCAAATAGAAGGCACTGGTCTTTGTTTGAACGATGAGATTATTGGCATTTATTTTATCAATATACAAGGTTGTAATATCAGCTGGGAGTTTTGTGTTCTCAAGTAAAACAGGCGTTTTAGTTTCATCTCTGTATCGTATATGAACGTTTGATAGGCGATCATATAATAAAACTTCATCCCCATTTATGGCAAATATGGGCAGTTGCTTGGGATGAAAGTCAATCGTGACAAGCTTTGCATTGCTTAGGATTAGCTCCCCTACAAAATTATCTTGAGAAATAATAACTGAAGACGAACCTTTGAACCAATCAAAATGTTCTGGAGTAAATCCAAGAAGTCTTTCCAGTGAAAGTAGAGAAATTTTTGAAGGACTAGTTGTTTGGTTTTCAGTATTAAAAATATAAAGGGGAGTATTTGTCCCACTCAGAATGAATTTTTGATTGTCTGGTGATGGTACAATGAAATATTCATGGGAGTTGATCACTTGTGATACCTCTTCGGTTAGATTTAGCAATTTTTCTGGCACAGGGACTGCGTTAGTTAGAAGATTCGAGGGGGGGTTTAATTGAAGCCTAAAGATACCTTTATCTATGCCATTCGAGGCTTTAGTGACCACATAATAGGCATAATCTCCATTTGTGGAAAAGAAGATTTTATCAATATTCACTTCTTCAAGTTTTGAGGTCACGAGCGGATTTGAGGGTGAAAAAAGAGGCGAAATATCGGTAATTACGGCTGGTATTACTTCGATAGACGTAGTCCAGTCATTATATCCCGTTGCTGAAAGGATGATAGTATATTGACCAGGGGGAATGTCGCGTATTATAAAGTCTTCGAGCTGTTGTATTTGATTATTTAACGTAACTTTTAAATCTGAGTTTGTGATTTGATTTGTATTAATTCTAATTCCACCAAGTTGAGTTATTAGTTCTACATTTTCGGTGTTGTTTTGAAAAAGCACCTTCCAGTTTATTTGTTTGATGCCATTTGCGGACATCAATGCCCATGTTAAAAAAAGTATAAAGAATATAATACTAACCGAAACTGGGATTAATCTGTTTCTTTTCATTAAATTTGAGTTCAATACGGCCTTTATTATATTGTATTTCTTAGTTCATAAGAAGTCGAGTATAATAAACCTGAATCCAGAGTATAGTTTATTATAATCCATAATCGGTGTATAACCTGATTTTGAGACAAAGAATAGCAATTGACTTAGGAACAGCGAATTCGCTTGTGTTCTTGGAAGGTAAGGGTATCGTGTTGAATGAGCCTACCGTTCTTGCTTATTCAGTGAAAGATAGGAAAGTCATTGCTGTTGGTACAAATGCAAAACAGATGATTGGAAAATCACCGCGTGGAATTGAAGTTAAACGCCCACTAAAGCAGGGCGTGATTGCGAGTTATAAATTTACACAAGCACTACTACGATATCTTATTCGGACCAGTCTGGGTCGGTATAGGATTTTTAAGCCCGATGTTATGATTGCTGTGCCGGCTGGTTTGACAAGTGTAGAGGAGAGGGCAGTGATGGAAGCGGCTCGAACAGCTGGAGTATCAAAAGTATATCTTCTTCCCGAACCATTAGCAGCGGCTATTGGAGCCCATATACCAATTAGCAGTTCAGAGGGTAATATGATAATTAATATGGGTGGAGGTACATCCGAGATAGCTGTTATTTCGTTAAATGGACTTGTTCAATACGAGTCAAAACGACTTGCTGGTGATGCTATTAATCAAACCCTACAGGCGTTCCTCAAGAAGAAGTATAATCTCGAGGTAGGAGAGTTAATGGCTGAACAGGTTAAAATTAATATTGGAGCGGCGATTCCTTTAGATAATCCGATTGGTATGTTGGTTAGGGGTAGAAATACGATTACAGGTCAACCATACGGTATCGAATTAAGTTCAAATGAAATAATGTTGCCAATAACTAGTGTTTTGAATGAAATTATTGCTTCAGTAAAAAATGTACTTGAAAAAACACCACCTGAACTTGCCTCGGATATTGTCGATAGAGGGGTAGTGCTGTCTGGTGGTACAGCTCTAATTCGGGGCATAGACAATTTCTTTGCCGATGCTCTAGGTGTCCCGGCTCATGTTGTTGAGAATCCTCTTACTGCTGTGGTTGAAGGTGTAGCCGCATCGCTAAATTACATTGATCTTCTAAACACCTCTCTTAGCTGGAAAGACTAAAGGTGGCCTTCAGAATTGGGAGAAGGATCTGAATTCTGCTACTTGTAAAATTTTACAAATTAAGTTCGATAAATTTTTTAAGTTCGTCAATGCTTATTAATGGATGAATTAGATTAGCCTCACTAAAACTTCTTAATTCAGGTATATTTGCCTTTCCATTAAATATATGGTCCATATCTTTAGGATTTTGAAGTAAATCCTGTGCAATATTAATTGCCCAACCGAAATATTGGTCTTTAGTAAATGCCCCTGGCTTTGAGGTATCACTTAGCCCTCGTTTAACTCGTACAGCATAATTAAACGCTCCTATTGGATTTATTCCATTACGTATAATCTCTTTTGCAACCTCGGCGAATGAATTTTGTAATGCTTGATCAATGGCGGAGTAGAGGATAGCTGGTCGAAACATCACAAATTCCCCATTAGATACATATTTCATAATTGTTGCGAGCCCTTCTTCGGTTTTTATATAACCCTTGGTTCCAAGGCGCAAGATTTTGTATTGTTGTTTTGCTCCATTTGAGGATCGAAGAAGGTGCACTAGGACTTCGTGAGCTATCATTGCTTTCAGGCTGTTTTGCGTCCATTTGATTTTACGGTTAATTATTATTGTCCCGCTTCTGAAAAGAGTTCTGGCCCTAGACGTCTTATGGTTATTAAAATTACTTAGAATAAATAGACTTGGATCCAGACCATATTCTGCAAAAATCTTCTCTACAGCTGTTTCAAGTTCTCTTGGTTTCAGTATCTTTGAAGTATCTCTCGGAGTACCATCCGTGTTTTGTTGTGAATATTCGTTTATTAAATTTTTAGCTGCTTTTATGTATTTTAGCTTTGGGCTACCGAAAAGTCTAATTGATTTTGTGCTAAAACTATCTTGGTCGCGACCTATTTCTTCGACAAGATATATTTTACGTTTTGTCTCTTCAATTAGGTCGGAGTAGAGTTCTCCAAGCGCGTTATTCTCTGGATTTAAATGGTTTAATCTTTCAACTAGGGCGTCGGGATTAAATTTGATGGGATTATATTTGAATTGTGGATTATATTCAAAATTTGACTTCATGAATTTTGTTTTCTCTTCCTCTAAGTTGTTAGGAACTAAATTTGGGATAATTATGATCTCTCCATTTATTTCCTCTAGTTCTTTGTTTAAAAGCTTTAGAGAGCTTTTGGGTAGATTTACGGAAAAAGGACCAAATGGGGCTTCTTCTTTTAGATTTATGGGACGTTTGATGTCAATGATAAAGTTTGATAAATCTTTTCTACCTATAACTACCTTATAACCTTTGTAGGGATGACTTACTATACGACAGTCTGAGGAAAGATCTTGTGTCCCGAGCCTTAGGTTGATAGTCTCAATCTTATATTCACCTTCGGGTATCGGCTCGGCTATTAGTTTTAATTCAATTGCACTTTGTGAATCAATAATTGTTGTTCTCCTGCTGGTGTCTATCAGCGCTAGTGAATTTAACTTAATGCCGGTTTCCGATATTAATCTTACAGGCATTATATTTGATATCATCTCTTTTCCGGATATACGTTCAATTCTATCTTCAACTTCCCCCCCAAATAGATCTTTTCCAAGGCGAATCCCTTGATCTATGTTTTTTATCTTTATTTTTTTGACCTGATCGAGCCTTTCGCTAAGACCTGACCTGTTAACTATTTGAATTGAAAGTCCAGGCTTTGAATTTATTTCAACTACCATTGGCCCCCTTTCCTGATCGATCAAAAAATCGATGGCAACGAATTTGAGTTTACTTGCAATTTGTGTTTTGATTGCGTTTCTAAGTATGGTATTCCAAAAAGGGATGTGTAATCCTTGATAGGGAAGTTGGGTACCTGGAACATATGTGATCGGAAATCCTCTTCCTTCATTACCTTTACCATAGGTGGATGTTGTAGTAATTCCACTTGCGATATCGATGCCAGTACCGACTGCCCCTATGGCCATATTCGCTTTTCCCAGGGACTCTTTAGTAGGGAAACGAATATATGCCATTACTGGGACTTTATTAAAGACGATGATCCTTACATCTGGCGCACCTTTGAATGTATAGTTTTTGAGATCTTTGTGTGTCCTGATGCGTTCTTCGAAAAAGACTTGATCATTTTGATATTCTTTTGGCGCAAATCGACCTTCAAGGATTTCACTAGCTAGACCTTTAAGTTCAGGTATATCGGCCTTTGATTTATCAGCCTTGATCCACCTTCCTTCACGATCTCTGTTATAAAAAATTTCTATCCCATATCCTTGGACACCATGAACAGGTTTTAGGACAAAGCTATTTGGTAGACTATTCCAATTGAATGTTTCCAGCTCTTTCTGAGTTCTGATTATTCCTAACAATTTAGGATTCGAAATTCCATTTGTAATTAGCATTCTTTTTGTCTTCAGCTTATTATTGGCTATGGAACGACCATCCGAACTGCTATACTTTTTGATGTATAAAAGATTGCGGGAATTTTGACCTAGAACTTTTTTTCTATTTTGTAATATCCTCAATATCTTCATGTTGTTCTTGTTCAAGTATTTCTTTGAAGCGGAGTATCTCTAGGATTCTTAAGCCGGTGTATTTCGAAATGATCCAATTTAAGACAATGGCTACTAAAGAGATGAAGGGATAGTAAAGTAATAAATCTTCGAATTTGCTCCAAGAGATTAGTATGTGAGCAATGCTTGCTGTTATAAAGACTTCGATTATGTGCGCAAGAATTGTTTTAACTCTCCCGTGGGCGAACCCCGAGATCATATTTTCGCAGATTATGACAAGCAAGATAATATATTCTGGTCTAAATAAGTTTAGTACATAATCTTGTAATGAAATAGCGATCAATAATAAGAGGAGTA
Organism: Candidatus Dojkabacteria bacterium; assembly: GCA_041918255.1. Classification (GTDB taxonomy): domain Bacteria; phylum Patescibacteriota; class Dojkabacteria; order B142; family WJKM01; genus JAYRWD01. The sequence goes on from JAYRWD010000062.1 coordinate 102,485, forward strand.
GTGAGATTAGTAATGAAATGAGTGATATAGAAACTTGCGTCATGTAGTGCATTCTAAACCCTTTTATAAATTTGAATATGTTTACTGATACAAGGGATGCACCAGAAAAGAGTATAAAAGTATATGCAAATTCATTAGATATTCCCAGATTTTGTTCGACCGTGAAAAATTCGAATCTAGTCGAGTAGAGAATATAAAAAACCGCTAGAGTTACTGAAAAGCCCAATAGCTTAAACCCAACTATATATTTAAAAAAGTTAACAATATTTAGAAATATTGGTAAGAATAATAATAAGAGTATAGTTGTTTTATCTACTCCGCCAGAAAGTAGAAATTCTATTAAATTATTAAACATAGCGGATTTGATGAGAATTTAGTCATGCAGATTATATATTGTTGCGTATAAATACAAAAGGTTCCATCCTAAATTCAACATAATCAGAATGGAACCTTAGAAATAATAATTTTCGGCTTTTAATCGACTTATTTCAATTCAACCTTCCCGCCAGCCTCTTCTACTTCTTTCTTTATCTTCTCAGCCTCTTCTTTCATAACAGCCTCTTTCAGAGTCTTAGGTGTAGATTCAACTAGTTCTTTTGCCTCTTTTAGTCCTAATCCCGTAATTGCTTTGACGACTTTTATTACTTGGATCTTATTTCCGCCAGATTCGGTAAGCACAACGTCAAAGTTTGTTTTCTCTTCTTCTGGCTGATTATTCCCTGTTTGGGGGGTAGCCATAACTGTCGCTGCTGGCATAGATGCAGATACGCCAAACTTCTCTTCTAGTGCTTTCACGAGTTCGGAAAGTTCTAGCACAGTCATCTTTTCAAGCATTTCGGCAATTTTCTTTGTGTCGCCAGTTAATTCTGTTGTAGAATCGACTTTAGGTGTGTCTGTTTTTTTTGTATCGTCGGTCATAATTTTATTAAATAAATTATATAAATTAATTGAGTTAATAATTTTTTAGGCAACATTTGTTTTTTGTTCTTGAATAGCGTTTAAAACAAAAAGTATTTTTCTGATATTTCCAGCTAAAACGTTAACAAAAGCACTAATTGGTGCTTTCATAGTTGCAAGAGCTTGAGAAAGCAGTATTTCGCGACTAGGTAAGGAGGCAAGACTAGCTATTTGCTCTCCCGTTAAGATATTTTGATCCATGTAGCCGAAACAAATCAACATTTTGTCTTTATGTAGGTCAATATAATCTTTGATGATTTTTGCAGATTCAACCATTTTTTCAGATGAAAATACTACCGCTTTTGACTTGTTCAAATTGTCTGAGAGTGGTAAACCTTTCTTCTCAAGTGCCATTTGAAATAGGCGAGTCTTAACAATACTGAAACTAGACCCAAGATCGTAAAGGGCCATTTTAAGTGAGTTAGCATCATTTGCGGAGATAGCCTGCGTCTCAAGTACAAAGACTGCTTGGGCATTATCCAATCTTTCTATATATTTTTTTAGAATCAGTTCTTTCTGTTTTCTGGTTCTAGCCATAATAATTGATTTTTAATCGAAATAAGATAGTTTATGAGTTTTAGTCCAAAATGATGCGAGTTAGACTTTATTTTTATGAAATTATGATTAAGGAATTATTTATTTCCTTACTAACCAATACTTGAAGGGGAATAATCAAATTTGGCAGTCGTTGCCGTATATGGTTTTTCCCACCTCGGTTAGTCTTATTTGTTTCTGCTAACTGTCTTCGATGGACGTGTTTGTTTATTATAACTCTTTTCTTATGCCTTTTTCAATAGTTGAGTGATGTCCACCTTTATAGCTGGACCCATTGTAGCGCATAGAATAATATTTCGAAATCGATTAGGTCCAAATTGTTTTGTCTCGTCGGCAACTTCTTCGAGAAGGGCTTTTACATTGTCCATGAGATCAACCTCGGATTGACTCAATTTGCCTACTTTAGTTTTAACAGACATTTGTTCGTCAACTTTGGAGTCCATCTTGCCGGCTTTATAGCTTTTGACAGCTTTAGAGATATCGGTAGTTACGGTGCCGTTTTTAGGATTGGGCATGAGACCTTTTGGTCCAAGATCTTTACCTAGTTTAGCAAGCCGGGGCATCATCTCAGGGGTAGCTATTAATACATCAAAAGAGATTTTGCCTTCTTGAATCTGATTAATTAGCTCGTCAGCCCCTACAATATCTGCGCCATTTGCTTCAGCATCTTTTTGCTCTTTAGAACCTTCGGTTGTGATGACCGCAACTACTTTAGATGTTTGTGAAGCTTGATTGGGTAAGACAACACTTCCTCTAATAGTGGTATTCTTATGTTTGGCGGGAATATTAAGATTTATTGCAATATCCAGGCTTCCATCAAATTTGCTGTATGAAGTTGCTTTTGCAAGTTTTACAGCCTCCTCAATGCTATATATCTTCATGGGATCAATCGCAGTTATTGCCTTTTTATATTTTTTTGAGCGTGACATGGTTGTTTAAATAAAAAATTAACCTCCTATCCCCTTGAAATTGGGAATAGTACTTTCGGTTGTAATTTTTAGACTATTTCTAGACCCATACTTTTAGCGGTACCTTCGACTATTGCTATGGCAGATTCAATTCGTTTAGTGTTCAAGTAACTCATCTTTTGCTCGGCGATTTGTTTGATCTGGGTACGACTAATCTTACCCACTTTTTGGGTATTAGGGGTTGCCGAACCTTTGCTTAGACCTATTGCTTTCCGGATTAAATTTGCAACAGGTATTCCCATTAATTGGATAGTGAATGAATTGTCTTTGAAAACTGTTAATTTGCAACGTACTTCAAATCCCATTAAGTCTTTAGTCATATCATTAAAGCGGGTGCAAAAATCCTGAATCGGTACTCCATGTTGACCTAGAGCTGGTCCAATGGGCGGGGCAGGGGTTGCTCGTCCTGCCTCTATTTGTAGTTTCATAACAGTTTTAATTTCTTTTGCCATTTTGAAAATTTATAATTTGAATTTAGACTTATTCTGTAACTCTTTTGACGCTGAGCAAGTCAAGCACGGTCGGGGTTTCTTGGCCGAAGACCGAGAGAAGCACTTTTACCTGCCCTTTGTTTTCATTAATCTCGCTAATGCTACCCATGAAATCGGTGAATGGACCATCTGTGACTTTGACTGTATCACCTACCTCAAGCGATGTTTGATAGGTAGGTTGTTTTATCTTCATAAAAGACATTATGCCTTTTACCTCACTCTCATCTAATGGTGTGGGTTTTTTCTCGATTCCAATAAATCCAGTTACTCCTTGTGTATTTCGGACAACATGCCAGGTTTTATCGTTTAAAACCATGTGTACCAATATGTATCCAGGTAGAAATTTTTCTTGGATGGTTTTTTTCTTACCCGCTTTGATGATAATCTGCTCATTTGTAGGCACAATGAGTTCGGTTATTTGTTCTTCGAGACTATTTGCCTTGATTCTTTGCGTAATATTATTTACAACCGTATTCTCTTGACCTGCGTATGATTTGAGTACATACCATTTAAGTTCGGTGTTATTAGTAGCTTGTGAATCCATGTTTATTTGGTTAAATATTTTGATTTTCATCTACCACAGATCCAGTACCACTTGGATTATTATTCTCAGGGTTGCTGATCTGGTCGTTTACCGGCTTTATAATTAAATTTCGAAAACAAGCGATAGCATTTTTTTCTGGCAAACATTGCACCAGCGCACCCCTAGTTTTGATAATGAATATATCAAGAAGGGCTACTGCTAGGGCTGTGGCTAATAAAAATAGTATTATATTCCAACTATAACGTACCACTTCTTCTCGTTTTAGCCACTCAACTTTCTTCATTTCATCCAAAATGGATCGAAAGAAATCCATAATAGTTTTCAATACTTCGTTTTAATAATTTTATTTAAACTTTTTAAGAAAGAATTATAGCATCCTTACTAGAATTTCAGAGCAGGCTCGCTCAGACTTGAACTGAGAACTACGGTTTTGGAGACCGCGATTTTACCAGTTAAACTACAAGCCCATGTACGGCTTGAAATCTCCTAATACTACTTTTGTGTTCCAAACTATTTTAACTTCGCTTCGCTATATTTAACATGTTTGCGAAGTTTTGGGTCGTATTTTTTAAGTTCAAGTTTGTCCTTAGTGTTTATCCTATTTTTTGTAGTATAGAATGCATGTCCTGATGAACTCTTAAGTTTGATGATTATTCTTTGACCTTTTTTAGCCATAATTTCTAAATATTATGATATTTAACTTAACGTCATGAATTTTATCTGTTTCTTAGGTGTTTGGTCAATCAAATTCGTGGAATATTTATTAGAATTTCCTATTTGTCTTGAAAGTTCATACATAACTATCGCTGCCGCAACACTCATGTTTAGGGAATTAATTTTTCCACTCATTGGGATCTGCGCGATAATATCACATTCTCCAAGAATGGAGTCGCTTAAAGATTTGTCTTCGCCACCAATAATTAATAAGACCTTTGGTTCAAAATTTATATCCATAAGCAGAGAGGCTTTGGGATGTCTCTCGATGCCAACTATTTGGAATCCTTCCGATTTCAATTTTTTGATTATCGGAAATAAGGAATAATTAAATACTTGGATATGTGATATAGCACCCATGGATGCTCTTATAAGGTTAGGTGTAATACTTATTTTCGGGGGGAGTATAACCCCATCAAATCCGAGACATTCCGCGGTGCGTATTATGGCACCTATATTGTGCTCATGGAAGGATTCTCTTATAAAGATTAGCCTTATGCTTTCTGTGGGAGTCGAAAGTAAATTTTCTAAACTAGGAGTAACGAGGTTTTTTGCAATCAGTATTACGCCTTGATGCGAGTTAGTCTTGCTAAGTTTATTTAGTTTATGTCTTTCAAGATAATTTATCTTGAGATGTTTTTGGAGTGCAAGATTTTTGATTTTCTCAATTTTGTCATTTTGGGGTAGTTCCCTCTCAATAAATAATTTTTCAACTAAATAGTTAGATTGTAATGCCTCAATTACTGGATTCCTTCCCTCGATTTGCATTTTAGCTTCTTTAAGAGAATAACTAAGACTCGAAAGCTGAGACCGAGAGTCGAACTCGGGACCTTTCCCTTACCATGGGAATGCTCTAACCAACTGAGCTATCTCAGCAATGTGCAGGGAGAGGGATTTGAACCCCCGTAGCCGTAAGGCGCCAGATTTACAGTCTGGTGCGATTGACCGCTCCGCCATCCCTGCATATGAAAATCATTTTATCATACAGAGGATTTGAGTTTAAAATATGTATCAATTAGATTTTGGAATTATTGGAGCTGGAGGCGAGACTCGAACTCGCGACCGACGGTTTACAAAACCGTTGCTCTACCAACTGAGCTACTCCAGCGAATAGAATGTCCTGGGGATTAGCTGTTTGCGACCGTTAGAAATAAGTGGGTTTTCTCAATCCTGTTTCCACGGAAACAGGACGATTTTGAAGTCCCATACCTAAGGTGTTCGGTTCAAAAGGGCTAATCTTTTCCAGGACAATAATAGTATAGCAATTTATACTTGAACATTCCAGTTTTGTTGGTATAATATTAAGACAATTTTATTGTTCAGTAATTTTACTTTTAGAAATAATATTTAAAATGTCTCGAGTGTGTGAAGCAAGCGGTAAAAAAGTTATGTTCGGTGGAATGCGGAAGCATAATAGAGGAAAAGCTGGAGGTATTAGCGGTCCATGGGCCTTTAAGTCTCAACGTAAAACAAGAGAATGGAAGCCTAATTTGCGTACGGTTAAAGTAGTAATTGGAGGTGTGTCAACAAAAGTAAAAATATGTATGAGATATTACAAGAAATTACGCAAAGAGGGTAAAATTTGGCTTAAAGCACGAGGAGTTTTTGCGACCTTTTCCTCTTAGAAATATAATCCTGTTTGGTTAATCGCATTTAATTGATTCTTGTGTCACCCTGTGGGTGATTTGTTCTCGTTTATTCGGGTATTTCTGCTATGATTTAGTATTAGATAAATGATTTGCTATGTTTATTGACAGGCTCTATAGCCAATTTACATATGATATCGGGATTGATTTGGGAACGGCAACTACACTGGTTGCGGTGAGAGGTAAAGATATTATCATTAAAGAACCATCTGTGGTTGCTTTGAATAAACAAACCGGCGAGATATTGGCAGTGGGCACTGAAGCTAAACATATGATCGGTCGAACCCCCTCACATATTGTAGCGATCAGCCCTTTGGAGGATGGTGTTATAAATGATTTTGGCAGTACTGAGGCGATGATAAGGTACTTTATCAATCGCATTCATACTCAATTCCCTAAATGGTACCTTCTCCAACGTCCTAGAGTAGTCATCGGTATCCCTTCGAAGATTACTGAAGTAGAAGTAAAGGCGGTTGTGGATGCAGCAAAGTCTGCTGGCGCTAGAAAAGTCTACGTAATTGAAGAGCCCATGGCAGCGGCTATTGGTGCTGCGTTGCCTATAGAGAATGCCCTTGGAAGTATGGTTGTGGATATAGGAGGTGGGACTACCGATATCGCAATAATTTCTTTGGGGGGGATTGTGGTTGATAACTCCATAAAAATTGCCGGTAATGAGATGGATTTAGCGATCGTAGATTACATAAAACAAAAATACAATATATTAATAGGTAAGAAAATGGCTGAGTCGTTGAAAATTGAAATCGGAGCAGCAATCCCAAGTAAAATTAAAGAATCCGTTGAAATCAAAGGAAGGGAGTTATTAAGTGGATTACCTCGCGCTGTCGAGATTACTAGTAATGAAGTTTATGAAGCAATATTTCCGATATTAAACAAAATATCCGAAGCAACAAAGGAGGCAGTTGAAAAAACTCCACCTGAGATTATTTCAGATTTGTTAGATCGTGGTATTTATCTTACTGGAGGCGGGGCCTTAATTAGGGGATTAGATCAATTTTTACAAAAAAATCTACGCATACCCGTCATAGTGGTTGATGATCCTGTCTCTTGCGTCGTGAGAGGGACACAGATTTTGTTAGATGAAATTGATTTGTTAGAAAAAATTAAAATTGACTACGTTAGTTTGCTCTAAAATAGTTTCATAGGATGTATACTTTTGTTATATAAATATGGATGACTAGTTCTTATCCCGAGTCAATAAGATGGCCAAGATGGTTCGGATTTGAATTTATGCTTTGTCTATTTTGCTTCTTTTACAGTGCGTACTTCCTTGTGATATTTCAAATAGTGAATGGTACAACTTACCGTTCCCAATCGCTTGCAAATATTACAAATAAAAGTTTTATTCAGGCTCAAAGGGGAGAAATATATGATCGCAAAGGCGAACTGTTGGCAAGCAATAAAAATAGTCTGATTGTTTCTTTTGATTTTGATGTGTTGTATGAAAGTAAATTAAAGGAATTTATTGCAAATTTTGCCCAACAGAATTCTGGTTTAACTGAAACTATAATGGGGGATATGATGAAGAAAGGAAATTCAGAATATTTAATAAGTATAAATGATTATGAATACTTAAAAAATTATTTGTTTAATACTAATCAGAATACTGGGGGGATAGATTTGGCTTCACGATATCAAAGAGAATATGAACTTGGGTATGCGGGTGCGCATTTGATCGGGTATATTCAAGAAAATACGCCTGGTAAATATTTTGGGGTAAGTGGTTTGGAACTATATTATGATCAGTATTTTAGGGGTGTGGATGGTATTGATCTAAAAATCGAACGGCTCAATGGAACTGCTGAAAAAGTTAATCTCATAAAATCCCAAAGGGGATATAATGTTTGGCTCGAGATAGATAAGAACTGGCAAGGTGCTTTATATAATTCAATAATCAAGAATCTAAACCCGAATGCATTAGGTGCGGGGGGAATATTAATGGATGCTGAAGATGGAGCGATTATTGCTATGGTTAGCTATCCTTCCTTTGATCCTCAAACTTTTGTTACAGGTCTGGATAGTGGAAAAGTCAGTTCGATTTTAGACTCTCCAGCTAGTCCTTTTCTTAATCGGGCCATTGGGATGAGACTTTCTCCAGGTTCATCATTAAAGCCGGTTATAGCCTATTCTGCGCTTGATCTTGGCATAATTAAATCGCAAACGGAATTTACTTCGACAGGATGTATGATTCTCCAGGGCAAAATTTCTTTTTGTGAAGCTGATCGACGTGTACTTGGGACGCTTGATCTTCCGGAGGCTTTAGCTCGTTCCAGCAATATTTACTTTTGTAATATTGCGCAGGGGTTTGCCAGAGAATTTGGGGAAGCTGGTTCGATACAATATTTCCTAGATTCAATTGCTCCTTTTAGATTGGATATATCAACGGGAATTGATTTAGATGGAGAAGTTAGGGGTTTTTTGCCAACCCCGGAATATATAAAAAAGACCCAGAATCGCAATTGGGCTATTGGGGACATGTGTAACAGTTTTATTGGACAGGGGGCTTTGTCTGTGACACCAATTCGCATGGCTACTGTCGTGGCGTCCTTGCTCAATGGAGGTACTTTGCCGTCCCCGCATATTATGGATACGGTTCGTGATGAGAATGGGAAGGAGATTGCCACCTTTTCGCAACAATCAATATCGTTAGACATAAATACTGGGGTATTTGAGCCGATTATCCAGGGAATGCGCCTAGCAGTCAGTGATCCGAAGGGTTCTGCGCATGTACTTTCGAAAGTGTGGCACGGGGACATAATAGCTAAAACCGGCTCGGCTGATGCCGCAGAGATTCTTATGAATGGAAAATTAAAAGAAGGTGCGCATTCGTGGGTAATTGGCGGATTTCAATATGAAGGCAAATGGTATGTTTTTGTCTTAGTTCAACAATTTGGTGGCAGGGGCTTCCAAACACTACCAATGGTAGCGGATTTTTTGAAGTGTCTTGGGGGGGATTTTGCTGGTGAGGTTTGCTCGTAACTGTGTCAAAGGTATTGTTATATTTAACCGCATAATTCTAAAAATGATACAAAAGCTGTTCACTTTGTAGCTTTAAAGTTTCAAAGTAGGTTTTCGTAACATAGCTCTCTGTTTATGTACATTGTTTGATATTTGTTGGGTGTATCATGTATATTATATTTGTAAATAATTTTTTTACTACATATATGCAAATTTCATTAAGTCAAAGCAACGGTATTAGGCTACAAGGAAAAGATAAGACTCCAAGACTCCTTCTTAGTGCAAAATCCTTAAGTGATAAACCAAAATTATTGAATGAGTTTGAATTGATTTTTGATGGACGGTTAACTAGTAAAAACTTGACCTTATATAACCCCTGCGAAGTGGAAGTTTCGGGTATTTCCGTGCTAGCACAGTCGTCAAAAGAAAATGGAATATTAGATGTAGTACAGTTTATCCTTGAGGGAATTACAATACTATATTTTGAGGAAGGCGCCCAATATTCCAAAAGAATTCACAATAATATTGGAGTTACCGATGTATTTATTCTAAGCATAAAGGAAGGGAAGAATTTAGATGAAAGTTGGTCGAAGTTTGATCCGGGGATTTTAATCCCACTTGTAACTGGAGTAAATGAAAGTTCACAGGCTCTCTTGAGCCTTGGGATAAGCACTTTTGAAAAAGTCTCTAAATTGAATTTAAGTATTGATGATCTACGTGACGAAAACGTGCCTTTTAGAACCTATGTTTTAGAATAATTATGATATGGATATAAAAATTCCCCCCCATAATATTGAAGCCGAGAAAGGAGTTTTAGGATCGGTATTGATAGATAGCGATTCTATTCTTAAAGCTAGTGAAATTCTGGGTTCTCAGGATTTTTATGAACCTAGACACAGACTAATCTATGAATCAATTTTAGAGTTGTATCACTCGCAGTACGCAATTGATATTCTTACACTCACATCACATCTTAAAAAAAAGAAACAACTTGTAAAAGTCGGAGGTGCGAGCTATATAGGTGAAATAGTAGAGGGTGTGCCTAGTTCTGCCCATATAGAGAATTATTCACGATTAGTGAAAGAAAGTAGTGTAAGGCGTCAGATGATTAGATACTCAGCTGGTCTTGCAGAATCGGCATATGATGAAACAAGCCCTACGCAAGAAATTTTAAATGATGCCGAAAAAGGAATTTTCAAAATTTCTCAAGATAATGTTGATAGGGACTTTGTGCATGTTTCTGATTTATTAGAAGTAGCATTTGAAAAAGCCGCTGAATTAAAAGCAAACGAAGGACAGCTTCGAGGGATATCTTCTGGATTATCAAATCTCGACAATATCCTTGGAGGTTTCCAAAATTCGGATTTAGTAATAATTGCTGCTAGACCTTCGGTTGGTAAATCGGCTCTGTGCATAGATTTTGCAAGACACGCTGCAGTTAAGCTAAAAAAAAAGGTGGGGATTTTCTCTTTGGAAATGTCCAACCTTGAGGTTATGAATAGATTACTATCGATGCAGGTCGGAGTTGGCTTATGGGATCTTCGTATGGGAAAATTTGGGGAGGAAGTCTTTGAAAAACTTGGAGATGCAATAGGGGTACTCTCTGAATCTGGTATCTATATTGACGACACGCCAGGTGTGCATATTAATGAGATACGAACGAAATGCAGGAGATTGAAATTAGAGAAAGGTTTAGATATGCTAATCATTGACTATCTTCAATTAATTATGGGAAATAAATCCGAAAATCGGGTCCAAGAGGTTTCAGAAATTTCAAGATTTTTAAAAATAATTGCTAAAGAATTAGATATACCTGTGATTGCCGCTGCCCAGTTAAGTCGAGCTACAGAACAACGGAACGATCGGATGCCTCAACTTTCAGACTTACGCGAATCTGGTTCCATCGAACAAGATGCAGATGTTGTGATTTTTCTTCGTCGGGAGGAAACATTTAATCCAGATACAGAAAAAAAAGGCATAACTGACGTAATTGTCGCAAAACACCGAAACGGTCCCACCGGTATGTTCGAATTGTTTTTTAACGGGAAGCTTGCAAAATTTGTTCAATTAGAAACTCGCTATGATGAAGTATAAACATGATTGAGAAAAAAAGTTGTATAATAATTTCGAAGTTATTAATTATTGATATTATTTATAAATAACTGCTGATGGATAATTACCCTCGCGATCCAAATGTTTTAAGCTTTATGCTTAGCCTAGTTCAGATGAAATTTGGAAATGAAATCGATCCAGAATTTCTGAATAATGAGGCTAATAGGTTGTATGACTTGTTTGGAGATTTGTTGGTTGATTATTTTGAACCTATGATGAATGAAGATCAAAAAAATCAATTCAACGCATTGATCGATAGTGGGGCAGATCAGGCAAGAATATTGGAATTTTTAATTGCCTCTATTCCACAGCTTGATATGAAGATTCAACAAGTCTTGTTGGACTTTAGGGATAAATATTTGAGTAATGCGATTCAATAACATACTTTCGAGATGCCAAATATAATGTCATCTTTTGCTTTTAAAGGTCCCATTGTACAAAAAGCAAAGAATTGGGAACAAGGGAAGGGTCCGGATGATGTGGACCAATTAAAAAAAAAAGCTGAAGATGAACAAAAAAAAGCAAGGAAGGGTTTGGCATATCGTCAATCTGTACAAAGTTCACAAATCAGGAGACAGAGAGAGGCTCAACAATATAAACAAAGAACTGCTCAGGAACGATCTGAAAATGAATATAGAAAGAGAATTCGTGGGAAAGGAATGTTATCAGCTCTTGGCAATAGAAGGGCATTTCATGGCCCAGGAAGAAATCCGAATATTCGCTCAGCCCAGATGATGGTAAATGAAGGGGGTAAAAGTAAAAGAGGGTGATTAATATCGAATTTGAGTCCGAGTGTATATATTGTAATCCTTGTATATTTCAGCCGGAGTGGTGGAATTGGTAGACACGCTGGACTCAAAATCCAGTGCGGATTAAACCGCGTGAGGGTTCGATTCCCTCCTCCGGCATTTTATTAAATTGACTAATAACTATGTCACAAATTTCTATAAAGCAATTTTCTAATGGTCTAAAAACAATTCTCGTCCCTATTCAAACAAGTCAGAGCGTGACGTTGATGTTTCTTGCTAGAGTTGGTTCTAGATATGAAGAAACTAAATCTAATGGACTAGCACATTTTGTTGAACATATGTTTTTTAAGGGTAGCAAAAGGTATCCTTCAAGTAAAGAGGTTGGTATGGCGATAGAAAAGATTGGTGGTACTTCTAATGCTTTCACTTCTTTTGATAACACTGCATATTTTATTAAAATTCCAAAAGAAAATGTAATTTCTGCATTGGATATTCTTTCAGATATGATAAAGAATGGAAGATTCGATGAAGAAGAAATGGAAAGGGAAAAGGGCGTAATAATAGAAGAAATCAGGATGTATGAAGATAGACCTATGAGCAAGGCAAGTTCCCTGTGGGATAAATATTTTTTTGGAGATAATGGACTTGGAAGATCAATTGCGGGTGAGATATCTACGGTGAGCGAATTTAAGCAACAAGCATTTATTGACTTTGTGAAAAGATACTATACAGCAAATAATTCATTATTCATTGCCACAGGCGATATAGATACGAATGCGCTTACTCAAGAAATCGAATTGCGTTTTCAAGATTTACCAAAAGGAGAATTAAATAGGTTTGAATTGTTAGAACCTAAAAAACAAGAGGCCAGAGTGTCTGTTTTTACAAAAGATGTTGAACAGACTCATATAGTCCTCGGGGGATATGGTATTAAAAGAGACCATCCTCAGAAATATTCTATAGAACTTTCGAATGCAATATTAAGCGAAGGCTTTGGTTCACGACTCTTTCAAGTCATAAGAGAGGAGTTAGGATTGGCTTACTACGTTTATTCTTCTTTTGATGAATTCGAAGAATTAGGTGTTTTCAAGATAGGCCTTGGAGTTGAAAATAGTAAAGTTGAATTAGCTGTTGAGGCTGTTGTGAAAGAATTGAAACACCTAATTGCTGGTGACTTCGACGAAGAGGAATTAGAGAGGGCAAGGAATTATCTTGTTGGTAAACTTGTAACCAATATGGAACAAACCGATGATTATGCTTTGTGGTACGGTCTACAAGAGTTATTGGATTCGAAACATGATAGCCTAGTTGATGCTAAACGAAAAATTTTATCTATCTCCAAGGAGGATATTGTAAAGGCTTTAAATGAGTGTATCGCTGGTCAACCATTGCAGCTTGTAGCAGTTCGTAAAAATGCGGATCTAAATAAAGAATTGAGGGGGATTTTAAAGATTTAATGAAGCGCAGGATTTTATTAATTAAATCATAAATATTGGAACTTTTATTTGATAAACTATTAGTGATTCTAGTTGGTCTGTTATGTTTTTGTTACGTCTTTTATCTCGTGCTTAAACCAAAATTTAGGGCATTTGTAATCTTTGATATTATCCTTTTCTTCCTGTGTGTTTTCTTTCTGATTAGTCGAATTTGGGGTTTATTAGATTCGGGTCAATTAGGCAATATGCTTTGGACAATCAATCCACTTACCGAGGATTTAAATGGTAGCATTAAATTTTTTTCGTCTCTTCCATGGGTTTTGTTGCGGATAAATGATGGTTTTTACCATTTTCAATCTATTATACTTATTATATTATGCTCTTTATTACTAACTGACTTTGTCTTCTGGGAAAATAAGCTAAGAACCCTGAAGGAGTTATTGTTTGTTTCCGATGCGATAATTATTGCGGCATTTTCATGCCTGACATTCATAAGAGCCATGAATTTAGTTTTATTCCAAGCTATCGATGGTTTTTCAGTTTCAAATAATACATTTTTGGGTTTGGTTGAAGTTGCTTTACCACTTGCAATGTTACTACCTAAAATGACTGGCAAGGTAGCTGGGATACGCGCTGGCGGGATGGTTTTTGTGTGGGCTGTGTTGCAAATATTTATCCACAATTCTTTTTGGTCAAGTTTGCTAGTATTAGAGGCGCGTACCGTAGAATTTTATTTAGCAACTGTTTTTTGTTTGTTATTAATCATTGTGCCTTTATTTAAATTAAAGTCATCTGATAGTGCCTCTAATGAGCAGATCGACAACTTTAATGTAAAACGTATATCCAGAGTAAATCCACACAAAACTTTAAATACTCAAGATAAAAGAAATTATTTACGGGGAGGTTGGCGTGATTTTCAGAAATAATTAAACATGCAAAATTTGTAATAAATGTCGAAAATTTCCAAGAAACTGTCGTACAGGATTATAATTGACGAATTGTGCTATAACAAAAGATTGGATATCGTAGTGGCAAAGCTATTCTTGGGTGTAACTAGGGCTCATGCTAAGAAATTAATTGAACTTGGACAAGTCTCGGTAGATGACAAAATCATAAACTCACCTCATTACAAAGTACCCATAAGTGCTGTAAGTATAAAGTTGGAAGAAGATGCTACACCTTCTAAATCCATCGGTGATCATTCTATGATAGATTTCAAAGTAGTATATGAAGATGAGGACTTAATTGCTATTAATAAGCCTACTGGTTTAGTTGTACACCCAGGACATGGGAATTGGTCTCAAACTTTGATCGATGAAATAGTTAAACGCTATCCTGCCCAAAGGGAAATTGTTTCAGAGACTGGACGTTTTGGTCTTATTCATAGACTAGATAAAGATACTTCGGGATTAATTTTGATCAGTAAGACCCAAAAAAGTTTATGGTGGTATTCAAAACAGTTTGCGGAACGCAGAGTTGAAAAGTTCTATATCGAAGTCGGTTTTGGTCGAACTGATAAATTTGCTAAAGGAAAAATCGTATTTATTGATAATTATGTTGGACGCAATCCTATTGAGCGTAAGAAAATGTCTGTTTTCAATGATATTGAGGATGATACTCGGTTTAATAATAGATTATTACGTAAGGCCAGTACCCAAATAGAATTGCTACAAATTCGAGGAAATTATCATTTATGTGTTGCAAGACCCCTAACTGGCAGAACACATCAGATTAGATTACATATGGCCTATATTGGTTTACCGATAGTAGGGGACCGTCTTTATGGTGGGAAACAATATAAGAGATTGATGTTGCACGCATGGAGATTAAACATTGCAAGTCCAAAGGGTAAAATAATTACACTATCCGCAGAGGTTGATGATGAATTTTTGAGTGGGTTAGTGGAGATGGGCTTTGATAGGAAGATAGTGAATACAATCAGAAAATAATATTTTATAAAGCTAGTTCGTGTTTAGCATAATTAGAACTTTAGGCCATAAATTCAAACTGATTATTTTAATATTGGTGCTCCTAATCGTTATGGTGACTGCGTTAGTGATTTATCGTGAAATAAGTAAAGTCGTTGTGCTTCCACTGGTCGAAGATGAGTTCATGGTAGACATAAACAAACAGGATAGAAGTGGTATATTGTTGATTGGTGCAGATGAGAAGGACAATGGGCTCGTTTTTATCGATTCGTTGATAATTATGGAACTTGATAAGCATGCTGGCTTGATAAAAATTTTTACCTTTCCAACGGATATAGTTTTTATCAGTAATAATAAATCTGGTGATAGGACATTTAGAAATACCTTGGCGTTAGATATCTCGGCTACAGGTAAGCCTAATGTAACTCAATTAATGAATGAAATTGAATTGGTTTTTGGAATAAACCTAGACGGGTATATATATATGCCGAAAAGAACATTTATTAATTTACTTAATAATTTTAAGACGTTCAATATAAAGTCTATTAAAGAAATCGTAGACCCTGATCTATCTATGAATAAAGTAATTCGTGGAGAATCTAGATTGAATCCGGAGGATTTTTTTGTGTATTTGGCTTCAGAAGCAAACGGATATGATAATCAGTCAGAGAGAAAAGTTGAGGGGATGTTAATTATTTTGGGTAAGATAAATTTACCAAATATTCTAATTCATCCAGGAACATACTTACACAATATTGGCTCAATCAGGAGTAATATTCCCCAGGCTGATCTGTACGGATTGTTTTTTGACTCACAGACATGGTGGCGTCGGGCTAAAATTATAAGTGGCTATCTTAAATATAATTCTGCGTTTATTAATCAGAAGAACCTCCAAGGTGGGCTTATGCCAGTATTCGAACCCATTGACAATAGTATTCAAAAGGTTTTTGTCGACCAAAGTGTTAAAATTGAACAGGCTACGTTGGATGTTCTAAATGCATCCGAGCTAGTAGGAAAAGCATCGCATGTTTCTAGAGTATTAAAAAATCGAGGTATTCGTATTACTCTAGTAGGAAATTCTGAGGAAACGCGGGAAGAAAGCGTTTTATATGTATCCGAACCAGAATTATATCCTAGAACTATTGGTGAAATAGAAATGTCTTTAGGAGGTGAATTAAAAACAATTCAAGAAGTATATCCAGATCGTTCGGTGGGCGATTTAGTTCTAATAATTGGGAAAGATGCCGGTAGATAATAATGTGTAATTTATTTGTTACATAAAATAGTTGTGTCTGGGCATTCAAAATGGTCAAAAATTAAACGTAAAAAAGGATTAAATGACATTAAAAGGGGAGCAATATTTACAAAACTAGCGAAGAATATTGCTTTGGTCGTACAGAATGCAGGTCCTGATCCAGCAATGAATTTTGGATTAAGGCTTGCTATAGAAAAAGCGAAACAAGCAAATATGCCATTAAAAAATATTGAAGCCGCAATAGCTAAGGCAAGCGGAGCCGGTAACTCAAACGCTGTTACAAATATTATATATGAGGGTATCGGCCCTGGTGGAGTGGCATTCTTAGTAAGGTGTAATAGTGATAATACAAATAGAACAGTTGCAGAATTACGCAATATATTTGAATCCTATCATGGGAGCCTTGCATCGAGTGGTAGTATTATGTGGCAGTTTGAGGAAAGGGGGGTCATTGAAGTACAACCTAAGAAGATTAGCAGATCGGTAAAGTTTGGAAAGAAAGACGAGCACATTGCGCTAAACTTAGATGAACTCTCTCTAGAATTAATTGATTTGCCAGGTATCATTGATTTAAAAACTGAAGGAGAGGATAGTTTAGAGGGTCCAAGTATAGAATTAATTATTGAGAAGAATAACTTCGCGGAAGTATATTTAAAACTTATGGATAAAGGTTTAGTAGTTTTTGAAAGCGGACTACAGTTTATTCCTAAAAATCCCATCGAAATCACTAGGGCTCTTCGGGATAAGTTGATTGAATTTATGGATAAGCTTGATGAACAATCTGATGTTGACGAAGTATTTATTAACGCTATTTTAGTATAGAAGAAAATGCTAGGATATATGCATGGAAAGGTCATAGATTCAGTTGAAGGTCAAAGATATCTAATATTGTTGGGAGGGATTGGATTTGAGGTGTATTCCCCAGTTGTATTGGAAACAGGATCTGAAATTACTTTATATATTACAACAATTTTGAGGCAAGATAGTATAAAACTGTTTGGCTTCCGTGACAGACTATCTAAAGCGATGTTCGATTCGCTGATTAAATTATCTGGTATAGGTCCTATAAAGGCTTTGGAAATTATGGCAAAGTGTAAAACTGAACACCTACTAGATTTAATATTACTTTCTAATTTAGAGGCAATAGAAGGATGTAAGATTTCGGCAAGTATTGCCAAAAAGTTAGTCCATGAATTGCCATCAATATTACTTAAATCTCAAATTTTTCAGAAACATGTCCCCAATCCTCATAAGCAGGGAAATCAAGGAGGTATTAGCGATGTGAAATCAGCACTGCTAAGGCTTGGCTATACTCAGCATGAGATCGAGACAGCACTACTAAACATTACTGTCGATGGAGAAAATGAAAGTACCGAACACATTTTACGTAAAGCATTAGCTAGAATTTCAAAATGATACAAGGATCTCTGCATACACTAGATATCGTAAATGAAGAAGAGCGTAAGTATGAAGTAAAGCTACGACCAAGGAATTTTACCGAAGTTATTGGGAGAGAGAAAGAAATAGGAGCTTTAAATATAATGATTCAAGCTGCTAGGCAAAGAAAAGAATCGCTCGATCACTTGATTTTCTTTGGACCGCCCGGATTAGGAAAAACCTCAGTTGCAATGGTCATTGCTAATGAAATGTCTGCGCCGATACATATAACTTCGGGACCAGCTATTGAAAAAGCGGGAGATTTAGCTGCAATGTTGACTAGTTTGGAGGCGGGAAGCATACTTTTCATAGATGAAATTCATCGTTTGAGCCATCAAATTGAAGAAATACTCTATCCTGCGATGGAAGATAGAGTTATCGATATTGTACTGGGGAAAGGTCCTTCTGCAAAATCTATCAGAATTGATCTCAGTCCATTTACCTTAATTGGTGCCACTACAAGAGTTGATAAATTGAGTCCTCCTCTCAGAGAAAGATTCGGGGCAAGTTTTCATTTTGACTATTATTTAGAAAAAGATTTAGCTGCGATTGTTATTCAGAAGGCTAAAATTTTATCCTTGAATATCAGTAGCGAAGCTTCCTATGAAATTGCGAGAAGAG
The DNA here is from genome assembly GCA_041918255.1 of Candidatus Dojkabacteria bacterium. Lineage (GTDB taxonomy): Bacteria > Patescibacteriota > Dojkabacteria > B142 > WJKM01 > JAYRWD01. The sequence continues at coordinate 120,874 of JAYRWD010000062.1, forward strand.
CTCGAAAAACACCTCGAATTGCAATTAGGATATTAAAGAGGGTTAGGGATTACGCTCAATTAGAAAATGCTGGTGATATCGGCTTGGACGAAGTAAAAAAGACACTCGATATTATGGAGGTTGATAGCCTAGGATTAGATATTTTTGATCGTAAACTTCTTGGGCTTATATATGATACCTTTAGTGGTGGCCCAGTGGGGTTATCAACTTTAGCAGCAGCTTTGGGTGAAGAAGCTCAGATCATAGAGGATATTACCGAGCCATATCTTATGAGATTAGGGTTGATCCAAAGGACCCCGAAGGGTAGAATAATAAGTCAAAAGGGTATTGAACATTTCCTAAAAAGTATTTAATTAATTGAAAAGTACTGTTGTGAATTATTCAACCAGAACAAGGGCGGTAATTTCATCTGTGGCATTGACGATCATCTTTGCCGTCTATCATCAGTATTTTTACTTTATTAGCAGTCCGCATGATAGTTTGCCGATCTTTTATTTTCCCCTTTTATATTCAATCATAGGAGTATGTTTTCTCTCGTGGGTAGTTGGCTTCAGATTTTTTATGAAGCAATTCGTTAGTGTGTGTGGATATTATTGCGTGACAATTTTTATTGCAACTCTTTTCTTTGATTTGGCTATTACAGTACAAACTGCAGTAGCAAAAGTCACCACATTATCACTGGCCGTTCTGATCGTTTTTGTAGTTAATTATTTGATTATTTTGATGATGAATATTGTTCATTACTCCTACTTTCATCCAATTCCGTTGGGTCAGGCTGCACGTACGGCTTCCTATATAATATGTTTAATTGCTTTGTACTTTGCCGCTATTACTATCAGTTCTGCTGGATTAGGATTTTTTGCACGAAGCTTGCTATTATTTTCTCTTACAGGCTTTTATTCCTTTGCCTTATTAGATCCAATCTTCGAGGAAAATTATAAGGTTTCGATTTATTCCCTCGCTAATGCACTTTGCATATTTCTTTTTAGTTTTGTTTTGAGTTTCTGGCCTATAACTTCAGAAGTATTTGCAATAATTATGTCACTTTTATTCTATATTTCTTTGGGGATTACAATCGAGATGAAAGAGAAAATGAGCAATTATATCTGGATGGAATACATAGCCCTTATGATTTCGATAGTTTTGACTTTATTTTTTGTCGCAAATTGGGGTATAAACGGACATATAATTTAAATTGAAGTAGAAAGAAGGATGGATTACGAAGAAAAATTACGGTGTATGTATCTTTCTAAAATTAAAGGAGTAGGATATCAAACATTTCAAAAAATTACCAAATTAGCCTCTTCTCTTGAAATTATTTTTAATGATCCCCAGTTAATTAATACTCAAAGTAATATACCTGAGGGGCTTATTCCTGAGATTCGAAATGCACTTAAGGCTTATTCGTCCAATAAGGAGAAGGAGACATTAGAGCGTATGGGCATTAAACTTTTGGTATATAAGGAAGAAGGATATCCACAGAGATTGGCAGAAATTAAGGATCCTCCCATAATACTATATTATAAAGGGTCACTCTCCGCTATCCACGATTATTCTCCCCTCGCTATCGTAGGTACTCGAAAGGCAACAATATATGGGATAAGAACTTTGAGGTCAATTATTTTGGAGTTAGTAAATAATAAAATTGCCACAGTTTCTGGTATGGCTTATGGTATTGATTCAATAGTACACAGGGAGACAATTAAGTATGGAGGTAAAACAGTTGCAGTATTGGCCTCCAGTGTTGATAGCCCTACTCCTGCAGGCAATGGTTATATTTATAAAGAGATTCTTGAGAATGGCGGATTGATTCTCTCCGAACACTACCCAGGGGCGGTAATTGCTGCTGGTTCTTTTCCTCGAAGGAATAGGATCATAGCGGGATTGTCGCTGGGTACTTTTGTGGTCGAGGCAGGAATCAAAAGTGGCGCTTTAGTAACCGCACATATAGCATTTGACGAAAACAGGTTGGTATTTGCACTACCAGGGAATATAGGGCAACCTTTTTCGGAGGGTACCAATAAGTTAATTCAAAACAATATTGCAAAATTAGTGTGTAACGCTAATGATATGATTGTTGAATTAACAACTGATTATAGCTTTAAACAAATAACCATGGAATCAAAGCATAAAGAATACGAAGGATTGCCGAAACGTATCTTGGACTTGCTTATTTATGAACCTTTGGTTCCTGACGAAATTAAACTCAAATTAGGGGAACAATTATCTGAAGTGTTATACTCTTTAACTACGCTCGAATTGGAAGGAATAATTGCTAGGGACGAAAACGGTAGATTTTTTTTAGATCCAACTTAATTATATGCTTGATAGAGAATTTAATATATAAATTAGTAAAATGCAAAAACTCGTAATAGTTGAATCGCCTTCAAAAGTTAAAACAATTACTAAATACATTAATTCAAAAGATTATCTCGTGATAGCTTCGCGTGGGCATGTAGTGGATCTTCCAAAATCTAGTCTTGGAATAGATATTGAAAAAGATTATCAGCCACAATATGAAATCACACAACCTAAAGCACTATCCGAGCTTAGAAAAGCTTTTAGCGATAAGGATGAATTAATTCTAGCTGTAGATCCAGATAGGGAAGGGGAAGCAATCGGATGGCATGTCGCTATTCGATTAGGGGTGATTAATGCAAAAGGTACCTTAAAAAAAGGTAAAAAGCTTTCTCGCATAACATTCACCTCAATCACAAAGGAAGCGGTTGAAGACGCTTTGAAGAATCCAAGAGGAATAGATTACAACTTAGTGGATGCGCAGCAAGCCAGAAGGGTATTAGATAGATTGGTTGGATACAAGCTTTCTCCTCTATTATGGCAAAAAATTCGATATGGTCTGTCTGCAGGAAGGGTTCAATCTGTCGCTTTGAGATTAGTTGTAGAAAGGGAAGAAGAGAGGGAGAAATTTGATGTACAAGAATATTGGAGTATCAACGGGTTATTCTCCCCATCTTCAGGCAAGATTTTCAAACCAGAGATCAAATTAACCAAGACTTCGCATAAAGTTTATTTGAACTCACCTACTTCTTCAGATGATAAAACGGATTCCGTCCAGCTTGCTTTAGCAAAGATTAACGGAGAAAAGTTTGAAGTGAGTGAAGAACGCGAAGCAACAACGATGCTAGATAAGATCATACAGGTTGTAGAGTGGAGGGTAAAAAATATAGATACCAAGGAGATTATAAAGGCGACAATACCTCCTTTTACGACAAGCACGTTGCAACAAGTCAGTTCAAATAAATTAGGGTTCTCTCCTAAGAAAACTATGAGTTTGGCCCAGAAACTTTACGAATCAGGGCATATTACATACATGAGGACTGATTCAACAGAGCTTTCGTCTTCAGCCATTGAGCAAATACGAACTCATATCAAAAAAGTTTATGGAGACAAGCTTCTTCCGCAAAAAGCAAAGATTTATAAGACTGCCACAAAGGTTGCTCAAGAAGCTCATGAGGCAATACGACCTACCAACCCAAGCTTTGATAGTAAGAAACTTAAATTTGGCAATGAAGCAAAAGAATTATATGATTTGATTTTACATCGCACATTGGGTTCGCAAATGATAGATGCAATATTACAAAGTACTAAAATTGAGGTCGAGGGTGGCAACTATTTATTTTCCGGTAATTTTCAACAGATCAAAGAAAAGGGATTTATGTTGGTGTACCATGTGAACATTGCCGTTAGCGATGTCCCTCTTTTTACTTTAACCCAACCGATTTACTTGTCGGGACTGAATGCCAATCAAAGCTTTACCCAACCTCCCGCGAGGTATTCTGAGGCAAGCTTAATAAAAGCACTTGAAGCATTTGGTATTGGAAGGCCATCGACTTATGTCCCGACTTTAATGACAATCCAGGGTCGTGGATATGTAAGTAAAGAGGGCAGATACCTTGTCCCAACGGATACAGGCAAAGTCGTAACGGCTCTACTCAGGGATCATTTTAAAGAGATTGTTGATTATGGGTTTACTGCAGAAATGGAGAACAAACTGGATCATATTGCAAATGGAAATGTTAAATGGATAGAAATGATTGATGAATTTTATAAGACGTTTGAAAAAAATATTGAGAAACAAAAGGTTGCTATTAAAAGGGGGGACTATACAAACCTCGGTAATGCTCCAAAGGAAATAATATGTCCTGTATGTTCAGCTCAAATGCAATTGAAATTAGGGAAGTATGGTAGATTTTATAGCTGTTCAAAATGGCCAGAATGTAAGGGAATGCTAGGGATAGATGGTAAAAGTGCGGATGATATTAAAAATGAGGCTACTAGTAAAGAATTTCTAAAATTTTTTAAACCTGCTCCTCAAAGCGAAACAGGACAGGAGTTTGAATTAAGACAGGGGCAATATGGAAAATACTGGGCGCACCCAGATTATCCAAAAGTTAAAGATGCAAGGCCTTTAGAATATAATAAAGAAACCTTTTTAGCAATATACGGACCCCCTCCTAAAGCGCCAGATGGAAAAGAAATGATATTGAAAAGAGGAAGGTTTGGAGAATTTTGGGCGCACCCAGATTACCCTCAGAAAAAGATTGTATTGCGTATAAATCAGAAACAAATCCGAGAAGCAAAGGCAAGTTTGGGGCTCTCGTAATCTGTTAGTAAAATTGAAAGATTTGAAGAATATTTTATAGGTATCGCGGTAAGAATATCCAATGGTGTGATATAATAATTTTCAAATCAACACTATCATCTCAACCTTGTTGAAGCCCAAAATAAAGATGATAGGAAGTATTTAATTTTATTAAAGGTTGACTATATGACTACTACTAGTGGTGGCATTTCATTCCACATTCCTCCGATAGATGAATTTCTAAAAGCAGGTGTCCAATTTGGGCACGAGACAAAACGTTGGAATCCAAAAATGGCAGGATATATCTACGGCAGCAAGAAGGGCATTCACATTATCGATGTTTCCCAAACTATCAAAATGCTAGAAGCGGCTCTGATAAATCTCTCAAATCTAGCCCGTACTGGTTCGGTACTTTTTGTGGGGACAAAGAGGCAAGCTTCTACCATCGTAATGCAAGAAGCAATTCGAGCCGGGGGACATTTTATAATCCATAGATGGCCGGGCGGATTGCTCACAAATTTTGACATGATAAAACGCAGTCTGGATAAACTTGCAAAATTAGAGGAATTCTTCGAACACGGGATAGAGGGACGGACCAAATATGAGGTCTCAAAAATGAAAGTTGAGTGGGGTAGATTAAATAGATTATATGGCGGGATTAAATCAATGTCGAAAAATCCTGCTGCAATAGTTCTTGTTGATCCAAGATACGAAATAGGTGCAGTATTAGAAGCACATAAACTAAATATTCCTATAATAGCTGTTATTGATAGCAATTGCGATCCAAACTCTGTGGCGTATCCAATCCCTGGCAACGATGACGCAATTAGATCAATTTCTCTTTTTATGAAGCTATTTGCAGATGCTGTGCTAGCTGGGAATGGTGGCCAAGGTGTAAAACATAATCTTCAAGATTTTTCGAATTATGAAGTCAAAATTTTGAAAAAAATCACCCCAGAACTTGACGCGGAAAAAAGAGAAAAGAGGATTCGCATCAGAAGACCAGAGCAGATTGAGATAGAATCTTCAAGAGTAGAAAAATCTAAAGAACTTCCTATGGCAAATCCTGTTAAGGCAATAAAGAAAGAAATCGTCGCTGACGATGTTAAAAAAGTACAGAAAAAAGCTGGTACAAAACCAGGTGTTAAAAGTTCCAAAACTAAAGAATCTTCTGAAAAAGGCGAATTATCTCCCCGTATAGAGAAAGTACTTAAAGAGAATAACCTTAGCCTTTCTAAAGCCCGAAAAATGAGCGAATCTGATTTAAAAAAAATTAAGGGATTGGGGCTGAAGGCAATAGAATTAATTAAAGGAAAATAATTATTTATTACTTACTAAACAAATGGCTACAATTACTCTAGATCAAATAAAGGATTTGCGAAAGAGAACGGGTGCTGGAGTAGCAAATATAAAGGAGGCCTTAGAAAGTTCAAAAGGGGATATTGAACAAGCAATCCTTTATCTTAGGCAAAAAGGATTGGCCAAAGCTAATAAAAGAGCGGCAAATCAGACCGATTACGGATATATCGCGTCATATATACACTCAGGTGGGAGTATCGGAACTTTAGTTGAGATTAATACGGAAACAGATTTTGCGGCAAAGAATGATAGAATAAAGAGTCTTGCATATGAAATAGCATTACACGTAGCAGCGAGCGACCCTCAATTTGTGAGGATTGATGAAGTACCTGCAGAGGTATTGGAAAAGGAAAAAGTAGTTTTTGCCGCTGATCTAAAGGGTAAACCAAAGGATGTCGCGGAAAAGATAATTCAGGGAAAATTGCAGAAATATTATGAAGAGATAGTTCTGGAAGAACAACCATACCTCAAAGATCCAACAAAAAAAGTGAAAGATGTAATCAATGATACAATCTCAGCAGTTGGTGAAAAAGTTGTAATAGGTAGAGTTGCCAGAATTAAAATTGCTTCTTCTGCAACAGCTTGTGGAGGTTTTACAGAGTAAAGGATCTTCGTTGTGAGTAATTGCGGATACTCCAGGCTTCTTGCCTTGTTCTTCTTCATTATCTCCTTAAATGTTTTTCCAGAAGTGTAGGTTTGTATAGATTTTTCTGATAGAATTTATTAAAGACTATTTCTAGATATTAGTTTTAACAATATGAACTTAGAAGAATTTGACAGAAAGGCTAACGCAATACTCGAGGTACTAAAAAAGGAGCTGCAGAAAATTCGTGGGGGTCGAGTTGTTCCCTCGATGGTAGAAGATATAAAGGTTGAAGTTTATAATTCAATGTTGCCTATCAATAATGTAGGTAATGTAAATATTGAAAGTCCACAATGTCTTACTATTCAGCCATGGGATAAGAATATTGTCCAGGATATTGTGAAGGCTATTCAGAATTCAAATTTAGGCGTGAATCCTGTTGTGAATGGAGATTTGATACGCTTACCTTTTCCTTTACTAAGTGAAGAGCGCAGGCAGGAATTTGTGAAAATTATGAAAGCAGAAGTAGAAAAAATACGAATATCAATTCGAATGTTGAGAAAAGAGATGATGGAATTTATAGAATTACAAGAGAAACAGGGTTCTATGTCGGAGGATGTGGCATCACGTGAAAAGAAAGCTGTACAAGAAAAAGTAGATAATCTTAATATCTCAGTAAATGATATATCTAAGGTAAAGGAAGACGAACTTATGAAAGTTTAATACTATGAAGTATCCACACTTATACCAATAATTTCAAAACATTTTAAGTTCTATGAGTATTTTGCAGGCAGTAATTATTTCTATTGTGATATTTGGAACCATCATAGGCATTCATGAGTTTGGACATTTTCTAGCAGCAAAGATCTCTGGTGTTTGGGTCCAAGAATTTGCCATTGGGTTTGGACCAAAACTATTGAGTAAAAAAATAGGTGATACAAATTACCGTTTAAATCTAATTCCGTTTGGAGGGTATGTCAAACTCTTTGGAGAAAGGGCGCTTCAATCTTCTCGAGAGACAAAAAGAGATTTCGAGGCCTTACCTGATGAAGAAGAAGACCGAATTAAAGAGCTTAGCGAAAAGTATCAATTACATAATATTGAAGATGAGGAATTGTTGAAAACATCCTTAATAAAGCTTGAGGGAGTTGACGAACAAACTAAAGATTGGTTGTGGATAAACGAAATGAATTCAACTGAACGTGGGGCCAACCCAAGACGTTATAATAATACTAAACCGTTGCTAAAATTACTTATAGTGTGCTCTGGTGTCGCAATGAATTTTTTACTAGGGGCATTCTTGTATATGGTTTTTTTGATGTGGGTAAATAATAGTGTTCTTTTGCCAAGGTTGAGTGAATACAATTTTATGAGAGCTGAAACTGCCTCTTTACATACCCTTGCGCTCTATCCTGCATATGATGAATCCCTAAAGCCTTTGGAGGGGGCAGTCATTCTTAAGATTGCTGGTGAATATATATATTCGAGCGAAAGTCTTTTTAAAATACTGAGTAATAATATTGATAGGTCGGTAGACGTTGAAATTTATAAGAATGGAGACATATTTTCTGGTAATTATACTCTTGCAAGGAGTGGGGAACATCTATCGAATTTAGATCCTTCGTTAAGAGGTAGGATTGTCATTAGTCAGGTGCAAGAGGGGTTGCCTGCTAAGAAGGCTGGGCTTGAACCTTTAGATATAATTTTGGAAATAAACGGAAGTGAAATCTTCTCAGCTGACAAATTTAACGAAATTCTTACTCAGAATCAAGGCAAAGATGTCATGATGAAAGTACTAAAAATTAACGGGGATGTTTCCAGTATTTCAGTTAAATTAGAAGATCCTATAGATCCAAATGGTCCACGTTTGGGCGCAAAATATTTTATTAACTTTGAGAACGAACTTGGAGTTTATCTTCTGAATTATCCAATGAAAAGTTTTCTTAGAAATGGTTTCGCGCATGCTATTAATATGATTGGATATCAATACACTGCTTTTAAGGAGCTGATACAAAGGTCCATTGAATTAAAAGAACCACAGGTAATTACTGATCAAGTAGGAGGTCCCCTCAGAATAGGCGCAGAAATCAAAGGGCTGATTGAATTCCACAATTTCAAGGATATTCTAAATTTGGCAGGAATGGTGAGCTTAATCGTGGGAGTTATGAATATACTCCCACTGCCTATCGTAGATGGGGGTTTTATATGGGTTATTCTCTATGAGACCCTAACAAGGAAGGAATTATCCGAAAGAGCTTACAAAATATACAACATTGTGGGATTGGTTTTGGTGGTGCTTTTGATGATCTCAATTACCTTGAAAGATATAATTTACGTATTCTTTGACTAATTTGCTATAATTACTAACGCTTATCCGTTCACGATAAGCCTTTTATATTATCAGGAGGTGATTATCAATGTCAGTTATAGTACCAGATGGTATGCCCATTGATCAGGCTTTGAAATTGCTTTGGAGAGAAGCTAACAGGGAAAATATTCCTGCCGAGATTCAAAAGAAGCAATTTCGTGTAAAGCCTAGCGCAGTAAAGCATGCCCTCAACAAAAACTGGATTAAGCGAAAGCGTCGAGCCAGGGCATTCAAGCGCAAGTTAAGAAGGAAAGGACAGAGACGAACTCTTCTAAATATGCAATAATCGTAGTGCGTATTTATGTTAGTTCGTTTTTAAACCTTCTCAATTATTATGATAGATACACCAGTATTGTATCGAAAGTATAGACCATACGAATTTGATCAGGTCATTGGACAGTCCCATATTATTAAACTGCTGAGATATCACGTTGAGGCAGGTAAAATCCATAATGCTTATCTGTTTGTTGGTCCGCGAGGTACGGGCAAAACAACAATAGCAAGGATTTTTGCCAGAAAGATAAATGGTCTTGATTCAAAGAATCCAGAAGAAGAACATATTGATATTATTGAAATCGATGCGGCGTCAAATAGGGGTATTGACGAAATAAGAGAAATTAGGCAGAATGCAAATTTTTTACCTACACAATTAAAATATAAAGTTTATGTAGTGGATGAAGTACACATGCTCACGAGAGATGCCTTCAATGCCTTACTTAAGACTTTGGAGGAACCACCGAAGCATATAGTATTTATTTTTGCTACAACTGAACCACATAAGCTTCCTGCAACCATATTATCTCGGGTAATTAGATTGGACTTTAAGCTAGGAACAAGCGATGAGCTTGCACAGAGAATTCGATATATCAGTGAATCTGAGAAGCTGAAAATTGATGATGGTGGAATAAATAAGATAGTCCATTTTGCCAAAGGAAGTTTTCGAGACGCGGAAAGCCTATTGACTAAAGTTATCAGAAAAGCCGGCAAAAAAATTACAACAAACGAAATTGATGAAATTTTGGGAGTTGTAGACGAACAATTAATCCATGAATTTTTTGAAAATTTGCACCAGGCTAATGTACCAGGCGTTATGAAATTGATAGATCAAATAGAACTGTCAGGAAAGGATTTGACGAACTTTGTCGTACAATGCCTAGAGAGAATTGTTGATGAACTTAGAAATAACGTTACGGAAAAGATACATAAGTATCCATTAAAATTTTTAGGGAATTGTGCCCGAGAACTAAATGATTTTGTCCAAAACGGTCAGAATTGTTTGGATGTTAAGTTAGCTCTTGAACTCAGCTGTATGGCTATTATTGGAGATGATTTGGGAACAATACCAAAAACTAAAACAGGAAATCAAGATAATGATTCAAAAATGAGGGATACGAATTATGTCTCGGACATAGAAGTTTCGTACAAGAATGAAAGTATTATTAAGACGAAAAAGACCACAGCTAGTGTTTTGGATAAAATTGATGAGACAGCAACGCACGTAGGGTCTGTTTCTACTCAGTGGGATAAGTCTACTATCACTATTGAATATGTTCATTCAAAATGGGCTGAAATATTGCAGATGTCAAGGGCGTATAATCATCATTTAGCAGCATTCTTATCGAAGTCTAAGTTAGACAGTATAGAGGATTCAACTTTAGTCCTTTCGGTCCCATTTGATTTTCATAGAAAGAAGTTAGAGGATGCTCTTGTAAGAAAAAAGTTGTTGGAACTTTTTCGCCAAATTTTAGCACGAGAAAATATTGATTATAGAGTAATTGTGCGAGAGAAAGAACAATCTGATGATATGGTGGATTCTGAAGATGATGTAGAAAAAAATTCCAATAAACAACTGGTTGAAAATATATTTGGAAAAAATTAATTATTATATTCGTTTTAACTATGGCAGGTATATTTAGCAAAATGGGTGATTTATATAAACTTCAAAGTGAAGCTAGGAATTTGCAAAAGAAATTGAAACAAATTGAGATAGAAGGAATTTCTAGGGGTAGGGAGGTAGTAGTATTATTAAATGGTGAAAATGAATTGATAGACATAGCTATCGAAGATAATCTTCTAAGTATAGATATGAAGGACAGACTTAGAGAATATATTAGAGAAGCTATGAAAGATGCTCATAAAAAAATCCAAAAAACACTATCAAAATCAATGGATATGGGAAAGATAAAGGAACTTCTGGGGGCATAGTACGCATCTATTTTTGATTTCTTCACATTAGGGAGAACGTCAACTTATCAAATTCATAATGTTACACGATCTTACTCTAAATCGTTTCATGCCTAAGTCGTTGGTGGAAGTTGTTGAACATTTAGAAAGACTTCCCGGTATAGGATATCGCTCGGCTATGAGAATAGTTTTATATTTATTGGGACTCGAAGAAGAGCAAAGAAAGCAATATATGAAAGGATTAGATGAGGCGCTAACTCGGTTGCGTAGGTGCGAAGAATGTGGAAATATTTCTGACGATTCGATTTGTGTCATTTGTAGAAGTGATAAACGAACAGATGAACAGATCCTCATTGTAGGAGAAGCTATTGATACAATTTCAATCGAGGAATCGGGTGCGTATAACGGGAAATACCATGTCTTAGGAAAACTTATGTCCCCAGTTAGTGGCGTGGGTCCGGATGATCTGAATATTGAACTGCTAGTCAAGCGTATACAGGAAAGATTAAAATCCAAACAAAATATTGAGATTATTTTAGCAATGCCTAAAACCTTAGAGGGGGAGGCAACCGAGACTTATATCTCAAGGGTTATCCAACAAAATTTCGAAGGAATTAGCATAACCTCGCTTGCAAGAGGTTTGCCGGGAGGTGCTGAAATAAATTATGCTGATTCGGGTACAATTAGGGTAGCTATTAATGAAAGATCCAAGAAAATTTAGCCACTAGCAGGTAATAATGTTAATTGCTAAAGGGTGATTGAGAAGCTCTCATACATAGCAGGTCGGAAGATTTCTACACCTTTATATTTTTCCTCGATAAAGTTTCTAAATTCCAATGATTGTTCAGGTTGGGCATGTGTGAGGAAAATTTTTCCGTTAGCGTGAATTTTTAGCCTATCTAACCACCAGATTAAGTCATTTTTGTCACCATGAGCTGAAAAACCTTCGATCAAATAAATTTGCGCATTTACATGAAATACTTTTTTGTCTAGCTCTATTGTTTTGGGCTTTGTTGTAAGATATTTACCAAGGGTTTCTTCTGCTTGAAACCCAACGAAAGTAATTGAATTCCTTTGATCTCCAAGGGATCTTTTTAAGTGTTCGATTACTCTACCGCCCTCAGCCATACCACTACTGGCTATGATAATCGCATTTTCGAGCGTCTTTAGTTTACGTAATTTCTTCTTATCTATAAAGCTAACCCTAGGTTCAGTGAAGCCAAAAGGGTCATTAATAGAACTAAATTCAGGGTTAAAGTGTCGTGAATACTTTGTGTATACTTTTAAGATGTTCGAGCCCAACGGAGAGTCAAAATAAATTTGTACAGAATTGGGTAATTGTCCACTACGAAGAAGCTTTACAAGTATATAAAGTATCTCTTGAGACCGTTGTAAGGCAAAGACTGGAATTATAACATTACCGTTTCTGTCAATCGTATCAAGTATTATTGAAAGCAGTTCTTCGATTGCTTGCTCCTGGGAGGGGTGTATTCTATTTCCATAGAGTGACTCCATAATAATTGCCTTAAAATCCTGTGAATAGTCCCCAAAGCCTTCGATAATATTTGGTTTTCTTCTTCCAATATCCCCTGAGAAGCAAACCCTCGAATCGCCAAATAACAATTCAACTGATGTTGCTCCTAAAATGTGAGATGCTTTTCTGTAAATAGTTTCAAAATCTTGGTTAATTTTCAAAGGTATATCATATTTAGTCGCACGAAATAAACTAAGCAAACCTAAGACATCGGACTTAGAATATAGTGGGAATGTTTTTCTAAATTTGTAGTTGTTGGTTTGAACATTGGCAGAGTCTGCAAGAATCTGCTTAGATATTTCGATGGTTGCTTCTGTTGCGTAGATGGGTCCCCTAAAACCAAGTGAAAAAAGTTTAGGCAAGAGGCCACAGTGGTCTAGGTGTGCGTGAGTCAAAAAAATTCCAGCAAGGGAAGAAGAATCAAATGAAGGATCTTGATAATTCCAATTGAAGACGTCTGGGCCCTGAAACATACCGTGATCTATTAAATATTTCGAGTTATTATATTCGAGTAAGTAACACGATCCCGTAACTGTTTGCGCTGCACCCAGGAAAGTGACCCTTAGATCATTGGTAGGCATGACCTTGTTGATTAAAAATTATTATAATCGTATTTCTTTCACTTTGTTCAACAAATTTTCTTTCGTGTTTAGCTCTGGTTTGTCAGTAACGTATTCCAGAAGTTCGTTCAAAATATTTCCAATTTCTTTGCCCGGTTTTATACCTATTTGAATAAGATCATTCCCGTTTATGGCTAAGTCGGTAACTTTTGTAGCCATGTCTTCTACTATGATTTCGGAAATCCTTTCCTCTAAAGCTTTAATTTCTTTAGGGTTAAAAGTAGTTTTAGAGTTTGCTGCTGCGTCAGCTATTCTTAGTTTAAATAATTTTTTAATTTGGTCTATACCTCCAGCTTTTCGTATGAACCTTCTGATTGCATTATCTGACCATCCGTGCCTAAATGCCTCGTTGCGCTTTTCTTTTGCAATCGGTTCGATTTCTTCTACTATGTTGTCTTTACGCCAATCTGCCGAAGGGTAGAAAAACATATGCAATTCAATTAGCTTTGCAATTTCTTCAGCAAAGGATTTGCTGAAACGCATTCGTCTTAATATTTCCAAGGTCATTTCAGCTCCAACGCGGTCATGTCCATAAAAATGTACTCCAGTGGAATCTTTGCTCATTGTTTTAGTTTTACCGATATCATGGAATAGTGCCGCAATTTTGATATCGTCTTCTGCAAGATCTAGGGCCAATAAAGAATGATTAAATACATCATCATTATGCCATTCTGGTTGCGTTATTCCCTTTGCGTGGATTAGTTCGGGTAAAAAAATTCCAAGTAATCCTAGTTCATCCATCAACCTAATTCCGACAGATGGCTTCTTCGAATATTTGATCATCTTGAGAAATTCATCTCTTATACGTTCCATTGAAATCTGTTTTGCAACTTCGAGCGAATTTCTGATAGCATTTTTGGTGTATTCCTCGATTGAATAATCTAGTTCACTTGCTAATCTACATGCTCGAAAAGCTCTAAGGCCGTCTTCTGAAAATCTATCGATAGGTATACCGACTGCTCGAATTACTTTTTTCTCCATATCATCAATTCCATGATGTGGATCAAGGAAGTCACTTTGTTCAATTATTGATTTCCCTTCTTGGAATACTATTTCAAGGTTTAGAGCGATTGAGTTTATAGTAAAGTCCCTTCGAGATAAATCTTCAATTATATTTTGAGTGAAATCTACCTTACTTGGCCATCTGCCTTTAAAGTATTCGGCATCACGTCTATAAGTGGTAATGTCAATATCGTGTGATTCACCCGAAGAGTCGTAGACAATTGCAACTACATTACCAAATTTTGCTCCTACGGCTACGGATTTTGGAAATATTTTTGTTATTTCATCTGGAGATGCGTTTGTGGCAATGTCGTAATCTTTTATTTCTCGTTTGAGTAAAAGATCTCGAACGGCACCACCTACAAGATAAGCCTCCTTGCCACTAGCTATCAAGTCTTCTCCACATTTAATAACGTAGTCAGGGAGAATTTGTTTTTCAATCTTAACGTTTATTGGCGTGAAACTAATTCTATTTAAAATATACTTAGAATATTATTGCCAAAAATCATATACAACCAGCATGATTTCTTGTTAATCCGTGGTTAATAGTCTAAGGCAAATAAGTATGTTAAAGTTATTAGATCTATTATAATGTAGATTAGTCGGAATTACGACTAGTAAATTTTTGAGATGAGTTTTGATATGTTTATAAACCTTATTCAGATTTATTCGCTCGTAGAATGAATATTTCCGTAGGTATAGTAGGATTACCAAACGTAGGTAAATCAACCCTATTCAATGCCCTAACAAATCTTTCCGTTGATGCGTCTAATTATCCGTTTTGTACTATCGAACCTAATGTAGGCATAGTGCCGATAAAGGATCAACGTTTAGATAAACTTGCCCTAGTAGCTAAATCAAAAAAAATCATATATCCAGTAATTGAATTCGTAGATATTGCTGGACTTGTGAAAGGCGCATCCAAGGGTGAAGGGCTTGGTAATAAATTTTTATCACATATTAGGGAGGTAGCTGTAATAGCCCATATTGTTAGGAATTTTAATGATCCTAAAGTTTCACATATTGATAACGTAGTCGATCCTGCCGAAGATATTGAAACAATTCAGACCGAGCTTTTGCTAAAAGATCTCGAAACTCTTGAGAATAAAATGTCTGGTTTGAAACACAAAAACAAATTAGCCGTTGATGTTCAGGAACAACTAGAATGTCTGGAAGGGTTAGTTGAATATCTAAGTGGAGGTAAATTTGCTGAATCCTTTATTTGGCCATCAAATAATGTAATCGAAGAATTACGCAAATCTTTATCTTTACTTACAGATAAACCGCAGATATATATTTTGAATCAACCTTATGACCAACCGTTACCTATTTTGCCTAAGCTTAATGATAAAGATATTATTCTGAAATTGGATATACTTGCCGAATATGAGATATCCAAACTTTTGGATAACGAAAGGACTGAATATATGCAAATGCTTCAAATTAGCAAGTCTGGATTGGATATCTTAAGTAATGAATGTTTTAAACTGCTTAATTTAGTATACTTTTTTACGGCGGGAGTTGAAGAGGCTAGGGCATGGACTACTAAAGCTAATTCAACTATACAGATAGCTTCAGGTGAAATTCATACAGACTTCGTAGATAAGTTTATTGCTGCGGAAGTGGTCAATTATAAAGACTTTATTCAATATGGTGGTTGGCAGGGTGCCAAAACTGCTGGTAAAGTTCGATTAGAGGGTAAAGAATACACTGTCAAGGATGGAGATGTGGTATATATAAAGCACGGGTAGTGATTTTTGTAATATAATATGATATTATCTACAAGCCAAAATCAATTTATTTAAATATATAATTAAGGCGTATGAGATATGAACTAATGTTAATCCTAAAGCCGTTATTGCCACAAGATACTAAATCGGATCTTATTCAAACTATCGAAGATATGATAGGCAAGATGACAGGTAAAATCTATGATACGGATGTATGGGGTAAAAGACATTTAGCCTATCCGATCAAAAAACATGCTGAGGGGTATTATATTGTGTATAAGTTGGAAATCAGTCCTAAAAAAGCTACAGAACTTGATAGAGAACTAGCAATCATGAATGGTGTTTTGAGATCACTGAGAATCAATTTGGAAACCCAGAAATAAAGGTTTTATTTATGCAATAAAGTTATATACTATACCTAATTCTATTTTAGTTTTTATTTACTTGGAATGTCAACAGCACGGTCTGTAAATAAGGTCATAATAATTGGTAATTTAACCAGGGCTCCACAGTTACGTAAGGTTGGAGCGAATTCAGTTGTGGCCACTTTTGGTGTAGCAACTAATGCCGCATGGAGAGACGCAGAGGGTAATCTACAGGAAAGGGCTGAATTTCATAATGTTGTAGCATGGAATAAACTAGCTGAAATTTGTGCTCAAATACTAAATGTCGGAATGTTAGTATATTTAGACGGGGAATTGAGAACAAGGGTATGGAATGATGAGAATAGCAAAAGAAGATATCGCACAGAAATTAAAATAAACGATATGAAATTATTGGACGCGAAAGATAAGAAGGGGGTAGGTGTAGATAAAGCATATGAATTGGGGTCTAAAGAATCCGAAGAGGGTGATGTTGAAAATGTGTATGAGGAGACACCTGTATTTGAGGCTGGGCCAGAAGTTGAAGAGTCCAAAACAGATGCAAAAAAAGATGCCGAGGAGTTATTCTAGAGTCCTTATAAATAGTTTAAGTTTTTTAATATTTAATGGCAAAGAAGTTAAAGAAAAAAAAGAAAATAAAGATTATTCCGCTCAATTCTAAGTGTCCCTTTAATGAGGATCCTTCTACAATAGATTATAAGGATGTACATACTTTGAAAAAGTATATAACTACGAGAGGTCGAATTATGTCTAGTGCCAGAACCGGAGTATCAAGAAGATGCCAGGGAAAACTTGCTCTTTCAATTAAACGTGCTAGGTACATGGCATTACTGCCATACAATCAGTTGATCTAATCAAGTGCTGAAGTCTTTTAAAACATAAAAGGGTTTTGTATATACAAAACCCTTTTTTAATTTCTACTGTTTTGATTGACAGAATATTTGATAGAGTCAATAATAAGTTGCTTTATTATCTAATAATTAACTGAAAAGAGATATATGAACGTATCGAATAAGCGTATCTATCTGTTGCTGACAGTAATAACTTCTTTTGCTTTTGCAATAGGTCTTTACACCGGTCTTTATTACCCATTGTCAAATAATCAGCGAGAGTTCGCTTCAACCGTCCTTCAAGCTAATAGCGTTGATTATATCCGATACAATGAAGTCCTGAATATAATAAGAAATGAGTATATTGATACCGGTGTGAATCTATCTAAACTTGTAATCGGGAGTATCAAGGGTATGGTTGAGGCCTTAGGTGATGGGTACACAACATACTTTGATCCGGAAGAGAATGCCGAGCTACAAAAGATAAATGGAAGTATTTATGAGGGTATTGGAGTCACACTCAAGTATAATTCTCAATTTGATTATACGGTTATTGAAACTCCAGTAGATGGCTTCCCGGCCCAGGAAGGTGGAATCATGCCTGGGGATTTGATTCTAAAAGTCAATGATGAAGATATGTACCGTAAAAGACCTCATTATGTCGCATCAAAAATTTTGGGTGATAAGGGTACTAGTGTTCACATTTCAGTTTATAGAACAGATGAGGAAGTGGAACAAGAGTTTGATATTATTCGCAGTGTCATCGATTTAAAAAATATTGAATATCAATTAAGAGATGATGGTTACGCTGTAATAAAGATACACAAATTTACTGAAAATTCGCTTCAAGAGTTTAGAGGAAATTGGGATAATTTGGTTAATAATTTAAATAAGCAATCATATAAAGGAATTATTTTAGATTTACGGAACAATCCAGGAGGTTTTGTGGACGCTGGTGCTTATGTAGCGGAGGAATTTTTTCCAAAAGATACCACTCTTTTCTTTGAAGAGGATAGGGGTGGGGAAAAATTCGAGAAAAAAGCAAACAGGACAGGTAAATTTGTTGGGAAAAACGTCGTTGTGCTTATTAATAAAGGAACTGCATCTGCTAGCGAGATTGTTGCTGGTGCCTTTCAGGATAATAAAAGAGCTTTATTAATTGGTGAATTTACGGTAGGGAAGGGTGTAGAACAAAAAGTTATTGACTTTTCTGATGGTTCAGCTCTTCACCTTGTCTTCCGACGTTGGCTAACTCCTTCTGGCAGAAACTTTACTCCAGAGAGTCCGATTAAACCTGATATTGAGGTTGATTTTACTACACAGAATTTTAAAGATGGGACAGATCCACAAATGGAAAAGGCAATTGAAAGCTTGTCTCAGCAGTAAACTCTTACTGGCGATCTCAGGAAAATAAGTTCTCTAGCAAATGATTCTCTTGAATCCCGAACACTCCCTTTTTACTGATTTAGTTGTTGTTTAGGGTAAACTCGTTTTGGTAAGAACTGAATTTATTGAGTTTCGATTTTGAGAATTCGCGGTTTACGAGATAGATCATTGATAATGCAAATGTTGCGATTGGTTGGAAATATGGTTCGGGCGAAATTCAGGGCCTTTTCCTCTATATTTCGATCGATTTCGATAAGCAAAGCAGCTTTTAAAGACAGGTAGGGTAGGGTACGGTTAAATATTCTTTGTATCATTTTCATTCCATTAGCTCCTCCGTCAAGTGCTCTACGGGGCTCGCTCCGTACTTCTAATGGGAGTTTTGACAATAGACCCGTTTGTATATAGGGTGGATTACTAATTATAAGATTAAAATTAGGTAGTTTGGATGGGGTACTATTTTTTGTTCTTGCAAGAATTTCAGAAAACCTTGGAGGAAGTATGTCACAGACAAATCCAGTAAAACAAATTCTATCAGAGCTCATTTGGAATTGATTATCGGTTTCTATGATTAGCTTTAAATCGCCCAAAAGATTGATTGAATTTTTTAAGGCTATTTTAAATGCCCGTTTTGAAATTTCAGTAGCATTATAGTTTACTACACAATTATTATTTAAGAGCAATTCTTTAATAATTGAGATCGCGATACAGCCTGAACCGAGACCTACTTCAAGGATATTTGCTTTTTTTAATCTAGAGTCGTGGAGAAATTTAAGGGCTTGCTCAATAAGTATTTCGCTTTCGGGGCGAGGAATAAGTGTGCTTGGGGAAACTATAAAATCAGATTTATAAAAGGTCGCCTTTTTTACTAAATATTGAACAGGGATACCTTTTAGCCGTTTGTTCACCAAGGTGTTTATTTTTTTTAATAAGGAGGGACTAATCTCGCGATCAGTATCGGTAAGAAGCCTTATGGGATCAATCTTCAAAACGTAACATAATAGTAACTGTCCTTCTAAGTGTGGATTTGGGGTTATGCCTTTTAACCTTTTCGAAATGGTCGTAAGGATATCGAGTAATCTCATTCTTCTGTGGATGAAAGTTTTTCCTTTGTCTCATCTAGTATTTCGCCAATATCGCCATCTAATATTGAATTTAGGTTGAACCAAGATTGTTTGATCCTGTGATCGGTAATTCTACTCTGTGGGTAGTTAAAAGTGCGAATTTTATCTGATCTATCACCCGCTCCTATTGCTTGTTTGCGAATATTAGATTTGCTGGATTGTTGTTTTTCAATTTCGATATTATAAAGTTTGCTTTTTAAAACACTCATTGCCCGGGCTTTATTTTTATGTTGAGATTTTTCATCTTGGCAAGTCACCACAATTCCGGTGGGTATATGTGTGATTCTTACAGCTGAATCAGTTGTGTTTACACTCTGTCCTCCGGGCCCTCCAGATCTGTAAACATCTATTCTTATATCTTCATCATTAATGGCAATATTAACATCGTCGACCTCGGGTAGTACCACCACGGAAACAGCAGAAGTATGAATACGCCCGGCGCTTTCGGTAACTGGTACCCTCTGAACTCTATGTACTCCACTTTCATATTTGAATCTCCCAAAAGAGTTTTTTCCCTTGATAAGAAAAATAATTTCTTTGAGACCTCCGTTTGGACTAAAATGCGAACTAATTGGCGAAATAATATAACCATTCCTTTCGCAGTATAGGGAATACATACGATATAAATCTTTCGCAAAGAGGGCTGCTTCTTCTCCTCCTGTGCCGGCACGAATTTCCATAATCGCATTGCGAAGATCATCTGGATCAGAGTGTTTCATTTGATCAAGTATTTCTTTAAGAATTTGGGCACTTTCTACCTCTAGTGTTGTTTTCTCTTCTTGAGCCATTTGTTGAATATTTGAATCAGCTTCTTCTTTCAACATCGTCATTACTTGTATTAATTGATTTTCAATATTTTCATATCGTTCTATACTCTGAGCAATCTGGGAAAGTTGAGAGTGACGAAGCGCAAGTTGAGCGTATTCGGATTTATTGGAAGATATATCTAGCGAACTGAGTTTACTGCTAACATCTCTAAACTCTGATTTGATTTGTGAAATAAGCTTGTTAATATCCATTTCAGATCCAATCCACTAGGTAAAGTGTCATATTACCCATTTTATTTGTTAGAAATAGGGTAGGGAATAACAATAGCACGTAGTTTTATTTGATTTGTTTTAGCATATCACGAAGGGTTAAAACTTCACCTGCCTCGACCTTCTTTACATTGCTTTTCTTTCGTTTCTCTTCTTTTAGCTTTTTACTTTGCAATTTGCCTTTCAGTTTTGATGTTTTTTCAATCTTTTTTACGTATGTTTCTACTCTGTTTTCGGTATCAATGATCTTCTCGTTGCCAGTGTAAAATGGGTGGGTGTTGCTAGATATTTCAACAGATAAGGAGGATATGGTCGATCCTATTTTAAAGACTTTCCCGGAGCTAATATCTTTTATTGTTGCAAGGTAATATTTAGGGTGTATATTTTTTTTCATAATTCGAAACAAATATTTAACATAAGTTTTAAATTATACAACAAAAGGGATAATTAGAACAATCTGGGGGTAGGGGAGAAGACTATGGGATATCGAGAGAATAGAAAACTATAGGACATAAAATGTGGATAAGTTTATAAATTGAGTATTTTAGCGTAAGTAAGCCTAGATCAAGTTGCAAGAGTATGTGTTTAATGATTGGTTGAGAGTATAAACAATGAGAGATAAACACTGTGATAGATATTTCCCTACTGGGTTCTTTACATTAAATTAGTTTATGCGTATAATATCCCTTAAGCGCATAATATGGTGGAGTGAATAAGGGCATTGGTTTTTTTAGTTCAGTCTTAATTTATTATTTCTACTTTCTTCTATAATATTATCTTAGTTAGTAAATTTTAGAATTATTATTTTTATGTCAGATTTGCCTCTTTTGGATAAATTTTTATTATCACTATTGAATAATAACTATAGCAATAACACCCTATCGGGCTACGAAAGAGATTTATATATACTTCGAATGTTTTTATATACACATAACTTGGAATTCGATAGTATAACTAAAATTGATATAGACAATTACAAAGGCTATCTAAGGCGTAGGGAATACCTTGCAGATTTTGTTAAACTCAGAAAAGATAATGAAGAAGACGAAAGCGGAATTGGTATCCAGTATAGCTTTAAAAAATCGAGCCCTAGGGGCCCTAGGAGGCGTTTTGATATTGAAACGTTAGAAAGGCCCGATCGGGCAATTACGTTCTCGGGGAAGTCTCTGGATAGCCGTTCAATTAATAGAATGCTTTCCTCTATTAGATCTTACTTTGTTTTCCTAATTGATAATGATTATAAAGTTCCCATACCTCCAGATGCGATAAAAATGGTAAAAACAATTAGGAAAGAAAGCCAAGTAGCAGAACTGAATGAGTTAATCAAAATCATCGAGGCTCCGAAGTTGTTTGAAAAAGATTCCCGAATCCGTATTCGCAACGAAGCTTTACTTGAGACTTTATTTGCAACGGGTATGAGGGTTTCCGAATTGGTAGGATTAAATTTGCAAGATTTGAATATGGGCGGGACAAATAAGAAAATTCTCGATAATAAAATTTACATTTTGGGAAAAGGAAAGAAAAGACGATACGTTTATTTAACTCATAGGGCTATCAAACGACTTGAGGAGTATCTGAACATTCGCGAGGATAAATATCCTAGCTTATTCATACCATATAAAGGTAAAAGACATAACCAAAATGCCGAAAATACCAATAATAATTCAATGCGATTATCGGTAAGGTTTGTGCAGGCTCTTATCAAAAAATACTCAAAGCTCTTGGGAATTTTGATTCCAACAACTCCTCATAGTCTAAGACATGGCTTTGCCACTTATATGGCAGAGGAGGGGGCAAATCCGGCTGCTATACAAAGATTATTAGGTCATGAATCTTTACAGACTACCACTAGATACGTACATTCCTCGGATAGATTTGCGGAGAGATCTCATCACGATTTCCATCCATTACAGGATTAAAAATTTATCTTCCCCTGCTCTTCTAATTAATAAATTTTTGTAATCTTCATTTTTCTAACTCCAGAAGGAGATGGAAATTCTACTACCTCTCCAATACTTTTATTTAGCAAAGCTTTGCCTAAAGGAGACTCGGATGATATATAACTATTGAGTGAATCTGCATTTTCCGGTAGTACAACTGTAATTTTTAACTTCCGGGATTTTTCATCATCTAAATCCAAGGTTTTTCCGATACAAACAAATTTAGTGAGTACGGCATTCTGGTAAGTCACTAAGTTCTTTTGGAGATAAAGTAATCGTTCGTTTAGAAGTTCTAATCGGTCCTGTAACTCTCTCCCAATGCCCGAGAGATCATCTTCATTAGATTCTTCCCGTATGGTTCCGATCTGATTAGTCAATAGCAGAATCTCATTCCGGACTTTTTCAATATCTAGCCTTAGCTGTTTCTCTAGGTCCTTCATTTGATTAATTATAATAAATATAATGAAATTAAAAATATATCCATAAAAAAGCCTCTCGGGTGAGAGGCTTTAGTAGTTAGTTCATCTGATATTGCCTCTCATCCGCGCCTTAATAATATGATTCTAAATAAAGGCATGTGTTCGGACGCGACATAAATGTCTTGTCTCGTTTTAGACCGATCATTAAGTATTGCCTTTTTACAATGTTGATCTTTTGACATAGTTTATTTATCTTACAATCTTACAAAACGATTTATGAAAAAAACTATCACACCTAAAATAAATATCTGGAACAGTATAGTTTAAGTGTTAGTGTATTGTCAAATGAAGAATCGGATTCGCCTATGCGGGGCATAGATTCTGGAAATCCTTTACGGTTTTAAACGATTGCCATAGCGGCGACTTTGTCGCCACCCTTGAGCCGTATCAGATGTACTCCGCATGTCTGTCGATTCCGTTCGGGTAATTCTACTACCGGAATTTTCACTGCATTGCCGTGTAAAGACATTAAGAGAAGTTCTTTATTTGGGTGATCAATGATTCGAGCACTAATCAGATTCCCTGTTTTGTCTGTAACTTTGGCGGCAAATACTCCTTGCCCACCACGATTTTGAATTGGAAATTGATTCAATTTTGTGACTTTGCCAAAGCCATCCTCAGATATTGTTAACACAAGTAGCTCATTGTTTCTGACCACATCCATGGCTATGACTTCGTCCTCTGTAGATTTGAACTTTATACCGCGTACACCCATGCTACTACGTCCGGTTCCTCGCACATCATCTTCTTTGAACTTGATAGATCTACCATGTTTTGTTATCAGAATAATTTCATCTTGTCCGCCTGTAGGTCGGACCCAAGTCAGCGTATCATCTTGGGACAGATTAATAGCAATTAAACCATTGCTTTTAATATTATCAAACTCGTTAATATCGGTTTTTTTCACCATTCCTTTCCTAGTTGCCATTAAAAGATATTTATAGTTTTTGCCCTTTGATTCGCTCTTAATTTCATTTTCTTGTCCGATATCTTCATCTAGCAAGAGACCACCCTTAGTTCGCGTTAAAATGCTTGTAACTAATTCATTCGGGTCAACATTTATCAAATTTATAACCGGTTGTCCTTTGGCCGAACGTCCAAATTCAGGGATATCATATACCTTGACTTTAAATACCTTCCCCCTATCGGTGAAAAATAACATATCATCATGTGTATTAGTTGATATCACGTGTTTCACACTATCATCTTCCTTCGTAGTCATGAACTTTTTTCCTACTCCTCCCCTCTTTTGAACTTGATAGGAGTTTTGATTGATTCTCTTGATGTAGCCTTGTTCACTTACTGTTACTATTACTTCCTCACTGGGTATTAGCTGTTCGTCCGAAATCTCGCCGATAGCATTTTTATGAACTTTCGTGCGTCGCTTATCTCCAAATTTTTTCTTTATATCCTCTGTCTCGAGGGTAATAATCTCTAGAACTCTTTCGGGTACTTCTAAAGTACTTAGTAGTTGTGCGATTTGGGTTTTAATTGTCTTATATTCTTCTTCGATTCTTTTTCGTTCAAGCGCGGCTAGTCTTCTCAGTTGCATGTCTAGAATTGCCTGGGCTTGAAGCTCACTCAATTTGAATTTTTGTATCAGATTGTTCTTAGCTTCTTCAGCATCTTTAGATTTCCGAATGAGAGCTATAATTTCGTCTAGATGATCGAGTGCAATCATAAGACCTTCTAATATGTGTTCCCGCTCTTTGGACTTTGCGAGATCAAACTCTGTTCTGCGGATAATAACTTTCTGTCGATGTTCAATGAAGATCTCAAGCAATCTTTTTACCGATAACGTCTGGGGTTCCCCGTCAACTAAAGCTAACATATTTACATTAAATGCCTTTTGCATCTCAGTGTATTTATACAGGCGATTTAATATAGTTTTGGGTTTGCCATCCCTTTTGATATATACCGCGATTCGGATATCTCCTTTGCTGGACTCATCTCGTATATCTGATATCCCTTTAATTTTTTTATCTTTAACTAAGTCTGCGATTTTAGCTATGAGCCTAGACTTATTGACTTGATAGGGAAGCTCTGAGATTATAATTTCGAATTTTCCGTTTTTACTTTCTTCAATTTTTGCGATAGCCCGCATCATGATTCGACCTCGTCCATTGGAGTAAGCTTCTAATGTTTGGCTTTGGTCATAAATTTCAGCTCCTGTAGGAAAATCCGGTCCAGTAATGAATTCTAATAATTCGTGGGCTGTAATTTGAGCTTTAAAAGTTGGAAAGCGTTCCTTTGGAAGATTTGCAATATCTGCGACAGTTTTGATAAGCTCTGCGTAATTTGGAATGATGTAAGCTCCATGCTCGGCACCATTACCACGTTTTATAATCTCAAGTATTGCGTTGCATAGCTCTGTTAGATTATGTGGGGGTATCTTGGTGGCCATACCTACGGCGATACCATCTGCTCCGTTTAGGAGGAGTAATGGAAGTTTTGAGGGCAAAATTTCCGGCTCTCTAGTACTTGCGTCATAGTTGTCTATGAAATTAACCGTATTTCTTTCTATTCCGTCAAGAACTTCGAGGGTTATTTCCTTTAATTTTGATTCGGTATAACGGCTTGCTGCTGGACTATCTCCGTCGATCGATCCAAAATTACCCTGTCCATCAACTAGTTGGTAACGCATGCTGAAATCTTGTGCCATGCGAACAAGTGAATCGTAAACAGCGACTTCTCCATGGGGATGATATTTACCGATAACTTCTCCGACTGTTCGGGCGGACTTCTTGTAAGCCTTATTATGCAGAAATCCTAATTTGTACATCGCATATAGTATTCGTCTTTGTACTGGTTTCAATCCATCTTTCGCATCAGGCAAAGCTCTGGCTACTATAACCGACATAGCGTAGTTCAGATAGCTTGTCTCCATTTCATCTATTATCTCTTTGTGAATTATGTCATCGTACTTGTTTACATCGTTAGGCTTTATATCTGTCATATTTAGTAAGGAATTGAGTAAATGTTTTTGTTATTTTCTTGATTTAGATATCCAGCAGAGCTTGATGACTGTTGCGTTGAATAAATTGGCGTCTGGGTTTTACCTCATTTCCCATTAGTACTTCAAAGACTTTTTCAGCTTCCTCGACATCTTCCACTACGATTTGTTTCAATCTGCGAGTTCTAGGGTTCATAGTGGTATCCCACAGTTGCTCGGCATTCATTTCGCCAAGCCCTTTGAAACGCTGTATATATTTGATTTTTTCATTTGCTTTTTCCAGTTCTAAAAGTTTTGAGTCTCTTTCGGGTTCATCTTTTACGTAGAATTTTTCACCCTTCTCTGTTTCGATTTTGAAAAGAGGAGGTTGAGCGACATATAGGTATCCTTTTGCTATCAGTAGTTTGAGATGCCGGAAGAAGAAGGTTAAAACTAATGTAGTAATATGTTCTCCGTCGACGTCCGCATCATTCATCAAAATTATTTTGTGGTATCGGAGTTTACTTTCATCGAAACTTTCACCTATGCCACCACCTAAAGCGATGACAATTTCTTTGAGCCTTTCATTGCCTAATACTCTATCAATTCTATATTTTTCGCTATTAATCGGTTTACCGCTCATAGGCAAAATCGCTTGTGTATGTCTGTCTCTTCCTTGTTTGGCGGGTCCCGCGGCAGAATCTCCCTCAACAATATAGAGTTCTGACTCTTCGGGTTTACGCGAACTGCAGTCCGCGAGTTTACCTGGTAGCGTGCCACCCTCGAGAGCTCCTTTTCGGATTACTGCTTCTCTAGCAGCCTTTGCGGCGTTTCTTGCCTTGAAGGTAAGTATGGTTCTTTGAATTATTGCTTTTGCGTCTTTGGGATGTTCTTCTAGATATGTAGTTAATTCACTTTCAACCACTTTTCTTACAATATGTAAAATCTCAGGATTATTCAATTTTATTTTAGTTTGACCTTCAAACTGGGGATCTTTCAATTTGACGGAGATAATTGATGTGAGACCTTCACGAGTATCTTCACCACTGAATTTAATCTTTCTTTCTGCTTCATTCCCGGTTTTATCTAGAAAATCGTTAATAGTTTTTGTCAGACCAGCCTTAAAGCCACTTAAATGTGTGCCGCCCTCGGGATTGTGAACATTATTAGCAAATGATAAGACCTTTTCTTGTATATCATCTGTGTACTGCAAGGCAATCTCAACATCGACATCATCCAATAACTTCTTAGTATAAAAAATTTCGTTGTTAATTGCCTTCTGATTTTTATTGAGTTGGCGAATATATTCTTTGACTCCATTCTCGAAATGGAAAGTATATGATTTTGGTAATTGTTGATCAATCTCTGATCTGTCCTTTTCGTCTCGGCTATCTATGACATGTAAAGTAATGCCCGCAGTCAGATATGCCTGCTGACGAAGACGGGTATGTACGATTTTTAGGTTGAAATCTGTGGTATCAAAAATTGTCGGATCGGGTTTGAAGGTTACTTTTGTGCCGGTTAGCTTTGTCTCACCCATAACTTTAATTTCTTGCACTGGTTTGCCAATTTTATATTCCTGCATGTAAATCTTTCCATCACGGAAAACTTCAACTCTTGTACTTTCACTTAGGGCATTGACGATCGACGCACCTACTCCATGAAGTCCGGATGAAACTTTGTAGCTATCTTGATCAAATTTTCCCCCTGCATGTAAGGTAGTCATCACAGTTTCTAGGGCGCTTTTGCCTGTTTTTTCGTGAGTATCTATCGGAATACCTCTTCCGTTATCTTGCACGCTTACAGATTTATCGTTGTGGAGTGTTACTGTGATTTCATTAGCGAAGCCTGCCAAAGCTTCATCGATTGAGTTGTCGACTATCTCCCATATCATGTGGTGCAACCCAGTGACGCTTGAATCTCCAATATACATAGCTGGACGTTTTCGGACTGCTTCGAGGCCTTCTAAAATGGTTATATTTTTCGCTGTATAGTCGGTTTTATTTTGCATAGCTAATTTTTTATTTTAGACAGCCAAAGTTAATAATCATATCACAAGAGATTCGTGGATTTGGTTAATTATTTTAATAACCTTGACCCATATAGTGATTGTTTGTTATTTTTTCACATGTGGAACCGAAGTATCAGCCTCAGTGGATAACGCTTTAACGTAAGAGGTCTGGGCGATTTGAGCTTTTTTGGGAACAAGACCCTGTATAGCCTGTAACACTTCGATTGGTACTGCAAATACTACGGTATTACTTTGATCGGACGAGATGTCATTTATTGAATTCAAAGTTCTCAAGTGTAAAGCACCCGGAGAGTTTTGCATTAGTTCGGCGGCCTGCGCAAGATTTTTTGCTGCGATCACTTCGCCTTCTGAGTTAATTATGGTAGCTCGTTTTTCTCGTTCTGCCTCTGCTTGCTTTGCCATTGTTCGTTTCATAGATTCGGGTAAAATTACATCTTTTAGTTCAACGCCAATTATATTTATTCCCCAGCTGGTGGAATTTGCTGCAATTAGACCCTCGATTTTATCCGCGACAAGGTCTCGATGCATTAATAGGTCATCTAACGAAAATTCACCTACAATTGTTCTCATTGTAGTTTCGGCAAGTTGCGAGGTAGCACGCATGAAGTATTCTACTTCTAAGAGGGCTTTGGCCGCATCGACCACTTTGAAATATAAGACAGCACTAATTCGAGTGGATACATTATCTTTTGTGATGGCTTCTTGATCCGCCAGATCGATGGTTTTCGTCCTAATATCTACTTTCACCAGGCTTTGTATCACAGGGATGATAAGTCTCCAACCTGGATTTAGTGTTCGGGAATATCGCCCAAATATAAATAGAATGCCGCGTTCGTATTCATTTATTTGCCTTATCATTACAGGCAAAAAGAAGAGGGATATAAATCCACAAGCAATGAGTAGTCCAGCTAGACTTGGTAATCCTGAATCCATTGGTTCAGATGGTTAATAAATAAATTGAGGTCAAATTTATTGAGATTCTAAGCTATATTATCTATTAAGCTTAAGATTCATGCAAGTACCGCGAAATCTTGTTTCATAAGGATTTCCGAAGATCTTGTTCTAGTCTATGGTTAAGATAGCACATAAATTCTAATTGTTCATAGATTAATGGCTAGATTTTCCATCGTGAGTTTTACGCTATGAGTTGCGCTAATTTTCTTCCAAGAGTCATCGATCAGCTTGATTTGTTTTCTGATTTGTTTTATCTCGTTTGGGTGCAAATTCCTACTTCGTATTTTACCTCTAAAATAGAGTGATAAGTCGTGTAAAAATTTCCGACATATTTCTTCCTCTGAAATATTGGGTTTTTTTTCAAGAAGTTCTTTTATTTGTATGAGGCGATCGATAAGATTCGAATGAATGAAATTATTCTTTTTCTCTACTGGGTGTTTTTCTTGGTTCTTCCCCTCGCCTGGTGGGGTATCTAATTTTATAAATTGGCATCTTGAATATATGGTTTCTATGAGATATGGTTTTGAGGTTGATGCTAGGATAATCATAGTATCTTCCGGAGGTTCTTCGAGTATTTTCAAAAGAGAATTCTGTGCTTGACTGGTAAGTTTTTCGCATTCTTTGACAACAATAAGTTTCCCTTTTCCAAAGTAAGGCTTATTTGTAGTAAAGGTTTTGAGTTCTTTGATTTGGGCAATACCAATAGAGTGACCTGAAACTTTTAGGGTCTCGAAATAATCTGGGTTGGAGACTAGGGGAGCTTTGCCAGTAATTGCGATAGATCTTTCATAAATATATTCATTAATTGAAGCCATACTACCGTATACGATTTGACTTTGATGTTTCAAGGACGCTTAATTTGAGAGGTAAATTTTAGATTATAAACAATTATACATATACAGCTCGATTATAGTTGATAAATAAAGTAAAAAATATTAAAGTAGAATAAGCCAATTTCGTGCCAAATAATTGTAGTAGAAGAGTATAAAAATATCATTTTCTGCCCAGAATGACTTCAAGCACACCGTTAAATACTAATATACCTCCCACTGCGCAAGTGGCTCAAAACCTGACACATGATTGGGATAATCTACAGCGGATTTTAGATATATTAGTCAGAGCGAACAAGCTAAGTCTAAGTAGTTTAAATCAGGCAAGGGCATATGCTAGTAGTCAAAATAAAAGTTTGACATCTGTCCTTATCGACCAAAAGATAATTTCAGAAGAGGACTATTATCGAGCAAAAGCTCAAAGCGAAGGGCATCGTTATGTCAATGTAGCTTCGATAGATATACCGATTGACGTACTAAATACCATCACCAGAGAGGTGGCGCAACAGAATCTTGCTGTGCCGTTTGGGATTGAAAATGGTAAATTGCAAATCGCGACTGTAGATCCAGGGGACTTACAAAAGATTAAATTTTTACAGGTTATAGTAGGGCAACCAGTCGAATTTTTCATGTCTAGCGCGACTGAAATCAAGTCGGTTATTGATAAACAATATGGAGCTCGTATTAATAGCGAAGTTGAAGAGGCGCTTGAGGAAGTTGGGGATGTTGTACAGGTGAGTAGTGGGATGAAATCCCTTGAATCACCTGATTTACAGGGAGATCTAGATTCCGCTCCGGTTTCGAGGATTGTTAACATGATTTTGGAATACGCGGTGAAATATAATTCTTCTGATGTTCATATCGAACCAAGAGAAAGTAATATCATCGTGCGATTTCGAATAAGTGGCGTTTTGTTTGAAAAGTTGACTTTACCCAAGAAATTAGCAGCTCCGCTTGTATCCAGAATTAAAATACTCTCGAATTTGAAAATAGACGAACATAGACTACCTCAAGACGGGCGTTTTCAGATTCAATTTGGAGCTAAAGTATTCGACCTTCGTGTCTCCACCATGCCAAATATTTATGGGGAGAAGGTTGTGATGAGGTTGCTAGAATCCGGCGGCGGTCAGATGAAACTTGAAGATACAGGACTGCGAGGTTGGGCGCTCAAATCTTTCTATAATGCCCTGACTAAGACAGAAGGACTCTTACTCGTTACTGGTCCTACGGGTAGTGGTAAAACCCGCACGCTTGCTAGTGGTCTTCAGGTAGTGAACAAAGCAACTGTTAATATTCTCACTCTTGAGGATCCGGTTGAAATAAGAATTGATGGAGTCACACAAGTGCAGGTTAAACCTGATATCGGTCTTACTTTCGCAAGTGGTTTGCGGGCGTTTTTGAGGCAAGATCCAGATGTAGTGATGGTAGGTGAGATTCGAGATGTAGAGACAGCCTCTCTTGCGGTTCAGGCTGCTTTGACAGGTCATCTAGTTTTAGCCACCCTACACACAAATAGCGCGGCAGGCGCTGTGCCTAGATTGCTAGATATGAAAGTCGAACCATTTTTACTCTCCTCTACCCTCAACGTGATTGTAGCTCAACGGTTGACTCGAAAAATATGCGATGAATGTAAGGAGAGATATCTTGCGTCCCCAGAAGAAGTTGCGAAATTACACGAAGTACTAGATGGTCTCAGTGGCTTTGATCTCTATCAGTATCCCCAAAGACGTGATGATCAAGGTAACCCAATCCCTCCCTCCCTTCAAAAAGAAGTCTACCTCTACAGGGGGAAAGGTTGTACGAAATGCAATGGTTCTGGATATAACGGACGTATTGGAATATTTGAGGTATTAAATTCCTCGGAAAAAATTAGTCAGATGATCATGCAACATAGGTCTGCTTATGAGATAGAAGATCAGGCAAGGCATGATGGGATGGTGAGTATCATGCAAGATGGATTTCTGAAGTGTTTAGAAGGAATTACATCTATACCTGAAGTCTTGAGAGTGATAAATTAGTTTATATATTTAATACAACCTAACAATGGTTTATATCGATTTGAATCAGGCAAATGTGCAATTAGGTTCTAATAGTTCTTCCTCTGCGATGCCAACAAACGCATCTCCTGTTCAGAATATACAGACCAATAATAGTCAGGTCTATTCGAAACAATCCAATTCAGATACGAATGCAAATCCAAATCCAAATCAAGGACCTTTGGTCATTGAAACTACTGGACCTCAGTTTCCTGACACATTGCACAATAATGTTCAACAGAACGTTTCGCAACCAGTGAATTCAGCGAATTTGAATTTCAGCAATCCGACAGAGCTAGGTTTGCGTGAAACTAGTGTTTCACAACAAAATTCAAATCAAATTTCCGTTTCAAGTCAGAATATTGAGGGAGGTTTCAAAAGTTTATCGCCCGATACCGCTGACTTATCGACCTATTTCGATTTAGCTGAAATGAGAGGTGCTTCGGACTTACATTTTACGGTTGGATACCCACCCATTCTTCGTATAAATGGGAAATTAGAAAATGTAGGAGTCGAACGACTTAAACCCGAACGAGCAAAACAATTATTACTGAGTATTGTGAACGATGATCAAAAGAGTGATTTGTGGAGAGAGAAAGAAATTGACATGTCGGTGGCTCATAAGACCGGAACTCGTTTTCGTGTCAATCTATACTTCGAGAAAGGAAATCTAGCCGGGGCTTTCCGGTTGATTCCCTCAAAGGTTCGATCTATTACCGATCTTAGTCTACCGGATATCTTGTACAACATTATCAATTATTCACAAGGTTTAGTTCTCGTGACAGGTCCGACGGGAAGTGGCAAAAGCACTACTCTAGCCGCAATGATAAACGAGATCAATTTGAATAGAGCTGACCATATAGTTACCTTAGAAGACCCGATAGAATACCTCTATTCGGCTGGTAAGGGCCTTATCGATCAAAGGGAGTATGGCAAAGATATGAAATCGTGGGATAACGCGTTGCGATCAGTTTTACGACAAGACCCAGATGTGGTACTAGTGGGCGAGATGAGAGATTTTTCAACTATCGCCATGACTTTAACTGTCGCGGAGACAGGACATTTGGTATTTGCTACCTTGCATACCAATTCGGCTGCTGAGAGCATAGATCGAATCATTGATGTATTTCCTGATCATTTGCGCCAACAGATACGCTTGCAATTATCATCAGTATTAGTAGCAGTTGTCTCACAGCGGTTAATTCCACTTAAATCTGGTTTAGGGAGAAAAGCAGCTACAGAAATTTTATTAGGGACACCCGCGGTAAAGAATTCAATCCGGGAAGGCAAAACTCATCAGATTGATAACATTATTCTGACGAGCGCTGACGTTGGTATGTTTCCTCTGGAGAAATCTCTTGCGGAAATGATCCGAAGTGGAGATATAACTTTGGATACAGCAATGGAATTTACTGTGAAACCTGATTTATTAAAGAAATTAATCTAGAAATAAATAATTAAATGCCCACATTTAAGTATAGAGCAAACGATGCAAGCGGCAATGATATTACCGGAAAGTTTGAGGCTAAAGACCGGGATACTGTGGCGCAGTTGCTTCACGCGCAAGGTTACAAAATACTCGATATTGACGAGGAGGTACACTTTATCGAAGAGCTATTTGCGGGAAGCAATAAAGGCATACCATTGAAAACATCGGTGATTATCACAAAACAGTTGTCAACTATGCTAAACGCTGGTCTATCAATTGTCCAAGCACTTGAGATCATAGTTCAACAAACCAAAGAAAAGAGTGTAAAAAGAAGTATTGAGGGGGTAATGAATGATATTCGAAAAAGTGGAATGACCCTTTCTGACTCGGTTCAGAAGAATACTAGGTTGTTTAATGATGTACAAATTAATTTATTGAAAGCTGGAGAAATCAGTGGCAATCTGAATGAAGTATTGTCGAAAATTGCGATTGACTTAGAAAAGACTAAAAAAATGCGCAGTCGAATAAAAGGAGCGATGATTTATCCTTCTATTATCGCCGTAGTAGTATTCGTAGTACTTGCGGTTATGATGATATATATGGTCCCTGCTGTCGAGGGTCTTTATGCTGATTTCGGGGTAGAAGAGCTACCATTAATTACTCGAATGTTAGTTTCGGTAAGTAAATTCTTGGTGAATCCGTTCGGGGCGAGCTCAATCCTATTTAGCGTACTGGGTATATTTCTAAGTTACAAATATCTGCATTCTACAGAAGGAGGGAGATTGTTGATTGATAAAATAATACTCAAAATGCCAATTTTTGGCGATTTGGTAGAAAAAATCCAGATTGCGGAATTCTCACGGTTATTTGCTTTGTTAATTAAGAGCGGAGTACCAATTTTGAAATCAATGGAGATTGTCGCGAACGCTCTTTCAAATAGCCAATACAAAAAGACCTTATTAGATTGTATAGATGACGTGACAAATGGTATCCCCTTGGCAGTACCGCTTTCTCAAAATGAGATCTTTCCTCCTATACTCGTGAAAATGGTCGCCGTCGGAGAGGAAACGGGTAAGTTAGATAATGTATTGGAGGATATGGCAGCTTTTTATGAAGAAGAAGTGAGTGAGATTTCGGATAATCTGAATAAGTTAATGGAACCGTTGATCTTGATATTGGTCGGAGGGGTTGTAGCATTTCTGGCACTTGGGATATATCTCCCGCTTTATACAATCGGTCAAAATATTTGATGTAATGAATAGTTCAATGGTTATCATCGGAGTTTGGTTATTTGTCTTCGGAGGTGTGGTCGGAAGTTTCGTATGCGCTTTGGTAGATAGGACTCCCCCTAGCGTGAAACAAAAGAACTTTTTTAAAATTTTTTTCTCCCGTTCGAAATGTGATGCGTGTGACAGAGCCTTGGGTACGAGAGATTTGGTCCCTGTATTTAGTTATCTTTATCAACGAGGTAGGTGCAGATATTGCAAAAGTAAATTAGGGATGGAATTACTTCTTATGGAGGTGATATCGGCCGGCATGACTATCGCAATTCTAATGAAGGGTGGAATTTCTAATCCATCTGCCCTGCTCGCTTTAATTCTTGGCTACATTTTGCTTCATGGAGCATACTTCGAGTATAAGTATAGGCAGGCACCTAAATTTTTAAGCCTGGTTTTTTTTATTCTTTGTGGTATTTTAGTGTTAATTAAGCTTGCAACTAATACCCAGAATATTTATCTATCAACTAGTCTAACTAACCTTATGATAGGCACATTGCTAATGGTTGGAGTAGCGATCCTTTCTAGAGGGAAAACCGGTATTACGCTTGCCGAGCTATTGATTTTCGCTTCGTATGGGTTTGGTTTCGGACTTACCAAGCTAATGCTCCTCCTGATAACGACATTTATGATAGGTGGTATTGCTGGAGTGATTGTTTTCACGCAAAAAAAGACCGTGGAACATCGGTTACCTCTGTTGCCGATTATTTTGACAAGTTATATTCTCGTTACACTCTTTAGTACAAATATTTACCACATTTTATTCTTATGACCGCGCAGAATATATTTCAAAGACATCTATCGGTTAGGCGCAGGGCCTTATCTATGTTGGAGTTATTAATTGTTATGGTGGTGATGGCTGTTTTGATAGCAATGGGAGCAGGCTCGGTAGGCTCTTTCAAAACTTCGTCGGAATTTAACACCGGTTTAAGTGAATTTGAATCTGTGGTCCAATCGGTTAGAAATGCGGCACGAAATAATGTAACACCAAAAAGGGCAAGTGGTATCCCTACCCCATCGCCTGCTGATCCTTTCGTAAGTCGTATAAAGGGATATATGATTTACTTTGATGGTGTTTCATGGGGCGTATACAGTTGCATCACTTCGACACCTGATATCTTGGATTGCAATCATCCCGAAGCTGGCTTTCAGAATAAATCCGCGATGCAAGTTCAATCTGGAGATGCTGAGGGTGGTAATGTTTGCGCTGGTATTTTGTTTCGAAATCTAACTGGAGATATGGACATTGTTGAAGCTGGCAGTGTTTTATCTCAGATAAGTGAAACAAATGATTTGAATCAAAGCGCAGATTGTTTTGCGAAGGTAGTGCATCCGAAGAATCCTACAAAATATGAACAGTATTTTATCTTTAGTCACAATGAGAATGTTTTTGAAAGAGTATCAACAAGCTAGGAGGCTTCGCTCCATGGGATTGGTAGAAGTACTGATCGCGCTGATACTCATCGCCACAACTATGGTGATGGCTATACGTGTAGTCGCGAATGGTCTAAAGGTCGCGAAAGAAAACGACATGGCGGATAGTGCGGCAGGTATAATGCTGCGGGCTATTGAAATTAACCAGTTTGATCTAACAGATCTTGTGTCAACATGGGACAGTTCCCCACCTTATGGATTATTCGACGGGGGTACTTTCAGCTGCTATACGTTGCCAATATTAGATGTGGAAGATACTCTAGTTGATTTACTAGGGGGTAACAAAGTAACCTCAGGATGCATGGGCTTTCCGGAGATTGATAGTTGCACGCAGGCTTCACCCTATTTAGTTAGTTCATATCAAGGAGCACCTATATGCCATCAAATTATCCTCACGAACTATCCGATAGGGTCATATTCGGGTGGATCATATAATAACAATACAATACGTATCACCTCGATTGTGGTATACGTGTTGGATGGTAAATACGAAAAACAGAAAATAGATACATTCCAAAAGTATTAGGGTTTTGGGTGATTTTTGCTCTTGTGCTGATTACAGAGTGTAGTTTCGAGTAGCTACCACTGCCTGTCTGTATAGATTTCTGATGTCTAACGTTTCATTCGTGTGGTCGGCCGTAATGGTAATAGAAATCACATCTTGCGTGTTTTCTCTTTCAGCCTGTGCTTGTGAGAGAGTAACAAACTTGAGGTTAGTGATATTCAGTCTACTTGAGCTTCTGAAAAGCACACTATTCGGTGGTGGAATCTCGACTTTTTCTTGACATATATGGTTTATACCATCGACGGGACAGATTTTCCATATGATGGCCTCGTTTTCTTTGGTAAACGTGCATTGGGAATTATTAACCAGACAGTTTACGCTATCAGAATTTCGAGCGTCTCGTTTCATAAGGTTGATGATGGTAGTAAGCTCCTCACGAGAGGCAGAACGTTCTCGGATCTCAAGTGAAGTCCTGAGACTTATGACTAGAATATTTGAAAGCATGAGCGTGATGATGTTCACTATGAGGAGAGTGATCAGCATTTCGAGAAGTGAATACCCTTTCCTTTTGTAATGCCGATATCTAATTGTTGTCATTGTACTGTCCTTAAAGTATAGTCAAATACTGCCGGTGCTTTGTAGGCTGGTATCGTGCCTTTGACAAAAGCCTGCGAACCGTACTGTTCCAGGTCTTCGTTGACTTTGTAATTTGTAGCTTCGATGGTTCTACTCTGAACAATATCTTGGTACTGGTCAGCGGTAACGCTGATTAGGACGGATTCTGGTGTTGGGTTAGAAATCAGTCTGAACCTTATTCCCACGGGTTTAATAGTGTATGGTGGTGTTGCTGTCGGTATATATTTTTTTGCTGAAATTGTCGTTATCGCAGCTGAAATAGAAAAGTTGAAGCTATTTAAGTCTAATGGGTTGGCATTTCCGAAAGATATGGCGCTAGAATTGTCTAAGGCATTAAACGGATTGTTATTTGTATTATTCTGATATACTCCAACCAAACTTCCATAGAAAGTATTAGTTCCATTAGAAGCTCGATAATCTAGAATTACCTCTATCGCTAAATCTGCGACTGTATTGGAATTGTCGCTGGCGCTTAGATTTACGGTAATGGTATCGGGAATATTTCCTGCGTCGGGATTAATGCGAAACACAATATTTTCATTTCTGCGCAACATAGCTTCATCGATGTAGGGCTTGTCGTCGAGTTTGAGCGTGGAGCGGGTACTCTGCCCGAACTCTTTGAAATCGCAAAGTATCGAATTGTCGCTCTGTACTTCGCAAATGGTGCTATATCCGTCTTCCTTCATGTATCCGAGAGAGAATAAGTATGTGTTTATCGCATTTTGTTTCTCTGTTGGGGTCATAGTGGATACAAGGGGGATATTTTGGGCTATACCTAGCACTTGGGACTCGGAGGCGCTGTAGAGAGTCTCGTAGTCGGTATTTTGGATGCTCTCTTGGGTGTCGCGAACTATGCTATTTGTGATACCAACTATAGTGATAGCCATTACCATTAGGACTATCAGTACAATTATGAGTACTTGCCCGGATAATTTTTGATTTTGGCGAGAATTGAGGATCATGGTTTAATGCTCTCTAATCTTCAAGTCAGAGCGTCTGAAAGCTGACTCGAGCAAATAGATGTATTTTGGATCGTGATAGATATATACCGGTGGCTGTATATTGTTTCTGAGACCGAGATTTCGGTTAGAAGCATATTCATATTTCGCTATGACTCCTCCTCGTATAGCCAGCCCGTCTGCGAATAAATCGGTGCCACTGCTGTGGGTATCGTTTTCAATAATTACACTCCCCTGCTCTCCATCCGCGATGAGATAGGCATCTATCAAATCGTATGGCGAGGCGGTTTTAGTTACACCATCGTAGGTTATATTGGTCGCGTAAATGGTAATATTGCCTTTAGCTATAAGGATACAGCCGTTGTTATTGGTGCTAGTCAAATTTCCGGTGATGTTGATGTCAGCGTCAGCGAAGATGACTGCTTTCATGTCGCAAATTGTATTGGTCAAATTTACGGGACCAGTTACTTCGATAAAACACTCTTGATCAGTGGAGCAGAATTCGTCAGTTTCATCTGACAGATAGGAATCAGAAAGAAGATTTGGGAGAAGGTTAATTGTCTTTCCATTCTTTTCAGCAAGGTTTTTCAAATAATCGAACCAGCCGATGGTCTGACCGGAGTTGTATCGGGTCGCATCATTATTCTCGTCGGAATATCCGCCAAGATAGGCATTGATGAGAGATGGTGGTGCAGTGGAACCGGTAGTTGCTGTCACTACACCTGAGGAAAGATTGAGAAGCTCATCATTTACTGGGGTGTAGAGCGATATTGAATTGCTTCCCGTGATCAGTGAATACGTTCCTGCGTCTAGTGAATCCGGAGGAAGTATCGAGGCTTGATATCCTTCATCAGCATGGACTACGCCTCCAATAGTTGCCGTCCAGGAGTGGTTTGCGCTAGGTGTTACAGTTGAAGTAGTCCCGATATTGCATGCTCTGTCTATCACATTCTCAACATCTATTTGCAGATTATTCATATTGAGATAATCGTCCATGTTAACGCCAAAGCTGTGATGGGTGCTAACTAGCGCGCTAGTCCTAAATAAATTCATGATATCTTCGTTAGAGCCTCCGAAACAAGGCTGGGGCGACCCGGATATGGTTAGTGACTGATCGAAAGATATGTCATTATAGCCAGTCAGAATTAGTTGAAAACTGTGCGGCGAACCTTGTTCATCTGAGCAATTAGCGTCGAAATTATATAATCCTGAACCAATATCCGTACCGGTGTTCCAGTTCATATCGAAGCTATTATAGTTTTTGATGGAGATTGCTGGCTGGGATTGAATCGGAGGTTTCACGTCAACTCCCAGAACGCCTCTTTTTTTAAACATAATGTTTCCGATTGCGTCATTAG
This sequence comes from Candidatus Dojkabacteria bacterium, assembly GCA_041918255.1. Lineage (GTDB taxonomy): Bacteria > Patescibacteriota > Dojkabacteria > B142 > WJKM01 > JAYRWD01. Next base: position 160,415 of record JAYRWD010000062.1, read on the forward strand.
TATCTCCAAGCTCAATGTCACCAGATGCTTGTGATGTGATAGCCGTGTAGATATTATATTGCGTACTGAAGTCATCTGGTGTTCCATCGAGAAATTTGATGGTGTAGAATATTCGGACATTTTTGTTGGTGTCTTTGTAAACTTGAACACCATCAACATTGAATAAATTTACCGACTGGCCATCGATCGTTGCAGTTCCTACATCATATCTGGATTCCGGGTTATTTATATCGAATATCCGGCTATAAAATGACGGAGGCGTTGCTGTATTAAACTCTTCAGCGGGCGATTGATTTGTTCTTATGAAAGCTAGGTAATGTTTCAATAAGTAGTCTCTTGTCTGGGGTTGTGGCGGGGCGCAGGTACCTTTGTATTTCGGGTTAGTCATATTTGTGAGATAGGTGCCACTTACATCCCATGTTGCATTAGTTATATTATATTTCCAATAAGTCCCGTCGGCTTTAGTGATAATCTCATTATCATTTTCGTCGAAATATCGGGTGGCGAATTTGCAGTTTCCTCCAGTCAGTCCTTCGCAAGGACCTCCGGGATTGTCGTACTGGGCGGCAGAGTTAGTAAGATAATTTCCACTACCCGCAACCCAGCCAATAGGATTGTTCAGGCTATAGTTCCAATATCTGCCATCGGGGGTGGTGATGCTTTCATAGTTTAACCCTCCTCCGGTATAGAAGGTACGGGTATCAAATTTACATGATCCAGCAGGCTTACCAAAGCATGGACCATTTGGTTCCACATATCTTGGCACAGATATTAAATCACCATAGCTAACCCAAGTATTACTGTTCAAGTCGTAATTAAAATACTCATTTGTGGGTGTGGTGATGCTTTCATAGTTTAACCCTCCGCTAGTATAGAAGGTGCGCGTATCAAATACGCATTGTG
>JAYRWD010000063.1:0-18660 GCA_041918255.1 Candidatus Dojkabacteria bacterium
GTATCGACAGTGGGATTAGATGAGGATAAGATAAGGAGGTATGTAAAGTGGCAACAAGAGAGGGAGCAGAGAGGATGATTATTTAATATAAATGCCTTTCAGGCTAGAGCTATGCCACCACCTATGGTGGTGGTAATTAACAGTCTATCGATTATCTTCATCACGATAACTTCTTAGCGCATGAGAAATGTAGCAGAACTTTATAAAATTTTTTGTAACAACATAAAAATATATAGTATCGGAAATGAACTTCCTAGAAATCACCTCGACGCGGACAGACAAAAATTATACCCTTTTGTTGTGTTCGTTCAGTTTTGTATAAAAATTAATATACTTAAATATTATCATAAGTTGCGATTCTAAAGCTGAGAACACTATTGTAAAGACTATTAACAAGTATCATATTCCTAAGAATTTCCAGAAAGCAGTTTAAGTTATTCTCAAAAACTTCGTAATTAGGTGTCGTAATTATATCTAGCAGCAGGCTGAACAAATTCTGAAAGAAATATCAATAATTCCTCCATATCACCTAAATTGACATATTCTGTATATTGATGGGCAAGATAATATGCTGATCCAACTGGTACACAGCATATACCGTGAGCATTAATCACATTTGCATCACTTCCACCAAAGGTATGATAATAATTTTCTTTTAGATTCATTTTTTTATACGTTGCATGCAAACGATTAAAAAGTCTATGTTTCTTTTCGAGTTTATATCCCTCAAATTCAAGTTTAGAACTAATATTAATCTTTCCCCTCATACTTCTACCAATTTTTTGAATTTTAGATTCGATTTTCCTAGCTGTTGCAAGCATTTTTTGGGTACTAAAACTTCTCATCTCCGCCTTAAAATTAGCCTCGCCAGGGACACTATTTACAGCTGTACCGCCCGATAAAACACCAATGTTAAAACTTACTCCCGGCTCTGGTTCGCCTTGTTTAAGATTTGCTATTATATGAGATATTATTTCTATAGCGTTAATACCATCTTTGTAATCTCTAGAATGCACAGTCTTACCTTTAACAGTAACATTAAGCCTATAAAACGAAGGTGCTTGAATAACTACATTGGTACAAGGTCCATCTTCATCTATCACTAGTCCAATCTTAGATTTCAATAATGAATAATCAAGGTTTATTGCCCCATGTAATCCAGCCTCTTCACCTCGCGTAAATACAAATTCAATTGGATTAGTTTTAATATTATATTCTTTGATATACGAGGCAAGTTCTAATAATACTGCAAGACCAGATTTTGGATCAGCACCCAAAATTGATTTACCCGTAGCACTAATGATATCTCCGTCGATTTTATAATCAAGGTTTGGTACGTTCTCTGGTATATCAAGATGTGTATTTAACATGATTGGCTCACCTTCTCCATCTAGATAAGCAATAAGATTTTCGAAAGAATCTCTTTGGAGACGTATGCCTATTTTTTTCAAAAATTCCTCGCAATATTTGATTACTTTGTTCTCTTGCTCATAAATCTCGTCAATATGAATAAGGTCAAGAAAAGTCCTCTGTAGCTTATGTTTAAACGATGATTGATTTTTCATATTATTTTTTAACAGCAACAAATAGTTGATTCGGCTTTCCCATCATACCTAAATCATTGTCGGTATCATTTCTTACTTTATGATACTGGGAATATTCTTCCATTGGACCCATATGATGTAATGTCATGCCAACCTGTACAAATTGTTCTCGTAATAGATCAATATTTACAATACGTTTAGTGTACGAATGAAAAGGTACCAAGTTTCGTCCCACAAGATCTTTTACTTCGCATGTAAGATGTAGTATTCCTGAATTGTCATCAACTGGTTCATAGCGTCTCGTCCTTCTATCAAAAACAGGTATTATACTTCCATTTTCCATTATTAATTTATCCTCCCACATTGTGTCTAATACCTCGCCTATTTGTGGGTTATATCCATCACACACATAATCAAAAACAAGAATGCCGTTTGGCAACAAAACATCTGATAAAGCTCGAAGAAACTCGAGATGCCCTCCTTCATCTGTTACGTCTCCAAGACTGTTACCCATGAGTACGGCAAGGGCAAATTTGTTTCGGTTATACATGAATAAGCATGTTTCACGAATGTCTGCTTGGTAAATTGATGCATTATCTTTGAAAATGGCGCCATATTTTTCATATCCCATTTGTAAACTCATTTCTGATAAATCTACCACAACCACATCTCTAATACCTGTTTGAAGAAAATGGGGCACATGACGCATCGTACCACCACAAGGAACATACACACAAAGAGGAAGAGGTCTGTCATCGTTAAATAAATTCCACATTTTTTTAACAACAGTAACTTCTGCTTGGCTCAGTATTTCGTCAAAATGAATTTCACCTTTCAACCTCATCAGAAGGGCATTATCATAATGTCGAATCACCATATCATTTAAATTTACTTTATTCATTTTTTTTATTAATCAACAAAAATTGCCGGAGCCATAGCTGCATTTGTGGCACCATGTACTTTAACAAAATCCTCCCCCTTACCGACGGGGGTAACAGTTACTATACCATTGCCAGCCCTGGCTACAACATGTCCATTCTTAGCTGGCTCTAAATAAGCTGTCAAAAAAGGATTAACACGAGCACCTGCTCTTGGAACTAACAACAATTCACCTGTTTTAGAATATGTCTCTGGTTCATCAACAAAAATCGCAACTCTTTCACAACCTGTAGCGGAAATCCTGCGTGACCTGAAATCTTCTCCAGTTCTAGGCTCGTCATAAGGAACATTGTTTACAAGTCTTTGTAAAATATAAGGAATTTCAGCGTCCGAGGCTTGCAACAATAGTGCTTGCCAAGCACTTTCACCCATTTTCGCGCCCATAAATACTCCTCTTGCACCCCAATCATACATACCGAATTGGGGATCAACCGCTAATTTTAGCACCCAATTTTCTCGGTGATTCCAAGCATCTATAAATATAGTATCTAGATGTCGATCTAATGTTTCATCGCCAGTTGTTTGATTCGGATGTTTCAAAATATTACTACTTGCAACCATGGATGAAAAACTATGCATCATTTGTTCGACTTTCGCCTGATCAAATCCCATTCTACCTAAAGCTTTAGTTATCACATCCATACATCCAGGAATTGAAAAAACCGCCATACCCAGCTTGCTGTGAACAAAACCAGATAACCACGGGTCGTTAAAAATCATAAGATCTTTACCTTGTCTGTCGTAAATTCCCATGGCAATTCTCTTCATCTTTTCGGCTATTGCCTTAGATGCTTCGATTAACGTATTTCCAGAACCATTGCGGATAGTGTAAATATCATCACAATATATATATCGCTTTAAACGTTCTTCCCACAAACCCATTGGCGGTATTCCAGTCAACTTATATATAACATTTGTCTCCTCACGTATACGATTAAGCTCTTTTTCAAGAGCTTGTCGATCAACTGCTCCGTTAATACCAATAAAATTTGATTTAAGAACATTTTCTAAGGGAATCCCTAAAACAGCCGCAACTCTCTCAGGCTTCAACAATACATTTACGTAATACCGCGCCGGATCCTTAATAAAATTCCATGGGTACGCGAAATGAAAGACAAACCCGGATTCTAAGGAACTGTCATCACTTTCCATGAGTTCTTCAAGTGTAACGAGACGAACGTTTATTCCATGCTTCGTTTCCATTTCATTTTGAAGAACAAGAAGATCTGGCCTATATTCAGACCACTCTTCTGTCATAAGTATTGTCAAATAGTTTCTGTTACAACCTTTAGGGACTCTAATCTCCTGCATCATATCGACTATATGTTGAACTGCGTTCGATTGTTCGCCAACAGAGTGACCTTCATGCAATATTCGTTGCATACCTAATCCACCCGGTGCACTCTCAAGCTCTGTTGCTACCATACGCACTTGTCCTCCAGAGTCTAATATTCTTGCAAAATCAGGGCGAGTTAGAACTAATGGTGAATTCAATCTTCCTCCTTGTGGTAGATAGTCAGGAACCTTGAAGGTTATTGTTGCTGCAATTGCTCTACAAAGAGACATTAACCCCTCATACTCTGGTGATCCCGGAGGATATTTTGCATCTTGTGCTAATCTATACGGATCGGAAACGGCATGCTTTACAAATGTTGCTATAAGAGTTAAAGCGCTCATAAAATTAATGTAGAGTTCTCTATGAGGAATTTCCATTGTAGCTTCTAACAATCTCCATGGCACTCGAGCCATCCCTTCTAATCCTCTTTTTCGTAATCGAGCTGCCCTTTCTCTGATATGTGGTGTGTCATACATAGTATCTGAAATACCGTGTTGGTCCATTGCTCCGGTATGTAGAGCAATCAAACGATCAAATGTTCCCCCTTCTGTTTCGATAAGTCGTTCGGCCCGACTGAAAACCCTGTCGTAGTCAATAACTGGCATTAAGGGCAAATTTGAATAATCTGTCGATTCATCAGCAATCATGCCCATTTCATATAATAAAGTACTGAGAAGCTGTGTGCTAATTAGTCTGGCCAGAAGTCGTTGTCTTGTTTCATTATCTAGCTGTTGCTCTTCAAAAAGTGCTAAATGAACTTTACATTTTTGTTGCAGCGAGGGAGGAAATGTATTGATAGCAAGAACAATATTTTCTAAACCAACAGAGCTCCAATGCCTATATCCTTCGTGTAATAATTGATTTATAGCGGCTTGTTCCAAATTTGCTGCGCCCGCACGAAGAAGCATATCCTCGGCGGCTGAACTTAAATGGTCGGTCACGATCTGGTGTTGTACAATAAAACTATCCCAAGTTTCAGGAGTCTGAGTCAAAAGAAAACTAATAAGTGATTCATCTAATCTACCGAGTTCATAATAGTTTGTTGTTCCATCTGAATTTCGCGGGGATGGAACAGAAGCTGCTCTCCCACTATCTGTAATTACACCTTCGGCTCTGCTTTGTCTTCCAGATGAAGCACCTCTCGCTCCAGAAACGACTTGCGTTAGTACCTCACACTGTGCGGGAAGCCAAATATTTTCCAAATGTTCTTTGAGTTTGGGCGGAATTCTATCAAAATGCCTGCCAATTATTTCTTCAAAGGTTGGAACTGTAAATTCTCCAACCATTCTGCGAGTCATCTCGGCTATGATTTTACTTTTATGCATTCGTAGCCCTGCTTGATCTAATTGCTGGCCTACCGTTTGTCCTATCGTTCCTAATCTCAATCCAGCCATATCAGGAGCTAATACTTGTGCTTTACCGTATGCTGGCGTAATATATCTAACATTCCCACCTGAATCAATTTCAAAAACCAAAGGCTTACCAGGTGTTAGAAGAGCTCTTGCATTTTGTAAATCAATAGCCTCGGCATCAGGATCCCCTTGAATTATTGATAAACTAGACAGTTGTTCTGTCACTGTGCAAAGGCATATAGTCTTATCACCTATCGTAGTTAATCGAGCTGCCGTTCCATCACTTACCATGGCATGTATTAAGGGATCTATAGTCATTCTTACAACTTGCTTTTGATTTCTGATAAGTGGAGTGTCTCCTTGCCTGAGTTCCTCGCGACCTTCCAATGTTTCATATGGTTTGCGAGCGGTAGGATCATCTATTATTCTGCTTATTGCTGGGTGAATAACCCTAGACTGAGCAGGGTTTCGTGAATTATAAATCAGTGTTAATTGGGCATCTTCACCATCTCCAACATCTTCATCTAGAGACATACCAGTTCGGGCGTGAAACCATGCACGAACTTCTGGAGTTAACACACCAACTCTACATTCTTCTCCCTTATTCAAGACCGCCCAAGCTTTCGGAGCAGTTAAATTCGGAAATAATACAATTTGTTTATCCACCGGATGTATGAAAAACAATTGTTCATTCGAACCTACTGCCTCTGTCATCATTTGGAATATTAAAATTAGATATTAGATCTGTTTTTCTATGATTCGGTACACGTCGTGCATAGGAACAAAAATTAACCACTGCTCAAATAAAAAAACCTCCCTTTCGGGAGGTATAATTAAAAATTTATATTTTATCTAAATTACCTCCCAACTAAAATAATCTACCCAAAAGTAGTGAGTAGATAAGTTTATAATTGTAAAAAGGTAACTATTTCTCACTTCTATTGTAAAAAAGTTAAAGTTATTATATCATCACGCTATCGGGTGTCAAGAGGTTTTGCTTATTTTTTTGAAATTTTTCATGACTAATTCAAAAGACCTCACAAATCTTGCCATAGCACTTATGAAATTACCTTCAACAAGTGACCAGCCAGACTTACTCAGCAAAGTGTTGGGATTAGCAACTGATGAGCTCAAAGAGTTCCCAATGAAAGAATTCGTTTCCAACGGAAAACGCTCCATACTTGTTTCAAACATAAAACCCGTACCTAAATATTTTAAACTCCTCCTAAACGGACATCTAGACGTAATACCAGCACAAGCAGAATTGTTTAACCCTAAAATTATTAATGAAAAACTATATGGACGTGGGTCGCAAGACATGAAAGGACCCGCTGTTTGTTTGATCTCAGCTTTCAAAACATGCGCAAAAAAGGTTGACTACCCACTGGCTCTCCAGCTTGTCACTGATGAAGAGATCGGAGGTTTCGACGGGACAAAATATCAAATTAACCAAGGAATCACAGCAGATTATGTGCTAGTAGGAGAATCCACTAATTTTGACATTAAATACGAGACCAAAGGAATTGTTTGGATAAAAATCACAATATCTGGCAAAACAGCTCATTCTGCATATCTATGGAACGGTCAAAATGCGATTAATGAAATGGCAAAAGTGATAATTAAATTAAACAAAATACTTCCCTTCCCGACAAAAGAAGCGTGGCGTACCACCATGAATCCCTCGATCATTGAAACGACTAATACCACAAAAAACAAAGTTCCAGATAACTGTTCATTGGTTTTGGATATACGCTACCCTTATGGCCAGAAAGCATTTTACTTAAAAAAAATAAAAAATGCTCTGCCCGAGAATGCTAAAGTCGAAATCCTGCTAGATGAGCCAGCGTTTCAGACAGAGAAAAATCATAAGTTTATAAAGCAAGTCCAAAAAGTAACAAAGGAAGTAACTGGTAGAAAGCCTAAATTAATCAAAGGTCATGGAAGTTCTGATTTACGCTTTTTTCAGGGCAAATGCAATTCAGGGATTGAATTTGGACCTATCGAAGCCGGTTTACATTCAGATGACGAATGGGTAGATATCCAAAGCTTGGTAGAGTTTTGTGAGATTATAAAAAAAGTCATACTATTGTAAAACTAAATAAAATAAGTACTGCCTAATATTTTCATACTATCGGCTTGAATTATAAGGTTAAAAAGTATATAATAGTTATATTTCAATTATTAAATTAATTGGATCAAGAACCAGAACCAAAACATACAAGCTTCGAACCAAACTTTCGTAGAATGCTATCTATAATCATGGCATTAACCGTATTTGGAAGTATCTTTGCTGCTTGCAATCCAGACTATGAGTCTTCCTGCCACAATTTAAGGTTACCAGCGATGTCACCTGGCGACATAAACCCTTTCGAATCTCCTCCTCCAGATTTTCTGGGAGAGTATACTCAAATACAAAAGCTACTGGGTTGGCGTACCCTTGAATTAACAGAAATATTGATCAGCGCTCTAGATGCTCAATTAAGAAGGGATGATCCTCAAAGAACTTTAAATAATGAACTTATTAAGCAAACACTTGGGATTTTAGAAACTGGTGACACAGGAGCTGATGGAAAAAATATTCGTAAATTTCATTTGTTAGCCGCTGTTGGTGATTGTAACATACCTAGTGTCGATGGTAAATCAGCAATAATTGTATTCGGAGACACCAGAATTCTTGCCAGTACTCTAAGTGCAATTCAAAGAAAGATGAGATCTAGCTCTCTTGAACCTACTATTGTTAGCCCTGAAGGCGAGATAGCTAATATTCATCAGCTGGAAACTGATCAATTTGGAGGATTAACCATTTTGATTCGATATTCACCAACTGGCGTTAGAGAAGTTTATTTCTTTACTAATCAAAAAATTGATTCGAATACGACTGAGGGTGCAGAATTATTGAAATTCCTCTCTTTTATGGGATTAATATTCGATGGAATATGGGATGGACCCGTACCACCACATTTGAAACTACAAGAGGTAAATCTTGACCTATTTCAAGATTCACCATCCACAGCAAATATAGGAATAAATTATAGGCAACGATTAAAGGGAGCCGATCGACTAACAAGAGTCAATTGTCGTAGAGCAAGGATCCATGAACGTCAAGCAAAGCTCAAAAGAAATTGATACAATAGGTTTTAATAATTTAGAATATAGTTTTTTTTACTGCCTAATTCTGAATGCGTTCGTTTCGTTTGCTCATCTATCCACCTTTGGCAAACTAGGAAGACAGTAGAGTGGAAATTGTCATTTCAAACCCTTTCGTCGTCATTCTGGCCTACGCAGTCAGGGGAGCGTAGCGATGCCGCCCCGCCTCTCCATGTCATTCCTTCACCTGTTCGCCTTTGGTAAAAAAGAAGAAATTCAACCCGCACTCCATTTTATTCTTACCTTCTCTATGTCATTCCTTCTTTCTTCGGTGTCATTCCTGCCTACCTGCGTAGGCAGGTGAAGGCAGAAATCCAGGTTTTCCTATCAACCTCCGACAGGCTCAGGATGACATTAATATATTACGCCCTCCCTACAGGTCAACCCAAACCCCTTAATTTATCCAATGACCAAATGCAAACACAAACCAACATTCTCGTTTGTCATTTGGTAAAATTATCTCGAGAAAGCCCAAAACCATAATTAGAAATCAAAAAAAATACCTAAAAATATCCAATCAATGCAACCAGACAAAACAAACACAACACCCTGGGTTCATTTCATCAGCATCTGCGGAGTAGCCATGGGACAATTGGCAGTTGAAATGAGACGAAACGGTTGGATAGTCACAGGATCCGACAAAGGATTTTTCGCGCCCATGAGCGACCACGTCAAACAAAACAATATTAATATTGAGTTAGGATTTAAAAAAGAACATCTCACATCAGACTATTATCTTAGCAAGTACCCTGAAAAGTTTACGACCCTGCTGCCAAATAGCCATCCCGATCTTGTAATACCCCAAGGAGCAAAAGGCGAGAACAATGAAGAAATAGTTCATGCTAAATTATATAAATTGAATATCAAATATTTCCCACAGATCATTCAAGAAAATGTAGTGAGAAAAAATAAATCGATAGTTGTAGCTGGTACTTTTGGAAAAACAACAAACACTGCAATGATAGCTACAATACTTACTGAGGCTAAGTTAAAAATCAGTTATCAAATCGGAGGACTAGCCAAGAACTTTGAAAATGGAATACGTTTTGCCGATGATCAAACAGACTGGAGCGTAGTAGAAGGGGATGAATATATTGTTTCCGGCTCAATTCCTAGATCCAAATTCTGGTTATACGATCCCTCCCATGTTTTACTTACAGGCATTAAATGGGATCATACCGATATCTTCAAAACATTCAATGATTACCTCGACAATTTCGCAAAATTTCTAGATAGTATACCAGCAGATGGTCTGTTAATTTATAACGAAGAAGACAAAAATGCTGCCATGTTATCGAAAAGGGTAAAATGCCCAGTTATGGCGTATCGACTCGATCAAGATTTAATAGATAAGATCAGAACTAATGGATACAATCCTATCGCAGATCATGACATGTTAAACGCACTCGGTGCATACACTTTAACAAAAAGTATTGGCGTATCAGTGGAAAATATATATGCAGGATTAAAAAACTTCAAAGGCATAAAACGAAGATTGGAAATTGTTTACGAATCAAACTTAGCCGTAGTCATAGATGATTTTGGCGCGTCTCCGCCAAAAGCAAAAATTTCACTTTCTTCATTGCGGAAAAAGTACCCGAATAGTTTTATCACTGTCATTTTCGAACCCAATCAAGGAAGTAGAACATTGGACGGAATTGACGAATATCTCGACACTTTTGAACAACTTGAAAATAATGGTGAATTGATACTTCCACGTTTTACTTCAGTTGGATACGAATATTTTAACGCTGACCAATTGAAACATTTTTTGCGCAACAGCGGACTCGCGATCCATGTTATAAATCAAGACGAAAAACTACTAGCTCACATATCACGCAAGATGCACCAAAAACATGTGATAGCTTTTATGGGTAGTCATGGTTTTCGAGGTTTAATCGGAAAGGCAGTACAAATTTTTAAAACCTAATGTTTAAATCAATAACTCAAACTAAAAGGCCTTTTAAGTCAGCGAAAGATCTTCTTCTATCCCATGATTGGGTAGATCAAAGGGCTAAATCGGAAAAGTACGTTACGAAGGAATATCAAGACTTTGGACTTCGCATAGCCCACGCACTTGGTGACACCCAAAGAAATAGTTTATATATCAAGCTAGCGAAAGATTTACCACGTCCAGTGCTAGAGCAAGCGCTGGCGTTCGCTAGTGATTATTATCAGGTTCGCAACAAAGCTAAAGTTTTTATGTGGAAATTGGGTGAAATTCGGAAACAATATAAATTAAATAAAACAAGCTCATCTAAACCTAGCTCTAAGCGTGTTAAATCACCTAAGGCATCGTCATCGAAGGTTAAAAGCGAGAAGGCTTGAAAAGATGTAATTTCGGCTTGTCGTTTAATGTCATCCTGAGCCTTTTGTGTCATCTCTGCGTCTTCGTTGTCATTCTGGGGAGCGTAGCGACGCCAGAATCTCGTAACACTCTAAACTTTGTGTCATTCCTGCGAAAGCAGGAATCCATTCTTTTCTCTAACGTAATTACTACCCCGTATCAAGTACGGGGTGAACCCTCCTACTCTGTCATCCTAGCAATGCAATCTGATTCTGGATGCGTTCGCTTCGCTCACTTATTTATCCGCCCTTGGCGGACCAGAAAGACAGGAAAAGGGATGTCCTTCTGGTCTACCTACGCAGGTAGGGAGGCAGGGGTCCAGTACTTTTTTACCCTGGATCCCCGCTTTCGCGGGGATGACATAAACAAATTACATTTTTCGTTCCCCCTCGTGTCATTCCTGCCTGCCTGCGCAGGCAGGCGCCTGCAGGAATCCAGTTCAAATATTTCCCCATTTTCAAAAGATGTTAGGCAAAGAATGACTTACGTTAAAATCTTAACAGTCATTTCCTTTTATTTCGTACTCTCAACCCTTACCCAGCTAGCCTTGTATCGTTCAGGTTTGAAATTCTTCAGAAACCAGATTTCCAGCCACATGTAGGCTCGCAAAAAGAAAAACGCAAAAGAGTAAATATACTCTTTAAGGTTCGAAGCGTATTTAAATGGAAACCAGAAATACCTCAGCTCTTGCCAAATCGATCTGCTATTTGTCTCTTTGCGAACAATACCATAATCCCAAAGCTGCAGATATCCACCAGTTGCCCTGCGTTTCTGGATCAAATAGTCCTTGACCGTTGTGGGGAATTTCGCGAAAACTTCTGCTTCGGGAAAATATGAGAGTTTGCCACCCGCATTAAAGATTAAATAAGATAGATACGCATCATCTACCAGACAATCATCTGGGATCCGAGGTATCTCTCCTAATAATTTTAAAATTGAAGTAAGATTAAGAATTAACATGTAACCTGACAACGGGAAAAACCCTGTCTTTTTTACCATTATGGTACCATAGCCTGACTCTAAACCAATCAGTTCGACTGTTCTCCTGTGATGCGCGGCGGCTGTCATAAGGTGGCTGATATAACCTAAAAAGTTTCTTTTTAAATTCTGTGAAACAACTCTTCCGCAAGCTGCATCTGCTTTACTTTCGACAAATTTCTCTACAAATTTTTTCAAAGCACCCGAATCAAAATATACATCCCCGTCAGTGAGGATAATTTCGGTTGTGTCTGGTGGAATTCGAAGGAGTGCGTGATTCAACGCTGCAGGTTTACCGCGAAGTTGGTCCTTAATTTGAATGAAATGTAAGTTCCGGTTATGTATTTCTCCTACTGCTTCTTTGCCTGCCTTAAGTGTCGGAAGATCGGGAGAAACTTGAATGAGGGTTAATTCTTGTTCCGAGCCAGATATTTGTGGATCGGCGATATGTCTAATCGCTTTGCCAATAGTCTCCGGCTCTCTGTATGCTGTGATGATAACTGTTAGCAAAATATGAGATGTAATTGAATCATTGATTATACAATTATTTCATTGTAAGAGCATTCACGATATTTGCGCCAACGATGATTAAAAATGGCAATAACGTTTGACCCACAGCAAATCCCACCTGTGCACTATCAGTTTTGTTTAAAGGTTGTGATAAATAATCAACAATATTTTCCGCTGTCTGTATTGTGCTCAATGCAAGACATACCAAAAGGGTGATGTTCGAAATCGAGCTTGGAATCATTGGCTTTGCCAATAGCGTTAGACCAGAAATAAATAATAAAGCTTTTCTTAAATTTGGCTGTGTGAAGAATGGTTCGTTTGATTCGTTCATTAATTTAGCGTATGTGTTTGTAGAAGCAAATTCCTGAAACAATCCATCCAATAAGCCGGCACTTTTCTTGGGATCAGTCGAGTAACCGCACGATTTTCATTAAGTCTAGTATCGGGACTGCACATTATTCTAGCAGGGCACTCAGCGCAACCAGCAATTGGAGAAAACGGAAAAGTAATTTGTGTGAAATCACCAACTGGTCTGAATTTAACTTCTTGTAACAAACGTATGATAACTAAAATTTATTTAAAATAGTTTCGTAAAAGCCAATAAAATCAAAGCGGTTGCAAATGCTTTTATGGAATTTCTCAATAGCTTTTCGCTATCAACCTTCGTTGAAGGGAAGATAGTATGATAAATCGAGTCTCCAATCAAAGCAATCCCTACTAAACCAGAAACTGCATGAACAGAATCAAAAACCACCTGATTACCTGGCAAAAAGTAGTCCGCTGCTCCTGTTACGAAGGAAACTACTGCGACTATAAGCCCTGCATTAGAAATTTTACTGGCCCGATTTGAGTCTGATTCAGCGGGATGCAAAACTGTATAAAATTATACTAATTTTTCGTCGCACACAGCATTTTTATATTTGTGATGAGCGCCCTGAGTATAAGATCCATCGTTTACTATTTCACCAACTTAGTTCCAAATAATGGGCAATTTCTGCAGCCAAAGTGTTGTACAAATTCAGGGAAAGTACCATTCAAGAAAGCAGTTGCTTTGAGATTTGATTCATTGTATACACTTGGGTGGGGGGGTAGCTTCAGTTGCCATAAACTTGCAATAAACATAAATATTATAAATTTATCTGGCTTCGGCAGTTAGCCTGATATAAATTATCTTCAGGAAATTCACGTGATTTTTTCTTTATTGCACAAACATTATCAGCTAATGGGCACCCAAAACATCCAGCCTGAGAAGCAAATATAATTGCATTACCTGGTACATTATGTTTGATTAGACTTCCTGTAGCTGTACTTATTTTAATGAAATGAACGCGTAATTGATACTTTCCTCCGACTCGTCTAGCTTCGAAAACACTTGAACCATCAGGTATTTTAACTTGTGTGATAATAAAATTAGGTTATTGAACTTAATTTTTTATCAAAAATGCTGACAAAGAATTTTTGAAAAGCGCTATAATATCAACTAAGACTCATTTAAAAACCAATGCCGACTATACACTCTACATTACAAGATATTCGCGGATTTAGGCTTGAAAAAGTCTATAAACTCCGAGAACTTGGGATTGATCCTTACCCATCCAAATCCCATAGAACTAACCTTTCGGCTGAAATTATATCAAAATTTGACGATTTTGAAAATCAGACTGTCACCATTGCCGGCCGGTTAATGTCCTGGAGGGAACATGGACAGCTAGTATTTGGAAACTTGCAAGATCAAAGTGGTCAGATACAGCTCTACATCAAAGCCGACCAGATTACACCAACAGACGCTACGGCTCAAACACTTGGATTCGAACATTTGACATTGTTAGATATAGGCGATTTAGTCGAGGCCGAAGGCATAGTCACGAAAACCCAAAGAGGTGAAATGTCGATTCTGGTGAGAAAGTTACGATTATTAGCAAAATCCATCAGACCTTTGCCTGAAAAATGGACAGGTGTAAAAAATAAAGAAACACTTTTCCGACAAAGATACCTAGATATGATCATGAATCCAGAGAAAAAATGGAAGTTTGAAAAATACGCGCAAGTGCTTTTCGCTATTCGAAACTTTTTAAACGAAAAAGGATTCCTCGAAATAAAAACACCAATACTTCAGCCTCTATATGGAGGAGGGACCGCTAAACCCTTTCAAACACACATGCACTCGCTTGACACAGATTTTTACTTGTCAATTTCACATGAACTTTATCTAAAAAGACTTATCACCGCTGGTTTTGAGAAAGTATTTAACATAGCAGGTTATTTTCGAAACGAAGGCATCGATCGAACACACAATCCAGAATTTCAAATGCTCGAAACCATGACAGCATTCGAAAACTACGAATACAATATGGATTTAATTGAAGAGCTTTATAAATATATTGCGAAAACAGTATTTAACAAAGAAGTCTTCATGATCTCGGGGCAAGAAGTAGACTTTTCGAAACCATGGGAACGTATCACAATGCTTAACGCTGTGAAGAAGTACACAACAATTGACTTTAATATTTTAAAAACACTGAAAGAGGCGCAAGATTCTCTA
The DNA here is from genome assembly GCA_041918255.1 of Candidatus Dojkabacteria bacterium. GTDB lineage: Bacteria > Patescibacteriota > Dojkabacteria > B142 > WJKM01 > JAYRWD01. The sequence continues at coordinate 14,696 of JAYRWD010000063.1, forward strand.
AAAAAGCTTGGGTACAAAGACGAACTGCCCAACACAATAGGAGAATGCATGGTAGCGGTTTTTGAGCACTCAGTCGAAAACAAGCTAATACAACCAACCTTCTTAACGAACCATCCGATTGAAATCTCCCCACTTGCGAAAACATTAAATTCAGACCCAAGATTTGTCGAAAGATTTGAGATTTATATCGGAGGAATAGAAGGCGGAGATAATTGGTCCGAGCTAAATGATCCCGTGGAACTGTACGAACGATTCAAAGAACAATTTAAGAAGGGCAGAGCAGGCAAAGACGAATTCCACCCAATGGACATAAATTTCATAGAAACCATAGAATATGGAATGCCTCCCACCACTGGACTTGGACCCGGTATAGAAAGACTTGTGATGATGTTTACAGAAAGCGACTTTATTGATGACGTTTTATTTTTCCCAGTATTGCGCCCGACACCTTACACGCAAGTCCAGAAACAGATATACGGCGAGGAGTATCTAATCGACACGGAGACAGTTAAGCAAGAAAACACAAAATTAGAGCCAGAACCAGAAACCAAAAAGAATATTATTCATGAAAAAATTATTACAAATCAAACCATGACCTTACCCACACGAGAAGAGGCGGAAAAAATGCTTGGTGAACATGTCAAAGACGATTATCAAGTGCTTCACGCGAATATGGTTGCGAAGGCCATGGAATCATACGCGATCAAATTTGATGACGATCCCGGATTGTGGTTTATAACTGGATTATTACACGATCTCGATTACTTTGAATTTCCATCTGAACATCCTAAAAAAGAACTTGAGTGGTTTGCGCAGTGGGGATATCCCCAAGAATTAATTCATGCCGTAGAGGCTCATGCCCGTGGCTATAATGGATTCACTACCGAACCCGAAACAAAAATGGCAGCAGCTCTTATGGCTTGCGATGAAATTTCAGGATTGATCCACGCCTATTCATTGATGAGACCTACTGGCTACGAGGGAATGGAGGTGAAGTCAGTAATGAAAAAGTATAAAGACAAAGCTTTCGCAGCAAAGATAAATAGGGATGATATTGCTTATGGTGTAGAAAAACTTGGTATCACGCTTGAAGAACACATTGCGAATTTACTAAAGATATTTCCCGTATAAAGAAGCCATCTTGCTACGACAATTAACTGTCAGCCCAAGTTTTCTTCAATGTCATCCTAAGTTTCCTTTGTCATCCTGAGCTAAGCCTGCCCCGAGCCCTGTCGAGGGGTCGAAGGATGACGCAAAATAGCATTTAGCTCGTGCTTTTTCTTTGTGTCATTCCTGCTTTCTTCATTGTCATTCCTGCGAAAGCAGGAATCCAGTCTTTTCTTTAACGTAATTACTACCCCGTAACAAATAAGGGGTGAACCCCGGCAAGGGTTGAACCCTCCTACTCTGTAATCCTCACAATACAATCTGATTCTGGATGCGTTCGCTTCGCTCACTTACCAGAAAGACAGTAAAGGGAGTTTTCATTCACGCCCTTTCATCATCATTCTAGAGAGAGTGGCGACGCCACCTGCCTCCCTACCTGCGTAGGCAGGCGCAGGTAGGGAAGCAGGAAACCAGTCTTCATATTAACTCATTGTATAAATCATCCCAATTAGCATTTTCACTCTCAATCAACTCTACCTTCCATGCTCTTTTCCATTTCTTTATGTTCTTCTCCCTGCTTATTGCCTCTATAACATCAGAGTATTCTTCATAGTAAACTAGTTTATTAACTTTGTACTTCTTCGTGAACCCTTTTACCTCTCCCTCTTTATGCTCGTATACTCTTCTGGCTAAATCATTAGTTACACCAATATATAGTGTCCCATTACTTCTACTTGCAAGTATGTATACAAAGTACGTATTCATAACATCCTAACTCATGGATTCCTGCTTTCGCAGGAATGACATAAAAGTATTGTTATTCAGAACTTTCTTCAACTATATTTATAACTTTACTCAATCCTAATGTCTACATTGTTTCCTAACTCATTGATGCCTGGTTCCTCTTTGTGTCATCCACCCTCCTTGTGTCATTCCTGCTTTCTTCTGTGTCATTCCTGCGGAAGCAGGAATCCATTCTTTTCTCTAACGTAATTACTACCCCGTATCAAGTACGGGGTGAACTCTTCTACTCTGTCATCCTCGCAATGCAATTGATTCTGGATGCGTTCGCTTCGCTCACTTACCAGAAAGACAGTAAAGGGAGTTTTCATTCACGCCCTTTCATCATCATTCTAGAGAGAGTGGCAACGCCACCTGCCTACCTACCTGCGTAGGCAGGCGCCTGCAGGAATCCAGTCTTTTCTTTAACGTAATTACTACCTCGTATCAAGTACAGGACAAGCTCCAGCAGGAATCCAATCCTCCCCCTTATCACTTAAACCTTTACCCATTCTCCCTTTTCATCATCCCAAATTTCCTCGCCTTTAAACTGCATTTTGTACCTGTCACTTTCACGTTGATACGATCCAAGATATATATACTTCTTTCCGGCTTCTTTCGCATGCAAAATAGCTTTCAACATCATCCCCATCCCTAGATCTCCTGTATCGATAGTTAAATCGTAAAAAGGATATGCGTAATGAACAATATGTGGCGATACAAAACTAATACAATATCCAATACTTTCACCAGAAGCATTACGTTTAACGTCAGAATAAGTGAACAATGTAGTAAAGTTATGCTTTTCCGTAATTAACTTCTTAATTTTGGATGCCGAAAAGAGTTTTTCCCCAAATTTTTTCAAATAAAATTCCTTTCCCATCCGGTGTATCTGCCAGTTATATCCGTCCGAGGGAATAGGTAATTCTATAATTCGCATATCTAAACTTTCGTTCTTTCTCAAAATTCTTCGATTCTCACTACTGAGATCAAACATAGACAAATTAATTCTTAGACTTCGAGTTTGAGTCATGAATCCATGCTCGATTCGTCCGAAGAGAAATCCCCTCGCGTACATTGATTCGATATTTGAAGGAGAAAAATCCTTGATTGTAGTTCGTGAATATTCCAAGTATTTAGTCATGGGTAATTATAACTTTCTGGAAGGATTAATTACAGAAGCAAGAACCTAAAAACTACTGAGTTTTATAGTTTGTTATTTTTCACCCCTTTAGTGTAAAATTAACACATGCCGAGATAGCTCAGCTGGTAGAGCACTCGCCTGAAGAGCGAGGTGTCGTCAGTTCAACTCTGACTCTCGGCATATTGATAATTATTCCTTCTACAACCCCAAAGAAGTAGCCATGAATCCAAGTATGGAAATAAGTGCATTTCCAGAATCCAATCTTAATGCCTGATTATCAGTTTCTCCTGTGGTGGTAGAAAACTTTATATCATACATTATCAAATAAAAACTAATAGCACCTAAAAATGCATAAGCCATATTAGCAAAGTCTCTTGGGGGTATATTACCAACAATATCTTGAACGGAAGAAAAAAACCCCGGACCGGTGGCAATAGGAATTGCGAAACTTGCAAGAGTACCAAAGAGTCTAACTAAATACAGACGGTGATTAGTATCAACTTCTTGAGGTCCTCTATCTGGTGGTTTCAAAGGCATTAGTAAATTGTTCCAATCTAAGCATATTTAATTAAGGCGGATATCCCCATTAAAGTAGCCATCACCACCACTATACTTCCTCCAGCCGGCAGATTGAAAAAGTACGAAATCGTTATTCCTATACCAGTCAAAATCGTCGAGACTATTGATGCTAGGATTATACCGCCAAAAAAGCTTTTTGCAAACCGTTGAGCTATGATCACCGGCGTGATCAGGAGAGATCCCACTAGAAGCGCACCTACCATTTTCATCGAAACAGCAACCAAAAGGGCGGATATTAGAGCAAAACTAATATTAACCTTTTTTACATCTATACCCATAGCCGCAGCAGATTCAGGATCAAACGAAACGGAAAAAAAATACCTGTACCCTAGTAAAACAGCTACGATGGTTAATA